>JBMNLD010000001.1:0-342789 GCA_050952545.1 Christensenellales bacterium
TATGTGAAAGGTAAGTTAACTTGATACTTTGCACCCTCTATAGATAAAGGTGCACCCTCTAACCCTATATTTATTGGTATATACACTTAGTGACACGTGACTGGCGTGACAGATGTGACACTTAGGTATGATATGCATATTTCATACAACAAAAATTTTAAAAAAACAAGTTTAATACAACTTGACTTTAAGCCTCTTTAGAGTGATAGATAGACACAGCTTTAAGGAGGTTTTTATTATGCGACATAAACAAATTGAAGGCGAAATAAAATATAGATTTGCATGTCTTCTTTTAAATCAAATGCTTGAAGATAAAATTATAACAAAAGATGAACTTGTATCATTTAAGAAAAAGCTCATTAAAAAATATAAACCTATAATTAGTGTGTTGGAGGAAATCGATGAAAAAGATAATTAAAGAAATTACTCCAATAAAGAAAAAGATTGAAAATGCTCCTACTAAAAAGCGAGTCGCAGCATACGCAAGAGTATCTACTGAACAAGATGAGCAGCTTCATTCTTTGCAGGTTCAAAGAGATTATTATGAAAATTATATTAAATCTAATCCTGATTGGGAACTAGTTAATATTTATTATGATGAAGGAATAACTGGTACTTCTTTAAAACGTAGAAAAGGATTTAATCAAATGATAACAGATGCCCTTGATGGGAAAATAGATGTTATATTAGTTAAGTCTGTATCTAGATTCGCCAGAAATACAATTGATGCTCTTCAAACGACAAGAGATTTAAAATTAAAAGGCGTACCTGTATTCTTTGAAAAAGAAAACATTGATAGTATGGATCCTAAAGGTGAATTCATGCTTACACTCTTCTGCTCTTTCGCTCAGGAAGAATCTAAATCAATATCTGATAATATTAAATGGTCTATTAGAAATGGATATAAGCATGGTAAATTCACAATGCATACTGAACATTTATTAGGCTTTAAGAAAACAGCAGCAGGTAAAATTATAATTGATAAGGAACAAGCAAAACTTGTTAAAATGATATATAAATTATTTTTAGAAGGTTTAAATAATCATCAATTACAAGTATATTTAGAAAACCATAATATCTTAACACCTCTAGGTTCTAAAAAATGGACTTATGCTGTTATTAATTCAATTCTTACTAATGAAAAATATTGTGGAGATGCGATACTTCAAAAGAAATTTTCAATTGATGTAGTGCTTCATACTTTAAAAAAGAATGAAGGCGAATTACCACAATATAGAATATATAATAATCATCCCGCGATTATACCAAAGCCAACATGGGAATATGTTCAAGAATTATATTCAATTAAATATACTGATAACTCATATCCATTAAGTAATAAAATTGAATGTGGATTATGTCATAAGTTTTATCAGCCTAGAAGAAATGATAGGAAAAAAGATTATGGCAGAGTTCTTCTATATTGGGTTTGCAATTCAAGATACAAAAGAAAATGTAACGGGATTCTTATTCATGATGAGCAAATGACTGAAGCATCTACTTTAGCATTTGAAAATTTATATAGTTCTTATAAAGATGAAATTATAAATGATTTAAGATTAATTGCATCTAAAACAATAAACACGAAAACCAAACAAAAAGAATTTAGTAACAAATTATCTTCTATCTATCCATTAAATAAGGATATTATAGATTACTTTACTAAATTCTTAATTAGAAAAATATATGTTGTTGATAATGACTATCTTCTTTATGAATTTATTGACGATACCTTATATCGTTATGAATTAGGTACATGGTCTATAAAAGAAAACAGAAAGATTAATCGTAAACGCAGAGAGTTTAAGAATAAAGACTATTGGGGAAAGAAACCTGAAGAAGATTAATTACTCTTCATCAATTTCATTTTTTAGTTTTTCAAACAAATCAGGAAATAAGTCTCCTAATGTTGGACCTTTGAATTCTTCTTTTTCAAACTTAGGTTCTTTTTTCTTTGCCCTTTGTCTTGGTTTTGCTTTCTTATAAAAACTGCTTGCATCAGGGAATGGCATTGTGCTTAGTTCTTCCTCTGTTACATTTAGTATTTTAAGTAATTCATCAAAAGAAATAATTTTGATATCCTTGCCTTCTGTTATTGCATCATTAACATGCTTTAATCTAGAACAATGTCTTATGTTACCTTCATCATCCTTTGCTTCGCAAGTTACAAATATATCATTATCAGATGCTCTCATCTTATATGTAGCATTATGATTTGTTAATAATTGGACCAATGATATCATTTCTTTAAAATGACCAATTTCATAATTTAAACTTACGCAAAGTGATTTGCCATTCAAATCTGATTCAACAATATCTCCTTGAGGCTTTACTCCATCTAGAAATTGTAGGAACATTCTATAATTACGACCTCTAACAGTATTATTGACTCCACTTTTTGCAGCTTCATATCTTTTTTGTTGTCTTATTTCAAAATCGTCATAAGTAATTTGATTATTCTCGCTTTTCCCAGAACATGAATCACATAACTCAATTAACTCTTCTAGCGAATTGTCTAATTGCTTACACATTCCTTTAACAAGATTCATTGTTAATTCCGAATCATCATCACTCTTATGAAGATACTTTGGTTTCTCAACACTTAATGATTCACCTGCGTTTTCCAAAGATATACTCTTTCTGATATTGGAAAACTCAGAAAACATCCTTTGACTATCAGCAAATTTAAAATTAATTGGATCTAATTTGTATCTTCTACAAGCAATTCTTAGAAATCCTGCATCATTAGAAATAGCATGTCCAACTATAAGTTGATCTGGATATTCTATTAATTTTTTAATGTCTTCATAGAAATAAGGAAATTTATTACTTCTATAATAAGTTGACTCAGGATAATAAAGATATAAATCTCTACCATCAGGTCTTCCAGTAAGATTAAATTTATTTTCTGGATTTATTGTAAAATCTTTCTTCTCTAATATATTAAATTTGTCATCAGTAATAACATAACCAAACTCACATATATTTCTTCCATTACAACATTCAATGTCAAAAAATAAGTATCTCATAAATCTTTATCCCTTCTTTCATCTTAATTCTACTTCTAATTAAACATTTAGAATAGAACTTAGAATGCACTACTAGAAAAAGAGGAATGAATCCTCTTAATCTAGTTTATGAATTTAACATTAGAATCGAACAACTTGATTCTTTTTAGAGTAACATCTTTACAGATATTTGATTCACTATTAGAAATTAAAATATATTTTCTATTTCCACCATCTTCTTTATTTAAATCAATAGCTGCATGTCCTGTAGTACCTGATCCTGCAAAGAAATCTAAAACAATAGAATCTTTATTGGTTGTTGCCCTTATAAGTTCTTTTAATAACTTTAAAGGCTTAGGTGTTTGAAAATAAGTTCTATCTCCAAATATAGCTGCGATTTCATCTTTTGCAGACGAATTAGTTCCAAAGCATTTAAATATATTAGGAACCTTAGCTTCTTTCTCTTTTAAAACATCTCCCTCTAAATAAGGTTGATTTAAATTATTTAACTTAGATTCTTTAGACTTGAAGCAAATAATAATGTATTCGTATTTGACAACCTTTTTATTTGGATTAACATTTCTATTCTTATCAAAATATGGATGAAGTTTTTCCCATTTGCAGATTTTGACTTTATAAAATAGGTCTTTACATAATTTTGCTAAATTATCTACTTCGCCTTCATCAATATTTATTACTAATAATCCATCATTAGATAATAATTCATGTGCTAATTCTATCCTAGATAGCATGAAATTATTGTAAGAACCATCAAATGCATCTTGATAACCAATATAATCAATATGTGAATTATATGGAGGATCAATTAAGATCGATTTAATTTTTCCTTTGTATGATTTTGTCATCGATTTTAACGTGAATAAGTTATCTGATTCGATAACATAATTAGATAAGTCTTCTCTTCTATTAATCTTAACTGGACTATTCAATGTCGCATTATTATCAATAAAGCAATCTTTATATACTGATACCTTTTTTAAATTAGCGCAGTGTGCAAATGCCCATTCACCAATATATGTAACTAAATCAGAACAGTAAACACTAACTAATGCATTACAATTTGTAAAACAAGTTTTAGAAATAATAGAAACATTATGTAAGTTGATACTAGTTAATTTATCGCATCCAGAAAAGGCACCACGCTCAAGCGTTATAGTTTCATCAGGAAGATAAACTTCACCAATAGCATATTTTGCTGGATAACACACCAACTTTGATTTATCAGCTGTAAATAACGCATTGTTATAAACTATATATTTATCGCTATTTGATTCAAACTCAATATTTAAACAGCTAACAAATGGATTATATCCAATATCCTCTAATGTCTTAGGAAATACGATTTTTCTAATACCTTTACAATTCCAAAAAGAGTTTCTACATATCCTTTTAACATCTTTTAAAACTAAGCAATCAGTATCGATAGAATTTAAACATCCAATTACTGATGAATAATCTCTATCATAAATAACTGAGTCCTCCACATGATAATATGGTGACTTATTATTTAATGTAATTTGATTACATCCAGAAAATGGATTGTTTTCTAGTTTTATCACTGATCTAGGAATTTCTACTTCTTTTAAATTATTACAAAGATAAAATGAATGTTTTCCTAATATCTTACATCTAGAATCGATGACATATTTTTCATTAGTATTTGAAATAGGATAATAAATAAGTCTAGTAAAATCTTTGTTATATAAAACACCATTCACTAAATTAAAATATGATGATTCATTCGAAACTTTGATTTTAGGACATCCTGCAAAAGGGTTGTTCCCCATAAACTTGCAATTAGCTGGAATATTTACTTTTTCTAAATTAGAGCAATTATAAAATGTATCTCCACTTATACTAATAAGTGAATCAGGAAGTCTTACTTCTTTTATAATTTGATTATCCCAAAATAAACATGGAGATAACTCTCTTGCTCCATTAGGAACATTAACAACATCGCTACTACCTAGGTACTTAGTTACTACTCCTGATTTAATAATAAATTCTTTTGAGTCAATTGAATTAGAATTTCCTAAGACATATTTATCTTTTCTTATTTCGTTTTCAAATATTCCGAGATTATATGTTTTTCCTTCAAAAGTTTTAATAAGTGTTCTTCTTTCAATAACACCACTAATTAATCTTGATGAATACGTAATAGATTTAAAAGCATCTACTTTAAATTCTACGTTATCATTTTCTTCATGATTCCATTCAAAGCATCTAATATATAAATCTTTACAGTAAATATCATATTCATTGTCTAAATCTAAGATGATTTCAGATATTGAGTACCCCATGGATAATAATTTGTCAATGCACTCTAGGATAACGAATGATTTATGTGTATCTAATTTAAAACTATCACCATTTACAATAGAAAATTTGCCATTAAAATCAACTAATCCAAGCTCTGAATTAATTATTACTATTAAGTTATTATATTTTTTTGAGAAAATATTCTTTTCTAACTCTTCAAAACCTAAAGCCCAATACAAAGCTTCATATTTCATATCTTTTGCAAGTCTTAAATTATCTACATTCATCCTATTTCAATTCCTCGATTCTCTTCATTATTAAATCTACTATTTCTTTTGGAGTCTTATTTGAAGTATCTATAACAATATATTCAAGTTTTTTGGTTTCACAAAAATATATCATTCTCTCGTATGCTTTTTCACTCTTAGATACTTTGGCAATATCAGAATCATTAATATCTCTTTTCTTCAAACGAGCAAGTATTGATTCTGGTGTAGCATATAAGATTACTGTTAATTTAGGTTTTCCTATTTTTTTTAAAATCAAATTATAAATATCTTTATTATAATCAGTACCACTCCAACAATAATTAGAAACAATATGTCTATCAGTAACTATATTCTGATCTTTGAATTTTTCATAAAGATAGATATTATTTAATCCATAATACCACGCTGTAAAATTTCTATTAGGATTAGCATTTACTCTTTTAGCTACTTTTTGATATTGCTTTATTTCGTCATCACTATCATCAAGAAGATAGTGTAATGGCTTTTCTACAAATATATATCCTAATCTTTCAGCTAATAATTTACATGTAGTTGATTTACCAACTCCATCCATACCCTCAATTGATATATGGTTCATCCTTATTTACCTCCTTTAGATGAATAAGTTCATCTAGTGTTCTTGGTTCAAATTCACATACATCTACTCCACAATTATATGCAGGTAGATTAGCATAATAATCTTTCATCATTTTATAGGCATATCCATTCTTAGGTGTCTTATTATGAATATGTCCATAGACTAAGATTCCTTCTCTATTAAACTCCATCCAATCCATTAGTGGATAATGACAAATACAAACTTTTCTATCTTTATCCATAATTAAATTGATGAATTTAACTGATTCAAATATTTTTGATTTTCTAATCTCTTCTAAGATTAAATGGTCATGATTACCAACTATTAGATGTTTATGGCCTTTTAACTTATTAAAGATTTGAATCGCTGAAACATCATCATCTTTAGCTACATCGCCAAGCACATAAACAACATCTTCATCATTTACTTTATTATTCCATTTGCTGATAACTGTTGATTCCATTTCATCTAATGATTTAAATGGTCTCTTACACTTATCAAAAATGGCTTGATCTCTAAAATGTGTATCTGAAATGTAATATATCATCTTAGTTTTTCTTCCTATTCTTTTCTTCAGCTTTCTTTCCTTTAGTAAATCCATCTAGAATTTCAAGATATCCAGATACTCTTCTGATTCTTGTAATGTTATGTGATTTACATTTAGGACAATAATCAAATACGCCTGTGGTTCCACAATCATTACATACATCTTTTGGAAAATTAAATCCTAAATAATGAACTCCAGCTTCAACTGCAATATTGATATATTCCTCTAGAGATTCTTCATTTCCTAGTGGAGCTTCGCCTAGTTCAATATATGTAATACATCCACCATTACAAATTTCATGGAATAATCCTTCAAGTTGAATCTTCTTATATCCAGGAAGTCTAGAATCAACATCAATATGGAATGAATTTGTATAATAACCTTTAGAGAAAATATCTACATCGGGCTTATATAAATCTTTATCGAAATCAATGAATCTACCACTAATTAATTCACCTGAAGTTGCAAGTAATGAGAAATTAAGTTTATATTCATTTTTTAAGAAATCACAATAATCTCTCATATGCTTGACAAAGCCTAAAGTCATAATGTAATTATCCATGTCAGAATAATATTTAGTTCCTGTTATAACTTCTATAGCTTCACTTAAACCTATGAATCCAAGAGATAATGTACCATGCTTGAATACTTCTTCTAAATCACCTTTGAAGTCTTTACACCATAAGTGATAACTACTATTTGTAGGAAAATCATCAGCTGTTCTTTTGCATACTTTATGATATCTATCTAAAAGAATATCTTTAACTACTTTGGCTACTTCATCCCATTTAGCTTGTAATAAATCAAACTTAGCTTCTTTATCTAATTCTTTATGATTCTTATCAATTTCAAGTGCGAGTCTAGGTAAGTTAATAGAAATATTAGTAATATTTCCTCTACCCATAGCTCCTGCTTCACCATATAAATCAGATACTACTCTAGTTCTACATCCCATAATAGATAATTTATTTGGATCAGTATCTTTATCACCTTTACAATCACAAAGAAGATATGTAGGTATCATCTTTTTTGCTGTGCAAGATAAAGCTAATTTTAATAGATCATAATTAGGATCACTAGGTTTATTATTAATTCCATCTACAACTTTAAACACGATATTTGGCTTAAATACCATATCACCTAATTTTAAGAATCTATCTATTACTTCGTGAGCAATAAATCTCGCACATTCTGTTCTAGCAAGGCCAATATTTAAAGTGACATAATATGATGTTTGCCCCATTCTTGAATGATTCCCATTGCACCATAATATTAATTCAGCAATTGAATCACTAATTAATTCTTTATATTTTAGATAGTCAATATTTAATTTTGTCAAAACTTCATCGATTTCATTATCAAAATTAGCAAATGCCATACCACCAGATTGTTCATTACCTAGTTTAGTAAATAGGTCTTTGATGAATTCAAAAAGGTGGATTATCTTTCCTTGTTCACTAAATCCTTCAAATTCAGCATATGGAAACTTATTAATAATATCAAATGTTAAACAGTTATAAGTCAAATCATATGCATCTAAATCATGGATATGAATTGCTCCACTTCTATGAAGCTCTGCCCATTCAATTGGCAACGAATCTAATACCTTATTTTTATAAGCTTTTTCACCAACATTATATACATAACCTACATAACTAGTTCTATTTGCAGCATTATCATTATTTAATTGTTTCATCCTTATTTGACCTCCTCGAATACTTGATTTTCTGATCCCACAAAAGGTTTAACAGTAGTCTTTAATTCTTGAATAAAATTACCAGTTTTAAGATATTTAACCTTATCTAATAAAATACTTGGAACATCTTCTTTTTGATGACCTGTATATAAAGCAATATCAAATCCTAAATCATTTAACTTAGTAACAAGTTCTATTAAAGCTTCTTTTTGCATTAAAGGTTCACCACCAGATATTGTGATTTTCTTATTAAACACTTTCTTTGTTAATTCATTTACCAATTCATCAATATCTACTTTTTTACCTTTTTCAATATCCCATGTTGATCTATTTTGGCATCCTTTACAATGAAGGTCACAGCCTTGCATAAAGAGAACAGTTCTAATGCCAGGACCATCAACTACGGAATTGTTATATCTAATTGAATTAATACGCATAAACATAATCTGAATCCTCCCAAGAGAACTTTTCTAATATTTTAGTTTTCTTAATTTTGTAAGCAACTCTATCAAGTCTAGCTTGCTTATCATATCTTACTTTTTGATTATGCAAATCATCTTCTAATCTTTCTTCAAGATTATCGATTAACTTTTGTTCTTGTCTTGAATGACATTTTAAATATGGATCATTACGATTCATTTCAACTATCTCTTGAAATCTCTCATAATCAATCTTACTAACATTTAATATCGCATCCTTATGGTCATGTTTTACTCTTGGAAAATCTCTAACCATTTTAGCTGCTTCTTTACCATCTTCTGCGATTACTGCAAATTTCACAGGTACATAATGTTTCTTACCTACGTGTCCACATTTAGCGATTACTTCATAATAGTTTTTAGTTTCCATCATTGCTCTTTTCCTCCAATTTCACTTATAGTTTATCAAGTAATAATTCTTCTCGATAGGACGCTATTTGCACTACCTCTTTTTTCTTCTCGAGTTCACAAAATTATTAACTTTTACAACTAAATTTTATGCTGAAATTGGAGTCTGTCATAGGACACCATTTGCACTATAATTACGCTTAAAACGCCTTTATTTAATTGTAATATATATATATATATATATCAAGGCTTAAAGCCTAAATTTAGGCGTAAAAAAAGGAGCCTCCTATTTAAGAAGCTCCATAAAATCTATTTCTAAAACCTCAGCAATATACATAATAGTAGATAAACTATTAACACCATGTTTAATCCATCTACGGATTACTGAAGGGTCTTGACCCATACCATCCAAAGCGAAAGAAACCTGTGTTTTATACTTAGATTCAGAAATAAATTTTTTAAGATTTTGACCAACCTTAGCTAGTCTTTCATCTACTTGTGTCATATGCAATACCTCCTTTGCGAAGGTATGTTTGTACCAATGCTCCAGAGTATTCTTCTGACACGCTTATATTATATCAAAAAAAGAGCCGAATTTCCACGAATTCAGCCCTGTTCTTGTAACACAATTATGAAATATGTTTATCTATCAAATTTGTAATACTTGTCTTTATAAAAATATGAATAAGTTCCATTAAATTTAGAATGATATTCATTACTAAATTTCAAATAAGCTAAGTAATAAACAACTGCGTCTAAAACCATTGATATCATAAGGATTATTCTTAATGTTAAATCCAACTCTTCGTAGTTAAATATTGAAATAAAGAAGAATATTCCTAATCCAATCAATGCGACACTGCCTATTCCAAATACTATTTTAATTATATTCACCTTATTTTCTGTCACAATATTACCATCAGAAGTTAGTCTATTGTACTCTCGTTTAGGAGAAAATAATGAATTACATTTTATTCTTTCTTTTTGTGTGAAACCAGCACTAATTAAGTAAAGGCCATACAATAAAGGTAAAATATAAATCAAACTTAACCAAGTTTTAGATAAAAATGAGGAAACAATTCCAGCCAACGATAATAATATCAATATGCTAGAAAATATGATTTTATTTTTAAAGTGACGTTTTGAAATAACTTTATCATTATATTCAAAATACATCTTTCCCTTTAACTTAATTTCTTTTATCTCTTCAAAAGATAAATCATTTTTTGGCTTTGCAGCAGCTTTATTTTCTTCAACTAATTTGTCATAGTTAATATCATAATCTTTTGATGCAAGGCATGTTAACTCTTCAAATACTTCTTTAGTAATTTTTAAAGATATCTTTTTTGTTGATTCAATCAAACTCAAGCAATTATCAGCAAGCATTATGTTGAAATCTTTAATTACTTTTAATTCTACATTTTTTATCTCGTTGTAGACATTTAAAAAGTACTCTTCAAGAACATAAATATAATCAGAATCAGTATCATCATATTCCTTTTTATATTTAAAATAATGGTCCTTAGTCTTAAGCATATTATCTTCTATTATTTCAATACACTTGGACATTTCAGATTCTTTTTTATCACTATCTAATTCTAAACTATTAATATATCTAATTGTTGAAATAATGATTTTTTCAGTTTGTTCAGGAACTTTAGTCCAGAAAAACATATCATGATAACCTTTAAAATTACATAATGAAGCATATAATGGAGCTTCCCAGTCTAAAGGTTTTAATAAGCTAATATGATTGTAGTATTTTTGAGCAGTTTGAAAATCACCATAATCCCATGTTCTTTTTGCTAAGGCATATAAATCATTTATGCTAATACCTTCAAGTCTTTGAGATATATCTTCAATTTGTTCTCCTTGCTTATCAAGTTTTTCAAATACATTTTGAGGCTTATTTTCCATTCTTAATCGCCTCCAATTTCAATCTTTCAGCTGCTAGTTCTTCATCAGTAATTTCTCTTCCATCAATCAATTTAGATGTTCTTCTAGCAATAATTCTATTTTCTACTAAATAATCCTGCATATTATTAAGCATATCAATAGTCTTATTTAGTTTTTCTTCCATAGAATTTAACTTAATATCTTTTAAAATACTGATTTGAGCTTGTAACTTTTGATTTTGTTCATCAAGATTTAAAAGTTCAATATCTTTGATAGATAATAATGATTTATATTGTTCTAAGTCTTGTTCAGATAATTTATTGTTATCGTAAGATTCCTTAAGTTCATCTTTTAGTCTCAGAACTTCTTCTCTATATTCATTATTTAATCTTTCAGTTTCACCAAATATGGATGTGAAGTACTCTGCATCATATTCAATCTTTATGCCTTTTATAAAGACAATATAATAATTAATCAAATCATAATAAACTTTTAAATAGTTGATGACACTATCTATTCCTAATGTTTTTTCTTTCTTATGCTTATGGTCATTACATTTCTTAATATAGTCAGGAAGTTTGTTATATGTATAATCATCTAACTTAAGTACATTCATCAAGAAGTTTTTAATTGACTCTTCTTTAACAAGATAGCCACATGTTCTAGAATCATCATATGTTATATTGTTTTCATCTAAGAAATACTTAATTGTAGCTTCTAATAGATCAAGATAGGAATCATAAAAAGAATTACTCTTTGATTTTATATTTCTTTCAAGAGTATTGAATCTCGTTGTAAGTGATTCATTAAATAATTTATTTTGCATTCTGTCGTCCCTCCTTGATTCTTTCTAGAATTTGTTTAAATGTATCAAGCTTCTTTTTACCCTCACCTAAGAAATCAAGAGTCTTACAATTTGCTGTTTCTTCAGGTGTATTCAGATAATATTCGCAAATATAAGGATTCTCATTAAAATCTTTATAAATGTAACTCAATAACTTTTCAAACAAGAATATGAATTCAGTTTTATTAACTCCACCTTTAGAATCGCAATAATTACATAAATCTCTAAAAGGTGAATTAACAACATTATCAACTAAATTATTCATAACTTCATTTAATGGCTGTCGACTATACTTTACTGAGTTGAAATTAGCACTATACCAAACGAAATAATAAATTGAATCGATTATCTTTGTTGCATCATTAAATCCAATAATATCTTTAGTTTGAAATAACATTAAGGTATTAATATATACCAAATCTTCTTCGGTTAGAACTTTAGGTTTATATATAAACTCATCGTCTGGAGCGTATGGTGATAATGGCTCTAAACTATGTGAATACTTATTTGCAGGAACATCAAATAATTCTTTATTTTGAATAATTGCAGGCCATATATCAGGCTTGTCTAATGTAAAGCGTTCCCCATTATTATTTTTATCTAAGATTGCTACTTGAGCACTATGATATAGTCTAAAAAAAGGATTAATTGCAACCATACATCTTGTTGAACTTAAATTATAGATGTTATAGTTTTCAAACATTACGCTACAGCTAGCCATCAATCCAACATATTGATACTTGCCGCTTTTTATTTGCTTCAAAATATAAGACATTTTAGAAATATCAATGCCACCAGTAATCATATAGAAGCCTTCATATTCACTGCACATTCCACAATCAGTCAAGATATATTCTTTATCTTTTGGAGTATCCCAAAATGCTATATACGATTCTAGAAATGGCATAGCCCAAGCCAACATTTCTCTTGTAGCTAGAGGGTTTAATGCAATATCTCTTATATTGTTGGTTTTAGCGAAAACTTTTAAAGTTCTTAAATACAGTTCACTATTAGAGAGATTTAAATCCTTTGTCTTTTTCAAAAAGGAATACTCTCGATACAAATTAATATAATGTTCAGCGTTATGTTCAAAGCTCTTTAAAATGCTGCAAAATTGATCTTCGGATTGTGTTCTAACACTGCAGATTAACATATATCGTTTCAAAGTTTCTAACTCTGTTCTTGTAAGAACGACATCTCCATCAACCAATATCTTATTGTTAAGAATGTTTGAAACTCGACTTTCAATATTAAAATTTACTAACTTCTCAATCTCTTCATCATAAATGTCATCTTTATAAAAAACTTTATGAGGTCTTTTGCTTTCATCTATTCTACCAGTATGCACATCAAATACATTTATTGCGTTAGAAAAACGCCTAATAATGAATTGTGAAACATAATGATTTTTCATATTAAAACCTCCTTTCGTTCTTTATTCTAAACTTAGTGTAATAACAACATCTTCATCACCAAGTAAATCTATTAATTCACTTTTGGATAAATTGATGTGTCCTAATTTTGTATAAGACCATGTATTTGAATCATAAAATATTACTATCTGGTTAGATGAATATAGGACTATATCTCCTGGATTAGCAGTTACTCTAGTATCAGCTGATGGTAAAGTAGAACCAATAGATCCTACCTGTTCAAATCCACCATACTTACTCATATTTATAGTTAATCCATCTTTAGCAAGATTTTTCAAAGCTCTTACCGAATCATTATCAGCCCATATTACATCTACTTCTATACCCTCTATTTTTAATGTTAATTCCATATTGGCAGTTTCATCTTCCTTAGTTGTTTGATTATCCCCTGATGGAGTTGTAATTGTTGTACTAGGCTCATCAGTAGTTGGTTGTACCGATGAATTATTTGATTTACCACAAGCTGAAAGAGAGATTATTAATGTTAATGTGACTAAAAATGTGATTATTTTTTTCATAACTCGCCTCCTAATGAGACTTTTTAAATCCTTTGTTAGTATCTGAATCAAATCCAATTTTCCAAAATCCCATATCTAGCATTTTCATTTGCGGATAAGGCAATCCTTCAACATTCATTTTTGCTCTTGTTTCTTCCAATTTATCAAAATTAGCTTCATATAGATCAACTAATTCTAATATTGATTTTGCATTAAACCTTTTTATACCTATATGTTCCCTAGATAATCCATCTTTAAAATATCTATCATATGCTGGGCAACATCCTAAAACTCCCATCAATACTTTAGTTACTAATGTTTCAGACACATCTTGTAACACTTCTTCTTCCTTAACTTCTTTTCTAATTTCATCATAATAATTAGTTATATAATCAGCTAATTCAAATAAAAGATTAATAACATTTTTATTCTTATATTGTGAACATTCAATTCCAAATAATATGTCATATTTATGATTTAAAACTTCTTTTATAATAGGAATATGAATTCGATAATCTTTTTGTAATAAGAATGATGATCCTCTATACATTCCCCAACTAGCTAAATAAAATGATAAATGTAAACTTAAATAATCATAATCTACTTTATCTAATTCCCTAGCATTGTGAAATACCTTGTAGTTATGTTCCCAAGAACGAAATCTACCATATTCATCAACTCTTAATTCATTATAAAAATCAGTTGATGCTGCTATTATTTTTTCTATAGTCTCAGGATTATATTTTTTTCTATTCAAAATAATGTTACTATCTTCTTTCAACGGAATTTCCTTACCATTTAAAATTGAATTTATTTTTCGTTCTAAATCATTGGTAATTCTATTTTTGAACATTTCATCAGTCCAACCATAGTCTCTTAGAAATCTTCGACATATTTCCTTCCTATTATCAACAAAAATTCCATCAACTCTTGCAATCATAGGTCCACCAGTATTTGGATTTTTAACAATACAGTATTCAATTTCATCAACTATAAACTTATTCATGGTGCCCTCCTATTCTTCAAGCAATTTTATAAATAAAGCGAATCTATTCTCAATAAAAAGTGGGTTAGTCTTTTTAAACATCATATGAGACACATTATCAGATAAAGTCATTAAATCCGCAAAAGTTTTTAATGTCTTAAAAGCTTCACAATTTTTATTCAAGCCTTTAACGAAGGTAAATATAGCCATTTCATCATTATGACTCAAAAAGTTATACAATCTAGCAACAAAGCCACAAATGACATCACAAATTTGTATTTCTCTGCTAGTTTTTGAATCCAAAAAATGAACATCTAATTTGCTTTCATAATCATCATCAAATTCACTCAATTGTTTAGTAATTGAGGCCTCATTATCAAAATACTTTTTGTCGTTAACTTCAATCATTCTTGAAAGATAATTAGAAAATACATCACTTGATATAACATATGGTTCATTATCTTCTAAAAAAATCAAATTAGTTTTATCTCTTTTTGCTTTGATAATTTGTCTTAGTAATTCTTTTGTAAAATTTTCAATATCATCTGGATCATACTTATCATAATTATAAGTGTATAAATCTAATACATCTCTGATAAAATTGTTTGCCTTATTCTTAGGAACATTGGGAAATTCGTATTTAACTAATAGTGAATGCAATTCATCATAATCTTGATATAATACTTCAGTCATATCGCTTTGAAGTTGCTTATAATACATAAATGCAGCAAATTGATTTACATCATTTTCTTCTATTAGAGAATCTAAAATATCAGTTAAGGCAAAGTGCATATAATGTAACACATCAAAATGAATTTGGTCTGCCCCCGATTTTTAGTCCAATAAGAATGTTAGTGGATATCGGTTTAGACAAATATAGTATAGCGTTATGTGCATTGCTTGTCAACGTTTATTTGAATTTTGTCTGTTACTTGGTTAAAATGGTTATGCTTTTACTTATTAGCAGGATAGGGCAACTTAAGAGGTGCGACCCGAGCGGCTAACAAGGTTTGGCGAGGGAATGAGGTTTTACCTTGTTCCTTTTTTCATTCCCTTGGAAAACTAAAAGCGATAAACCTTAGGGGTTTGGGGACAAAGTCCCCATATATTTGTTATGCTATGCTGGGATAGATTATTGTCTGTGGCGCACGTCCTCGCAGAGACATGTGTGGCCTAATTTCGTTGTATGTTTTTACCCAGCGCTTGGTTAAGACTTCTACCTCATACATATTCCCAAATACCTCCCCGTTTAAGAATTCATCTCTCATACGCGCATTAAAACTCTCCACATATCCGTTTTGCCATGGGCTGCCGGGTTCGACGAACATAGTGGTTACACCTGTTTCCTTTAGCCATTTTTTCACCTCATTTGCTGTGAATTCGGGACCATTATCACTTCTCAGATATTCCGGCACGCCTTGCAATATAAATGCATCAGCAAGTGCTTGTATGACCGCTTTATCTTTCCAGTTGCGGCGAGGTATTGAAGCAATGCACATGTGTCGCCCCTCATCATAGATATTTAAAAAGCGTATCTTCTTGCCATTTGCGGTCTTGTCATCCATAAAATCATAACTCCAAATATGGTTAGGTCTAGGCTCTGGTCTAAGCCTAATACAACTGCCCTCGTCTGTTACTATTGTCTGCTTCTTGGTGCTTTTTTGGGGAACTTTTAATCCCTCCTCTCTCCATATGCGCTCAATTCTCTTATGATTAACTCGTGGTAAATATGTATCGGATTTCTCTCTCATAGCGTTGATAATATCACAAATCTTGCGATATCCCCATCGCCTGTGATTTGTAGCCAATTCAATTATCTGCCGCCTGAGCTCGTCCTCATCGGGCAGAAAACGGGGTATGTATCTGTACGCATTGCGGTTTATTCCCAGCACCCTGCAAGCCCGTCTATTTGACACACTGTGAACAGTAGTGACAAAATCAACAGCCGCTTTTCGCTTTACAGGGCTTAGAAGTTTTTTGAGTTCACGTCCTTAAGAATTGCGTTATCAAGGCTCAAATCTGCAACTAAGCGTTTAAGCCTTGTATTTTCTTTTTCTAATTCCCTCAATCTTTTAGCATCAGAGGTGTTCATGCTACCATACTGCTTTCGCCAACGGTAGTAGGTGTTAAGAGAAATCTCACACTGCCTAGCAGCCTCCTCTGCCGAACGGCCTTGTCCACACAAAACTTCCATCTTGCGCAAAATTACAATAATTTGTTCCGTAGAATAATTTTTTCTTGCCATGTTAGTAATCTCCTTTTAGCTCTCGCCTTTATTATATCAGTACTAACTTTCAAACTGGTATAATTTTAGGGGGCATATCATAGTTAACAAACAAGCATACTACAAATTGGTATGTGAACACTGTAGAAAGGAGTTTTTAAGTTATGGAAACAAACGTCGTAAATTCTGCTCAAGGGAATGTTACAAGAAATCTCTTAGAAAAATACAAATCTAATAATCTTATTGTTTATAACTTAAGTGTTTCAATTCTAGAAATGCTCCATGAAAATGGTGTTTTAACCGATAAAGATTATATGGATGCATCTTCTATTGTTGCAGCAAATCACGGCTTAAATAGTACCTCTATTTTCGTATCAAATTAGCTTGATATAAATTCCCTTTAGAGTGATATATATGTATGACCTAAAGGAGGTTTATCATGGATAATTTAAAAGAAAAATTACTTAAGTTATGTGAACAACATAAGACCAGCACTGAGGGGATTAATTACTTAATCAACTATTATATTAATTCCCTCGGTTGGACTGAGGAGGAAGCCATCAAATACACAATAAAGCTATTTGATAATGGCACTATTGATGAAATCAAAATTATAGGAGGAACCGATGGAAAGGATAATTAACCAAGTTATATTTATTAATCATAATGAAACTAAATTAATCAATGTTGCAGCATATGCTCGTGTATCAGTTGATAAAGAAACAATGCACCATTCATTAATGGCTCAAATTGATTATTATAAACAATTAATTGAAGATAATCCTAAATGGAAACTTGTAGATATTTATGTTGATGAAGGTATTACAGGCACAACAGAATCAAGAGATTCATTTCAAAGAATGATTGATGATGCCATGTCTGGCAATATCGATTTAATTATTACTAAATCAATTACCAGATTTGCTAGAAATACAGTTACCCTTCTTGAGACTGTTAGAAAACTTAAAGAAAACAATATTGATGTTTATTTTGAAGAACAAAATATTCATACCATATCAAAAGATGGTGAACTTCTTCTAACAATCCTTGCTTCATACGCTCAAGAAGAATCTAGATCAGTTTCTGAAAACATGAAATGGAGAGTTAAAAAGAATTTTGAAGAAGGCTTATCTTGGGGTACTCACTTATATGGTTACAAATATGAAAATAACCAATATGAGATTATTCCTGAAGAAGCTAAGGTTGTTAAAAGATATTTGATTTATACCTAGAAGGTAATGGCATTCAAGCAATTACTAAATTACTTGAAGCTGAAGGAATAAAAACCAGAAACAACATCTTCTTCTCTAAATCTACAATTAGAGGAATGTTATCAAACGAATATTATACTGGCGATAAGATACTTCAAAAGACTTACTGCAAAGATTTTATTTCTAAAAGAACACTTATTAACAATGGTGAGCTTACTAAATATTATGTTGAAGATTCACACGAAGGTATTATTTCTAAAGTAGATTTTAATAAGGTTCAAGAAATGCTTAAATCAAAAAAAGAAAGTATCAATTGGAAAGTTACAAAACCTCTAATACTTCCTTATAGTGGAATGCTGGAATGTGGATGCTGTGGTAAGCATTATTCAAGGAAAACCACTCCATATAAACATGTTTGGCTTTGTAGAACTAACAATGATAAAGGAATTAAGGCATGCAATTCTAAACAAGTTCCTGAAGAAATCTTATTTGAAACTTCAAATGAAATACTAGGTACTACTACTTTTGATGAAAAGATATTCAAAAAGAAAATAGAAAAGATAATTGTTAAAAATGACAATATCCTTACTTATGTTTTCAAAGATGGAACTTCAAAAGATATCAAATGGGAAAACAAATCCAGAAGTCTATCTTGGACTCCAGAAAAGAAAGCATTAGCAAGACAAAAAACACTAGAACAACATAAACTAAGGAGGGCTAACAATGGCAAAGGTAACAGTAATTAAACCAACAATTAATCCACATACTCATATAGCAATGAACATGCCACATAAAAGACGTGTAGCTGCTTATGCCAGAGTATCAACGGACCAGGATGAGCAGTTCACTTCATATGAAGCTCAAATTGATTATTACACTAAATACATCAAAGCCAATGATGAATGGGAATTTATAAATGTATATACTGATGAAGGCATTAGTGGTACTTCTACTAAAAAGCGTGATGGATTTAAACAAATGATTGATGATGCACTAAAAGGTAAAATCGATTTAATTGTAACTAAATCCATATCACGTTTTGCACGAAATACAGTTGATGCTTTAGTCAACATTAGAAAATTAAAAGAAAAAGGTGTTGAAGTCTTTTTTGAAAAAGAAAACATTTATACCTTTGGTACTGGTGGAGAGCTTCTTCTAACCATTATGTCTAGTATCGCTCAAGAGGAATCTAGGTCAATATCAGAAAATGTTACTTGGGGTAAAAGGAAAGCATTCCAGGATGGTAAAGTTGCCCTACCCTATAAATGCTTCTTAGGATATAAGAAAGGTGAAAATGGACTTCCTGAGATTGAACCTGAAGGTGCTAAAACAGTAAGAAGGATTTATAGAATGTTTATTGAAGGCAAAAGCCAATCAACAATTGCTAGTACATTAACCAAAGAAGGTGTACCTACTCCAAGTGGTAAAACTAAATGGCAATATAATGTTATTAATTCAATTTTAAGAAATGAGAAATATAAAGGTTCTGCCCTTCTTCAAAAGAAATACACTGTAGACTTCTTAACAAAGAAACTTAAAAAGAATAATGGTGAAGTCGCACAGTACTATGTTGAAGATTCTCATCCAGCAATAATTAATCCTGATGAATGGGAATTAGTACAAGCTGAACTTGAACTTAATAATCAAGTTAGAAGTCATGGTAATAACGTATTATGCGGTAGAGTCATATGCGCTGATTGTGGTTCTATATATGGGCCTAAGGTGTGGCATTCAAATGAAATCTATAGGCATGTCGTATGGCAATGTAATAACAAATTTAACGGAACTAAATGCACTACTCCTACTCTTGATGAAGAAACAATTAAAAATGCTTATTTAAAAGCATTAAACATCCTTCTTAAAGATAAAGAGCTTCTTATTTCAAATCTTCTTCTAGTAAAAGAAAAACTACTAGATGTAAATCTATCCAAGCCTATGGAACAGGCCAAGAATGAAATGCTAGTAGTTAGTGGTTTATGTGACCAACACATCTTCAACAAAGAAAAGAAACAAATGAAATATGAAGCATACATGGAAGAATATGTGGATCTGGTTAAAAGATTTACTGAAGCTCAGGATAAATACAATAAGCTTATGGCTGAACAAGTTGATAGGAATAGACAGTCAATTAAGCTTCAAGCATTCATCAATGAGATTAAAGCTACCGATACACTAAATTTAGAATTTAACGATAAACTCTTCAATTTAACAATCATCAACATAAAAGTATATAAAGATAGCCACCTCGAATTCAATTTCAAAGATGGCTCAGTAATAAATATTGAACTCTAGTTTTATAAGGCTAGAGTTTTTAATTTGCAAAAACTGTCACGTTTGTCACGTGTCACGTGGGGGTATTTATAAAAATTTATATTTCTTCTCTTATATACGTTTATATATAGTAAGTAGTAGTTTAACGATTAATAATAATTTAACGATTTAATTTTATATATAAATGCTATATATACTACTACTGCTATATTTATAGCTGAAATACCCTATAAATCATTAATATTTGCAGTATTTATGCCTATAAAAGAAAAAATAGCCAATACTTTCGTATCAGCTATACTTAACTCTAATGGTGCCGAAAGTGGGACTTGAACCCACATGATGTTGCCATCATCGGATTTTGAGTCCGACGCGTCTGCCAATTCCACCATTTCGGCTTGTGCCAGATAATAATAACATACGTACTTTTAATTTGCAAGTATTTATTTTAATTATAGATTGACCGTCTTAAAAGCTATTGATTTATATTAAGAATACAATTATAATGGATTTTAGGAGGTAAGTATGAATAAACTAGCCGATAACCTTATTGCGCAAACAGAACCGGTAACTGACGCAGGATTTGTAATTCGCGGCGATAATTACCGTATCAGCGTGTTAACCGATTCGCTTATTCGCGTAGAAACAGGCAATGAATTTGTTGACCTCGCCACGCAGAGCGTATGGTTCAGAAATTTCGATAAGCCTGAATTCAAGACGCTAGAAGAGAAAAACTATCTTCTTATTATAACCGGCAAAGCGACTTTTTATTTCAATAAGCGTTCGCTTAAAGTAAAGTATGTGAGATTTTCCGATAGCGGGAAAAAAGTCAAATGCGACAACAGAAGCAATCTTAAAGGCACTGCGAGGACGCTTGATTTTACATTCGGTCCCATTCCTTTGAGAAAAGGCATTATGTCTTTTAACGGCGTTTCGGTGTATGACGATTCCAAGTCGCTGATTCTCGATAATGACGGCATGGTTAAGCCGCGCGAATTTAAGGGAAAGGACTTGTATATCTTCGCGTACGGCAGAGATTATATAAGGTGCTTGAATGATTTCTTCAAATTGACGGGAAAAACGCCTTTAATACCCAGATACGCGCTGTCTAACTGGTGGAGCCGTTACAGGGCGTACACGCAGGAGGAATACATATCCTTAATGCAGAGATTTATAGACGAGGATATCCCCGTTACGGTCGCCACAATCGATATGGACTGGCATTGGGTGGACGTTAATAAGCGCTTTGACGGTAATTATAAATCCAACAGAATCGGATTCAAGGCTGGCTGGACGGGATATAGCTGGAATACCGAGTTGTTCCCGGATTACAAAGCGTTTCTCAAATGGCTGAAGGCTAATAATTTTATGATAACCGTCAATCTTCATCCCTCGGACGGAGTCAGAGATTTCGAGGATATGTATGAAGAGATGGCGACGGAAATGGGAATTGACCCTAAGAGTAAACAGCAGATAGAATTCGACATTACCGACCCTAAATTTATCAACGCTTACTTTAAGATATTGCATCATCCTTATGAAAAAGACGGCGTCGATTTCTGGTGGATTGACTGGCAGCAAGGCAAAAATTCGCGTATGAAAGGGCTTGACCCGTTATGGGCATTAAATCACTTCCATTTTATAGATAATTCGAGGGCTAAAAGGGGTCTGATTTTATCAAGATATGCGGGCATTGGCAGTCACCGTTATCCGCTCGGTTTCAGCGGCGACACCGCGATTAACTGGTATGTATTGAATTTTCAACCATATTTTACGGCAAACGCGACCAACGCCGGGTATACCTGGTGGAGCCATGATATAGGAGGGCACCATTCCGGCAGAAGAGACGAGGAGTTATATTTAAGGTGGGTGCAGTTCGGAGTGTTCTCGCCGATAATGCGGCTGCATTCTACGAGTAACGATTTGCTCGGCAAAGAGCCCTGGAGATACAGAAAAGATGTGTATAACTTCACGGTCGAGCAGATGAGGTTAAGACACCGCCTATTGCCTTACATATACACAATGAATTACAGAACCCATACGGAGGGTAGAGCGCTCGTTGAGCCTATGTACTATCTGCATCCCGAAAATGATTGGGCTTATTCCGTAAGAAATCAATATTATTTCGGCTCCGAGCTTATCGTATGCCCGATTACGAGAAAACAGCTTCGAAAACTCAACAAATCCTATGTCGATGTGTGGCTGCCCAAAGGCAGATGGACGGATATCTTCACGGGTACGGTCTATACGGGCGACAGGCATATCCGAATGTTCAGAGGTCTTGAATCTATACCCGTTCTAGCAAAAGAAGGCGCAATCATTCCTCTGTCCGACAATACCGGTAACGATTGGAGTAACCCTGAAGATATGACGCTGCTAGTATTCAGAGGCAATTCGTCGTTTACCCTTTATGAAGACAACGGCATTGATTACAAATACTTAAACGGCGAAAAGGCAGAGACCTTGATGGAAATCTCCGAAAGCGATAAAATCGAGTTCACCATTAACAAGGTGCAGGGCGAGATAAGCGTCATCCCGGCGACAAGGAATTATAAAATCGAGTTTAAAGATATTGTAAGCGCATCGGACATCTTTGTAAAAGTAAACGGCAAGAAATACGGATACGATATAAAAAACCGCCATAACCTGATAATAACAATAAGAGATATTAAGCCGCAGGACGAGGTTAAGATATTACTATCGGGGATAAAGGTAATAGAGAATATTCCCGTTGAAGAGGCGGCTATAAATATTATCTCCTCTTATCAAGCGAGAAATATCTATAAAATGATGCAATACAAATACTTAAAGAAATCTAATAACCGCGAGCAATTCATAAAGAGAATCGACCTTCTTGCGTTGCCCAGATATGTAAAGGACGCAATATTGGAATATAATTCCGCCGTCCTCGACGGACGGCAGAATGTGTCACCGCTTTAATAATCAGGAAAATTTCCCCTTAGATTGCTAACTTAAGCTTAATTCGAAAAGTCAGGGTTTCCCTGACTTTTCACCTAACTCGTTGCGGAGCAACGAGAAATAAGGAGTGAAATTTTCTTTAGAAAAAGAGGGGAAAATATCACAAATCATAGCGATTGATATTGTCCCCACAAAGTCCGACCAAATGCCGTTCGCGGCGTTTACGTTCAGTCGGAATGACTATTTTATTCTGAATGTCGCGCATCCGGTTTCGTTAACCGACATAGCGTCTCTGGGCTCGACTTCTATCCTGCTCGCCGTGCAGCAATCTCCGTCGCCGTAAAAGTAACAGGATTTTACTCTGCATTTAATACTGTTGTTCGGATGATTCATTTTTACTGTTTCCATTTCATAACCTCCTTGAAATATTCTGTGTAATACTACAAAGCATATCCAAAAAAGTTAAGCGCTTATTCTTCGCTGTCTATCCTTTTACGGTATTCGGGCTCTCTGCCGTCAAATGTGATTCTGACATAAGGAATCTCGGAATAAGGCTCTATCTCCCTTGTGAAATCCGAACGGGTTTTAGCGGGCTTAATGCCTTTCTGGCGCTTTTTCGCCTCGAGAATAATCGTCCTCGAAAGTACTACAAGTATTGCGATAAATACAAGTATGACGACTCCCCAAAGCGGCTTAATGAATACCTCAAGAAAATCAAACATACCTAGATACAGGTTACTTGTCGTCATCGTCAAATCTCCTTACACCGCCTTGCTTGACAATTTTTCCTTCCGTTGATTTCTTTTCGGCTTTGATATTGTTAATCTCCCCGAGATTGCCGAATTCCTGGGTTATGTCTTTAGGCTTTTCAATATCAGTCTTTTTAGGCGCCGCGCTCGGTACGGCTTTGGTCATAGATACTTTTTTGACTTCTTCTTTTTTCTCGACCATAGGCTTTAAGTCTTTTGATAACTTTTCATTCTTTCTGTTCTTCTTGAACGCGGGAGCAATGATGTCGTCATCATCATCGTCATCCTCGGCATCGACATTGTCTTCGCCGGTCAATTCCGCGAATTCGCTCTTTACATCTTCAAATACCGCCGTCGGTTGAGTCTTTTTCGCAGATTCTTTATTCAACTCTTCAATAATATCGTCAAGTCCCGAGCCCTTATCTGATTTCTTGATCGACTCTTTTACTTCGGGCTCTTTTTTATCCTCAAGGGCGGGCTCCTCTTTTATTTTGATTTCTTGTTCGTCGGTTTTCGAGGCTTTGACCTCTTCGGCTTTAGTTTTTTTCGAGCCTAAAATATTTAGGAATTCTTCCTCCTCGATAGAGTCTTTTTGCGCTGACTTAGGCTTAACCGGCTCATGGGGCTTGATAATGAAATCTTCTGCCTTTTCTTTCTTTTCTTCAAGCTCTATGTCGTCCATGACTATGACATCTTTAGCGTGTTCTTCGAGTTTGGCTTTCTTTTTAGCTAATTTCTTTTGTTCTTTGGATTGTTTCTTATCCTTAGGCTCTGTTGAATCCTGAATTTCGTCGGTCTCGGGCTTTGGCTCGCCTGTGTCGATGATAGCGTCAAATCCTTCATCAGTGAAGTCTCTCTTTAATCCGTAGATTTCATCCTGTATGCCGCCCTCGGCTCTGGCTTTCTTCTCGGAAGGCTTGAATTTCTTAATCTTCTTCTTTCTTAAATATCTGATTAAGAATACCGCGCCGGCAGCTATTAACGCAAGACCCAGAACGGGCAGAATTATGATTAAGAAGCCGCTTATAGGCTTTGCCATAAGGTATATGCCTCTGCCGTTCATAATGAACACCGCTTCGCCGTCTTCGATATTGCAGGTTATTACGGATACTTTATTACCGCTAAGATACAATACTGATAACTTTCTGGTGTTAGCGATTTCTTCGGGAAGCTCGATATTGACCATTACATTAGTTCTGCTCGGGTCTTCGCCGCTCTGAGTATCAATATCGAGAAGCATTAAGCCTTTATAATAAGTAAAGCCGCTGAATACATTGGCGTATTTCTTATATTCGCCGCTACTCCTGTCTAATTCGGCGATGACGGGTACATTTTCGGGATAAACGCAGGTAATTCTGCCGGATTCAATATTAAGAGAATAATTCTTATCCTGATTGGATGTGCCGCCCGACCTTGATTGCGAAATAACCGTAATTATATTCTCGTTACCTTCGACAAGGCTGTCGGGGTCCGGGGCAATATATGTAAAGACCACATCCAGATCGTCTTTGGTCTCGCCTTTGACAAATCCGTCAAATTTCATCTTGACCCTGTAACTCTTGCCTTTCTCTACGACAATAGGCTCGGGATATACTTTTAACTGTCTCTTGTTGATTCTGAACACATGTTCGCCCGCGTTAAGGTTAAAAGCGTAGTTATGCGTGACATCGACGCCGTTAATATCCGTTACAATAATCCTATCGGTATTAAGAGCGTAATTAGACGCGTTTTCGCCGGGCGCTCTGCCTAGCGAACCCGAAATAGTATGCCCTTCGATTAACGGCGTTGCGGAATTGACCTCAAATTCAATAATAGGGTCGTCGTCTCCGTAATACTTGGATAGCTTGTTATTGAGAACGGCGCTCTGAGCCACGCTAACCAGGATAATTTTGGGATTGATTGTATAGAGCCCGTTAATAAAGGTAATCGAATAATTGCCGGCGTTTGTAATCGAGCGCGTACCTCTTGTAATTAAATATTCGCCGGCGTTAACTCCGGGCTCTCTTACGATTGAGCCCGTCAGCTTATCTTCGTACGCGAGGCTCCCGCTGTAAATATTGTCTACAAGCGTTGCATCGGGGTCGCCGAATCTGACCGTTATATTGCTCGCCCTTAGAGTAATAGGTCTTTTCGTAATGATAAACGGGCTGTTAACTATCGTCAGTTTATAATTGCCGAGTCCGGAATCTCCGACATCTACGCCCATACTGTTTTCGATGCTTAATGTACCTCTTGAAATATTATAGCTGCCGGCATTCTGACCCGACGCCCTCTGTAAAGAGCCTACTATTCTGTCGCCGCTTAAAATCTTTTCGGCGTCGTATGTATATTCAATACTGTTAGGGTCAGCTTCGCCGTATACTTTGGTCTGTCCGGGCGTCACGGTAATTATCAGATTAATCGGAGTAATCGTAAATGTTGCGGAAGTGAATCTGATATTATAATTACCCGCCAAAGGATTACCGTTAATCTCGTCCGGCAGCGATAAATCTCCGCGATTAATCGTATATGCGCCTACCGACGAGCCCGCTTCTCTTAACAGCGCTCCGATGAAATTACTCTTTATTACGGAAATGTTGGAAGTACCGAATTCAATCGAAAGTAAATTAATAGCGGAATTGATATCAAAGTCTAACGCTCCGTCGGGCTTAAGGGGATTATATTCCCTCGTTACCTCTTTAGCCGCGATATCGAGATTGGCGGGATTAATCTTCGCCGTAAGGCTGATAGGCTCAATAATTTCATAATAGTCCGCGTGTTCGCCAGTTAAAGCATATCCCGTAACGCTCACGGCTTTTGCCTGCACAACGCCGTCTAAGTAATCCACATTGGGGTCGGTAAATTGCGCTGTCGCGCCCGAAGTTACCAGCGTGATTTTATCGGGGTCGTAGATATCGCCGTTTAATCCCGGCTCACCCGCAATCTGTCCCGTAATTGTAGTGTCATATATCTTGTTCCTTACGCTTATGCCCGTTATCGTCAGCGGCGCTCTCTTAATCTCATAAGTTGTTTCCGCTGTTTGGGGCAGATAATTAAGCGAGCCGTAGAATATTACTTCCACTCTGTAAATACCCGGCGTATAAGGCGTATGGGACAGATAATCCGATTCATCCCCCTCATAATAGAAAAGCTCGTAATCACAGCCTAAGACAATATTCTCGTGATCGGGATCGTCATAGAACATAGGTATCGCCTCGACAGGCTCACCGTTAAAGAATGATTCGGGCGGTATAACAATATCTATATATATTATATCCCTGAATATTTCAAAGCGGTAATTGCCGCCCTCGATATAATTAACCGTATCGAGAATAAACTCATAATTATTCGTTACATCGTTATCCCACGCGTCCGATATTACGATTAAATCGCAATTCAAGTCATAATCTCCCGCGAATTCCCCCTCTTCTCTTCCTAAATATCCGCCGTTAATATGACCAGTCAGCAATTCCGATTCAAGAATATACGGTATTTCGGGATCGGAAGCTCCGTAGCTTTTTCTAAGTTTATCTGGATATGCGGCGGGGTCGACTCTGACATCAACGGATTTCTTTTCAATCGTATATACTCCGGGGATAAAGGTCAAAGAATAATTATCTCTTACATCCGCCTCGATATCGAAATCGCCCTTATTAATCGCATATTCGCCGGCATCGAAAATTATATCATTTTCCCTTTCAAGGTCGCCCGTAAAGCTGTCTCCGTCAGCAAGGCTTCCGACTGTTACGGTATAAGTGAGAGCAACCGTAGGGTCGCCGTATACTGAGCTCAAATCGTCAGCCTTAACGCTGATCTCTCTTTTTTCGATTGTAAAAGCGTCATCGCCGCCCAAAAGATTAATCGAATAATTAGCTTTAAGTGTGCCCGTTACATCATAAGAATTTAATATTATATCGTAACTACCGATATCCGAGCCCGCCGTTCTGCCGAGAACCACACTTACGGTGTGCGCCGAATATTCGGGCGGCAAGGACGCGATATCCGAATTAAGTTCGGGATCGTCTTCGCCGTATATTTTATTTGCGGCAATTACGGTAACATCAACAACATAAGGCGATATCGTATAAATTGCCGTGGTGAAATCAATGGAATAATTCGCGCTCGGCGCGGTCAGTCCGCCCTGAATGATATTATAACTGCCCGCATCATCGCCGGGGTCTCTTGACAGCGCGCCTAATTGAGATTTTATTGCCGCTTCGTCTTGCTCGTTAAATTCTATCTTTAATATATCTAGATCTTCGGCTTCATCAAACGCATAATCAAGCGTTTCATCTCCGGGCTGGGGAGTGTATACTCTGCCGCCAGCTATCGCGGATATATCCAAGACTCTAACGAAAATTTCGACGTCGGTGTCCGTATATTCCGTAGCTATCGTATAATTGAAAGCGTCCTCTCCGATTAATTGATAATTACCGATAACTGCGGTCGTAACGCCCGCGTTTGCGGTTGCGAAAGTAACCGTTGCATTTGAAAAATCCACATCGACATCGTCGCCCGGTATTATGCCGTCAAGTTCGTAATCGGGATCAATCTCACCGTCCGTTGTTGTGTCGTAAATTTTATCTAATACTTCCAGCGTGTCGAATGTAAGCGTAGCCGGCTCAATCTCATAATTTACGCCTTCGACGAAATCGATCACATAATTATTGCTGTAAGGCAATCTTAATTCCAAATCGCCCTGAATAATTTCATATATGTCTACCGTATTGCCGGCTTCTCTTGTGATCGTCTTGGATGAAAAAATCGCGTCTTTTTTGCCTTCATCATTAAGGAGATCCAGCCCCTCCTCCCTGTCAAGATACACGCTGCCCGCTCCGAAATCATAAATTATCTCGCCGTCGGGGTTGCCGTATACCTTGCCCTGACCGGCTCTGGGAATAATTTCAAGAGTTGTCGGAGTGATCTCATAGTCATGCGAGACGGAAGCGTCATCGTAATCGGGAGGTAAAGCTTCGTCTTGGTAATTTACAACGATTCTGTATTGTCCCGCGTCTTTGGGAGCGTCTTCGCCGATTTCAACGGGATTCAACGGGTCTGATATGTTATAATATTTTATTTCGATATCATCGGGGTCGGGAACTGCCGTCTCGGTATGCTCGGAGTCCTTGTAATATTTTATGTCCTCGGGAACTACCGGCAGGGCGTCATACTCGTATATTTCCTGCATTTCAATTACTATGTACAATAGATCGCCTTCTGCCGCCTGCGCCGTTATTGAAGTAAAAGGTATCAATAATAATGCGATAATAAAGGTAAATAGTATGAATTTCGATGCTTTTTTGATGATAGGCATTAAAACACCCTCCAAGGACATAGTAAGATACACTAATAATAACATATTGCTCTGTTTTTTGCAATGTATTATTTTATATATATATCAATTTTATTAGTATTTATGTCAGACTCAAAATGTGTTTAATATCTCTGAATAAAGTCCTTTATTAAAAAGGTTATGTCTTATACTTTTCTATTAGAATATTTAATTAAAGCCCTGAAAATAATACCATTATAAGCATACTATAGTAGCTATAACGGATGAGTTTTTCGATGATAGCGCCCGGCAATCAGGTTCCCGATAGCATTATTGCATCGGGGTTCTGAGTTAGAAAGCTAGCGCGGAAAAGGCGCCGTTAGAGCGGATATACTTCCGCCGTCCTATAACGGACGGCGGAACATTCGTTTGACTGTCTTTTATACTCCGGTTAATTCCTAGTTAAACGAATAACTCAAGGTCTGATGACCGTATCTCGCGTAAAATACCGCGCTTTCATAATCATAAACGCCGCCTTGGAATACAATATCCTTGACATTGACGCCATTATCAACTGGCACGCTGTCTCCGATTAAGAGATTCAGTCCGAGGTTATCATTAAGTACGGTAATAAATTCTTCGACATTATTGTCCGCTATCGTAATATTGCCCGCCTCGTCGTCATAAGATGTGAGCATTACCGCGTACGCCGCCTCTTTTACTGTTGCAAGCGCCGCTATCTGCTGCAATTGAGATTGCGTTACTTCACCGTATTCGTAATCTTCGAGGCGCTGAAGATTGAAATTGTTATAGTCCTGATAATTGCAGATATACGAGCCGTATCCCGAATAAACCGCATTGATATTGAATACAGATTCCTCATAGGTGATATCGATAATTATCTGTCCGGCTAATCCCGTCTCGCCTGCTATACAATCGATATCGTATTCAGACTCAAGACGCGCGATAAATTCTTCTACCGTATCGATATGCGAAACTTGAGCGTCGCCCTTGGAAATTCTGTCTATAAGAATATCAGCGGCGTAATACGCTCTACCCGCGTCTGCCTTAGCGATAACCTGAGCCACTTCGTCCTGATAGCTTTCGTTCGCCGGAACCGTGGTAATAGTCCAGGGCACAATGGTTATAGCGCCCGAGCCGTCCTCGGTCGAAAAGCCGCTGTTGCCGAGATTTGACGCTGATTCGCCGACCAGACCGAACCTGTATATAAACTCTGCGAATATGCCGCATACCATCTCTGCGAAAAATCCCTCGTCAGGCTCGATGACTTGTCCGTCGACGCCAATAAAGCCATCCTCGCTGCTTTCGGCTACCGCATTGGCTATAAAATTCAGGAACGGGGTCGAAACCGAACTCGGAATGTTATTTATCGTAACGGAATGCTCTTCACCCGCAGTTAATCTCCCTTCGGCATTGGCGGCTATTTCGCTCTCGGTTACAATATAAATGGCATCGCCTAAATTAATGAAATTGCCGTATTGAGAGGGTATCTGTTGCATTAACTGCTCTTTGATTCCGGAAATATCTATCTTAATTACCGTTCTGATTGTAGCGCCGTCTCCCTCTGTATTTTCGGTAAGCTTCACCTCTTTGATACTCATATCGGGAGGAGTATCATTATCCTCGCCGTTTTCGCCCTCCTGTCCAGACTCGTTTTCGGAAGACTCTATTCCCTCCGTCAAGATGTAATTGAATAATGCGGCTAATTCCGTATCAAGGAATGTAATCGGGTCCGCGCTGTTAAATACGACAAATCCGCCGCCGGTGTCTCCGAAATCAAATTCCTCCGTTTCCTCGTTATAGAATTCGCCCAGCTTGCCTTTAACATTCTCCAGGTCCTGTTCGGTATACGGATGAGTGACTATATCCTCTTCGTTTGCGCCCTCCATTAAAGTCTTGATAAATCTGTATACATCAATCAGCTTGACATCGCTAAGTCCGAGTTCGGCAATTGTCTTATTGTTAACGACAACATAATCGCTGAGCCCTAGCTCATCGAATGTCATATTCAGAACATAATATGTACCGCCTACCAAAAGCCCGATTATAACGAGCATCACTATGACAAAAGCAAGGCAGCAACCGAATAAAGTTTTCATATAATCCTCCTTGATTAATTTTATCAAATGCGATATATAAAGTCAATTTATATTTTTTTCTAGTAATTAATTAGCAAATATTTATTTTATGATTTACTTTTTTGTTTTGTTACGACAAAAGCGACGATTAAAATGGACAATAACCTTTGTATCTGATAAAATTACCTGGGAGGATAATTATGGAAATATCTAAAAGCAAAATCAAATCCTTAGTCGATTATATGACGGGCGGCATTACACATATAATATCGACTTTCGGCAGAAGAGGTCCGGGAGACCAAGGCGAGGTCGAGACGCAAAAGCATTTCGCTATCGAGCTGAAAAAATATGCCGACAAAGTGGTTTCAGAGGAATTTACGGTAAGACCCGCGGCGTTTATGGGCTGGATATACATATCCTGCACATTTTTAATTATGGCAATGATTCTCTATTTCTTCTTCCCGATCGTGTCGCTGATATTGCTTATTTTGGGCGTGCTCCCTATGATATTTGAATTTGTGATGTATAAGCGCTTCGTGGATTTTCTCTTTTACAAGAAGACTTCTATGAATGTGTACGCTTCGAGAAAGCCCGTTAACGAGGTTAAGCGCCGCATTGTGTTTAACGGTCATTCGGACGCCGCGTTTGAATGGAGATGGCATTATAAATTCGGATTTAAGGGACTTCTATTTCTTGTAATCGGCACATTTACCGGCTTATTATTTACGCTCGGCATCACAATTGCGTCGCTTGCCGTAAACAAGCTTAACGCGCCGACTACAAATGAACTTGCGTTATTTATATTAGGGTTATTGCAGATTGTATTTCTGCCCTTTGTTATCGGAATGTATCTTTTCAGCGACAATAAGACCGTTGTGCCCGGCGCCAATGACAATCTGACCGCTTGTTATATGTCAATGGCGATTATGAAACTGCTTGCCGAAGAGGATATCAGATTTAATAATACGGAAGTGTGCTGTCTTATTACAGGCTCGGAAGAAGCGGGATTAAGAGGAGCTAAAGTATGGGCTGATAAACACAAGAAAACTATGGCTAACGCCGAGACCGCGTTTGTGGTCTTTGAGACGCTTAGAGACTTAAAATATCTTACGATTTATAACAAAGACTTAAACGGCACCGTAAAGAACGACCCACAGGTGTCCGAGCTCATTAAAAGCGCCGCGAAAAATTGCGGAATAGACATTAAATACGGCACGGTTACAATAGGTTCGACGGATTCTGCCGCATTCTCGCAGGAAGGATTACAGTCGACGGCAATAGCCGCCATGAATCCCGTTGCCGAGAAATATTATCATACAAGACTTGACAACTTCGATAACATAAGCCCCGAATGCCTTGAAAAGGTGCTTGAAATCTCTCTAAAAGCCTTGGAAGATTTCGACAATAATGGATTGCCGGTTGTGTAAGATATTCCGTCGTCCGTCGAGGACGACGAAAATAATCACCGCTCTAACGGCATCTTTTCCGCGCTAGCGCCCCACTCAGAACCTCCATGTAATAATACTATGGAGAACCTGATTGGGGATATCATTGAAAAATCTGCTCGTTATAGCTGCTTTATAGCTTCAAATAGAGTTGTTAGACAATAGCTTGAGAGGGTATTGTCGAAGAACAGCCCATATTGCGACAAATTAAAACTTGAAGAAATCCGGGTGAGAGCCCGTCCGTAAATTGCGGTTTAGCGCGGATATCTTGTTCATATCCTCGTCGCTTAAAGTAAAATCGAATACGGATATGTTCTCGATTATTCTCTCTTTATGAATTGACTTGGGAATTACAATTAAATCCCTTTGAAGGTGCCATCTGACGACTATTTGCGCGGGTGTCTTGCCGTATTTGGCGCTGATTGCCGAGAGTATCGGCTCCGAGAGAACCCTTCCCCTTGCCAGCGGGCTCCAGGACTCGGTTGCGACATTTATTTCCCTGTTGAAATTTACTTCGTCCTCCTGAATTAAATACGGATGTATTTCAATCTGATTTACGGCGGGCTTAATTGTCGTCGCTTCCGTTAATGCAGTTAAATGGTGTCTTAGATGATTGCTCGTGCCGATTGAAAGTAGAGCGCCTTTCTTATGATATTCCTCCATCACCTTATATGTGTTTACGATTTCGTCGACTACGGGCCAATGAATTAAATAGAGGTCTATATAATCAGTCTTTAAGAGCCTTAAGCTGTTGAGTATCGCTTCTTCGGTCCGGCCCGCTCTCATATCCGTAGTCCATACTTTGGATGTAATGAATACCTCTTCGCGCTTAATGCCACTGTCTTTTACCGCTTGACCTACCGCCTCTTCATTGTCGTATACGGCCGCCGTGTCTATATGCCTGTAACCCGCTTCAAGCGCGTATCTGACGGCGTTATAGGTGTCCGCTCCGGATTTGAAAACACCAAGCCCAAGCATGGGAATTACCCTGTTGTTATTCAGTGTCTTATATATCATAATTTACCTCCTTATACGGGATAGACTATTCTGTCTGCGAATATCAGAAGCGCCGCCGTAACGAATAAAATAACTGCTTGAACTTTTACGCTCCACCTGAACCATTTAACATATGAAACGGTTGTAAGCCCCAGGGCTATTAATAATACGGGATTGGTCGGGTAAATCACATTTGAAAAGCCGTCGCCATAGGCAAACGCGAGCACCGCCGTCTGATGATGAATGCCTATGGCATCTACGAGCGGATAAATCACCGGCATTATTAGCGCCGCTTTCGCCGAACCGCTCGGTATCAAGAAATTTAATGTCAAGATTACAAGATAAATTATCAGAACGGCTATAGGCTTTGGAGCATTAGACACGGAATTGACGAGCTTATAGATAATTGTGTCCAGCACCAGTCCCTCTGACAAAATGTATTTTATGCTTCCCGCGAGCATAATCATAAGCACTGCGGGCAATACGGCGATGATACCCGCCGAAATATTTTTGACAATTTCCCTGCCGCCCATTTTAGACAAGATTACGGCGCCCAGACCTGCCACTACATATAGCAATATGATTACATACATGATATAATCCGTTAAAGAGCGGATAAATATAGCCAAGGTTACGAACAGTACCATTAAGCCCATACTCGCAGCAAACCAGATTAAAGCCCTGTCCTTAAATTTATCGCGCTCGAAATCCAGCGATATATTAAGGTTGCTCTTAATCTTTAAGTCTTCATGAAATACGGGCGATAATTCGGGGTTCTTGTCGATTTTCTTAGCGTAAGGCAATAAGAACAGCAATAAAACTGTGTATACGATTACAAATGTCAGCATTCTCATGGGAAATCCCGAAAAGAGCGTTAATTTATCGCTGTAACTCTGAGCGACGCCGACGGTAAACGGATTAAATACTCCCGATGAAAATCCCAGCGCTACTGACAATAAAGATACTGAAATACCTACGACTGCGTCCCAACCCAGCGCGTATGAAAGCATTACGGCAATGGGCACAAGCGGTACGCATTCTTCGAACATACCTATTGTCGAGCCCATTATCATAAAGAACAGGCTTATTAACGATAGCAGCAGATATTTATGCGGCTTGAATCTCACGACAATTCTGTCAAGCATATATTTCATGACACCGCTTCTGTCAAGCGCGGTGAATACGCCGCCTATTACGATAATAAGCCCTATAATCAGAATCAGCGTCGAGCTGCCGTCCGAACCGAATTGAAGAAAGGGCGCGAAAAAAAGTTTCAATACGCTTAGATTGTCGCCCTCAGCGATCGAATAGACGCCGTCGACATATATTCCTTTATCGAGGATAAAGGTAAGGGTATAAGCGGTTATCATCAGTATAAGCAGTATCGTAACCGATGTAATAAATGATTTCTTGCTTATTGATATCGATTGTTTTTCGTTAGATTCCATATGTATTTACCTTACGAATTAATATACTTTAATATGCCTTGTCTGTCAATAGTAAAAAAAGCGGCTCATAATGAGCCGCTTATACTGTAGACAAAACTGTTTTGGTCTGAAAGGCTCATCATGAGCCTTTAATAATTACAGCACATCCAAGGGCGATTTATAAGGGAGTCCGAACAAATCCGCAACGGGCTTTATTGTCAGATCTCCTAAATGCGTATTGAGTCCGTATGACAAGCCTACATCGTCTCTTAATGCTTTCTTATAATCCGCAGCAATCTTTAGACCGTATGAAAGCGTTGCGTTATTAAGCGCAAGCGTTGACGAGCCCGGTACCGCTCCTGGCATATTGCCTACGCAGTAATGCACCACTCCGTCTACTTTGTATACCGGATCGTCGTGATAAGTTACTCTGGAAGTCTCCGCGCATCCGCCTTGGTCAATCGCCACATCAACTATTATTGAGTCTCTTTTCATATATTTAAGGTATTCTCTTTTAATAAGATGAGGCGTTGCCGCGCCCGGTACAAGCGCCGCGCCGATTACGAGATCTGCGTTTTTCAAAGCGTCGATAATATTCGCTTCGGTGCTGTACAGCGTCTTAACTCTGCCATGATACAAGTCGTCGATGTATGTGAGCGCCGCATTCGAGATATCAACTACGGTAACATCCGAATGCAATCCCACTGCAAGAGCGCAAGCGTTCCTGCCGACTACGCCGCCGCCGCCGAGTATGACTACATTTGCCGGAAGCACGCCGGGAACTCCGCCGAGCAGTATGCCTTTGCCGCCAAAAGGCTTCTCAAGATATTTAGCGCCTTCTTGGATAGACAGCCTGCCCGCTATTTCGCTCATAGGTTTAAGACAGGGTAATCTGCCGTCCTTGCCGACTATCGTCTCATAGGCGATAGCTATAATTTTGTTCTTAAGGCACGCCTCGGTAAGTTCCTTCTCCGCCGCAAGGTGAAAGTATGTATAGAAAATCTGTCCTTCCCTCATAAGCTCGTATTCGGGCTCAAGAGGCTCCTTGACCTTGATTATCATATCCGCCGCGGCGTAAATGTCCTCGATTGAAGGCAATATCTCGCATCCCGCGTTGACATACTCTTCATCCATAAATCCCGAGCCCACGCCTGCGCCTTTCTGGATATAGACCTTATGTCCGGCGTTAACATAGCTGACGGCGTGACCGGGCGTCAAGCCCACTCTGTATTCGTGCTTTTTGATTTCAATAGGTACTCCTATAATCATTTCTTTTTTTCTCCCTTAATACCGTTTTATCAGGTTGCGTAACCCGCAATAATTAACATAAATTGACCGAGCTGGGCACCGAATTCGGGCGCTCCGTCCATAATGAGTTTACTCTCTGCCGTATAGGCAATCATATCCGCTTTCTGAAGCAGAATGTCCAGCGCATGGTCGATTGTGTCAAATCTCATTCTGAAGAAAGGCTTGCAACGCGTGTATTCGCCTCTGCCGGATTTGCTGTTGCCCGCTTTTACTCTCAGCCATGAGCTGATTTCGGGATGTCCGTTGACGGCGAAAGCGTATACCCTGTCGGGGCTCTTTTGCGCCCAATTCTTGATATCGGGATGACCTGCCTTATTCAACTGGCTGATACCGTTGGCAAGCAGATAGAAATACAGCTTAACAAGCAATATCTTGTCATCTTCGCTCTTGGGTTTATCCTTAGCCTGAAGCAGACCTGCCATTTTAAGGAGCAGCATCATTACGGACACAAATGTGCCGAAATGCTTGAACATACCCTTTAATTTAGGCAGCTTCATTGTCTTGCCCGCCATAAAGCGCACAAAATGGTCCATATTCGGGAAAAGCAATTCTATATCGGGATTCTCGTGCACGGAGAGATTTACCTCCCATTCGCCGTCGGTTACGACGAAATGGGTGCCGTATTTGTCGCTGCCGTCCATTGCGGACAGTTGCAGTACAAAATTCTTTCCTTTAAGCTTATTCCCCAGTTTCGGCACATCGGAAGCGATGACTTTAAGCAGAGGTATTGCCGCCTTAAAGAAAATAGTACTTGCGTATTTATGGTCTTCTGTCATGGCTTATACCTCGTCATCCCAGACCTCGTCAGCCTCGAAGTCCTTCTTCATTATTTCTCCGACATTCTTGACGATACCGTTAACATCAATTTCATACATAGCCATCAAGTCCTCGTGAAGTCCGATTGCGGAGAAGGTGTCGGGAAGACCCAATCTCTTGAATGCGCAAGCCTTGCCGCCTTCCGCGATTACTTCCGCTACCGCGCTGCCCAGACCGCCGATTATCGTATGGTCTTCAACGGTGATTATTCTTCTGGTCTCCTGAACTGCCGTCATTATCGCTTCTTTGTCAATGGGCTTGATTGTATGCATATTGATAACTCTTGCCTTGATACCGAAATCGTTGTCAAGAATCTTCGCGGCTTCTTTAGCCTGGAATACGCAGGAGCCGCAGGCGATAATCGTAATATCCGTGCCTTCATGGACGGTAACCGCCTTGCCTATTTCAAAACCATAGTCTTCCTTGTCGTAGAATACATTGTCAAAGCCTCTGTTGATTCTGATATAAACGGGGCCGGGCGTCTCGTAAGCGGCTTTAACCGCATTCGCAGTCTCTATACCGTCGGCGGGTACTATAACCTTTAAGTTGACGAACGAACGCGCTACCGCGAGGTCTTCAATCGCGTGGTGGGTCGAGCCCGCCTGACCGAATGATGTTCCCGCGTGAGTGGCGATAATCTTAACATTGATGTTCTGATAGCATACATCGGAATGCAACTGATCGGCGCACCTTAAACTGGTGAATACCGAGAACGATGAGACGAATGCGACCATTCCGCTTTTTGCAAAGCCTGCCGCCATACCCATCATATTCTGTTCGGCGATACCCACGTTAAAGAATCTGTCGGGGAATTCGTTACCGAACATACCTATTTTAGTGGATTTTGCAAGGTCGGCAGATAAAGCGACAATATTCTTATGCTTCTTGCCTAATTCAACTAATGTTTTACCGTATACTTCTGATGTTGAAAGTTTGGTCGATTCAACAGCAGTATATGTTAATCCTCCAGCCATTTTATGCCTCCTTCTCTACTTTCGCTACTCTATCCTGATAGTACTTTTCAAGACTTTCTTTCGCGTTCTTGAATTTCTCATCGTCGATAGCGCCGTAATGCCATTTGTAATCTCCCGCCATAAAATCAATGCCTACGCCCTTGATTGTGTTGGCGATAATTGCAATGGGTTTGTCGCCCTTGACATTAGCAAGAGCCTTCTCTATCGCGTCGTTTAACTGACCGAAATCATGACCGTCGATTTCTATGACATCAAATCCGAATGCCTTCCATTTGTCGGCAAAGGGCTCGAGTCCCATAACCTCTTCGGTAGGACCGTCAATCATACATTTATTCCTGTCGATGATTGTAATCATATTGGTTACCTTGAATTGAGCTGTGCTCATAGCAGCTTCCCAATTGGAACCCTCATTGCATTCACCGTCGCCGAGAACGCAATAGGTTATGTAATCTTTCTTCTGAATTCTCGCGGCAAGCGCCATACCTATCGCTATAGGCATACCGTGACCGAGCGAGCCCGTCGATGCGTCTACGCCGGGAACCTTATTCGCGTCAAGATGTATACCCATTTTGGAGCCGGTAAGGTTGAAGGTCTTGAGGTCTTTCTTGTCGACATAACCTAAATCGGCTAGAACGCCCGCAAGCGCGATACCCGCATGTCCCTTGCTTAACACAAGGCGGTCCCTGTCTTCCCAATTAGGATTTTTCGGGTCTATCTTCATGAACTTATGATACAGGATTGTGAGAATATCCATGACGCTCATAGCGCCGCCGATATGTCCGCTACCTGCGTTAAATGTTGTCTGAAGACATAGCATTCTGAGTTCGTGAGCTTTCTTTTCCAAAGCTAACCATTCGCTTTTTGATAATGGCATAATATTTGTCCTCCCTTATTTCGTCCAGTTAATTTCAGGATGATTTTTCTTTACTACCTTAAAGGCTTCGTCGGCTACTTCGACTGAGAATTTGATATCCTCGTCAGTCATAGCCATATTGGTGAAATGATTGTGGTGATTCGTAAGGAACACGCCCCTCTTTACACATTCGGCAATCCATTCCTGATGCAGCATCAGAGAATTGTCATTCCTGATAATCAGATAGAAGAGTCCGGGCTCACCCGATACTTCGAGCATAAATCCGTTCTCCTCGGCGGCTTTTTGAAGTCCCGATGTAAGTTTAACGCCTACCTCTCTTAAATACTTGGGAGCGTTAAGCTTCTTTAATTTGTTGATATTTGCTATTGCCGCCGCAAACGGTACCGCGGACATCCAATAGCTGCCCGTGTACATTATCTCGCCGACTACGGACTTTAAGGAATCTTTGCCGCATATAGCTGAGATATTGTAACCGTTGGCGATAGCCTTACAGAAGCAAATCAAATCCGCTTCAAAGCCGTAATAATGGTCTGAGCCAGCCAGGTCAAGCCTGAATCCGCAACGCACATCGTCCACGATTAACACCGTGCCGTTCTTGGTGCAGAGCTCTCTGACCTTCTGCCAGTAGCCGTTAGCGGGAAGCACATTGGTAAGGAAATTGCCATGCATATACGGTGTGCCTATAAAGCCCGCGATTTCTCCTTTGTTATCTTCAAATACTTTCTCGAGAGCGGCAAAGTCGTTAAACGGCACATATAGCGCGTTTACTATATCTTCTTCGATAACGCCGGCGTTATCGATCTTCTGACACCAGGGCGCGACGCCGTGATAGAAGCCGTTTACAAATACTATCTTCTTTCTCTTGGTCGCCTGTCTAGCAATCATTACGGAAAATGTCGTCGCGTCGCCGCCGTTTTTCATAAAGAATGCCCAGTCCGCCGATGCTACGGTGTCTACCATAAGCTCCGCGAGCTCGATCATCTTGGTTGAAGGCAGCGTCGTGCAGTTAGCGATCTCCATCTGCGCTTTAGCCGCATTATCGACATCGGGGTCGTTATAACCTAAAATATTGGGGCCGTACGCGCACATATAGTCGATAAATCTGTTGCCGTCCAAGTCCCAGATGTACGCGCCCTGCGCTTTGCTTGAAAAGAACGGGAACGCGTCGGAGGGAATCATACATCCTTCGCCGGGGCCGAGGTGTCCGTAAACGCCGCTCGGTATTACCTTTAATGCTCTCTGGAAAGCTTCTCTGCTCTTGGTATATTTATTGATTTTCATATTTGCCCTCCTTACGCCAGATACATAGCGACGCGACCTAAAATGTTATTCAGGTTCATAAGCATCGGAATGTATCCTCTCATCTGCAGCGTACCGTTGCCGATACACGCCATTGCGTCTTCTTTGCCGTCGAATAGCGCCCTCGCCGTCTCAATCGTCGTAAATCTCATAACCGCTCTCGGATTCTCGCACTTGGATTTAACGAGATCCAGACGGCCGTCTTTACAGTTAATTGTAAGGGCTATTTCATCGCCCGCCTCGAAAGCTATCGCGCCGTCGGGTATTCTGGACGCGCTGATTTTACCTACTTTATCATGATTAGCAATCTGACAAATAGCGCCGCCTATGACATTCGCCATAAGTATGGTGCTTTTCTTCATGAAATTCTTGTCTTTAAGCTGTTCAGGAGCCGCTCTTAAGTATTTGGATAAAATCTCTCCGATTTTGGTAAAATTACCCGTTACAAACCCCAACTTGAAAATGCCTTTAAGCGGCAGGGGAGTCGCTTTGCCGTCGACTAACTTATTAAACGCCTCGCAGGAGAAGAGTTTAAGATGAATGTCGGCGGGGCCGGGTCCTTTCGTCATGACGCAATTGCCGTTTCCGAAAGAGTAAACCGCCTGAGGTCCATCGGTAACATTAAATCTTACGGATATCGGCTTGGCGGGTGACGCAAGCTTCTTCGCTTCATCGTCGATTTCACAAAGATTCTCAAAAGCGCCGAATACTGCATAGGCATTTATGTATGCCATTGTCTTTAAGTCAATCAATATTCATATCCTCCTATTTATTTTTCGTTTTACACTTGTATTTTTTCATTATAATATAAGACAAGCTAATTGTAAATACTTAAATTGCTAATTTTTACAAGAAAATACAGATTTTTTCGGGATTAACAAGCATTTTTCTATGTTTTTTTATTTTATCGATATTTTTGCTTTATAATCCACGCTTATATAAGGTATAAGGAGGTATTATTAAATCCGCGCGCTTTTACGGCAAATCCGGACTCATTTTACGGCGTGTTATATCTCGCTTGAATATTCCAATGCGTAATATATCGCCCAGTCCTGATCGTTAGCGTACGGATCGAAAAACCCTCCTTTCCTGCCGTTAATATATTTAGGATAAATATAAGCCGCCGAGCCTCTTCCCTCTTCGTCGAAAAGACACAGATTATTTCTTAAAATGCTGTCGCATCTTTCGGAAAAGCTCTTGTCCGAGACGATATTGCCGTACAGCGAGAACGCCTCCGCGGTAAGGCAGCTCCAATGGTGCGGGAATGTGTCGCCGAACATTTTTGCTTTGCCGAAATAATAACCGTCCCAGTGTCTTATAGGAATATCTCTTAATCTGTAATCGGGCTGATAGCCGTTAAACGCGGCAAGATATTTCATATAAGTATCCGCGGCATTGAGATATTTTCTGTCGCCCGAGATATTATAGCACGACATAAGTATCGTAGCCGCGGGCGCGACTATGGACTGCTCGTATTTAACTTCATGAGGCGGAATTTTATCTTGAAGTTCAATTATTTTATCGCCGTGCATCAGGAAAAATGCGATCGCGGCACTACGGTAATCGTTAAGATTATCCCTCTCTGTCAGCGCTGTTATTCTCATTATAGGCATACCGATAGAGAAGAACGCCGCTCCGTTAATCGAGTAATACCTGCCGAGCATAAGCATAGTCTTATCCAGCCATTTGATGTCGCCGGTGTATTCGTACATCATAGCATAGATATTAATATACCACGCGTAATTGTATTTGCGGTGAAAAATAAGCGGATTCTTCTTATACCCCGCGTCGTCGCATACGACGCCGTCCGGCCTTACGATTTGTCTTTCAATAAAATCCATAGACAGCATAAGCGAATCGTGGATTTTTGACTTGTAATTGTTGTCTTTTACTCCCTTGAGAAGCCTGGCGAGCATTACCGCGGTCATTGCCGAGCGTTCGCGACAGGCGTTCTTGTCCGAAAATCTTCCGGGCACGATAAACGGCTCGTCCTCCTCGTTGTCGTAAAGCGCGTAAGCGCCGTAATAAGGGCTGTTTTCGTCCTTTATCTGCTGATTATCTATTATGAAATTAATTCTTCTGTCTATTACGCTTAAAATATCGTCGTATACATTGATATAAGCGAAAGACTTATGCTCCCCGTAGCTGAATTCGATTTTTTTCTCGCCTACGCTTTTATTGGAGAGTATTATTTTAGCGCCCGCTTTGGTATTAGCGACGGGAATTTCCTCGCCCGATATATTCGCGCTGTCTATGAATCTGTCCGCCGTTACGGTTACGGTCTCGTATAAAGCCATTGAGAATTTCCTCGTCTGGAGATTGATAAAAGTATCGTATTCCGACGCCTTGTTGAAAAAATCCCTGACATCTTTGAACGCGAACATTTCCCATTCGACGACAAGGCTTTCCTCAGGCTCCAGCGAGACAGCGGGCAGATATAAAATTATATCCCCTCTGTCGTTGCTGTTATTCTTGCGCTCTATGCCGTAGGAATCGATATAGCCTTTAGTCAGCACAAGTCCGACATTGCCGTCCCCGCCGTTCATTCTCAGTCCGTAAATGTACGCGCAATTGCCGCCGCACCATATATGCGCGTGGCATCTTCTGTTCAATGTTACTTCCAAAATATCGTAATTGTCGTTAAAAGGCGCGTATATTCCAAGCTTGTCCGATTGTATTTCAATTCTTTCTTTATTGTTATTAATAAAGGTATATGTCTCTATATAATTATCTGCCGTCGTTCTTCTGAAGACCTTCAGCGTAACCTTATCGGCATAAAGCTGATATGTGGCTTCTATGCCGTTATCTTTCTTCTCGATTGTTTCGGTATAGAAGGTGCCGTACGGAATGCCGAAGCCCGCTTTTGAGGCTACAAAATTCATATGCCCCGGGTCGGCGTCGATTGTCATAGAGTCCAAATTGCCGTTTATCGTGTTAAAAGTAGGTATTAATTTCATATCTGTCCTTTATGTCCTTTATCAGTCTTTAATAATTAAAGAGACATTATTTATAGAAAGATAATAATAATAATGTCCAAGTATCTCACTGTTATACATTAACTGTTCAATGGTTTTGCTTGAAATATTTACAAATTCCAGACAGTTCTTTGTATTCCATACCGCGCTTACAAGCGCGTTGAATTCCGCCTGATTTTCTATATAAAGGTCGCCTTCGGGCGCATTCGCGTAATAGTCGTAGGACTCTACGGCAGCGTAATACGGCCCGGTTTCCCTGTGAGATTCGGTAAGTTCTATATCGGATACAAGGAAGTAGCCGTGCAGCATAAACTCATATTTTTTGTTTTTGTCAAATATATTACCGTAAGTGCAATCCACGCTATACCATTTGCCGCCTAGCTTTACTTTATTCCAAGCGTGGTTGTTATCAGTTATTCCCGATACCTTTATCGCCTCAATCCCCTCGATTCTAGCGAGCAGTACGAACGCCTTGGCTATGCCGTCGCATACCGCTAGCCCCTCGTCGAATACGCCTTCAAGATAGAAGCATTTGAAATTATTCATGCTGGCGTGGTCGGGATGTTCTTTATCATTATAAATACTCAGCATTTCATCGTCATAGACGACATTATGAATTATCCAGTCGTAAATCGCGTGAAGTTTATCTATATCGTCCATATCGTCCGTGATTATTTCCCTTAATACCGTTTTCGCGGCGTTATAAATTCTTAACGCGTCGGAATTTGCCTCGGGCAACGGCTTTAATCCCGCCTCGACCGTCAGGAAGAGCTGATCAGAACTCTTCACCGTCTGCGTAGCGTTAATCGTGTTAATCTCGAATAAATCATATCCCGCCGGTCTCGGCGTAGCGCCCTTTAACTCCTCAATGTGTGACGGATATAATTGATGCTGTATTGTTTCATCATAATTCGTGCTTAATTCGGGAGATTCGTTCGCCGCGTAATGCAGAGTAACCTCCAATACCTTTGACGGGTAAATAGTATAACCGCATGATGAAACCTTATTGATTTCAAGAGCGTAGAGCGCCTCTTCAAGTTCCTCCTGAATGGAAATTCCGTAATCAAAGGCGATATAGACTTCGTCGGTTTCAATTCTGTTGAAACTTGCGTATTCGATGAAATGATTAAATTCTTCCTGCGAGCCCATATAATGGTCGTATGTCTCTCCCATATAGGTGTAGAAATCCGAAAGATAAGAGGACGCGCCTGTATCCGATTGCCAGACCTGAAGCGGCGAAAACTCGGAAATTGTATCGTTAGGCTTGACGCGGAAGTTGAAGTTCGTCATTCTCGACACAAGCGATTTAATATTGACTTCCTTAGTCAATACCGGTCCGTACATTTGATTTTTCACCATATAAACGAAATCCACCGCCTGACCGTCGTAATCCCACCTTAACATAATGTCTCCGTTGGCTTCGTCGAAGTCAATCCGCACATTATAGCAATTAACATTAGAGTTAACGACATTGACGGACACGGCAAAAGCGTTCTCCGTTGTATGCACGACATAATCATATGTCCCGCAGTCTAAACCTTTGAGATAACCGCCCTTTAATGTAAGCGTATCGGTGGCCTGCGAATACGACCAGTCTCCGGTATTGATAGGGCCCGCTACCGTATGTACCATAGCCGAGTTCATTACAAGGTTGAATTCTATATCCTGAACATTGTTCTTATCGAATGTCCTTATCGTCTGTTCGCTGTATGGCTCCTGAGTATCAATAATATTCAATATGAATATCAGACTATGCCCGTCCTCGCCCTTTATAAAATCCATTTTTACCTGATAAACGCCGGTATCGAAATCTTTAAGATAATCGCTTTCGAATACGATATTACCTTCCGTATATGTATAATTCGTATTCAGCGTTAATAATGCCTCGTTAAGGTATACCCCGTCAAGCGTCCAGTTATTGAGTATTAAGCCTATTTCAAGGTCGTAGTCGTCCAGATGAATATTATAATTGATGCCCTCTAAAGCAAGCGCGGGAACTCTCGAATCGGCGACGCTTACGGTTAATTTTATAACAGTCAGCTCGGTTTCGAAATCAAATATATTATCGCCGATATCAAGAGTTTTTAGAAAAGCGTTCTTGATAGTTAGTTTGGAGCCGTTAAATGTGAAATTTGCGTCTGCTATGCCGTTGCCGGTTAATGATACGAATTTATCATCCTTTATATCAATCATAAACGAGATATCGTTAGTATTGATTTTATCGAAATTCTTTTTATCAGTCTCGTCCTTATTAAGAGCGGCGGGAACGGGTAAAGTATAGACGATTTTTGCGGCGGCTCTCCTTGAGTCAATAAAAAAGCCGCTGCTGGGGGCGACAGCCGTAATTCCTATATTATATGTGCCCTCCTGTAACAGAGCGTATGTAAATTCCGTCTGGCTCGTCTCAAATTCTGTTTCGTTGATATCTATTATGTATGAGACGGCGTTAGCGACCTTATCCCATGTGATAACCAAGTTCCCGACTTCAAGAGCGCAATCAAATTCTGGCTCATTTAGCATTGCCCTGAAATCTCCCGTAAGCGAAACCGCCTCGGAATCCGAATAGATAATACCGTCTCCTTTAGCCTTGACCAAGACGGTTTTGTCGTCGCCTCCCGTCTCAAAATAGTATTCGGTCTTATCCCTTACTATGACCGTATTATCTCCGTATTTGACTTCGTAATAGACGGCGTGACGCACCTCATCCCAATAAATATGACTGCCGTCCTCTGATAAATTCAGCTGCGGAGCGGGCAAAGAATCGGTATTTTGAGCAAAACAGGATGATAATGCTAGAATTGATAATATGATTATCAGTAAGACGAATAATTTCTTCATTTAAGGAGTTAAATTCTTACCTGACCTGTATTCCGTATAACGGTCAATAGTAAAAACAGGCGTACTTTTACCTTTAGGTATAAACCAGGCACCTCTTACCTTCAAATCAAGGTTATGGGAAAGTTTATAATTATTAGTGGGGTGCAAATCATCTATGTAAACGATAACGGTATCCTTGCTTGCCGACAGAGTGGGCATGGTGTGGGTTGTTCTTATCTTGATATCGTATTCGGGGTCCATCCTTGAGCTAATCATATTCTGAAACTTCGTGCAGAACTGGTCAAGAGAAATATTTTCGTTTAATTTGAAATACACCGTGCCTTTGTAGATCCCGACACCTTTATTTAATAAATCCGCGTTATCCGTGCATAGTTGCATAGCTGCCTGACATTTGCCCGAATAGGTCTTGAATTGATTCTGCTTGACCGAATACTGAATAGAGACAAACGAAACGGTTGCGAGTACTGCCATAATCGCCAGAACCACAAGTAATTCGATAAAAGTAAGACCTTTTTTATTCTTCAGCACTAACGCCTCCTAATCTTAATAATATATTACACCATCTATACATAATATGTCAATAGCGCCCGTCCTATTGCGGACTGAAACAAGATTCGAGCAGACCTTTGTTTTCGCGGATATAATAATAGAGATATTGCTGGATATAACCTGAATATCCGCCGAAAATTTCAATTAGTTTTTTGCTCATTTTATCGGGATTATCTTCATTATTGTAATAATGATTATAGATTTTTTTTATCCATATATCTACGGGAAACACATCGGTCTTACCATACGCAAAGAGCAATATGCAGTCCGCGACCTTTCTGCCTACTCCCGTAAGGCGCATAAGCCTTTCCCTTGCGTCCCCTGTGTCCGTTAAATACAGCTCGTTCAGGTCAAAGCCTTGACAAATCGCTTGGGCGGTCTTGATGATGTAATCAGCGCGATAACCCGCGCCCGCCCGAACGAAAAACTCCGGACAGGAATTAGCCATTTTATCAATCGTCGGAAAAGCGTAATAGCCGCCCTTATCTTCTCCGAGCCCCGAGCATATCCTGTTTATAATTCCCCGAATACGCTTAATATTATTGTTTGCGGATATTATAAAGCTGATTAGCGTCTCGAAAGGCGATTGGTTAAGAATTCTTATCCCTCTGCCGAACGAGGTCGCGGATTTCAGACCGTAACGACTGTTAATCGTATTTATGATATCGTTATAATCCGTATCTAAATCGAAATATTTATAAAAATAATCGGGATAATCGGTAATTATCTCCGTCAGGTTACCGTGCTCGATTATGTTGCATTTCTTGTCTTTGGAAATCAATTCATAACCTGATTCAAGGGCGTTAAACCTGAATACCTGACCGCATTCGAGTGTGTCTTTCGCCTTGAATGTGTCGGGATTATTGATTAATATTCTGTCTGAAAGAAGTCTTATATCCATATAAAAAAAATTGCCTGACGGCAATTTCTTAATTTTCTCTTATGCTCACTTGTTTATCCGATTTGCCCTTTCTTTCGAATCTCACTATGCCGTCTCTTAAAGCGAACAGGGTATCGTCTCTGCCTATTCCGACATTAACGCCCGGATGAATCTTGGTGCCGCGCTGTCTGACGAGAATGTTGCCGGCAAGCACGAACTGACCGTCCGCTCTTTTAGCGCCCAGTCTCTTGGATTCGCTGTCTCTGCCGTTTCTGGACGAACCAACGCCCTTCTTATGAGCAAATAACTGTATATTAATAAACATAATTATCTTACCTCCAATTCGATATAATCCGAATAACTCGAATATAAGTCGCTGACTCCCGCCAGCATTGTGTCAAGTATCATATCCGCGTCGCGTCTTTTAATGTCGTTAAGTTCGGGAATAGTGACCTTGAAATAGCCTTCTTCGTCCCGTCTTACATATTCGGCGTCGATACCCGCCACCTGCATTAATCCCAGCAGCGCTGTCTGTATTACCGAGGACAAAGCAGCGCATACGATATCCTCTCCTTTGTCGCCATACCCCGTATGGCCGCTGCATTCCACGCTTACTATATGATTGTCTTTTCTTACGATTGCGACTTTCGTCATTTAGTATTAATGGATACAATCTTCAACAAGCTGAATGCCTGTCTGTGTCCCTGCTTCTTTCTGATGTTCTTCTTGGGCTTGTAAGTGAATACCGTTATTTTTCTGCCTCTGCCGCTTTTTACGACTTCAGCTTCGACACTTGCGCCCTTAATCGGATTGCCGGTAGTGATTTTGCCGTTGTCGCTTATCATTATGACGTCGAGCGATACTTTACCGCCCGGCTCTGCATTGACCTTTTCAACGGATATAAGGTCGTTAACCGATACCTTATATTGTTTACCGCCCGCTAAAGCTACTGCGAACATATTTTAACCTCCTGATGAAGACTCGCTGATAAGGCGGCTTAAAGCGCTTAATGCCTTTTTCATGCGGCTTAAATAAAATAACATAAACAGCCGGGGTGTGTCAATCGTTTAATATATCTTAGTTATACGGGGCTTGCCTTTAATTATTTTTACCTTGCTTGCGCCCGCCTGAAGCGTAAAAGTCAAAGATTGGGATTCCTCGCAAAAGCCTATAATCGGCAACGCAAGGCTTAAAATGATATCGTTATCGTTTAATACGATAAATTCCGCGCCTTTATTACTTTCGGTATATTGTCTGATGATGAATTTGCCGCCCTCTCCGCTGAGTACCGGGCTGTTATCCGCGCTTATCAACATTCCCCTGTCCGTAACGCTTACCGAATAAAGTCTGCCGAGTACATTTAATCTCGATACGCTGTGCGTGCCTTTGAGCATTGTGCCGAATCGCAGAGCCACTTTCAAATCGTCTCTGAAATACTCGACATCTATTAATTCACATAGCCCGATTAGCGCCATAAGGTTTCCCGACAGCGAATGTTTCTCCGCACCCTTTAAGACATTTTCGGTATCGGGCCTGAAGCTGTCGTTAATAGTCAGGGTAACGCCGGGCAGATATGTGTCAAATACATCGTAATTGCCTTTCTTGTATCTCGAATACCAGGTATTCGCGGATTTTGCCGCTATATCCGCCATAAGGTCATATACGCCGTATCTGGAAAGCCCCTGATAAACAAGGAAATTCATATACGGCACTATCATGCCCCTATACCCGGAATACGGCATAACGGTATTTCCTTTATGGTCCGTGAATTTCACTCCGTATTCGGGATGGTCTTTTGAAAGCGTGGGAATCATCTTGTCGCCGTAGAATTTTTTTCTGTCCCTTAACGCGGCGGTCAATCTCTCTAATTTATCAAGCCCTTTTACTGCGCCCGCGATAAGCGGATAAAAGGAAGTTATTCCGTACGACGAGGCGAAATTGCCGTCAAGGTATCTGTTCATATAAATACCGAGCTTAGGATTCCAGAGTAGATCGTTGATTTTATCAATCAACTGCCGCTTGGACTCGGCGTAAAGCGAATTCTCCGGGGCGCCGGTAATCAAAGCGAGCCTTTCCATAATATCCATATTGAGCAGATTGATACAGCTCTTATCCAGCGAATACATGGGCTTTTCAATATTCTCTTCTTTTAGAGGAGAGCCGGGCATACAATAGCTTACTTCGTATTTATCGTCGGATATAATGAGAGCGCCTTTGGGGATATACCTGCTTGAATAGTATTTATAAAGTCTCTTGACAAGTTCTCTGTCCCGCGTTCTCATATAGAGCGTCCATAGCGCGAGAGGCCCCAGAATCTCGTCCGTATACGCGAGTTCGCATTGCGCTCTTGCGGTCTCGAAATCGCCTATATAGGACGCTATAATCGTCGCGGCGTTGAGATCCGAGCCTTTGAACGCGAAATTTTTATCTATAGCGGTTCTTGATTCTATATACATCATATCCTTTATCAACGGATTATATATCCTGTGATAAAGGCTTGAATTGATAAAGCCGTTCGCGCATCTTCCTAGCGCTCCTCTGCCGATAGTCTTTGTCGTGGAATACGCGATTTCTTCCATAGAAGTGCCCTCGATAAGCTCGGACTCTTCGGGATAGCGGTCAAAAATCTCCTTGCCTCCTACCGCGGCGTAAATAAACAGCCTTGAATTTCTGCCCTCAAGCTCGTATTCATAAGTAACGCTTCTATCGTCCGAGGTTATTTCAAGGGGCTTAATATACGCCTTAGCCGTGAAATATTCCCTTTCTTCATTGTCGCAGATTACCTCGTACCTTTCTCTGAATACGGACATCTGATCGTCCAAAGAGACATCTCCGGGTATTACTGCAAGGTGTCTTGCCGCTCCTTTAACGGCGTCGACCGCCTCTCTTATTTCGCCTTGAACGGGCTCTTGAAGGTAGAATGAAATTCTAATCTTAATACTGTCAACCGTCGCGATTGACATCACGAGCGCGCGCTTGCTGTATCTTACTACGGTCGCCGTCAAATCGCCGTACGCGAAATATGTGAAATTGCCATCCCTTGACACCGCGTACAGCCTGCCTATTTCATTCAGGTAACTTTCTGAGTCAATCCACCTGCCTCGTATATTGCAGCTGATTCTTATCCCCCACCTCGTGCCGTTAGCGCCTATAAGCATAGCCCCGTACGGCTCAGACGGATTAAGCCCCGCTCCGACATAATACTTCCTGGGATAATCCGCGGAAGTAACCTTTGCGCCCTTATCCGTTTCTTCGTAAAAATCGGGAAAGTACGGGGGCCTGCCTTTGAATCCGTATTCTCTGTTGATGTATTTCATATAATACCTATATCATTATAGCGCCTTGCGGAAGCGCGTTTACTTTCTCGGCGCTTATAATAAATTTCTCGTTATGTAGTCTGTCGTCGGGAATAAAGCAGATATTTATATCTTTGATTTCGCTCTTGAAGCTCTTGAAATAGCCGAGCTCTATAATCTTATTAAATACCTGCTTGTTTACTTTTACAACTGCGTCTTTAATATTGCTATCTGAAAACAACATGATAAGCGCTCTCTTTATCCTGCCAAGCGTGTATTCGTCTGAATGAATATATCCGTCGCCGTTACAATAAGGGCATTTCTGGAGCATAAACGCGCCGATAGGGCTCCTGATTTTTTTCCTCGTCAACTCTACAAGCCCTAAATTGGTCATGCCTACAAGAGTGGTCTTAACTCTGTCTCTGCTCAGGCAGTCGGCAAAGCGCTTCATCAGCTCCTCTCTGTGCGCGGGCTCTTCCATATCGATAAAATCCACGATAATAATTCCGCCTATATTTCTAAGCCTTAATTGCCTCGCTATCTCCTCCGCCGCGAGCAGATTAGTGGTAAAGACGGTGTTTTCGAGATTGTCGTATTTTAAGCCCAGATATTTTCCCGTATTGACATCGATTACCGTCAGCGCCTCTACCTTGTCTATTACTATCGAGGAGCCGTTCTTCATCACTACCTTTTTCTTGGTAAGGCTCTCTATCTGCGGCGTCAGACCGTAACGGCTCATTAAATCCACTTCATCGCAGAATAAAGTCTTAACGCGGTAGTTATTTAAGGACTTTATTTCGTCTAAGATTACTCTATTGTTAATGATAATTTCATCGCAGTCCGCGCGCAGCATATCGCGTACGGCGCGACAAATCAAATCATCTTCGTAATGAACGGGGCAGCAGGCATTTGCGTTGTCGTATTTTTTCCGGATAACTTCCCATTTGTCTTTTAATTCTATAGCCTCGGCAAGCAATTCTTCTTCGCTTGAATTAACCGCCGCGGTGCGGACTATATATCCGTAGCTTCCGATGCGGTTACGGTTCATAATATCTAATAGCCTTTGCCTGTTGTCGTCTTTTATTTTATTTGAAATACCGATAAAATCCGTCTTTGGCATCATTACGAGCAATCTGCCGGGAAGAGTAATGTCAAGCGTCAGCCTTGCGCCCTTCTGACCGAATTCGTCTTTGATGACCTGACACAGAATTTCATCGCCCTCGTTCAAGACTACCTTTTTTTTCTTGCTCGTCAGACCCTCCAAGGGCGAATCTTCCTCGACATTTTCACCAATATACAAAAACGCGTTCCTGTCCGCGCAGATATTGACGAAAGCGACTTCCATCGAGGGATGAATTCTCTGCACTTTACCCTTATAGATATTGCCGACTATTTTTCTGGTATTAATTCTCTCGACATAATATTCGACAAGCTCGCCGCTCTCGGCGAGAGCGACTCGGGTACTGATATCGTTCTTTTCAATCAACAGCTTTTTCATAATCGTTTAATATTTGGTCAAAGGACCGGAGCTCATTATCAATTAACGAGTATTGCTCCGTCTTTATTATATCCGTTACGTTTATTGCGGTAGAATATTCCGCGTTTATTGCCTCTATCAGCCTGTCGGGCCTTAAAGTGTCGGCGCCCGAGGATAGCCTCATCATAAAGCAGTCATCGGTCTGCCGTAAATCTAATATCAGCGCCCTTACATCCATAACTTTAGCAACGCCCTTACTGATATATTTAATAATAAACTCCTTTCTATTAAGGATATCCTTAATAATTTCCGCACCGGGATTATAGCGGACTGAATAATCCGCAGCGCGGAGTATGCCCTGAAAATTAGGATTTTTCGTTATATTCCACGCCTTTACAGCCGTAAGATCTTTTACGCAGGCAGTGTTATAGCGCGTAATGAACTCTCCGGCGGGAACTTTGGTGTCAAGTGTAAAGTATTCCGCGCGGGATTTTATTCCTATCGGGCAGGGCGCGGACATCTTAATGAGCATATGCGGATTATAGCCTTGAGAATAATTTATGTCTATATCCGCCCGTCTTATGCTTCTGGTGATATGCCTTAAAATATCTATATGCGATATAAAGGCTGACGAGCCTTGTTTTTCGTATTTTACCGCTATCATAATACGCACATCCCCGGGATATCCGAGCAGCCTCTGCAGCCTTTAATGCAGGACAATGTCGCCTTACCCGAAAGAGCCTTGTCTCTTTCGCTGATAAGATGTCTTTTGCTGACGAAAAATTCAATAAAATCCCACGGCAGTCTTGTATCTACGGGGATTTCGTCAAGATAGGCATTGATATCCGTTCCCGTCTCCGCAAATGCCTCAAGCCACAAGTCGTACCTGATATGCTCCGACCAGCTGTCGAATTTACAGCCTTTCGAGTAAGCGGCGACTATTACATCGCTCATCCTTCTGTCCCCTCTTGCGAGCGCGGTCTCCAGCCTTGCCGTATCGGTGTCGTGCCAATTGAATTTTACACCTTTAATTTTAAGCGCTTCTTTAAGATAATTCTGCCGCTTTACGATTGTGTCCTTATCGATATGCGCTTCCCACTGAAACGGCGTCAAAGGCTTTGGCACAAATACCGCCGCGGAGACCGTAACAGACAGCGGTCTCTTTCTCTTTTTCAGGTAATAATCCGACCTTATATTTAATACCGTCTGCTTGATGCCGTCAAGGTCCGCTTGGTTCTCGGTAGGAAGTCCGAGCATATAATAGAGCTTTACCGAGGAATACCCCGCGTCGAAAGCCTCGTTGAGCGTGCTCCGTATATCCTCGTCCGTGATGTTCTTGTTGATTACATCTCTAAGGCGCTCCGTGCCCGCCTCGGGAGCGAATGTCAACGAGCACAGTCTGGATTTTGCCGCCATATCGCCCTTGAAGCTGTCCATTCTAAGCGAGGGCAGAGATAAATTGACGCGTTTTGAGTCCGAAAACGCACTCAGGCGGTCAATAACGGCATAGATATCTTTATAATCCGAGCTTGAAAGGCTGGATAGTGATATTTCCTCAAATCCCGTCGCGTTAATAGTCTTTTCCGCCTGCGTAATAATGTTATCGGCGCTGCGGTTACGGATGGGTCTGTAATAAAATCCCGCCTGACAGAATCTGCAGCCGTTAGGACAGCCTCTGAACAGTTCCAGCACGGGTCTGTCGTGCACCGCTTCTATGTTAGGCACAAGCATATCTACGGGAAAATACGCTCGGTCGAAATCTCTTACATATGTCTGTCTGACAATCTTATCCGCGCCTATTGCCATAAATCTCCCTGCCCGCTCCGCTTTGTAATGCGAGGGCGCGTATACGCCCTCGATATTTTTTGCGGCGTCAAGATAAGCGCTCTTGCTGTAACCGCGCTCTTTATGCGCCTTATAGAGCCTGACGAGCTCCGTCATCGCGTCTTCGCCGTCGCCTATTACGATTATATCGAAAAAATCCGCAAAAGGCTCGGGATTGACCGAGCACGGCCCGCCGCCTATGATAAGCGGGTATTCTTCGCCTCTTTCGCTTGCGTAAAACGGGATTTTTGCTAGGTCGAGCATATAGAGAATATTGGTGTAAAGCAGCTCAAACTGAACGGAAATGCCTATAATATCAAATTCTTTTAACGGCTTTCTCGTCTCGAGCGAGAAAAGCGGCAAGTTTTTTTCTTTTAACAATCCGCCCATATCCGTATGCGGCGCGAAACAGCGTTCGGCGACCACATCGCTCTCTACATTGAGCATATGGTAAAGAATTCTGATGCCGAGATTGCTCATACCCACTTCGTAAAGGTCGGGAAAGCACATACACACCCTGACCACCGCCGGCTTACCGACATCGGGCGTGTTATATTCTCCGCCCGTGTATCTCGCGGGCTTCTCTACCTGAATTAAGAGGGATTCTATTTCTTTATCAAAAGACATGCTGCACCAACAGTACCGGCATCATTACCTAGCATTGCTTTCTCTACGGTTATTCTCGGATTCAAGTCGCCGCCGTAGGCATATTTGTTGACGATATCCTCCAGCGGTCTTATCAGCAAATCCTCTTCGTTAGAGACGCCGCCGCCTATAAGGATAATCTCTGGTCTGAAAATATTCGCGAGATTAATTAGCCCTACGGCAATATCCGATATGTATCTGTCAAGAATTGTCCGCGCCTCTTTATCGCCCTGCCTTACCGCGTCGAACAGCGTAAATCCGTTGACCTCGCCCGCGCGCTCTTTAAGCTGAGCCATAACGCCGGAAGGGTTGTTCTTAATGCTCTCTTGAACCATATTTATCATAGAGGTTGTCGCGGCGTATTGCTCATAACAGCCCTTCCTGCCGCAATTGCAGTCGTGTCCTTTGGTATTCATCACTATGTGTCCGCCTTCTGCGCCCGCGGATTTGTAGCCTCTTATCATTCTGCCGTCCGAGATAAAGCCTGTGCCGAGACCCGTGCCGATTGTAATCATCACTATATTTTCATAGTCTTTGCCTGCTCCCGCGACATATTCGCCCCATACCGCGCAGTTAGCGTCGTTATCGACGGCGATTTCGGTATTCAAATATCTTCTGAATTCTTCGGCTATCGGGACATTATTCCATTTGAGGTTATTAGCGAAAGTCACTATTCCATTATGCACAGTTCCGGGCACTCCTATTCCTACCCCTATTAGGTCGGATGCCTCAAGTCCCATTTCTTCGAGAAGGTCAAGCGCGGCGTACGCGATGTCTTTAATCGTGATAGCGTAGCCGCAGCTGAAATTAGTTTTCTTAGAGCTTTTCGCGATAATCTGTCCTTCTTCGCTGACAATTCCGAGCTTTACAAATGTGCCGCCGATATCTATACCCAGATAATACATTACTTTACTCCTTCTAGTGTGATTATATATCCTAAATTCCCTTCAAACCTGCAGTCAACTCCCGCGGGAATGAATACGGAATCGCCTTTGACGATGTTTTCTTTCTCGTCGCCCCAGATTAAGAAGCCGTCGCATCCCTCGATTATCGATACCGCGACGGGCTCGCTGAAACTGAATGTAAAATTGCCGTGAATATAATATGCCGAGAAATAGTCGCACATAGCGACGACCTTGACATTTCTGCCGTGGAGATGGCTCTCGAATTGCTTGAATCTAGCGGATACGAGCTTATCGGGTTTAATTACCTCAAGCGCTTTATCGATATGGAGTTCGCGCAGCTTTCCGTCCGTATCCGGTCTGTTGTAATCGTATACCCTGTATGTAAGGTCGCTGTTCTCCTGAATTTCAATAAGCGTAATCCCTCCGCCAATCGCGTGAACGGTGCCCGCTTCGACTATATACGATTGCCCCGCTTTAACGGGAATTTTATTGAGATAGTCGCATATCGAGCCGTCGTTAATTATTTCTGTTAATTTATCTCCGGATATGTTTTCCTTAAACCCGAGATAAATATACGCGCCTTCCTCTGCTTCGAGAATATACCACGCCTCGGTCTTGCCGGGGAGTCCCTCGTTAGAAAGCGCGTAAGAATCGTCCGGATGCACCTGAACGGATAACAGCTTGTCCGAATTGATGAATTTGATAAGAAGAGAATAATCCGTATCGCTTCCTAAAAGCGATGGGTTTTCTTCGAGAACTTCATAAAGAGCCCTGCCCTCGAATACGCCGTTAGCGATTACTGACGGATATTTCTTATTGACGCTTACCTCCCACGATTCCGAGAGGCTTGTGCCGGAAGAATTTTTGTTGTAATTTCTTATCAGATTGCTGCCGCCCCATATATGCTCCATAACGCAAGGCTTTAAGAGCATCGGGTATTTAATTAACATATCTTGATTATCCATAACGGAATTATATCATAAAAATCCTGCCAGTTCAATCACCGTTTGCATTTTTTATCGCCTTTCCGACCGTCGTTAATATATCATTGCTTTCGAATATCTCCCGCATTTCAGATTCGGTTATGTCCTTAATCTTATTCATATTCTTATCTATTACCGTAAATGTTACAATTTTATCGGGCTTTATGTGCCTTAATACTTTTATCAGCGGGGTGTGTAAGGGTATTAATATGTTTTCGGATTTCATACCGTCCGAGAGGTTTTTCTTAAACGGCGCGTTCATCGCGATATGGTGATATTTCTCGCCCTCGCTGCCTATGACCGCGCCAGCGAAAAGAAAAATTGACATAATACCCAGAGAAAAATGAATCTGATAGAACGCCGAGACGATAAACGCGGCAAAAAGCAATACCGACAGAATTATTCCCGATAATTTGAGAATTTTAAGCGTCCTGATTTTATTTTTTGTCACGTTTAATAAGATTTTGGCGCCGTCCAGCGGATAGAGGGGCAACAGATTAAACAGACACAGCGCGATATTCGCGCCGGTAAAAATTATTGTTATATGGTAAAGCGGCGGTATAAGCCACCACAGCGACACGAGTATAAGCGCTATTGCTCCGTTAAACAGCGGACCCGCTATGTATATCGCCACGGCATCGGCTTTTGAAATGTTTTCTTTACCCGAAAGCACCGCCCCGTACGGCATCAGAACCATTTCGGATATTACATAACCTCTCGAACGAGCGACTCTCGAATGCGCGAGTTCGTGCATAATGACCGCCGTAATCATATTGATTAATATAATCATATTGTCCGTCAAGAGCATTAGCGCAGAAAGCGCGATAAAGAGCGGGTGTATTCTTAGTCTCGGCATTTATGCTCTATACGCCCTTTAATGCCTCTGATATCGTATTTAATACCTCCAGCGCCTTTCCTCCGAAGTATTTCGCGCCTATCACGCATGCCGCGACAACAAGGCAAATCAACAAGTTGACTATGACGACATTAAGCGCGCCGTTTTTTGTTCTGTATACGACAAAATCGTTGGGGTAACACACGGAATTAACTTCCCTTAAGCCTTCATATTTCATAATTATCACCTCAATTTATTAAATATTTATGCTTAAGCGGATAAAATAGAATACAAGGATTAAAAATTAGCCGGGCAATCAGCCCGGCTATGACTTATTTCGCTCTTGCGGCAGACTTCTTTTTCTTCTTAATTCCGTACAATACGAGCAATACGATGATAGCGATAGCGATTATCAGCGCGATGATATTATGGAAAATCATTGAAATCACAATCACGAGCACACTGTACACGAATCCTATCAAGAAAGATACGATTCCGAGCAGGAATTGAGACGCCTTGCCGAGGAAAGGCACCACCATAAGTATTGTGCTGAGCGGGCCAGTAATCAGCGCAAATCCTACACACATTAAGATCGTGCCTATAATTCTGAAGAGCCAGGCGCTCGTCTTATGTTCTTTGTCCAGAATTGAGACAACTTCTTCAATGGAATCAGCCTCAAAAAATCTATACAGGCTCGCATCTTCATTAGTGTATTTTACGATTGAATCGCCGCTTAACTTGCCGACGATAACGCCGCTGACGCCGCTCGGGATATAGGTATAGCTAACTCTCCTGTCATTGAAAGACGGAGTGGCGGGACCCGTGCTGTCTTCTGCCTTGTAGTATATGTAATTGCCGTATATCACTACATTTTCGTTAAGAGCGGACTCCTCGACCGTTACGCCCGCAGTAAGCGGCAGATTTTTCACGCCGTCGATAGTAAGGTCGTCGGAGTCTAAATTATAATCTTCACTCGTAATGGAAGAATTCTTTAATTCCGCCGCCGTTAAACCGCCGAAAGATGCCTTGGGTTTACCTTGCTCTTCTTCTGCGTAGAAAGTACTGGGGTCTTGCGGGTCGGTAGTCCAGCCGAGCGCGTAAGAATATGTGGTCTCGGTCTCCTGACTGCCGCCCAAATTATCTTTGCTCTTGCTCTCGGATGTCTCAATCCACGCATAGACTTCAACCTTTCTGCTGAAATAAAGATAATTACTGTCGATTATAGCGTCGTCGTTCAGCGCCATATTGCCGCCTGTAAGCTCGCATTTATGCCATATCAGTTCGCCGTCTAATCCCGTTGAGGACGAAGTCAGTTCCTGAGCCTCGACGGCAAGGTCCGCCGGGTTGTATCTGCCCTCGTTCCAGAACAAAAGTATGCTCATCCCTATAATCAGCACGATACCGATGAGCACGCCGAATATAGAATTTAATATTCTTGAGCCGTATGATTGTCTTGTTACTTTCTTATATGCCATAACTCCCTCCTTTGGAGCGGGAGACGGGAATCGAACCCGCGATTTTCAGCTTGGGAAGCTGACGCAATACCATTATGCAACTCCCGCGTATGAATATAATACTATCAATTTACCGAATATGTCAATGCTCAAAACAGGATAAAATAACGGTTTATTTACTAATTTGTTTTTGTTACTGTATTTCTGACAAAAACAGCGCCTCTCGAGGCTATCTCCCATAAAAATACGGACAAAAGCGAGCAATACGGTGAGAATTTCTTTCTTACGGCTTCATAGTCGATTTTCGGAGAGTCAAAATATAAGTATTCAATCCCGCGCCGTATGCCGAGGTCTGAAACCGGCAGAATATCAGCTCTTTTTAAGCAGAAAATAAGCAGCATTTCCGCTGTCCATCGGCCTATTCCGTCGAGTTTTACGAGTTCTTTTATTACATCTTCGTCGTCCATTAACGGCAATTTGTCGATTAATAAGCGTTTTTCGATAACGGCGCAAGCCACGCTCCTTATATATTCCGCCTTTCTCTGAGACATCCCCGCGGATTTAATACTGTCTACGGAAAGATTATAAATGCTTTGGGCGTCAATCCCGGATGCGAGGGAAGTCAGCCTGTCAAATATCAAATCCGCGACTTTTCTTGAAACCTGCTGGGATACAATGCTGTGGATAATAGACGCGAAAATATCCTCCGTACCCTCGCGGTTAACAATAAGACCGTTTATTACAACCGCCAGTCTTCGGTCTCTTGATTTAAGCTCGTTTATATCCTTATCGGTAAAATTCAGAATTTTCATCGATATCAATCACGGTCAATATCGCAAAATCATATTCCGTTTGCAAACCACCGTGTCCGTCTTTGAGAATACAGAAAAGTTTATAATTTTTCGTATAAGTGTAATAATCAAGTTTGAATGAATTCTCGTCTATAATTTCGCCGGAAGACGTTATTCCCGATACGCTGACCAAGGGATTTTCTATCTCAATATAAGGGATATACCCTTTCATTTGAAAAGATCCCGTATCGTTATTGTCCAATTTCTTGTCAACATATTTCGAGGCGGCAATTTCACTTAAAGCCATTTGCTGGGAATTAACGGTTACAATTAAATCCGGCAATACGAAAAAGCTCAAGAATATGATATCGGATATTATTTCACCGTTTTTATTCAGACCGACGCTAACAGACTGCACTCTGTCCTGATATGTTAAAGACTCCTTAGATATCTCTAATCCCTCTTGAAAATATTTAATGCTTTCGTTCTCGTATAACGCGCGCTTTCTCGATGTCCTGTCGTACAGATTTTCCACTACCTTTATATACGGCTCAAGGTCAGCGCAGCCGAAAAAGAATGTGGGCGTATCCTTGAAATCATGCCCCTCGGTTACCAGTTCATACGATAGGGCGGGATTAATAATATTTACCGTAAATTCATACTCCTTGCCTGAATACGGCGATATCACGCGGATAAACGCGCTACCCTCTTTATCCGCGTAGAATTTATTGCTTGAACTATTGTACCTTAAATATTCGGTATCGTATTCAACATAATAATCTTTCATAAGAGCGTTAGTGAATTCGATTATAAGGCTGAAATACTGCTTAGCTTCTGGATTGTACCCGTCTTTTACTAATATTTTCACATCCACTTCATCGGATATGACTTCTCTATTATTAAAAAAGAATAATAATCGTTGTTTTCGTTCTTTTGCTGTCCGTAAACAGAAGTAACCTTAATCGAATCGGGCGCCCCCTTTAACAGGGTAATATAAGCCGTGTAATCAATTTCGCTCTCTATTAGGCTGCCGTCTTTTATCGAGCAATAATTAAACCTTATCTCCGCGGATTGTTTTTCGGGATCGAATTGATAGACGGTATTGTTCGAATTGTAGGCGATAAATCTATCAGAGTAGTCGTAAGCACCCCTTATATATCTGCTGAAATTTTCTTCGCCGTTATACTTAATATAGGGAATAATAGTATTACTTGTCCTCCCCAGACTCTTATAATTAACGGGTATATTCTCCGTTTCGCCGTTTGTAAAGATATGTCTTGCCGAAAAGTAATAGAGAAAGTTATTGACTGATTCGGTCACGAAAAGGCTTGCGGAATTATCCGTAAAGCCCTGTCCGCAATCAATCTCGATGCCTGCATAATTATTCTTTACATTAAGGGTATAGTAAAAAATTATTTCTTGCTTCTGTTGAGCTGCTTTAGATACATAAATTCTATAATCGTATTTGATATCTTTATCTTCCGTCAGATTATTGAGAGTAACTTCATAAATTCTGTTCCCGTCAATTTCATACCATCCCGAGGTAAATTTATCATTGTCCTCCGGCAATATTTCCCCGCCGCAATAGACCTCCGCGGCGATATAATAAGTATTACCCGCGATAATCGTATCCGCAAGGCGCTCTTGACTGTCATATACCTTAAAGTCTACCCTGTCGGGATAGCCGCCTGAAATAACATTGACAATGAACGAATTTGAGATGACACTCCCGTCAATAGCGTTCAAATTAACCTTAATTTCGTATTCGCCCGCTCTGTCCAATCTGTAATCGGGATAAACGGTGCCGTATTCGGGCATTTGCACCGTTGCGATAAGTTCTTCACAATAATATATTTCAAAATACGGATTATGTATATACGATATATTGTAGCGTATCAGGTTGAAGTCTATATAATCATATATTATAAAACCCTTTTCATCGGGATTGCCGGGATTAGTGTATTCGGGATTGTAGTTAAGATACGATAAATCGTATATTATTAAATCGGGGTCATCGATCGGGGACTCGGTAGGCTCGGGAACGGGATTACACGCTGACAGCAGAGCAACCAACAGTATTATTATCAGTAATAAGCCTCTTTTCATTATTCAGTATCCATTTATCATCAGTGTATTAATAATAACATAAAATTTAATTTAATGCAATTAGTGTTAGAAATCCATTTTATTGGTCTTTATGTATTCCCTCAATTTCTCTATTGATTTTTTTTCAATTCTCGAAATATACGACCTCGATATATTGAAGTGCCTCGCTACTTCCCTCTGCGGCATTACCACTCCGTCGTCCAAGCCGTAACGCATCTTTATTATCTCGAATTCGCGCTTGTCAAGCACTTTCTCGATTAACGACATCAGTTTTTCTTTCAATATCTTGTTCTCGACGCAGTCCACCATAAGGTCGTCATCCACGCTCATCAAATCCATAAGCGTTATTTCGTTACCCTCTTTATCCGTGCCTACGGGCTCATAGAGCGACAGATTGGATTTGTTTTTCTTATTAGCCCTCAAGGTCATCAGCATTTCGTTCTCGATGCACCTTGCCGCGTAAGTGGAAAGCTGCGTTCCTTTGCCGTCTTTGTATGTCTTTATAGCCTTAATAAGCCCTATTGAGCCTACTGACAATAATTCGTCTGCGTCTGGATAATTCGCGTATTTTTTCGCGATATGCGCTACCAGTCTCATATTGTGTTCTATCAGCAAATCTCTCGCCTGGGTGTCGCCGTTTAGAGAACGGATAAGGTATTCCTTCTCTTTTTCCGGAGAAAGCGGATGGGAAAATGAATTCTTGCTGTCGACATAAGACGCGAAAAACATTATTCCTTTTATCAGAGCGTAAAAACCTTCAAACACCATAATAACCTCCGTTAAGAAATTATATGATTTTATGTCGAAATATTGCCTGTACGGTCAAATTTAGGACAGCCTGACATGTCCTTTTTTGTAGAATTAAAGAATATATAACAATTACGGTAATATCTATTAATAAGGAGTTATTATGGCGTTTGAACTGACCTTTTGCGAATTGAGAAGCAAAGAAGTTATTAATGTCTGCGACGGCAAGCGGCTCGGGCGCATTTATGATATAGTCTTTACATTTAACGGCAAGGTCGTGGGATTGGTCGCCCCCGGTGACAGAAGTTTTTTCAGAGGTATAGGCGGCGTGGACAGTATCTTCATTCCCTGGTGCTGCATAAGAAAAATCGGCGACGATGTCATATTGGTGGAATTGCCCAATCCGTCCAGATAGATTTTCGATTAATTTATTTACAAACCACAATATATAGTATATAATGTCTCTGAGGTACGAAAATGAAGTGCATGTTTTGTGGTTTTATGGATAGCAAGGTTATTGACAGCAGGCTTAATGAAGACGGAACATCAATAAGAAGAAGAAGAGAATGCTTAAAGTGTGGCAGAAGATTTACGACATACGAGACGATAGAGACCACGCCGCTCTATGTAATCAAGAAGGGCGGCAACAGACAGGTTTTCGACATTCTGAAAATAAAATCGGGAATACTTAAAGCGTGCGAGAAAAGGCCCGTGCCAGTATTCAAGATTGACGAGGCGGTCAGCGCGATCGAGAAAAGCATTTATAACCTAGGCGAGCAGGAAATAAACAGCAAGGTTATCGGCGAGCTTGTAATGAACTCGTTAAAAGAACTTGACGAAGTCGCGTATGTCAGATTCGCTTCAGTACACAGGCAATTTAAGGACATAGATACATTCTTAGAAGAAATCAAAGAAATAATAAAGGAAAAAGAGAATAAATGACGCTTGATCCAATCACTCAAAAAATGCTGAAAGGCAAAGTCAATGAAGTAAAAACTTTAGTTCAAACCGCTCTTGACGAAAACAACGCTCCTGACGATATACTTAAAGCCTTAACGGCGGCAATGGACATCATAGGCGAGAGATTTTCAAGTAATCAAGCCTTTATCCCCGAAATAATGATGGCGGCGCGAGTAATGAACGAAGCGCTGATTATACTTAAACCGCATTTACAGGGCAAAGCGGACAATAGCCGCGGCAGAGCCGTAATCTGCACGGTCAAGGGCGATTGCCACGATATAGGCAAGAATCTCGTAAAGATTATGCTCGAAGGCGCGGGCGTCGAGGTGCTCGACCTCGGCACCAATGTACCCTCCGAAAAAATCATATCTGCTCTTAAAGAGACGGGCATTAAGGTGCTATGCCTTTCGGCGCTTCTTACCACGACAATGCCTATGCAAAAAGATGTCATCGACAAACTAAAAGCGGAGGGGATGAAAGACGATATCAAAGTATTCGTCGGAGGCGCGCCCGTAACGCGGGAATACGCCGAATCAATCGGCGCTGACGGCTACGCGGAAGACGCGGCAAGCGCCGCGAGAATGATTAATAAGTTATTTCGTCGTTCGACGGAATAAGATGTTTCCGCCGTCCGGTTAAAGGACGGCGGAATTAAAATCATTCGTCTTTTTCAGCCCATTTGGCATATAACACGCCTTCCGGAGCGTCTGCCAGCGTATCGTATTTATCTCCGCTGAAATCGGCTGATTCGTACCAGCCGTCAAAGTTATATCCTTCTCGGTAAGGATTGGCTGCGTTCGAAGGAAGCGAATCCGTGTTTTCAACGGATACAACATAATTCTTGTCGCCCGACAATACTACGCCCCATATAACGGTATTGGAATAGTTCCAGTCGTCTTCCCATCCGTCTGGTTTCTCTGACAATTCAGTGTAGATGGTAAGATTGGCACTCACCTTAAATGCATTCTCGCCGATGATTGTTACACTGGACGGAATAAGGGCGGATTTCATGTAGGAGAACAAAAACGCGTACGCGCCTATCTCCTCAACGCCGTCTTCTATTATTATTCCCTCGCTGAGACCTTCCACGAACGCGTAAGAAGAAATCTTCTTGACATGACCCGGTATCGTGATGGATTGCAATTTCCAGCGTAAATAGAACGCGCCGTTTGCGATTTCGGTAACGCCTTCGGGTATGTCGTACTCCTCAGTATTTTCTATTACTCTTATCAAAACCGTTCCGTCTTTAGTTAAATACGCGCCCTTGTCTTCGTCTTTTATGATGTTATCCGTCATGATATGATAGAAGGAATAACAATCCGTGGCGTAAATATTCGTGCCTTCGACATTGTAATATTGGAGATTGTATCTATTCTCGACTTCAAAATCTTGCGTTTCGTTTATCTGCCTTACATATTGTAGAGAGCTCTCGTAGTCTTCGCTCTCGCACTCAAAAGCGAGTACGATGCCGTTCCATATTCCGTTAATCATATATTGGGCGTTGTAATCCAAACCTAACTCATGCCCGTAATTCTTAACAGACAGGCTAAAATTATCCCACCATACTTCACTTAACATCGCTTTCTCGGAAACAGATAATTTCTCAAGGTCGCTGTATTCGCTTTCGTCGTTTAACCATCTGGCGTATAACGCGCCGTCGGGAACATAAGCAGTACTGGCATACCTTTCTCCGACAAGTTCGGCGGTAGTAAACCATCCGTAGAATATTTTGTTATAGCAATAAGGATTAGTCAACTCAACACCAGGATGATGCTCTCCGCCGATAAGCGGATTATTCTCGGATTTGGTAAAGGATAATACTTGCCTTTTATCCGCCGATAATTCGCATCCCCATATCTTAAAGGTATTATCCATAGGTATATCATGCTGCCATTTATAATCGTACCAATTATTATGCCATCCTGCCGGCTTGGATTCAAATTCGATATACATTGTAATTGATGTATTTATATAAACATTAAAAGCCCAATACCCTATTGTCTCGACATTTTCTGAAATGGTTATGCTGCTTAAATCGTAACAATCATAAAAAGCATAATCGTGTATGGCGGTGAGACTGGCGGGCAATGAAATATGAGCTAATTCATTGCATTCTTTGAAAGCGCCCTCTTTAATAACCGTAAGACTATCGGGAAGCAATACGGATTGGAGTCTATCACATCTAGTAAAGGCATAATCTTCTATCGAGGTCACTAAATCCGTTAAAGATACAGAATTTAGATTATGAGCATAAGCTAAAGACCACTCGCCGATCGTTATCACTCCGTCGGGAGTTGTAAAGCTCTCGTCCTCCTTGCCTATCGCGTATCGAAGCAAAGTCTTGCCGTCCTTGGTATATAAATTTCCGTCAATGGAACTAAAGTGCTCGTTATCCTCCTCGACTAGTATTGATGACAACGCAAAATTCTTAAACGCCCCGTCGCCTATTACGGTAACTGAGGTGGGTATAGTGATAGATGAAATTGCGACGTTATTGGAAGCGAATGCGTTATTCGCAATAGAGGTTACGGACTTGCCCTGATATACGGCGGGTATTTCTATAACCGAAGCAGTCTCGTCACCCAGGCTTACCTCGTATTCGCTGTCGTCGTTAATTAACGCAAATAACAGACCTTTATTCAATAAATCCCATTTGGCATACAGTGTGGTATTGCCTTCGGGCATTGTCGTGAAAGTAAATTCATTTTCAAAAGTATCGTTATCCGTAAACCACCCGAGGAATTCAAATCCTGTCCTTTTAGGAATCTCCGGCGCGCTGATTTCAGCTCCGGCGCCCTCGATAAGGGGATCAACGGAAGAACCTCCATTTGTTTCGAAACTTATCGTATATACGATTCCCCATTTAGCGTAGACGGTAATATCGGATGTAATCGCCTGTGAAAGCACATCGGTTGCCGATTCAGTGCATTCCTCATCGAGATACCAGCCGATAAACGCGAAGCCTTGCTTAGTCGGATTGTCGGGCATTGTGATAGCGGACCCGTATATGACCTCGATATCCTCTATCTCGCTTCCGCCCTTGGTATCGAATTTTACGGTATATGTAATCTCGTTCCATTTAGCGTAGACGGTAATATCTTTCTTAATCGGCGAAGTTACCGGCGTATCCGCATCAAATTCCTTTTCCCATTCATCTTTATCAAGGAACCAGCCGCCGAAAGCATAGCCTTCCCGTTCGGGGTTATCCGGCAGCGTTACTTTGGAAATGCCGTCCGTCTCTATTGAATATTTGGACTTGCCGTCATCAAATGCGCCGCCGTTAGCGTTAAATGTCACCTTATATGTAGCAGATGTACAAGATGCGATTAATAAAGACAACGCTAAAAAAGTAAGACACTTACAACTTTTTTTCTTAACATAATCCTACTCTCCTTATAAAATTGATTAATAAAAAGTTTAATTTCATTATAATATACTTCTTCAAAAAAAGCAATGCACAATTTGAATTATATAATTATTCAATGATAATTTAACAAAAAAATACGCCGCCTGAGACATTTACAATCGGTCATAAAATACGCAATCTATGACATAATCGGTAAAGAAATTTACTTCTATTAGCTATTAATAATAACCTTATTTATAATTGTGAAACAGCTATAACAAATATTTAATTCCGCTTGCCGTATAGGCAACCCTATTAAAAGAAAGATTTCATTCTGTTAATAGCGCTCTTTTCAAGGCGGCTGACCTGCGCTTGGGAGATGTTGACTTCTTTGGATATTTCCACCTGCGTCTTTCCTTTGAAATATCTTAATTCGAGTACTTTTCTTTCGCGCTCGGGAAGCGATTTGATTGCATCTTTTATGGAGACATTTTCGATAAGGTGCTCGGACGGCGAGGAGTCGTCGTTCAACTGGTCAAGCAGCAGTATCGTGTCTTCGCCCTCGCTGTATACTGGCTCGTAAATGGAAACTGGCTCGCTGATTGCGTCCAGCGCGCACGCGACTTCCTTGACATCGACATCGATTTCTTCGGCGATTTCCGCCAGCGTCGGCTGCGTATTGGAATTTATAGACAGCCTGTCCCTTGCCTGTATCGCCTGATACGCAAGGTCTCTCATGCTGCGGCTGACCTTTATTGAAGTCCTGTCTCTTAGAAATCTGCGGATTTCGCCGATAATCATAGGCACCGCGTAAGTCGAGAACATCACATTAAGGGATATGTCGAAATTATTTATAGCCTTTAACAATCCCACACAGCCGACCTGAAACAAATCGTCGCTTGACACGTTCTTGTTGTCAAATCTCTGAACGAGAGAAAGCACCAATCTCATATTGGCTAAAATAAAATAATCTCTGGCTTCGTTATTGCCCGACTTTATTTGTTCGAGAAGCTCCCGGCTTTCCTTAGCGCTGAGCTTAGGCAACTTTGATGTCTCTATACCGCATATTTCCACTCTTTGTGCCATAATCTGCTCCTTCTATGTAAGCGGTTATGCGGTGTTAGATATTATTTGCTATTTAATGGAATTTTATACCTTAGACGAGCTTGGACATTTCCCTTTTTAATCTCGAGATTACTTTTTTTTCAAGTCTTGATATGTAGGATTGGGAAATACCCATCATATCCGCGATTTCCTTCTGGGTCTTTTCGTCTGCGCCCATAAGTCCGTAGCGCATTTTTAATATCAGCTTTTCTCGCGGCGAGAGTGACTGAAAGGACTTGACCAATACATCTTTTTCGACATTTAATTCGACATCTTTATTTATGCTGTCCACCTCGGTGCCGAGTATGTCGCTGAGTAGCAGCACATTGCCTTCCCAGTCCACATTCAGCGGCTCGTCTAGCGAGACCTCGCACTTTAATTTAGTCATTTTCCTGAGACACATCAATATTTCATTCTCTATACACCGGCTGGCGTAAGTCGCGAGCTTGATATTCTTATTGGAATCATAGGAATTGACCGCTTTTATAAGCCCTATTGTGCCGACCGAAATCAAATCCTCAATATCCGCGGGGCTGTTCTCAAAGCGCTTGGCGATATAAACGACAAGCCTTAAATTCCGCTCGATGAGGCTCTTTCTCGCATCCTTATCGCCGGAAGCGAGTTTTTTCAGCATCTCAGCCTCCTCGGTCTGCGACAGAGGCGAGGGCAGCGCTTCGCCGCCGCATATGTAATCCGCTCTTCCGTCTTCGGATAAGTTGATGAATTTAAGTATTGCTCTGATTATTCGATTGATAAACATATTATCCTTCCTTTAACATCTCCCTGCCTAGCAGTAAATCATAATTATTAAAGCCTGTACTGCTGACTATACAGCCGACATTATATATTGTATTCACTTGTCCATTAATATATATCAAAACTTTTTCTATTATGTACGAATTTGTCTCTTTTTGTCCGTTTATGGTATTTACTCCGATGACATCGCCTTTTGGACACCGTACGATATGCTTTTCGTACTCGGGGCTTATTATTAATACAGGTCTTCCCGCTTTGTCGTAAAGATTTAATCCGCTGTCGTAAAACGCTTTCAGCTTAACCCTTCTTTCGCACATAAAAATCTCGGCGTAAATTATTTCGGAGCTTATCGGAATTTGTCTTGCCCTTAACACAAGCTGCTTTAGTATATACCCCGTCAGTATAGCGCCTAATGCGGTTAGCCCGACAATTCCGCCCGTAGGATAAGTAAGATACAGAAAATTCCCCGTTAAGCTCATATTAAATACCGCGATTATGATGCCGCCTATCGCGAAAGTGGTCAGCGCCATTACGAGCAGCGTTATAAGGTATTCCTTGACGCTTTGATATCTTTTCAGCATTATGCACATTACGGGCGCGGTCAGCGCTCTCATTATTATTGCGGCGATTTCAGGCATTAAAGGTATCGCTACCGCAAGCGCCGTGCCCGCGATACTCGAAAGTATAATCAGGCTCTTTAATACCTTTAACCTTAATATGTTTACCGTAATAAGCAATATCAGAAGGTCTACGGCGAAATTGTCAATTATGACATATTCAATGTAGGCTTCCATAAGTTAATTATATTGATTATTATTGAGAATGCTTTCTTTTGATGAAGAAAAATGCGGATAATATAATTATTCTATATGCCGCCTTAAATTGACGCTCATAAAATCGTCGTTTTCAGTCTTTACGACCTGCGCTCTGTTCCTGTTTAAGAAACGGCAGATATTATACACATCAATCCATATCTCGCCGTTGCCGTCAATCTGGCTCGGATGAAAAATCAGTTGCAGTCCGAAATGCAGGTGCGGTCTTGTGCCCATATTCGTATTTTCTTTATAGCTGTAACCCGTAACGCCGAGATAACCTATGACCTGTCCCGCTTCGACTTTGTCGCCTCTTTTTAAGTCTTTGATAAAGGGCTTGTTCTTTCTCAAATGCGCGTAATAATAATATCTCTTTGTGTCATGGGAGAGTATGCCTATTCTCCAGCCGCCGTATCTGTTCCAGCCGAGTTCCATCACCGTACCGCCCTCAACGGATATTATCGGCGTGCCGATAGAGCCGTACATATCATGGCCGAGATGTTTTCTCTTGAAACCGTAATTTCTCGCGTTGCCGAAATCATCGCTGCCGCTCATCCAGTAGCCTCTGGCGAACGGATGATACGCTATAAGTCCGTATTTGATTTCTTTAGTTACCGGGTCTATGAATTCGCCGAGATACCTTGAAAATATCGCCGAATACGCTTCGTAATAATACCTGTAATACTTGTCCTTACCGACAATTTCGTCCATGGTCTTGCCGAGATTTAATAATTCGATAATTTTCTTCAGATTGGCAAAATCCGTTCTGTTGTTGAATTTATTGCCGTTTTTTAAGGTGATGTAAGACAAAAGCTCTATGAAATTATAATGCACCGTCGAATTAAAGGAATTCACATCGTATTCGTAACACTTGGACAGAATATCATAGGACGCGTTAAAATCTAACCATTTGATATAATCCTCGCCTTTAGCGATATTAAAAGGAGGCAGGATTAATAACAATAATATAATTATTATTATGACATTCTTCAATCGGCGCATATAAATTATTATCTATACAAACGCGCTAAATATTCCAAAAAAAAAGAGACTGTCCGTTCGGACAGCCTCATAATAATTGATACGCTCTTTATTTCTCTAAAAAGTCCACTATCGCCGTAAATATTACGCCCAGAGCGTACGCGCCCGCATCGGGATAGTTCAGGCTTCTGTCGCCGACATTGGCCGCTCTGCCCATTTTCGCCGAAATCAACTTGGTCTTTTCGGCGCCCTCGACTGCCGCGTCGGCAGCCTTTCTCATTGCGCCGAGAAGCTCTTCGCCGTTAGCGGCGCTTTCGGTAAGAGAATCCGCGCAAGGCACAAGCGCGTCAATCAGAGTCTTGTCTCCTACCTTTGCGCCCCTGCCGAACGACCGTTCGCCAGTCTTCTGAATTGCCGTAACCGCCGCTTGCATCATTTCGGCAAGCTCGCTTAATCCGATTTCTGTCGCGTCTCCGACTGCCTTTGCCGCGCCTCTGAACGCCGAGCCCCAGATAGGGCCGGATGCTCCGCCGCAGTTCTCGAGTATTATCATTCCGCAGGACTTGATAAAAGAGCCGATGTCGGTAGTGTCCAAATCATCCCATTCCGCTTTTAACTGCCTAAAGCCCTTGGCGAGCGACATTCCGAAATCGCCGTCTCCCGCCGCCGAATCGAGTTCGCAGAAAGGTACTTCGTTCTTGATAATAACATCAGACATTACATCTACAATGGAAATAATGTCTTTAGTAGTCAGTTTATCCATAATATCTCCTTACAGCTTGAATGCCGGTGTCTCTACGGGATAGTCGAGATACTCTTTAAGTTCCGCGTCAAGCTTTAATACGGACACGGACGCTCCCGCCATATCGATAGAGGTCATAAAGTTGCCGACAAAAGTCTTGTAAATCTTTACCCCTGCCTTTTCAAGCGCGTCGGTAACCGAATTGTTGAACAGATAGAGTTCCTGAAGCGGCGTGCCGCCGAAACCGTTTATCAGCAACGCGATTTCCTGTCCGCTCTCGATATTCGCGTCTTTGATTATCGCGCCTGTAATTCTTACGGCAAGCTCGTCCGCGGTCTGCACCTTTTCTCTCGCTATACCCGGCTCGCCGTGAATCCCGACACCGAATTCCATCTCGTCGTCGCCTATCGAGAATGTGGGCGTGCCTTTTGCGGGGACAGTGCAGGAAGTAAGCGCGAACCCAAGCGATCTGACATTAGCGATAGCCTTATTCGCCGCGTCTTTTACCTCGGCAAGGCTCTTGCCCATCTCGGCTGCCGCTCCCGCGATTTTATGCACGAATACTGTACCCGCGACGCCGCGTCTGCCGACGGTATAAAGGCTATCTTTAACTGCTATGTCATCATTTACATAGACCTGATCGACATTGATATCGTCGTCTTCTTTCGCCATCTCGGCAGCCCCGTCAAAGTTCATGCAGTCGCCGCTGTAATTCTTGATGATAAGCAAGGTGCCTTTATCGGATTCGGTCTTTAATATCGCGTTGTATACCTGAATGGTCGAGGGCGATGCGAATACATCGCCGCAGACCGCCGCATCAAGCATACCCTTGCCGACGAATCCCGCGTGCGCGGGCTCGTGTCCGCTGCCGCCGCCGCTTATAAGGCTGACTTTATTCTTATTGATATCTTTCTTTTTAATGACCTTGTACTTCTCGACGAACTCCAGTTCGGGATGCGCTTTCGCTATACCCTTGCACATTTCGATTACAAGGCTTTCGGGCTTATTTATTATCTTCTTCATATTCAACTCCTGATTATCCGCAGCATACGCATTTAGAGTCTTTACCGAGCTTATCCGCGCCAAGAATCGCGGCGGCTACCATCTCTGGAGTTACGGGGAACGGCATATTATGAATGGACTCTTCGGGTATGCACGCTTTCTCGGCAACTTCCATTATCCTGTCGCCGATATCCTTTACGCCAAGGTCTTCAAGACATACCGGAAGCCCTACCGACAGACAGAAATCAATGACTTCCTGAATCTCCGCCGCTTCGGCGTTCTCAAGCACGAGATGCACAAGGGTGCCGAACGCGACTTTCTCGCCATGGTAATATTTATGCGTTTCCTCGAGCACGGTCAGACCGTCGTGGATAGCATGCGCAGCCGCAAGTCCGCCGCTCTCGAATCCGAGACCGGATAATAATATATTGGTCTCAACGATATTCTCGAGCGCGGGGGTGACTACTTTGCATTCGCAAGCGAGCTTAGCCTTATAGCCGTCTTCTAAGAGGGATTCATAGCACAGCGTAGCAAGCGCCATAGCGGATTTAGTGCTAACCGCCTTTGCCCTGCCGTAACCGCTCGCGTTTACTCTCGCGAAAGACCTCGCGCAGCTTCTTGCCTCGAAATATGTGGACAGAGCGTCGCCCATACCCGATACGAGGAACCTTGCGGGCGCCTTGGCGATAACTTCGGTATCGACGAGCACCACATTGGGATTGCTGATAAAATACGCGTAATCGTCAAAAGCTCCGTCCGGCGTATATAAAACCGCCGACGAGCTGGTAGGAGCATCCGTCGCCGCTATTGTCGGGCAGATGATAACGGGCTTAACCGAATCCGCAACGCACTTCGCGGTATCAATCGCCTTGCCTCCGCCGAGACCTACAACGACATCACAATCAGCTTTTGCCGCGATTTCCTTTAATCTCGCTACTTCTTGTCTTGAACATTCTCCGCCGAAATCGGAAGGAACGAATTTCACTCCGTTTTTCTCCGAGGTAGCGTCGAGTTGAGCCTGAACTCTCTTCGCATCGTCCTTATGGGCGATTAACAGAGCGGATTTGCCGTAAAGACTTACATAAACGCCGAGATCGTAAAGCGCGCCTTCACATTGAATATACTTTGTCGGTGAAATAAAAGCTTTTCTCATAAAACATCTCCTTTATTTGTTATTATCTTATTAGTATAATACAGTTTGTCCTCTTTTTCAATGTATAAATTTGTACAATTATTGAAGAATTTTGTAGCGTTATCTTGCAATCCTAAGCTGTTTTATATCTGAGCCTGTTCCGCATTGCTGTTGCGGTACCCGTTAGGAGTAGTTCCCGCGTATTTCTTAAATACTTTTATAAAATAACCCGCGTCCTCATACCCGAGCTCTAAAGCGAGCGATGTAACGGACGCATTGGTGGACAATAACAGCTCTTTGGCTCTTTGGATTCTTACCGCGTTAAGGTAGGAGGTGAAATTACAGCCTACCGCCTTAACGAAAAGCCTTGACAAGTAACTGCCCGTAATCCTGCACATTTTAGAGAGCTTGTCAAGGGTGATTTTGTTAGCGTAATTTGATTCTATATATTTAATTGCCGGCTCTAATAATATTTTAGCTTTGTTGGAGCATTTGATATCGCTTAAAGGATTAGTTTCCTTTATTTTATTGATGTTGATATCTTTTATGAACGCGTTTACAAGATAGAAAATCATATTCGATAGCGCAAGAATCCTGTCGTAAGTCATTTGGGGCAGACGCTCGTAGTCTTTAATTAATTCTGCGGACAGGCGTTTTTCATTGCTGACGGAGACAATGCGTTCGAGATTGCCCTTACCGTCCGAGAGAATAATCTGCCCCGCCATTACCGCGCCCATATATATGCCGCCGGAAATTACGGGAATAGCAAAATCCACAAGCCCCATATGGCAGAGATAAATAAAAGGTCGTTTAAGCCTTGCCGCCTCCACTCCGCCTCTTGAATCGCATTTCTCGCACAGAAATGAAAACTCGCTGTCTCGCCTGACTTTACGGCAAAAGGCGCTGCACCGGCTGTGCGCCGTTAACGGCGCGCCGGAGTAGTCCACGGTAATCATAGCCACATTGGTAGCTACGGATATCTCGTCCTGCATTTTCTGAAAATCCGAATCCGCTATTATTTCATTAAGATTGAGATTTAGAGCCATATTAATAAATTATACCATAGATGACAAAATTTTACAATAGCTTTCCGCTGTCCTTGAACGGACAGCGGAAGTAATCATCGCTCTAACGGCATCTTTTCCGCGCTAGCGCCCCACTCAGAACCTCCATGTAATAATACTATGGAGAACCTGATTGTGGCGCAATCCGCTCGTTACAGCTGCTTTATAATATCAAATAGTGTTGTTATCGTAATACTTGATTGATAATTATTATAACAGAATAACGGACAAATAAGCAGAGCGGTATACGCGAGGGAAGAGGAGCAATCGACCGAAAGAAAGACAATAGCCTTTAGGCTATTGTCGGGGAAAAGGTCGTTAAAGGCAGAGATGGGCAGAAGATGATACCCGAAGCGCTTTAAGGAGCGAATGCTTGGCAACGGGCACAGAATAACGGGCTTATCAAGCAGAGCGGTATACGCGAGGGAAGAGGAGCAATCAACCGAAAGAAAGACAATAGCCTTTAGGCTATTGTCCGGGAAAAGGTCGCTAAAGGCAGAGATGGGCAGAAGATAATACCCGAAGCGCTTTAAGGAGCGAATGCTTGGCAACGGGCACAGAATAACGGGCATATCAAGCAGAGCGATAAACGCGAGGGAAGAGGAGCAATCGACCGAAAGAAAGACAATAGCCTTTAGGCTATTGTCGGGGAAAAGGTCGTATTGCGACGAGGGTTCCGTCGTCCGTTATAGGACGACGATTATTTATCTTTCTTCTTGCGATTCATCAGCCTTGCGATAAATGCCGGGACGGTAGCTTTGTCGTCCACATTTATTCTGGTTTCGGGTACATCGTTGAATTTAATTTGAGGTTTTGCCGGCGTCTCTGTTTCCTCAACCGTATCCGCGGCAGCCGCCTTGCCGATATTCTCGTGTTCGCCGAAGATATCGAGTTTTTTCGGGCGGTCGTTATTGATATCGTTATTCAGTCTGTCTCTTCTTACCTGGGTATCAGCGCCGCCGTCCGTTCTGAATCCAGTCGCGATTACCGTAACCACGACTTTGTCGTCCAGAGTCTCGTCAATACCCGCGCCGAAAATAATATTCGCTCCGACATCGAGAACATCCTGAACATACGAGCATGCCTCGTTTACTTCGTCAAGCGCGAGCTTTAATGAGCCCGTCACATTTAATATAACGCCCGTAGCGCCGACAATGTCCGTCTCGAGCAGAGGGCTGGATACGGCGCGCCTGACAGCGTTCAATGTCCTGTTCTCGCCTTCCGCCATACCGATTCCGATATGCGCGTAGCCTTTCTCTTTCATAATATTTCTAACATCGGCAAAGTCGAGATTTATAAGCGACGGCAATACGATTAAATCTGATATGCCCTGAACGCCTTGTCTTAATACCTCGTCCGCCTGTCTGAACGCTTCGACTATGGATGTGCCTTTAGGAACTATTTCAAGGAGTCTGTCGTTGGGTATAACAAGAAGCGTGTCCACGAATTCTCTCATTTTCTCGATGCCCATTTCTGCATTCGCCATTCTTCTCTTGCCTTCAAACCTGAAGGGCTTTGTAACGACGGCGACCGACAGTATGCCCATTTCCTTGGCTATACTCGCAATAATCGGACCCGCTCCCGTGCCCGTGCCACCACCCATACCTGCGGTAATAAAAACGAGGTCGACTCCTTCGAGCATTTCGGCGATTGCCTCTCTGCTCTCTAAAGCCGCCTTTTCTCCGATATTAGGATCAGCTCCCGCGCCAAGCCCTCTCGTCAGTTTCTCTCCGATTTGCAGCCTGTGATTAGCCTTAGTCATAAGAAGCGCCTGCTTGTCCGTATTCACCGCTACAAATGAAGCGCTGGTAATGCCGGCGTCAATCATTCGATTAACCGCGTTGCCGCCTCCTCCGCCGACTCCCATTACGAGAATTTTACAGACATTGGTGCTCTCTTCGTTGTTATACATAAATATCCTCCTATCGGAATAATCTGTTTATTAATTTCTTTATGCCGCCCGATTTCTCCTCAAGTCTTGCGGCGATATGCATTACGCCGAATACCGACGAGAACTGCGGCATTGAATGTTCGGGCACATTGGGCGCTATGATTTCGACCTTTCGCTTAGTCACGGTAGCTATAATCTCTCTTGCGCCGCTTATTAGCGCTATGCCTCCTCCCGTCAGATACAGAGGAATATACGCGGGCGCTTCGTAATCGCCGTTTTCTATACATTCCGCCACTACCTCGGCGATATCCATAATCCGCGCCGAGACGATATTCTGAACATGGCTTACGGGCGTTTCTTCAGTCTTGCCGTCCACTATTATCTCATACTTGTCCTTTTCGCCCGCTTGAAGACTCAGGTTAACCCGCTTCCTTAACGCAACGGCTTGTTCGTAGGTTATGTTCAGCACCCTTAACAAATCCGCATCTATATGCCCGCCTCCGAGCGAGAACGACCTCTGATACAGCACGCCGTCTCCGCGCATTAAGGTAACGCTTGAAGAAATATACCCGATATCGGCAAAAAGCACATATTTGTCTCTCGTCTCATCGTCGAAAAGGTACATTCCCTCAGCCCAGTTCGAGGAAATGAATTCTATCTCTTTCAGGCCGATTTTCTCCATCAGCTTGGTCATCAGCCGATAGAAATTCATATCGCACAGTATAAACGATATCAGCCCTTTAAGCTCCTGTATCGCCGAGCCGCACGGGTCTACAAGTCTGGTCGTATTGTCCAGAGTATAATATATAGGCGCGGAATTAATCGCTATATATTTGCCCGACTGCTCAAAACTCTTGCCCTCGTCGTAAAATTCGTCAAGGTCTCTAGAGGTTACCGTATGCGGCTTAGGGTATGTCCGTACGATTTCTTTGGTAATGACTGTGACGAATTCGCCGGGCACGCCTATATATAATTTCTTTATCTTCATACCCGCCAGCGATTCTGCGTTCTTTACGGCGCGGTTAATGACCGTACCGAGATTCTTATAGTCCAGCCATTCGCCGTCGGCGTAGCCCGCGTAAGCCATTTCGGATTTCGCTTTAACAATAAATATTTCATTGACTCCTTTAGCGCCAATGAATACGGATATTTTCTTGGACCCTACATCCAATACCGAAATTAAGCCCGACTTAGCCATTACACTCCATCCATTAAGACCATCCGGCCTTGTTTATATTATAAAGCTATATTTTATTTAAGTCAAGGATGCATTAAGCAATTTAGGACGCAATAAATTCCGTCAAAAGCATAAAATGTCTAATAAATAAGATAATTACAGATTAATTTCCTTGATTTCAAACGGGATTAGCCGTATGCCATTTCCAGCCCGAGCCGTCGTTATAAAGATAACCGCTTGTCCGCTCCTTGTCCGTAAGAGCGTATTCGACGAACATCGAATACACATATTGAAATTGCTCGTTTATAGCCGTATCCGTACCCGTAACGAATATGAAAGTAACGCCCGCGTTAGTCTTGACAAAACAATGATTGACCGTGCTGAAATCCACGCTGTTAAAGAATGTCTTTAGACCCTCGTCGCGTATGCCCATTTGAGCGGCGGCATCCGCTAACTCCACGATGTAATCCAGAGCTTCGTCTTCGAGGGTAGTCCCTATATAATCCCGCGCATCGCCCGTTACGGTTACATTTACACCTTTTATCTTTACGGCGGATTTATACAGCTCGTCCGGTTGCGCAGCTACATCTATAACCTTTAATTCCCAGTCCGTAATAAGATAATCGTTCGTACCCGATACTTTAATCGCGATAACGGGTACTCTCAATGTAATGTGTATGATGATTTTGTTAGGGAATTTCCTCTCAATGGAGGTTACTCTGACATAGGGATTCTTGTCTTCTATATATTCGCCGGCTTTCTTCTCTGACAGAATAAAGATATTCCTGCCTTCGCTGATTGAAGACGCGTTAATGATATCTTCGGCATTATACCAGCTGCCGCCGTAATCCGAGCTTACAGAGATATCTTTAATGACAAAAACCGCGCTGTTAAGCACGATGAGTATCACCAAAACAATCAGACCTATGAATAGGAATATCAGTCTTTTGTTCATTAAATCTCCCTTTTTATTTCCGCTCCCAATCCGTTTAGAATGCCGTCTAAGTTCTCGTAACCTCTGTCGATATGGTGGATATCGTTGACGACGGTAACGCCCTCGGCTTTTAAGCCGGCGAGCACAAGCGCCGCGCCGCCCCTTAAATCGTTCGCCCTGACTTCCGCGCCCGATAATCTGTCCACGCCCCATATAAACGCATTTCTGCCTTTTACCGTGATATGCGCGCCCATCTTGACAAGCTCGGACACATGCTTGAAACGCGTCTCGAAAATATTCTCGACAATTACGCTGGTACCGTTGGATACCGACTCAAGCACCATAGTCTGCGGCTGGAGGTCGGTCGGGAATCCCGGATAAGGCAGGGTCTCGACATATCCCAGCGATTTCAGGCGTTTATTGTTCGCTATGTATATTCTATCATCATTAATCTCTATTTTGCAAGAGGTTTTGGAAAGTTTAACGAGCAGCGAGCTGATATGCTCGGGCTCCGCTCCGGTGATTTCCAGCTTGCCGCCGAGCAGCGCGCACGCTATAACATATGTGCCCGCGACGATTCTGTCGGGTATGGGGGTGTATTCCGTTCCTTTTAATTTAGTTACGCCCTCGATATGTATGACATTGTGCCCTGCGCCCGCGACTTTCGCGCCCATTCTGACAAGCATATCCTGAAGGTCTACAATTTCAGGCTCTTTAGCGGCGTTTCTTATCACCGTGACGCCCGGCGCGGTAATCGCCGCCATCATTATGTTTTCCGTTGCGCCGACGCTCGGATAATCAAGCATAATATCCGCGCCCTTTATTTCTCTGCCGTCGCATTCGATAAAGCCGTTTTTCTCTTCTATTTTGACATTTAATTCCCTTAAACCTTTCAAATGTATGTCGATAGGTCTAAGACCTATATCGCAGCCGCCGGGATAAGCCGCCTTACCCTGCTTTAACCTGCCGATTATCGGACCTAAGAGAAAGAGAGAAGACCTGACTTCTCGCGCAAGGTCTGGCGAGATAATATGACTGCCAATTTCGGTCGGGTCTATTATAATAGAATCGGCTTCTTTTCTTACCTTGACTCCCATAAGCTGCAACATCCGAATCATATTCCATACATCTGTGATATCCGGACAATTGTGTATTATTACTTGTTCGTCGGTAAGTATTGAAGCCGCAAGAAGAGGGAGCACGGAATTCTTTGCTCCGCGTATATTAACGGTGCCATCCAAAGTTCTGCCACCAAGGATTATGTATCTGCTCATATTAAGCTCCAATTCTTTTACTACATCTTATGGTTTTACCGCCCTTAGTGTGCTTGGACGGCAATACGAGATGTTGAGAAGGAGCCCTGTTGCAACCATAAAGGAAACCAGCGAGGAGCCGCCTGCGGATACAAACGGCATAGGCAACCCAGTAGGCGGCACGGTGCCGCTGACGACGGCGATATTTAATACGGTCTGGACTGCAAATACCGAAATAAGCCCGGCGGCGAGTATTGTCTTATACCTGTCACCGGAATTGACGGCGATTACCACTCCCCTGTAAATTATATAAAGGCATAATAACATTACCCCCGCGGCGCCTATTAAGCCGAGCTCTTCGCCGATAACCGAGAAAATAAAATCTGATTCGGCGAACGGCAGGAATAATAGTTTCTGCCTTGAATTAAACAGTCCCACTCCGAACAGCCCGCCCGAACCTAACGCGTAGAAGGATTGTATCAGCTGATAGCCCTCGCCTCTCGGAGAAGCCCACGGGTCAATGAACGCTAGTATGCGCTGCATTCTGTACGGCTCGGCTATGATCAGTACCGGAATTACGGCGGCCAGCGGGAGCGACAACAGCATAAAATGCTTGATTTTTACGCCGCCGACAAAGAGCATTATTATCATTGTAAGCCCTACGCACATCGTAATGGACATATTGGGCTCCAGCATAATCAGCGCGCAGAACATAAGTCCCACAATCAGAACTGGAATGATATTTCTAAATCGTCTCATATCCTTTCCCGACAGGTATGCCGCAAGATAGACTACCATTCCGAATTTGGCGACCTCGGAAGGTTGAAAAGTCGTAACGCCTAAGTTTATCCAGCGCTTTGAGCCGTATTTTTCGACGCCTAATCCGGGAATGAACACTAAAGAAAGCAATACTAAAGAAATAATCAGTATTACATGTCGGTATTTGGTAAGCAAATCGAGGTTTAATTTCGCCGCTGCAAACATCAGTATCAGCCCTATAAAAAACGCCGCGATTTGTTTCTTGACATAAAAAAAGCTGTCTGAGTAATTGAGCTCCGCCTCATACGAACTCGCTGAATAAATCATCAGCGCGCCGAAAAGGCTTAAAGCGCATACGGCGGCGAGCAGTCTGTAATCGATTTTCTTTATAAACCCTAACATAGCAGATCGTCGAACGCCTTGCCGCGCTCTTTGTAATCGCGGTATCTGTCAAAACTTGCCGAAGCCGGCGAGAAGAGTACATTAATGACATTCAGCTGCTTTACATACTCGACGCAATCGGAAAGTTGCTTAAATTCCATAATCATATTGAATTTACATTTATCCGCCGCGCTCATTATCTCAGGCGCGTTCTCGCCCGTCACCAATATGTATCTGACGCATGCGGGCAGGTTATTAAATAATTTAGTAAAATCCTCTCCCTTATCGCTGCCCCCCAGAATCAGCGCGGTGTCGCCCGTTAAAGACTTCAGAGCGGCCAGCGTGGAATGAATGTTAGTACCTTTGCTGTCGTTAATAATTCTTTTATTCCACCTTACCCCTCTGTCGCTCATTCTGAATTCGGGCGGCGTAAAATATAACAGGGTATCTCTTGCGGCTTTAGGCGGCACACCGTAAGGCAGACAGATCGCGAGCGCGGCGAGCGCATTCTCGATATTACAGCGCTCTTTCATCGCGATATCCTCTATTGAGGTCACATAGCCCTCGTAATAAATATTTCCGTTCTCAACGAATACGCCCTTTACCTTTTCTTTCATCGAAAACGGCGTTACGGGAATTTTCAGGCCGCGGGAAAATTCCTTTAAGAGCGGATAATCGTGATTAATAACCGCTCTGTCCGATATGTCCATATCCTGAAAAAGCCTTAATTTCTGTCTTATGTACTCCTGATAGCTTCCGTGCCTGTCGAGATGGTCGGGAGCGACATTCAGCGCCGCCGCTACTTTGGGCTTGAAATAATTTGTCGTCTCCAGCTGAAAACTGCTGACCTCAATCACGGCTATATCTTCTTCTTTTATATCCGGCGCGTAAGTTGTTACGGGTTCGCCGATATTTCCCATTTTGATTGCGTTAAAGCCGGCGTTTTTCAGCATTTCCGCAACGAGCAGTGTGGTCGTCGTCTTGCCGTTCGTGCCCGTTATCGCTATTATGTCGCATTCCATAACGCTCGCGCCGAGTTCAAGCTCGGACATAATTTTTACCTGCCTTTTTCTAAGCATAGAGATAATCTTATGGCTTATGGGCACTCCGGGGCTTACGACGCATAACTTGACGCCGTCAAGGTTTACTTGGTTATTATCGTTATCGTCGTATACCCTGACATCGGCATTATGACTCCGGAGCATCTTAGCCGCCGCCTTGCCGCTTACGCCCGCTCCGAGCACCAATACGCTTTGATTTAACAAGTCCATACGCGCCTCACATCACGCTTATGACCGCGATTACGGACATAATCAGGGTAATTACGAAATAATAGGATACGATTTTCCATTCCTTGACGCCCTTATACTCAAGATGATGATGAAAAGGCGCCATTAAAAATATGCGTTTGCCGCCCGTCGCCTTGAAATAGAGCACCTGAATAATGTCGGATACGCAGGATATGACGAACATTATCCCGATGATGACAATGAGTACAGGTCTGTTAGAGAACACGCCTACCGCCGCTACTCCTCCGCCGATTGCGAGCGCTCCGGTATCGCCCATGATGATTTTTCCCGGCGCGGAATTAAACCAGAAAAACGCTATAAGCGACCCCGCGAACGCCGCCGTAAACACGGCTAACGACCTGTATTCGCGGTTGAGCATCACATTGCCGTAGTATTCGGATTCCTTAATTCCGAAATATATTATTATTAAGAACGCGAGAAAGTATACGATACTGACTATGGACGACAGCCCGTCCAGTCCGTCCGTTAAATTTACGCCGTTCGTCGAGGCTATGAATACGAATATGACAAATACAATATAAAACGCCCCTAGTTCGACCGTCGCCTTGCTGAACGGTACTGATATATCGGTGTTGATGTAGTTATTTCTGTACGCGTAAATGGAAATAATCAGCGCGATTGCAAGCTGCCCGATGATTTTCTGATACGCTTTGAGCCCTTTATTGTCCTTAAATCTGACCTTGATATAATCGTCGAGAAAGCCTACAATCGAATAACCGAGCACTACAATCGCGGCGTATTTGCCGATAGTGATTCCCTCGCCGCCCAAGAGCATCGTAATTATAACAACAGGCAGGACGAAAATTATACCGCCCATGGTGGGGCGTCCGCTCTTAGCCGTGTGCAGGTCTACATATTTTGAAATCGGCTGCCCCGCTTTCAAGCGCGTCATCAGCCGGATTACAGGAGGCGAAATAGCCATTGATAATACAAAAGCTATTATAATAGCGAGGAGCGGAAGTGTCATACGATATAATCCTCATAGCAGCTTATACACTGTTTCCTTGTCCGAATAAGGCTTTTTTACCCCTTTGATATCGATGTAATTTTCGGCGCCCTTGCCGGCGATGACCACGACATCGCCCGATGAGGCAAGATTAAGAGCATAAGCTATCGCGTCAGTCCTGAGACTAATTGAATTATATTCACATCCTGTCCTTTTTATTCCCTCCTCGATTTGTCTAATAATGTCGTCCGGCTCTTCAAATCTCGGATTATCCGATGTGATAACGACATTGTCCGAGAGCGCGCCCGCTATCTCGCCCATAACGGGTCGCTTGGTCTTGTCGCGGTCTCCTCCGCATCCGAAAACCGTAATGAGTCTTGATTTAGTCATATCCCTTGCAGCCTTTAGCAAGTTGCTCAGGCTGTCTGGCGTATGCGCAAAGTCGATAATAATACTCCTGCCTTTATCGGATATGACATTGAATCTGCCCTCGACGGGCTGAAAATCCTTAAGCGCTTCGGCAATCGTGTTGCCCGATATCCCCATCGCCTTGCTGACGGTAGCCGCGGCAAGCGCGTTATAGAGATTATGGATTCCGTAAAGCGGCGTCTTTATCTCAATCAGCTCGTCAAATAGGTTTATTATATATCTGCTGCCGCCATGCGTCGTTTCATAATCGATCGCGAACACATCGGAGGGATAATTAATCCCGTATGTAAGATAGGGAATTTGCTTATTCTCTATTATTTCCCTGCCCTTAGGGTCGTCCGCGTTAATTATTCCGAGCTTCATATAGCCCGGTCTGAAATACGAGATTTTGGCGGCGGAATACCTGCTCATTGTAATAAAGAAATCAAGATGATCCTGGGATATATTCGTAAATATCCCCGCCTTGGACTGAATTCCGAGCAGCTTATCGAGATATATAGCGTGCGCGGACGCCTCAAAGAAAACATATTGGATTTCTCTAGAGACCATTTTACGCAAAATGTAATTCAACTCGAACGGGTCCGGCGTCGTAAGTTCAAGCTGCTCGGTTGTGTCGTCGTAAACGGCGCCGTTAGTGCCTATTACGCCGCATTTATAACCGTTCCTTTCAAAAATCGCTTTTAATATATATGTAACCGTAGTCTTTCCGTTAGTGCCCGTCACCGAGATAAGATTTAAGGATTTGGACGGAAAGCCGTGAAATTTAGCTGATAGAAGGGAGTATGCCTTTCTCGTATTTGCAACCTTGATTACGGGAACGCTTCTCGCGGTTACGCGCTTGGATACGACTACCGCCGCTGCTCCTTTGGCTATAGCCTGCGCGACAAATTTATGCCCGTCAACCTTTGTGCCGTCTATTGCTATAAACAAATCGCCTTTTTTAACCTTTTTGCTGTCAATCGTTATGGATTTAATATCTATAATCGTATCTCCCGTCACCTCTTCCAAAGTAATATCCGATATAAGCTCGTAAAGTTTCATGATATGCCCTCGATATAGTATTTTTAACCCGATAATCTGATTACCGCCAAATTCCTGCTGTTGCAAAAACTTCCCGGTACGGGCACCTGATCTATGACCGTGCCGCTGTCTCCAACTACTTCGTAATGCATTCCGTATCTTGCGAGAGTTGCCGCCGCCTTAGCCGCGCTTAAACCTGTTAAGTCTGGCATTACAAAGCTCTTTTTTGATTCTTTCATTTCCTCCTCGGTGAATTTAGGCGGAATATTCTTGTACGATACTATCGTCGAAAAAATATTCGCGACATAAGGCGCCGCAACGATGCTTCCGTAATACAGCCAGCCTTTGGGCTCGTCGACGATAACCATACACACATATTCCTCTTTATCCGTGGTGAGATACCCTATAAACGAAGATACATATTTGCCCTGCGCGATATGTCCGCCTTCGTATTTCTGCGCCGTGCCCGTCTTGCCGCCTATCATATAGCCGGGAATACCCGCTTTTTTTCCGCTGCCTTGTCTTACGACGCCGGTCAGCAGTTCTCTCATCGTCTTGCTCGTGCTTTCCTTTAAGACCTGTTCGCCTTTTAGGTTATAGTTTCTGTAAACGGTCTTTCCTTCCGGGTCCGTTACGCTGTCGAGAAGATGGGGAGTTACCATATAGCCGCCGTTAATTATTGCCGCCATCGCCCTGACGAGTTCGATTCCCGTAACGGCGATCGCCTGCCCGAAGCCTATGCGCGCAAGGTCTACCGTCTTTACTTTTACCTCGGGAATAAGCATCGCCTGCGCTTCGCCTTTCATATCGATTCCCGTTTCCTGAAAGAATCCCAGCTTGTCGATATATCCGTAAAACCTCTCCGTCCCGAGCGCCAGAGCCGTCTCCATAAACACGACATTGCAGCTGTTCGCGACCCCCTCGGCAAAAGTCTGGGAGCCGTGCCCCTTTCTCTGCCAGCATTTGATTCTTTCGCCGTCCACAATCTTATGGTTAGGACAATAAAAGGTCTTATTCGGCTTGAACAAATCCGAGTCGATTGCCGCCGCGGCGGTGACAATCTTAAAAGTCGAGCCGGGCTCAAAGACATTGGACACCAGCGTTGACCTCGACGCCGACATCAGCAAATCGAAATTGTCTCTCGGGATGTCGTTGAGGTCAAAGGACGGAGCTTCCGCCATTGCCGCGATTTCACCCGTTCTCGCGTTCATTACGATTGCCGACGCGCTTTTGGCGCCGTGAGTCAGCAGCGCGTCCTTTACCGCGCGCTCTGCCGCGCTCTGGATTACATAATCTATTGTCAGAGAAATATTCAGACCGGGAACAGAAGGAATATATCTTATAATCCCCCCTTCGAGCTCTCTGCCGACCAAATCGGTTTCAGTTAGCTGATAACCGTGTATTCCGGCAAGATAGTCGTTATAATATCCTTCTATTCCCGTCTGTCCCACCCCGTCAATGTTGGTAAAGCCGAGCACCTGCGTCAGAAAATCCCCGAAAGGATAATATCTCATGACTTCTTCGGACAAATATACGCCCGTGGCATTGCTCGCCTTGATTTTAAGCGTCTGTTCCTTAGTGACTTTTTTCTTAATCGTTATCTCGGACACTCTCGTCGTGGTGATTTTCTGATACAGCTTCTGCAAGTCCATATTCAGAATTTCCGCTAGCGCCGACGCCGTTACCTCAAAGTCCGTCACCGCGTTGGGTCTTATATATACGGTATACAGCGTAGAAGTGTCCGCGAGTTTTACGCCGTTGATGTCGTATATTATCCCTCTTTTCGCGGCTGAAGGCACATCTCTTGTCCACTGGTCAAGCGCCTTAGCCTGCAAATCCCTGCCCTGTATGAGCTGCACATACGACAGCTTCATAAAAAGCCCTACAAAGAGAAAGGTTACTAACATAATCAATGTTAATAACCTCTTTCGTAAAGTAAACTCGCTTATAAGTCTTGACAATAATTATCCTCCCGCTATGAAAGACAGGGCGTCGCACAGCTTATCGAACCAATTGGTCTGCTTGTGATAAACATAGCCGTCCTCTCTTGCTAAAAGGTTGATGTCTTCTGCCGAACCGTCTGATAATATCATAATTCCAAGCGCTTCTTCTGATATCAGCGGCAACCCGGCTGTGGAGTTTATTTCATCGCCTGCGCCGACGGATATTTCCGCTTGACTCCCCGTCGCAGGGTCATATGTTGTGTTGCCGCCGCCGTTAATGATTATCAGCGAGACGATAACCGCAACGATAAGGAAATAAGCCACAATTGCTATGACACCCCTTTTATCAAGTCTTCCGATAGCGGAATTTCTTGCACTGCTCTTATGGTTTCCCGTTTCCCGGCTGTAATTTTCCCTCCGGTTATACTTTCTCTCATAACCTGCTCCGCGGGAATATTCCTCGGGTCTTAAAATTCTTCTTTTCTCGGTTCTGTCAAGCTCCGCCCACAGGTAATCGAGATACTCCTTGGAAACCTTTCTTTCATCATATGTTCTTACTGCAAGGGCGTCACGGTTGCGGTCATACAGCCGTCTGTCATAATCATGTCTTACTGCGTCGCTGTTTTCGCGTCTTAGTGTTACCATTATATTCACCTCTTAATGCAATATTACAGCTTACTGATTATTCTGAGTTTTGCCGTTGCTGCTCTGCTGTTTCTTTCCGTCTCCTCCTTAGTCGGAATTAACGGCTTGTCTGTTAGTATTTTTACTTCTTTTATCTTGTTACAAGTACATATCGGGGATTTTTTATCGCATACGCAATCCGCCTCAAGGTACTGAAACGCCCTTTTTATTATTCTGTCCTCAAGCGAGTGAAAACTGATTACGCACATTCTCCCGTTCGTTTTCAGCTTTCTTGCGAGTCCGGTAACCGCCTCGTATAATCCCTCCAATTCGCCGTTAACCTCTATTCTTATCGCCTGAAAAGTCTTTTTTGCCGGATGCCCGCCCGTTCTGGTGAACTTTACGGGTATGCTGTCCTCGATAATCTTAGCAAGCTCTATGGTCGTCTCGATAGGCTTTATCTCTCTTGCTTTTAGGATGCCCGCGGCGACTCTCGATGCGAATCTTTCTTCGCCGTATTCGCGGATTACCTTCGCAAGCTCGCCGTGCGAATAATTGTTGACGATGTCTTTGGCGCTTTTGCCCGACGATGAGTCCATTCTCATATCAAGCGGCGCGTTTTTCATATACGAAAAGCCTCTTTCGGCGTTGTCTATCTGATAGGATGAAATGCCTAGGTCGAGAAGTATGCCGTCGTAACTGTCATCCGATTGGGTCAGCGCCTTGAAATCGCCGTGAATAAATGTTATCTTGTCAAGGTAGTCGCTAAGTCTCTTCTTAGCCGCATTTATCGCTTGAATGTCCTTATCGTTAGCTATCAGTTTCCCCGTTACCAGCCGCCTGACTATCTCCAGGCTGTGACCTCCTCCGCCCAGCGTCCCGTCCAGGTAAATGCCGCTTTCTTTTATGTCAAGCGCGTTTATTACCTCGTCCTGCATTACGGGTATATGGTGAAATTCCATATTATACTCCGTAATCCAACAGTCCTTTGAAGAGGTCGTTATCATCGGTGTCGCTATAACTTGTCCATTTCTCTTCGCTCCACAGCTCAACCCTGTTCGCTACGCCTATAAACACTACATTCTTAATAATGCCCGCATAATTTCTCAAGTGCTGCGGCAATAAGAATCTGCCCTGCTTGTCCTCCTCAACGAAATACATCGAGGCTGTTATTCTCCTTAACGAGCGTTGAGCCGCTGTATCGCTTAGAGGAATCTGCCTGAGCTTCTCGGCAAGACGGTTGGATTCTTCCTCGCTCAACACGATAAGACAGCCGTCCGAGCCCTGCATAATAGTGGGTCTCTCGCCGAGCATTAACTTTAACTTGCTCGGTATTCTCAGGCGTCCCTTATCGTCTATTTGATGATAAAATGTTCCTCCGTACATATTCCTCTCCGATGTATTATTATCATAACATAGATTCTGACCACTTGCAACCACTATTTTCCATTTTTATTACTTTTTTATAGAATTTTTTTCTACGAAGATAATATAAAGCGTCTAAAAAGCCCTGATAATCAAGCCTCCGACAGTGGAAAGAAATCCCTGATTTTCCTTGCCCTCTCCCGCAAAATCATAATATAGTAAATGCTGAACGGATATTATTTACTAAGTTGCACTAAAAGACCGAGTTAGAGCGGTGTTTTGTATCGCCGTCCGTTATAGGACGGCGGAACAAAAAAGCGGCAGTCTCCTGCCGCTTATGTATGTGTCCTATTATTTAACAAGGGAAAAGTGGCAGGTCAAAAAATTCTTCGCAGATATTATCCGAGAAAACTTGACACGGTGGAATATGGCAATAGCCGTAAGTCGGCACTAAAAGCTCGACTTCGGTAGTAACCTTGAGGATTACCGTAACGCAGCAGGTCACACAGAATCTGCAGTCTCCTACATATTCGCCTTCAACGGCGATAGCGTTAACTACTGCCTCAATTTGGAATGGGATAATAGACGGTTCAGGTATCTTTAATACCACGTCATAGGGTACGGTTAATTTCGCCTTGCCCTTTGCAGTGACATTGTTGCTGTCGACGAAGATTACCTCCATCGGGATTTCGACATCCGCTCTTACGCGCGAGCATCCTTTGTCATCCAAGCGGTCAATTCTTAAATTCTTGATATTGCCGATTGTAGAGCTGCTTTTCGCGCTGCAAAACTTAAAAGGCGGTACGACATTGGGTGGTGTGGTCGCAAAAAGACATAGTTGGACATTCTCCAATGTCTCCTGCCTGATACAGGCGTCAAAAACCTTTTTTACCTGAATACACGCTTTCTCACACAAACCGCACAGCGGGTTCCCCTGTATAGGTCCAGGCACACGGTCTTTATTAGCTTTATTGGAAAAAGACATCGCTTTCACCTCCTGTAGTATTCATAATGCATAATATGAAGTATTATTTTATATTGTTAATTTGCCGAAAGCGCGTTGCTTCCGGGTTAATATATGATATGTCAATATTTTATATAATAGTTACATAATTATCTTTTTACAAAACCCCCTTATTGTGTTACACTACGGATATGAATGTGTACGCGATAAGCGATTTGCATCTTACGGGCGCCGCCGAAAAGCCTATGGATATATTCGGGCCCGCATGGGAGGGGCATTTCGATAAGATTTCCAAGCACTGGATTAAAAATGTGTCGGACGAGGATATCGTATTGCTTGCGGGAGATCTTTCATGGGCGATGCGGCTCAGCGAAGCGGTAGTCGACCTCAAAGGCATTGGCGCGCTTCCCGGCAGAAAGGTCATAATTAAAGGAAATCACGATTTCTGGTGGGGCAGCGTAAGCAAAGTGCGCGAAGCGCTGCCTGAAAATATATACGCGATACAGAACGAAGCTGTAAAGATTGACAATGTCATTATATGCGGCAGCCGCGGCTGGATTAATACGGGCGGACTAAAAGACCGCAAAATTTACGACAGAGAGCTTATCCGCCTCGAATTGTCATTAAAAGCGATGCGAAATATCTATAACGAAGGCGACAGGGTCATAGGGCTCACTCATTTCCCGCCTTTTTCAAATAATCTTGACAGCATGCCTATGACCGAGCTTTTCAGTAAATACGGCGTAACAAAAGTGGTCTACGGGCACCTGCACCTGCCAAATAAAATTGACAAAGTCATTGAGTTAAAAGGCGTCAGGTATTATCTGACTTCCTGCGATATACTAAAAAACAAACTTATTAAAATTGATTAATCTCAAGTAGCCGCTCTATTCTGTTAAGCGCTTCTTCTCTTCCCGTTTTCTTAGCGGACGAAGTAACGATTATGTTGCCTGTGCCGATTTTTAGCGCCGTGGCTATCTCCGCCACGCTCTTATTAATTTTCGCTCTGCTGAGCTTATCCGCTTTAGTACCGATAACGGTGAACCCGATATTCATCGAATTCAGCATATTGATTAGTTTAATGTCGCTCTCCTGCGGCGGCAGTCTTAAATCCATCAGAGCGAATACATTAAGTATCTTATCCGTGTAATTAAAATAATCCGAGATAAACCGCGCCCATTCGTTGATTTCCTTATTTGAGGCCTTGGCGTAGCCGTAACCCGGCAAATCCGTAAAATAAAACGCGCCGCGGTTAATGAGAAAATAATTTATCATCCTTGTTCTTCCCGGCGCGCCCGATGTGCGGCACAGCTTAGAGTTATCCGTAATGAAATTTATAAAAGAAGACTTGCCGACATTTGACCTGCCGGCAATCGCAATCTGGGGTATATTATCGTTTAATAAGCCTTCCCTGCTCCTTGCGGAAGTCAGGTATTCGGCGGAAATAATCCTCATCACACACCGTTGATTGAATTCTTGAACACAGTATCTATATCGGACGCCATAATGAAATTGATATTGCCCTTAACGGACATCGGCAATTCATCGACTTCCTTGATGTTCTCGGAGGGTATAATAACCGTCTTAATACCCGCTCTTATCGCCGCGAGCGCCTTTTCTTTGAGTCCGCCTATCGGCAACACCTTGCCCCTTAATGTGACCTCTCCCGTCATAGCGACGCTGCTCTTTACCGTCTTGCCGGTAAACGCAGACAGCACCGCGGTAGCCATCGTAATACCCGCGGAGGGACCGTCTTTGCTAATCGCGCCCTCGGGCACATGGATATGTATATCCGTAGAGGTAAACACTTTGGGGTCGATATCGAATTTCTCGGCTCTTGCCCTGATAAGGCTGATAGCCGTCCTGGCGGATTCTTTCATCACATCGCCCAGTTGCCCCGTCAACAGGATATCGCCCTTGCCTTCCATTAACGAAACTTCTATAACGAGAGTGTCTCCGCCGCCGTTTGTCCACGCAAGCCCCGTTGCCGCGCCCGCTTCGTCGCTTTCGATTCTTCCCGACCTGGTATTCATGGCAATGCCGAGATATTTTCTTAAATCCTCGCTCTTAATAACAGTTTTTGTCTGATTGCCTTTATCGACAAATGTCATCGCGACTTTCCTGCAAATCGCGGCGATTTGCCTTTCAAGCGCTCTTACGCCCGATTCGTATGTGTAGTCTGTAATAAGGTCCTCTATTACTTTCTTGGACATAGAGAGCATACCTCTCTGTATTCCGTGCGCCTTTACCTGCTTGGGAATGAGGTGGCGCTTAGCTATCTCGTATTTTTCGTCCATAGTATAACCGTTCATCTGAATGACTTCCATTCTGTCGAGAAGCGGCCTCGGAATTGTATCCGTAGTGTTAGCTGTCGCGATAAACAGCACTTTGGACAAATCAAACGGCAATTCTATATAATGGTCTCTGAATGAGAAATTCTGCTCGCCGTCAAGCACTTCGAGAAGCGCGCTTGCGGGGTCGCCGCGCATATCGCTCGCGAGCTTGTCCACTTCGTCAAGCAGGAATACGGGATTGACGGAGCCCGCCTGCTTAATAGCCTTGATAATTCTGCCCGGCATAGCGCCGATATATGTCTTTCTGTGGCCTCTTATCTCGGCTTCGTCCTTGACGCCGCCCAGACTTAACCTGACATATTTCTTGTTAAGCGCCTTAGCGATTGACTTGCCGATAGAGGTCTTGCCTACTCCCGGAGGTCCGACGAGACAGATAATAGGCCCTTTAAGGCTGCCTGAAAGCGTGGATACGGCAAGATGCTCGAGCACTCTTTCTTTGATTTTATCCAGTCCGTAATGGTCTCTGTCCAGAACTTTCTTAGCGTTAGCGATAGACAGGTTGTCTTTGGTCAGTTTATTCCAAGGAAGCTCGGTTACAGTCTCCAAATATGTACTCTGTACTGAATATTCCGCCGAAGCGGGATTTAATTTCGAGAGTTTATTGACTTCCTTAAACAGCTTTTCTTTGATATCGGAGGGAGCGCTCATAGCTTTGATTTTCGCGCTGAACTGGTCGGTCTCCTCTCCCTCGTCGCCGAGTTCTTCATGTATCGCCTTGATTTGCTCTCTTAAATAATACTCTTTCTGGCTTTTGCTTATCTGTTCGTTAACTCTCGCCTCGATTTTTCGGTTAAGCACGGATATTTCAATCTCTTCCTTGATTGCGGCGTATACCATTTCCAGTCTTTTTTCGGTATCCTCTTCGTCGAGAAATGCCTGTTTATCGGATATGCTCAGTATCTCCAGTATAGTATCCGCCATCATATTAGCGTCGGGCAATTCGGAAATATGCTTGATAAGCTCAGCCTTGAACTTCTCGTTTACAGCCTTTAGATTCGAAAGCTCAGCCTTGATGCCCGATACTAACAGATTAATTCTCGGATTATCCTGATTAATGTAATCGGATTCTATTACCTCAACATTATAGCAAGGGTCGTCGGAGAGAAATTTCGTAATTATGCCTCTGAATTCTCCTTTTAACAACACTCTGACAATGCCCGGCTTGACGAGTATTACCTGCTCGATACTGATTATTGTGCCTATTCTCTCGATATCGTTTATTTCGGGCTCGACAATGTCGGCGTGCTTCTGCGTCGCGGCAAAAAGCCTGTTGCCGTTCTTCTTCGCCTGTTTAATCGCGATAATGGATTTTTTCCTGCTGACATCAATAAATGTAGCAATTCTCGGGAAAATTGTTAGTCCTCTAAGCGGTATTAAGGGTAAGCTGTAAATATTGTTGTTCATTTTCAATACCTCTTTTGTGAATTATACAATATTAACTATTACAATGCAACATTTAATATATGGTAATATATTCTTCCGCTGTCCGTTCAAGGACAGCGGAAGAATTAGCTCCGTTATTCTGTTTTATATAATAATTAATTATATAATCAAGTCATTGCAGTCATCGCAGAAAAGATGCCGTTAGAGCGGTGATGTGTTCCGCTTGCCGTTATAGGCAAGCGGAACAAAAAAATCAGGCATTCTGCCTGATTTTTAAGCAATTTCGGTTGCTTTTATTACAGTCGGGGGCGCGAGTTTGTTTATTACAGGCTCTGTGATGATAATTTTCGCGACATCGTTTCTCTGCGGTATGTCGTACAGCACATCAAGCATTATGTCTTCGAGGATTGCCCTAAGTCCCCTCGCTCCGGTATTTAATTTCATAGCTTTTTTCGCGATCGCGCCGATTGCGCCGTCCTCGAATACGAGCTCGACATTATCAAGCTTCATCAGCTTGATATACTGCTTGACAAGCGCGTTTTTGGGCTCGACAAGTATCTTCCTCAGCGCTTCTTCTGTCAGAGGGTTAAGTCCCACTACAATGGGCAGCCTGCCGACAAATTCGGGAATGAGCCCGAATTTTATCAGATCGTCGGGCTGGATATCAGACATAATATCGGCGAAATTCATCATATTTTCTTTGCCTCTGACGGCGCCTCCGAATCCGAGCGATGAATTGTCTTTTCTCTTACTGATAATCTTATCGAGACCTACAAACGCTCCTCCGCAGATAAAGAGGATATTGGAAGTATTTATCTGCATGCATTCCTGTTGCGGATGCTTTCTTCCCCCTTGCGGCGGCACGCTGGATATCGTGCCCTCTATGATTTTAAGGAGCGCCTGCTGTACGCCTTCGCCGGACACATCTCGCGTTATCGAGACATTTTCGGTCTTTCGCGCTATTTTGTCGATTTCGTCTATATAGATAATTCCAAGCTCGGCGTCTTTGATTTTATAATTCGCCGCCTGAATGAGTTTAAGCAATATATTCTCGACATCCTCGCCGACATAACCCGCTTCGGTAAGCGTAGTCGCGTCCGCTACGGCGAAAGGCACATTCAATATCTTCGCCAGAGTTCTTGCAAGCAGCGTTTTGCCTGACCCCGTCGGTCCTAGCATTAAGATATTGCTCTTTTCTAACACGACATCGTCGTCGTCGGGACTGATATTAAAAATTCTTTTGTAATGGTTATACACGGCGACGGATAATACCTTTTTCGCCGCCTCCTGCCCGATAATATATTCATCCAGCCTCGCCTTGATTTCATGCGGCTTCAGATGCTTTCTGGAGGATATCGACAAATCGTTGTCAAAATCCTCTTCGAGTATCTCCCTGCATACATTTATACATCTGTCGCAGATGTAAATGCCGTTGGGCGCGCTAATAATCTTGGCTCCGAGTTCCTCTCCTCTTCCGCAGAGGGAGCAGGTTAGACCTTTATCAGAATTTCTAGTCATCTTACCTCAACTGTTTCTGTCATAGTATATCTTGTCGATAATACCGTATTTAAGAGCCTCGTCGCTGGACATAAAATGGTCTCTTTCAGTGTCTCTTTCGATAACCTCAATCGGCTGACCCGTATGCTTGGCGAGGATCTTATTTAACTTTCTCTTGGTTTTTAACAGCTGCTCGGCGTGAATGAGCACATCCGTTGCCTGCCCCTGAGCGCCTCCTAGCACCTGGTGTATCATTATATTGCTGTTAGGGAGAGAATATCTCTTACCCTTAGTTCCCGCTGCGAGCAGAAACGCGCCCATGGACGCGGCAAGACCTATGCAGATAGTGGACACATCGCATTTAATGTATTGCATCGTATCGTATATGGCAAGCCCCGATGAGACGCTTCCGCCCGGACTGTTGATATAGATATTGATGTCTTTGTCCGCATCCTTGCCCTCAAGATAGAGTAACTGCGCGACTACGACATTAGCAATACCGTCGCCTATCTCGCCGTTAATGAATATTATCCTGTCCTCGAGCAATCTCGAATAAAGGTCGTAACCTCTTTCGCCTCTTCCCGTCTGCTCGATTACATAAGGAATATTATACATTTTATCTCCGCTCATATTACCTCCAATAGTATTATATATTACTCTTTTACTTTATTGTTATTCTTAAGAAATTCTATTAATTTGTCGGAAATAACCATTTTATTGAAGTATTCAAGGTATTCGTCGCTGATATTCTTCTTGTATTCCTCGTAGTCTTTCTTGACTTCGTCAGCCATTTTTCTGATTTTATTCTCAACTTCCTCGTCTGTCGCCGTTATATTTTCCTTTTTTACAATCGCATCCAGCACAAGTCGGATTTTAATGTTTTTCAGCGCGACATCCTTATACTGCGCTCTGATATCTTCCATTTTCAAGCCGGTGTACTTCAGGTAATCATCGATTTTCATACCTTGATACTGCATACGCCTTGCGAAATCTTCCACCATATCGTCAATCTGGGATTCTACCATCTCGGGAGGAATTTCCATCTTGGAATTCAAGATTACCTTATCGATAATGGAATTAGAGAATTCGTTCTCCGCCTGCTCTTCGTTTGCCGCCGTTAATTGTTTTTTTATGTCCTCTCTGTATTCCTCGACCGTATTGAATTCAGACACGTCTTTTACGAATTCGTCGTCTACCTCGGGGAGTTCTTTGACCTTGATCGCATTGATTTTGACATTGAACACCGCTTCTTGTCCCGCAAGTTTATCCATTCCGTATTCTTTAGGGAAAGTCACTGTAATGTCCTTTTCTTCGCCTATATTCATCCCTATAAGCTGCTCTTCGAATCCCTCTATAAACGCGCCCGAGCCTATTGTCAGAGTCTGATTCTCGGCTGTGCCGCCTTCAAACTTCTCTCCGTCAACCGAGCCCGAATAGTTGAGTTCCACCGTGTCGCCCGCGAGCACCGCTCTGTCCGTGATATTCTTCCAGCTGCCCGCCTTCTCTCTAGCCTGCTGAATCTTGTCCTCTATATCCTTATCCGTGACTTCTTTTACATTTTTCTCAACGGAGAGATCCGTATACTGACCTAATTCTATTTCGGGTTGCGTCGTAACGGTAACCGCGTACTTAACCTCGGTGTCGCTGATTGCTATAAGATTTACATCCGGTCTTGCGACGGGAATTACATCTTTCTCGTTGTCAAGCGCGTAAGAATAGGATTCGGGTAACAGTATATCCATTGCGTCTTCAAAGAATACTCCGACGCCGTATTTGCTCTCGATGACTTTCTGAGGAACCTTTCCCTTTCTGAAGCCTTCAACGCTGTAATTATGCTTGGTCTTGTCATAAGCCTTCCTTATCGCCTCTTGCCATTCCTCTCCCTCGGCGGTGAATGTGAATTTAACGCGGCTCTTGGGAAGATTCTCTCTAATATAGTTCATATATACCTCCATATGCTGAATATGCATTCTATATAGTATCATAAAGTAATTATTAAGACAAGGAAATATAACATTTTTTCCCATTTATTGCTTTATTGACGGGGATAATATATAATACTTATTATGCCTAAAGATTTTGTTACAATCAACGCGCTTTCGGAAGAATTGAACGGCGTTTTGGCAGGCGCGAAAACAGAAAAAATTTACGAGCCTCACCCTTATGAGTATATTTTCGCGCTTAGGGCAGGGGGCGCAAAGCATCTGCTCGTTATCTCCTGCGATTCGACTTATCCGAGAATTCATCTTACCAAGGAACGCGACATTAATCCCTACCGAGCGCCGGCATTCAATATGCTGCTCAGAAAATATCTTATTAACGCAAATATTCTCGAAATTAAGACTCTGAATAACGACAGGATTGTAAAGCTCGTTTTCAGCGCGAGAAACGAGCTCTATGATAAAACGGAGTTATCGGTAATCGTCGAGCTTACGGGAAGATACAGCAATCTGATTTTATCTGATTCCGGCGGACGGATTATCGATGCGGCAAGGCATATAACGCCGGATGAAAAAAGCCGAAGAATAATACTTCCGAATATCATTTACGAGCCGCCGGAGTTTACTAAAATTCCGCTTCACGACGGCGACAAGATAAAAACCCTGCTCAAAAAAAGCGCCGACAAGGCGGAAGCGCTTGCGCTGAATACCGGCGGCGTTTCGAGAAATACAGCGGAAGAAATTATCTTCAGGTCAAATAACGATGACGAGATAATAAACAATATCGGGTTATTTTCGCACATATTCGGCACTCCGGAATTTAAGCCCTGCTGTATAGAGGAGGACGGTAGCGTAAAAGACTTCTTTGTTACGCCTTACAAGAGCATAAACGCTAAATACGCTTTTATGGAGAGCCTTAACGCCGCCGCGGATAAATATTACTCCGACAGAGTACGCTCAGCTAAAATAAACAATTTAACCAAGAACCTTCTAGCCGCGGTTAACACGCAGTTAAAGCGGAGTGAAAAATCCTTGTCTCATATCGAGGAACGGCTTATTGAATGCGGGACGGCTGATATATTCCGCGAATACGGCGACATTATCCTTGCGAATATCCATAATATCAAAAAAGGCGCGTCCGCGCTTACAGCCGACAATTTCTTCACGGGCGGCAAAGCGGAAATCCCGTTGGATATCGCTTTAAGCCCTCAAAAAAACGCGCAGCAATATTACAAAAAATATACGAAACTGTCGCGGGCAAAAAGCATAGTCGCTTCGCTCCGGGAAAAAACCTTAAACGATATCGAATACTTAAAATCCGTTACGATTGAATTAAAATCCGCGGAGAGTGCGGAGGATGCGGAAGCTATTAAAGAGGAGCTTATTGAGGAAAAGATTATAGCTCGGGGAAAACAGAACAATAAGAAGCAGACAAAGACTTTGCGGTCTTACGATGTCGAGGGTTTCAAGGTCTATGTCGGCAGGAGTAATCTGGAGAACGAATTTATTACATTTAGCAAGGCGGCGGCTAACGATATTTTCCTGCACGCATCCAAAATTCACGGCTCGCATACGGTAATTGTTACCGAAAGCCGCAATGTGCCCGACAGCGCGCTGGTTAAAGCCGCTCAAATCGCCGCGTATTATTCGGCTGCCAGAAATTCGGACAAAGCTGCGGTGGACTATACTTTAAGAAAATTCGTAAAAAAACACCCCTCTAAAAAGAAGGGTATGGTGCTTTATACGGATTATAAGACCGTTTTCGTTAAGCCATCGCTTAACCTTTGAGGAATTTTACGAGATCGATTATCCACGGCAATACGAGGAATACGCCGAATACCACAATAGATGTCCAGTATGAAATCTTGTAAAAGCTCTTAAAGAACTTCTTGCCGTCTTTGGTTATGGGGTAAGCCATTTTAGCAGCGACGATAAAGAGCATTAACTGCACGATATCCCCAAATATATCTATTCCGATAAATTTCAGAATAAGACCCACCGCTCCGAAAATAAGCGCGGCAAAAGCAATTATTATTACAGGCGATATACTTCTTTTAGGTTCGTTAGACATTTTGTTCTCCTTATATTTAGTATTATATATTTTTTTATCAAAAATGTAAAATGTATTTACTTTTTATTCTAGACGCATTAACAAAGCCTCGAAATCTTCGGGCAAGGGCGCAAGAAATTCCATGGTTTCGCCCGATTTGGGATGCTTTAATATCAGCTTGTACGCATGGAGCAATTGTCCTTTGCCGTAAATTCTGGCGTCTCCGCCGTATACTTTGTCGCCCGATACGGGATGTCCGATATGCTTCATATGAACTCTGATTTGGTGCGTTCTCCCCGTATAAAGATTAAACTCGGCATAAGTCTTCAGGTTAAACCTCCGGATTACCGAGTAATCCGTCCTCGCGTATCTGCCGTTTTTTGAGACAGACATTTTCTTTCTGTCGCTCATAGACCTCGCGATGGGAGCCTCAATTACGCCCGAGTCGTTTTTCATTACGCCGTCGACAAGCGCTCTGTATATTCTCTTCGCGGACTTCTCCGCGATTTGCTGTTGCAGGGACAAATGAGCGTCGTCGCGCTTGGCTACCGCTATTAATCCCGTCGTGTCTTTGTCCAGTCTGTGCACAATGCCGGGGCGTACAACGCCGTTTATCGAGCTCAATGATTTGAGGTGAAACAGCAGCGCGTTAACCAAAGTGCCGGAGAGCGCGCCCGGAGCGGGATGGGTCACCATTCCTCTCGGCTTGTTAATTACGGCGAAATAATCGTCTTCGTATACGATATCAAGCGGGATATTTTCGGGCTCAAGAGAGAGCGTCTCGGGTTCGGGCACGCTGATTTCGATTCTGTCGCCCGCCCTGACTTTATAATTGCTTTTCTTGGATTCGCCGTTAACGCTTACTAAATTATCCTCTATGAGCTTCGCCAGGCGGGAGCGCGTAAATTCTTCAAGCTGGGCGCTTAACGCCTTGTCCAGCCTTACTCCCGAATCGCACTCCTCCGCGATAATCAGATGCTTTTCAATTACTGTCATCTTCGGCACGGCTTGTATATTCTTTTTTCTTTACGATTTTGCCGCTGTGGTCATAGTTTAATTTCGAGCCGCTGTCGTCATAGCACATAAAGCTCTTATCCTCGTCTGACAAGTCAAGCAGCTTGTCTTTATATTCCTCGGTCTCGACCTGACTTGATACTTCGTTCTTTTTCTTTCTTCTCGGCTTGACTTTCTTCACCTTAGGCTTTTCTTTATAAATAAACAGCACATAGATTATCAGCATTACCGTGCCGACGGTAAGGAATATATCCGCGACATTGCATATCGCGAAGTTGATATTAAACCAAGTCTCCAAGAATGTATAATCGATAAAGTCCCGGACATATCCGAACGCTATTCTGTCATAGATATTGCCTATCGCGCCGCCTAGAATAAAAATCAAGGAAATCCTTAAGAATCCATGGCTCTTCCTGTTAATTATAAGATACGCAAGCAGCGCGACGGTTGCGGCAATTGATATAACGAGAATAATTATAGGCCGGTCTCTGAATATCCCGAACGACGCACCGTGATTCTCGGCGTACTTAAATGTCAATATATCCTTAATTATTACCTTTTCAGGGTCGCCGTTGAGGTACCCAACAACAATGCGCTTTGAAATAAGGTCTAGCGCCGCCAGCAGCAATAGCAATATGAGCTCGAATACAAGCATTATTTACCTTCCAGTCTTTCTTTAAGGTCTTTGGGCACTTTAATGGACACGCCCGCGGGCGTCAGCAGAAACAGCGCGCCCGTAATTCTCATGATACTGCCGCTTAATCCGTATACCGCGCCGCTTAGGATGTCTAGAATCCTTTGCGCGGATTCGTCGGCGATATTGTTGAGGTCGACAATTACCGCCTCTCGTCTTTTCAGGTTGTCGATAATGCCCTGCACATCCCTGTATTCCTTAGGGTTGCAGATAATAACATTGGAATCCTCAAGTCCGCTTGCGGGCAGGCTGACGGATTCGGGCATATCCTTTCTTGCGCTCTCGCGTCTGCCGATAGGCTGCGATTGCACGCCCCAGAGCTCGGAATCCCTGCTTCGCCTCTCCCGATAATCGTCATAATTGTTATTTCGTCTAATCGGAGGAAAGTCCCTGTAATCGTCCTTCATATTAACTCCTTTCACCAAATATTACTCTGCCCGGTCTGACCATATTTGAGCCGCATTTCACCGCGAGCTCAAAGTCATTGCTCATTCCGAGCGACAGAATATCCGCGCTTATATGCGGCATATCCTTTAATTTAATGTATAAATCTCTTATACTGTTGAACAAGTATTCGAGCCTTGATTCGTCCGCCTGCGGCATTACGCTCATGAGCCCTCTGATCGTGACATTCGGATAATCGGCCGTGAGCCTGGCAAATTCAATTACGCCGCTTGGTTCAATTCCGCCCTTATTCGGTTCCCCGCCTGCGTTTACCTCGATTAAAGCGTTGACTTTTTTGCCCGACTTTAAGGCTTCTTTGTCGAGTTTCTCCAGGAGCGGAAGCCTGTCTAAAGAATGAATCAGGTCGACCTTGTCTATTATATACTTGACCTTATTGGTCTGAAGCTGTCCGATAAAGTGCCATTTAAGTCCTAATCCCGGATTATACCTTCTAATCAGCTCCTGTACTCTGTTATCGCCCACGGCGTCGATACCTAGAGACTTCAGATTATTTATGATTTCTTCAGGTTGGCTCTTTATCGCGGCGACGACGCTTATATCGGACAATTTCCTGCCCGATTTCACGGCGGCGGCTTCAAGTCTTGTATAAAAACGCCTGATATTATCCCTGAGAGTCTCCCTTGACAGCATATAATATATTCTAGCATAAACGCTATTATGTGTAAACAGAATACTCGGCTTTTGATATACGCCTTAAAATAAAAAGCCGGGACAACGCCCGGCTTTATATAATAAAATTTCAGTCTGTACTTATTCGGATTCAACTTCGTAATCAACGCTTTTTTCGGACACGATTTTGCTTATCGAAACTTCGTAAGCGGTCTTTGTCTCAATCTTGCCGTCGGGCATCTGCTTCTGGTAATCCCTGCTCTGAATTCTTCCGGACAGCTTGACTTTCTCGCCTACTTCGGCGTTTTTTATAAATCTCGCGTTTCTGCCCCAAGCTATGCAGGGTATGTAATCTGATTTATTATAAGCGCGATTGACCGCAATGAGTATGTCGCATATCTCGCGCTTAAACGGCGTCGTTCTGTAAATGGGCGGCTTGCAGATATAGCCGTTTAATTCTATCAGATTGACCGCGGGAGACTCTTCGGTATTGATTTCTCTAACAAAAACGGTGAGCATCAGCCTGCTCTTTGCGCCCTCGATTTTGTTGTAGCTTCTGAATTGCCCCGCGATAGAGATTTGCTTGTTGACTTTAATCAGATTATCCTCGATAAGCCTTTCGGAAATCGTAATCGGCAGGATATCGTATTGCTCCGACAGTCTTGGCACGGTTATCTTCATCTCGTAAAAGCCTTCGCCGAATACCTCGTGCGAGAACTCCGGCTCGGAAATAATCGTACCCGTAAGATACACCTTGTTATTGTTCATCTGTTCATAATTCATAAAAACCCCTCCTGTATTTTATAACTTGATGCGCTGGACACCGTTGTTATCTATATAATAGTTCTCCTTATATACCATTTCGTCCAAAGTAACGAATCTGTATCCTTCATTTTTCAGTTTTGTCATCACCGCGGGGAGCGCCTCAAGGATGTTGTCGCTGTTATTGTGAAAGAGCACGATTGAGCCGCTTTTAACTTTACCCGTTACTCTTAATGTTATTTCGTTCGCCGAAAGCCCTTTCCAGTCAAGAGAGTCCACATCCCACTGTATCGTCATCATTCCCTGATTTCTCACCGTCTCGACAAGCAGATTATTGTAATCTCCGAACGGCGCTCTGAAGAACTTCGTATCCTTGCCCGTTATTTCTTTAAGTCTCCTGTTGACATACGCGAGTTCTTTAACGATATTGTCTTCTTTAAGCAGAGACATTTTAAGGTGATTGTTGCTGTGATTGCCTATCAGCATACCTCTATCGTCAATGAGCCTTACTTTGTCTTCGAATTTGTCTATCCAGAATCCGACGAGAAAGAAAGTGCCTTTTGCTCCGAATTCGTCGAGTATATTGAGAATTCCCTCCGTCTTATCCGCGCCCCACGCCGCGTCAAAGGTCAACGCCACCACCTTTTCTTTAGTGTCCACACAATAAACGGGTAATTTCTTGTTGCTTTTTAATACGACCTCCGAAACCGCTATCTGCGAGAAAATTATTATGCCTATTATGCTTATCAGCGCGATTACGGCAATTATTAACAAGCTCTCTTTCTTAATTGTAATGAACACGATTAATTCTCCTAAATTTTATCAGTATAACCTTAGGGAAAAATGACAAATTATGTCTATAAATATATGAAGAAGTCGAAAAAATCACGCACTTTTCCCGTTATATTAAACTATATGAGAGACAGAAAAATTATAGAATATCAATTTGATTCGTAAAAAACGCTTAAAAAGGCAAATAAGTCGCGGAAATTATTAATTTCAATTATTACAAAAATCTGCGGGCATAAGAATATAGATTAGCTTAAAATTACTAATTCCTATTCTTGTTCCTCGATAAAATCAGCTCTAATTTGTTGAGGTCGACGGGATTGAAATACATTTTCATAGTTGTTGAAGACAATCCCGAAAAGCCGTTTTTGCCGCCCGTGAAAAACACCGTCTTGCCCTCGATAGCGTAGTCGGTGAATTGAATCCAGTCTATATACCTGTACGGCGCGATTATACCTGTGTCTATGACCGCGAAGCGCTGCGTAATCAGAGTTATCAGCATCGCGAGTATAAATATCAGCATTATCAGTATAGATAGCGGTATATATGCGTTTTCGGGCGCGGACGCAAGATAAATAATATCTATTACAATAAGAGCAAATACAATTGCCGCCCCGACAATCAGCGGAATCTTGGTCTTGTACAGGGGTATCAGCACTATGGATGTGTTAAGGCGGCGTTTAAGCCTTAAAAGGTATCTTATGGTGTACAGCGAGCCGTAGGCTACCGCCGCCGTAAACAGAATTATTATAAATCTTCCCGTAATCCCTGATATAAGCATAGTTAGATTTTATCATATTCTATGAAGAAAATACCATTATTTTTTATTGCGCGCTCCTTTAGGCGGATATGGAGGTATCAGACATCTTCTGCCGTAACCTATCAGGTCGCTCCTTCCCGCCTTAATAAGCGCCGCCTTGACCAAGCGGTAATTGCTTCTTAGCCTGAATTGCATAAGCGCCCTTTGCATCGCCTTTTCCTCTTTGGTCTTAGGCACATAAATTTCTTCCATAGTGTCGGGATTAATACCCGTATAGTACATGGTCGTAGACTTGGTCGACGGCGTCGGATAGAAGTCCTGCACCTGTTCGGGTATATAGCCTATCGAGTTAAGGTACTCCGCTAGCGCAATACCGTCTTCAAGCGTGCATGCGGGATGCGAGGATATAAAGTAAGGCACGAGATATTGTTTTAATCCAGCCTTTGCCGTGGACGCGCCGAATCTTTTATAAAAGTCCAGATACACCTTAAAAGGCGCTTTATTCATAGCTTTTAACACTCTTTCCGAGCTATGCTCGGGAGCTACTTTTAATTGTCCGCTGATATGGTGTCTTACTATCTCGTCAAGGAATCCGTCCGTTTTTTCATACATCAGGTAATCATATCTTATGCCGCTTCTTATGAATACTTTCTTAATGCCGGGCATTTGGCGCAATGCTCTCAGGATATCGAGATATTCGCCGTGATTAACCTTTAAGTTGTCGCAGGGCTTATAGCCTATGCAGCTTTTGCCTTTGCAGGAGCCGCCGGAGGATTTGTTGCACGCGTTAATTCTGAAATTCGCGGTAGGACCGCCGACATCGTGAATATATCCTTTGAAATCCCTCAGGCTCTTTAATTTCTCCGCCTCGTCTATAATGGACTGCTTGCTTCTTTTCTGTATAGCGCTGCCCTGATGATAATTTAAGGCGCAATAATTGCAGCCGCCGAAACAGCCTCTGTGGGATGTGATACTGAATTTGATTTCCTCGATTGCGGGTACGCCGCGCTTATACGAAAAATGATAGTCCCTCATATACGGCAACGAATAAATATAGTCCATTTGCTCCGTAGTAAGGGGTTTCGCGGGAGGGTTTACGACTACATACTTGTCCGAGTGCTTCTGGAGAATATGCCCTTTATAATCATTCTGGATATTAAACGCCTTGACATAGTCGTATTTATCACTTTTCACATCCTCGTAGGAGGGACAGAATTTCGCTTTTCCCGAATAGATGTCCTCCTTTAATTTAGCTGATAAATCTTCAAAATCCGAAACAAAAGCGGTACCCCGGACATCTCTTATTTTCTCAACCAGCGCGCCTTTTAAGATTAAATCTAGGATATCCGATAAAGGGTTTTCACCCATACCGTATACCAGCAAATCCGCGCCGCTGTCAATAAGTATTGACGGCATTACGCTGTCCGACCAGTAGTCGTAATGGGCAAATCTCCTTAAACTCGCCTCGATGCCGCCGATTATTACAGGTTTTCCGGGAAAAAGTCTCTTGAGCGCGTTCGTGTACACCGTTACCGCGCGGTCGGGTCGCCGTCCGTAATCGCCGCCCTCGCTGTAACTGTCTTTCGTCCTGCGCTTTAAGGCGACGGTATAGTTATTGACCATTGAATCCACGACGCCTCCGCTAACGAGAAAGCCGATTTTAGGCGCTCCGAATTCAAGATAATCCGCGTCCTTAACGGGCTGGGCGATAATGCCCACGCTCAAGCCTCTGCTCTTAATAAGCCTTGAAATTATAGCGTGCCCGAAAGACGGATGGTCTATATACGCATCCGCGCTTACAAGGACAAAATCCATTTCGAGGTTGTTATTGGCAACGGGTAAAAAGGGCATTAATAACTTCTCCTGATATAACAAAAAGCGTAAGGATATATGGCTCGCTTTACTTGATTTTTGCTTACGCTTTACTTATATTAACATACCGTTTCGGAGGTTGTCAAAAATCTCTATACATTTAAATCCTCGGTCATTCAGGAAAATTAGTTTATTAACCATTCGCTATTATAATGAACAGAATTACTTCGAATATATTTGCTGTAAAATGCGATATTGTGCTTATCCAGGCGTTTTTAGCCTTATGAAATATGATTCCGTATAAAACGCTATTTAAGAAAGTAAATAAAAGCCCGAATAATACGATTGATATATCCCCTCGTTTATAATGACCGAGCGTAAATAATAATGAAGTTATCAGCACCGCGGCGAAAGCCGGCAGCCTTTTACTCAATCTGTTCTGAAAAAACGCCCTCCATGCGATTTCCTCGCCTAAGGCAAATAAGAAAAACATTAATATGGATTTAACGCTTATTTCTATCGCCACAAACGCCCCGGCTCTGGTCGTTTCATATTCGATATACTCGGGTAAAAACAATATCGCCAGCAAGACGCATATTGCATCCGCAATTAAAGGCAAGACAAGCCACAGCCATATTTTCTTATTCCTGAATCCCTCGCCTATCGCCATAAAATCAAGACCGCTTCCTTTCATGGGCTGCTTTTCAATCGCGTTGCAGATAAAGAAAAAGGCTATGCCGATAATGATTGCGACAGAGGATAAGTTTAATCCGAATAAATTAGTGAAAGAGACGATTGCCATAACAGCCATAACGGTTATGGCTATAAAAGAAAGTTTATTATGATTTTCCATTTTATTCTCCTAAATATAAGCTATTATTAGTATTGCTTGTGTACTGATGTCAATTCGCATATTAGTTATCAGCGAGAATAAAAATTAAATTGCAATAAAATCATCTTAATCGATTGTTAAATGAGATTATCAACAAAATTAAGCCCGTTACTCTGTTATCAGCTGTAACGGGATAATGACTTTAATCTTCAATGTTTATTGATATTATTTATAATACTTGACTCCGCTTTCGAATATCTTCATATCGTATTTGCCGGGTCGATTGATATAGAGGTTAGCGCCTATTCTCTCCGAATGTCCCATCTTGCCGAGCACTCTGCCGTCGGGAGAGAGAATGCCCTCGACTGCGTTCATGGAGCCGTTCGGGTTATAAGGTGAGAGCATTGTCGGTGCTCCATTGTCGTCAACATATTGGGTGGCAATCTGACCGTTGTCAGTTAATTTAACCATTTCGGTCTCGGACACTATAAATCTGCCCTCGCCGTGGCTTACCGCCACTGAGTATATTTCGCCGGTCTTTACATTTAGAAGCCAGGGCGATTTATTGCTGGCTACCTTAATTCTCGATATCGTGCTGACATGCCTCGAGATGACATTATATGTCAGCGTCGGCGAATTTTCGTGCTGCTTATAAACTTCTCCGTACGGCACAAGCCCGAGCTTAATCAACGCCTGAAAGCCGTTGCAGATACCGAGTATCAGTCCGTCTCTTACATATAATAGGTTCATCAGCGCGTCGGCTATTTCAGGATTTCTGAATGTCGTAGCGATGAATTTGCCGCTGCCGTCCGGCTCGTCGCCGCCCGAAAAACCGCCGGGGAACGCTATAATCTGACTGTCGTTTATGCGCTTTACGATGTCCTTTACCGAGTATTCGATGTCCGCGGCGCTTCTGTTCTTTATTACGAAAATTTCGGTGTCGGCGCCCGCTTTGTCAAACCGCCGCGCCGTATCGTATTCGCAGTTGGTGCCGGGGAATACGGGTATAAATACTTTTGGCTTGGCGAGGGAAAATCTGCTCTTAGAAACAAATCCCGTATTATACGGCTTTTCATACGCCTTACCCGTAGCCTCCGCGCTAATCGGGAATACGGGATTCAGCGTGGACACATACGCTTGCGACAACTCGGTTATATCTATTTTTTCTCCGCCTATCGTAACTACGCCCTTGCCGTTTAATGCGCCTATGAACTCATAGTCGACGCCTTCAGGCTCTGTATCGGATTGAATGATTATATCTCCGAAATACGGACTGAACATCGCCTTATCGTACTTAGTAAAGTCAATCCCCGCGCCGTTGCCTAAAGCGGATATAACCGCCGCAACCGCCGCTCCGCCCTCTTCTACGACCTGAGCCGCTTTAATGCTCTTGATATTTTCATAGATGTATTTATAGAGTTTCAGGGCGTAATCAAAATCGGGAATCAGATATTCGTCCCGTCTCAAAGGCAACAGATACAGATTGCCTTTTCTCTTGAAGACATTGCCGATAAGCGCGTTAGAGCGCGCGATTCCCACAGAAAACGATATAAGCGTGGGCGGCACGTCCAGATTCTCGAAGCTGCCGCTCATCGAGTCTTTGCCGCCTATCGCGGCGGTCTTGAATTTTATCTGCGCGTACATAGCGCCAAGGAGAGCGGAGAGCGGCTCTCCCCAGCGTTCGGGATCTTTGTGAAGTTTCTTAAAGAACTCTTGCAGCGTCAGTCTAACGGTACGGATATCGACGCCCGCCGCGGCAAGCTTTGAAAGCGATGCCGTAACGGAATAGACGGCGCCCGTAAACGGAGACTCCGAGTTAAGCTGCGGATAGCAAGCCCACGAACACACAGTAGCCGTCTTGGTTTCTCCCGTAACTGGTACTTTAGCCGCCATTACCTTGGACGGCGTCAATTGTGTCTTTCCGCCCCACGGAAGTATCACGGTGCCTGCGCCTATCGTCGAATCGAAAGTCTCCGACATGCCTTTTTTCGCGGTGACATTAAGGCGTTTCAGTTCATGAATAAGCGCCGCCTTATAGTCTGACGAATCGATTAACTTGGAAGTAGCGTTATCGGGCTTATCCAGATAGTCGGTAGCGTTGTCCGAGATTATTATATCCTGCGTCTGCTTGACGCCGTTGGTATTCAGAAAATCCCTTGAAATGTCCACGATTAATCTGCCGTTATTATACATTCTCAATCTGTTTAAGTCCGTAATCTCAGCAACCGGCGTGCAATCAAGGTTCTCTTCAGCGGCAAGCGCGATGAACCTGTCAACCGATTTAGCGGAAAGCATTACCGCCATACGCTCTTGGGATTCGCTTATCGCAAGCTCGGTGCCGTCAAGACCGGCGTATTTTTTAGGCACTTTGTCAAGATATATGTCTATGCCGTCGCTCAATTCGCCTATTGCTACGGACACGCCGCCCGCGCCGAAATCATTGCATTTTATAATGAGCTTGGACGCCGCGGGATTTCTCATAAGGCGTTGGATTTTTCGCTCAATCAGCGGATTCCCTTTCTGCACTTCCGCGCCGCATTGGTCGACGGATTCAACCGTATGCGCCTTGCTGCTGCCCGTTGCGCCTCCGCAGCCGTCTCTTCCCGTATCGCCGCCTAAAAGCACGACGACATCGCCCTTAACGGGGCGTTTTCTCGTTACATTTTCAGCCTTTACGCCGCCTATCACGAATCCGGTCTCTAACCTCTTTGCCTTGTAGCCGTTATGATACATCTCGTCGACAAGCCCCGTAGAAAGACCTATCTGGTTGCCGTAGCTTGAAAATCCCGCGGTCGCGGTAGTCGTAATAACTCTCTGCGGCAGCTTGCCGTAAAGCGTATCCTCAAGGCGCTCATTGGGATCGCCGCTACCCGTTATTCTCATAGCCTGATACACATACGCCCTGCCCGAAAGAGGGTCTCTTATCGCGCCGCCGAGACAAGTCGCCGCGCCGCCGAAAGGCTCTATTTCGGTGGGATGATTATGCGTCTCGTTTTTAAACATAATAAGCCAATCTTCAGCCTTACCGTTATTGTCGACTTTGACCTTAACGGAGCAGGCGTTAATCTCCTCGGATATGTCGAGATTGTCGAGAATGCCTTCTTTTAAGAGCTTTTTGCCCGCGATGGTCGCTATATCCATAAGGCACTTGTATTTATCGGGCTTTGCCGAATTAATCTCGGCAAAGAGTTCATCGTATAATTTTAGAGCCTTATCTATATGCGGATTGTCGCTATTTAATCTGATATCCGTTATCTCGGTTAAAAAAGTCGTATGCCTGCAATGGTCGGACCAATATGTGTCTATAACTTTAAGCTCGGTAATTGTCGGCGCCCTGCCTTCTGATATAAAATAATCTCTTACAAAAAGCAAATCGGCGACGCTCATCGCAAAGCCCGAATCTCTGTGAAAACGCCTTACGCCCTCGTCGTCGAGCGCGATAAATTCCGTTATTGTCCGGACAGGCTCGGGGGCTTTGATATCCTGCCTGAGCGTTTCGGGCTTTATATGACTGCCCTCTCTGCTCTCGACGGGATTAATTATATAGGATTTTATTTTATTGAATTCTTCATCGGTTACGCCCGCTACGGCGATTACTTCAGCGCATCTGACTTCGGGCTTTTCGCTGACCGTAAGCAGTTGTACGCATTGCGACGCGGAATCCGCTCTCTGGTCGTATTGACCGGGGAGATATTCGACTACTGAAGTACGGTAGCCGTTAAGGTCGGGCAATTCCTCTTCATAAAGATAATCTACGGGCAGCTCCGAAAAAATCGTAGTCTTGGCCAAATTGTAATTGCCGTCCGAGATGCCCTCGATATCGTATCTTATAAAGCGTCTGACATCTTCCGCGTTAATTCCGAGCACATTCTTAATGCTGTTTAACAGCTTAACGGAAGATACATTGCAACCTTCTTTCTTTTCCACATAAAGTCTTCTAATCATAATTTTATCCCGATATCCGTCCTGTAATGCATGTTGTCAAAGTGTATTTTTCTCACATTTGCGTACGCTTTTTCCCTTGCCTTTTCGATGGTTTCAGCCGTAGCCGTTACGCCCATTACCCTTCCTCCTGAGGTAACCAGCGCGCCGCCTTTAATAGCCGTGCCCGCGTGAAACAGAAGAATTCCCTCGTCGATACCGCCGATAGTAATAGGCAGTCCTTTGGCGTAGCTCTTAGGATAGCCGCCGCTTGCTAAAATCACGCATACGGCGCATTTTAAGCTCCATTCAATCTCTATTTCGTCAAGCCTTTCGTCTATTACGGCGTCTATTATGTCAATTAAATCCGTCTTAAGAAGCGGCAGTATAACCTGCGTTTCGGGGTCGCCGAATCTTGAATTGTATTCTACGACCTTGACGCCGTCAGCCGTCATCATTAGCCCGAAATACAATACTCCCTTAAAAGGTCTGCCTTCGCTCGCCATTGCGTTTATTGTCGGGAGAATTATTCTTGTCATCGTCTCGTTTAGCTTTTCGCCGTCAAATGCCCTACTCGGCGCGAATGTGCCCATTCCTCCCGTATTAAGACCCCGGTCGTTATCGAGCGCTCTTTTATGGTCTTGAGAAGATACCATGGGCTTAACCGTCTTTCCGTCCGTAAAGCAGAGAACCGACACTTCCTGCCCCGTCATAAATTCTTCGATTATCACTTTGCTTCCCGATTCTCCGAATACGCGCTCTATCATCATTTCTTTTAACGCGGCTTGCGCGCTCTCGTAAGTGTCCGCGATAATAACGCCTTTTCCGAGCGCGAGACCGTCCGCCTTTAACACTATCGGAAGCCGTGAATTCTTGATATAAGTAAGCGCCTTATAGTAATCGTCAAAGACCTCGTAGCCTGCGGTGGGAATATTATATTTCTTCATTAAATCCTTGGAAAACGACTTGCTCGACTCAATTACGGCAGCCTCTTTGTCGGGGCCGAACGCGCGTATTCCCTTGCTCTTCAGGTGATTTACAAGCCCCGCCGCAAGCGGGTCGTCGGGAGCGACAAATACGGTGTCGATTTTATTTGCTATAGCAAAATCCGAAATCTTGTCAAATTCCATGACATTAATGTTTACACACTCCGCGAGTTCGTCTATTCCCGCGTTGCCGGGCGCGCAATACAACCTGCCGCACTTATCGCTTTTTTTAAGCGCCCAGACTATCGCGTGTTCTCTGCCACCGCCGCCTATTACCAGTATATCTCTCTTCATCTTTATCCTTAATGCTTAAAGTGTCTTATTCCCGTAAATACCATCGCGATACCGTATTTATTGCATATATCTATGGATTCGTTGTCTCTTATGCTTCCGCCGGGCTGAATTATCGCGGTAATTCCCGCTTTGTGAGCTTCCTCGACGCAATCCGCGAACGGGAAAAACGCGTCGGACGCAAGCACAGCGCCTTTTACCGCGCCGCCCGCGTGCTGTATCGCCTGTTTGCAAGCCCATATCCTGTTGGTCTGTCCCGTCCCTACTCCGAGGAGTCTGCCGCCTTTGGCTATTGCAATCGCGTTGCTCTTGCAGTGCTTGACGACTTTCATGGCGAACAGCATATCCTCCAGCTGCTCTTTGGACGGGCTCTTCTCCGTTACGACCTTAATACCCTCGATGAGCGATGTATTGTACTGCTGAACGAGCAGCCCGCCGAGCACTTTCTTCATATCGTATTGGGCGCTGCCCACAAGCGCGGTGATGTCGTCGAGCTGCAACAGCCTTATATTCTTCTTCTCTTTTAATACCTCAAGCGCGTCCTTGTCAAAGCCGGGCGCGATGACTATCTCGATGAAAATCTTATTAATCTCTTCAGCCGTAGCCTTGTCTATCTTTCTGTTAGACGCTATAATTCCTCCGAATATAGATACGGGATCTGTCTCGTAAGCCCTCATATACGCTTCATGTATATCCTTGCCCGTACCGACGCCGCACGGATTAGTATGCTTGAGCGCCACGATTGTAGGCTCCGTATGCTCTCTTAAAATGTCGAGCGCCGCGTTGGTGTCGTTGATATTGTTGTACGAGAGTTCTTTGCCGTGAAGCTGTATCGCGCTCGTCAGCGCGCCTTTAACGGGCAGACATTCCCTGTAAAACACTCCTTTCTGGTGCGGATTCTCGCCGTAACGCATATCCTGCGCCTTTTCGTATGTAAATGTCGCTGTATCGGGAAATTCGATGCCCGCCTGCGCTCTCAAATAATTAGAGATAAGGCTGTCGTATTGCGCCGTATGCGCGTAAACTTTATACATCAGATAGAATTTAGTCTCACGACTGACTCCGCCGCTCTTTAACTCGGCAAGCGCTCTGTCGTAGTCCTTGGGGTCGACAAGCACCACTACATCCTGATAATTCTTCGCCGCGCTTCTAAGCATTGTCGGGCCGCCTATATCGATATTCTCAACGGCGTCTTCAAGCGCGCAGTCCGCTTTCATAATAGTCTGCTTGAAAGGATACAAATTGACAACGACTATATCTATCGTGTTGATATTGAGGCTTTGTAATTGCCTCATATGTTCCTCGTTGCTTCTTATCGCAAGAAGCCCGGCATGCACGGCGGGATGAAGCGTCTTCACTCTGCCGTCCAGACATTCGGGAAAGCCCGTGATATCGCTTATTCCTATGACTTTCACGCCGCCGTCCGTAAGGTGCTTCGCAGTGCCGCCCGTAGAAATGATCTCATAGCCTAAGGCGACGAGTTCCTTTGTAAAACTCAGAATTCCCGACTTATCGGATACGCTTATCAATGCTCTTTTTTTCATTTATATACCTTCCTAAATTTTATTCAATACTTCTTTCACCGCTTGGGGCAGCAATTTATGCTCGAGCTCCAATACTCTTTGCTGAAGCGTCCGAGCGGTGTCGCCTTTTAAGACAGGTACGGTCTCTTGCAGAATTATCTCGCCAGTATCCGCGCCCTCGTCCACATAATGCACGGTAGCGCCGCTAACGCTCTCATTATTGTCTATTACCGCCTGATGCACTTTGATGCCGTAATAGCCCGCCCCGGAATATTTGGGTATTAAAGAGGGATGAATATTAATTATCCTCCTCTCATACGCCTTGACGATATTCGGCGTCAGAATGCTGAGATAGCCGGCCAGCACTATTAATTCAACGCCTCTTTGCTTCAGAAGCTTGGTAATTTCCTCGTACATTGCATCAAGGCAAGGGTAATTACCGCGCTCGTAAACTCTGTAATCTATACCCGCCGCCTTTGCGCGTTCGATGGCGTAAATATCCGGCTTTCCCGCGATTAATATATCTATTTCACAGTTATGAATATAACCGGATTTTACGGCGTCGATTACGGATTGAAAGTCGCTGCCGCCGCCCGATGCGAACACCGCGATTTTTTTCAGCATAGTTTAAGCCCTTTGCCCTTTGTCACTTCGCCGATATCATAAGCCTTAACGCCGGATTTTTCGGCCTCGGATATAATATCGCCGGCAATTTCGGGGCGCGCCGCGATTACCATGCCTATTCCCATATTGAATGTGTTAAACATTTTTTCGTCGGTAATCCCCGCTCTTTCCTGCAACAGCTTGAATATCTCCGGGCGCGGATAAGAATTCCTGTAAATTACCGCGGACAGCCCGTCCGGGAATATGCGCATAAGTTTTTCGTACATGCCGCCGCCCGTTATATGCGCCAGACCGTGAATATCGAATTTGTCAATGAGCTTTAACACGGGCTTGACATAAATCCTTGTAGGCTCCAGCAACATGTCTATATATGCGCATCCCAGCCTTTCGTCATATTTATCAATCTCCGCGCTGTCCGGCGGGAAAAGTTGTCTGACTAGCGAAAAGCCGTTGGAGTGAATTCCCGAACTTTCAAGCCCTATTAGTCTGTCGCCCTCAACCATTTTAGAGCCGTCTATTAACTTGTCCCTTTTCACGATTCCGACTGCAAAGCCCGCGATATCGAATTCTCCCTCGGCGTAAAAGCCGGGCATTTCCGCGGTCTCGCCGCCGATAAGCGCGGCGCCCGCCTGCTTGCAGCCTATGCTTACGCCTTTTACTATTTGAGACATTTTGACGGGGTCAAGAAAAGATGTCGCTATGTAATCCAGGAAGAAAAGCGGTCTCGCGCCGCAGCACAGGATATCGTTTACGCACATTGCGACACAATCGATGCCTATCGTGTCAAAGCGCCCCGTGCTGAAAGCGTATTTTAACTTCGTGCCCACTCCGTCCGTGCCCGATACAAGGCAATTTTCGCTGTCAAGCGCGTAGATCGCGCCAAAAGACTTGGTGTCTCCTATGACATTTGCGTCATAGGTGTCCTTGATGTATTTATTCATCAGCTTGACCGCTTCGTAACCTCTTTCCACATCCACGCCAGAGCTCTTATAATCTATCGCCATGTTATTCCTCCCATTTGACGGGATAATCGCCCGTAATGCACGCCGTGCAGAATTCGTTTCCGCCGCAGCAGTCGAGCAAATCCTCTATTGAAATGTAATTAATGGAATCCGCGCCCACTATCTTGCAGATATCCTCTACACTGTGGTTAGCGGCAATGAGCTGACTCGTAGTCGTCATATCCACGCCGTAATAACAAGGGTATTTAATAGGAGGCGATGCTACTACGAGATGTACTTCTTTAGCGCCCGCGCCCTTTAGCATATCCACGGTTTTTTTGCAGGTCGTGCCTCTTACAATGCTGTCGTCGGACAGGATGACCCTCTTGCCTTGAATATTGCTCTTTATCGCGTTAAGTTTTATTTTAACGCTCTTTTCCCTTACGACCTGTTCGGGCTGAATGAAAGAGCGCCCGATATATCTGTTCTTGGATAGCGCGTCAAGATAGGGCAAGCCCGATTCATATGAATAGCCTCTGCCCGAAAGAACGCCCGAATCCGGCGCGCCCGCGACTAAATCCGCTTCGATAGGATATCGTATCGCAAGCCGTCTTCCCGTATCGAATCTCGCTTCGTAGACGGATTTGCCATCTATTGCGCTGTCCGGTCTTGCAAGATACACTAGCTCAAATATACAGGAGCGTTTCTTGATATTGTCCATAAAATAGGACTGAATGCCGTTGTCGTCAATTATTACCATTTCGCCCGCTTTAATATCCCTTATCACCGCGCCGCCGATAGCGTCGATAGCCGCGCTCTCGCTCGAAACGACATAGCCGTCTTTAAGCGAGCCCAGTGACAACGGGATTAACGCCGAACGGTCTCGCACCGCAATCAGGCGGTCGGTCGTGCATACTATGAACGCAAAGCCGCCTTTTAAGTACCTGACCGCTCTCTTTACGCCCTCGATAATGTCTTTCTCGGTGTATTTATTGATTAGCGCCGCGATAATCTCCGAATCCGTGCCTGACTGAAATACCATTCCCTCGTCGATAAGCTGGTTAATGAGATATTTCGAGTTAACCAAACGCCCGTTGTTGCATATTGCGAATTTATCCTTAATTCCCTTAAATACCAAAGGCTGCGCGCATACAATATTCCTCGTCGAGGAAGTCGCGTATCTCACATGCCCGAGAGCGATTTTTCCTTCGCAATACGCCTTTAACCTGTCGCGGTCGAATACCTCTGACACAAGCCCCAAATTCTTATAGCACTGAATATTGCCGTTGCAGCAGACGGCAATGCCCGCGCTCTCCTGCCCTCTATGCTGAAGCGCAAAAAGTCCGTAATACATATCTTCGGCAAGATTGCGGCTTGATGCGCCGAATATGCCGAATACTCCGCATTCATGTCTAATGTTATTCACCCGTTAATCTCCTGCTAATCTCGCCGTATGCCTCTTCGACCCCGCCTAAATCCCTGCGGAAACGGTCTTTATCGAGCTTCTTGCCCGTAGCCTCGTCCCACAACCTGCAAGTGTCCGGGGAAATTTCGTCCGCCAGGATAATTTCGCCTTTATATCTTCCGAATTCTAATTTGAAATCAATCAGCCGTATGCCGATATCCTTTAACAGTCCGCATAAAAATTTATTAATTTTAAGAGCGTATTCTTTGATTTTAACGAGTTCTTCCTCAGTTGCGAGCTCCATCGCTAGAATATGATAATCGTTTATCATCGGGTCGCCTAATTCGTCGTTTTTGTAACAAAATTCAAGCACCGTGGTCTTTAAGGGAGTACCCTCGTCAAGTCCTAATTTCTTGCTAAGCGAGCCCGCTGCGATATTTCTTACAATGACTTCGACGGGAACGATGTTAACTTTTTTTACAAGCGTTTCCCTGTCGCTTATCTGCTCTATGTAATGAGTTTTAACGCCCTGCTCCTCAAGCAGTTTCATCAGGTAGTTGCTCATCTTGTTGTTGATAATCCCCTTTCCACAAATCTTGCCTTTCTTCAGTCCGTTAAAGGCTGTCGCGTCGTCTTTGTACTCGACTAACACGATATCGGGATTGTCGGTTGTGTAGACTTTTTTCGCTTTTCCCTCGTAAATCAGTTGCTTTTTCATTTGCCGGAAGCCTCCTTGCTTATGGTGATATCGTCGTTTATCACATTCTCGCGCATTGTTTTCTTGTAATTATCAAGTTCTTTTCTCAGTCGCTCGTCTTTAAGCGCCAGAATTTGAACGGCGAGCAATCCCGCGTTTAAGGCGCCGTTAATCGCAACGCATGCGACCGGCACCCCGGGGGGCATCTGCACCATAGAAAGCAGGCTGTCCAATCCGTCAAGCGTCGAGCTCATTACGGGCAGGCCTATAACGGGAAGAGTGGTGTACGCGGCGATAAAGCCGCCAAGGTGCGCCGCCTTGCCCGCAGCCGCTATGATTACCTCTATTCCTTCGGATATCGCCTCGGATGCGAATTTTCTCGCCTCGTCCGGCGTCCTGTGAGCCGATATTACCCTGACTTCGTTAGTTATCTCGAATTTCTTGAGGATATCAAGAGCGGGTTGAACCGTAGTCAAATCGTTCTTGCTTCCCATTATCACTGCTACTTTAGACATAATATCTCCTTAGTTTATGAATTCGAATCTGTCCGCATCAAAAAGCCCTTTATCCGTAATTTTAAGATGCGGTATTACGGGAAGAGCGAGAAAGGAGAGAGTCATAAACGGATGCACACCCTCCGGCACGCCCATTTTTCTCGCAATTATCGTTAGCTCTTCATAATTATTATTTACATCTTCGATACGCTTATCCGACATTAAGCCCGCGACAGGCAGAGAAAGGCATTTTATTATCTTGCCGCCGGCGCTTATCACTATACCGCCTTTGATATCAATTAATTTATTTACGGCGTTCACGATGTCGGTATCATTGTCGCCGATTGCGATAATGTTATGGGAATCGTGCGCAATCGAGGTCGCAACCGCGCCGCCCGAAATATTATAGCCCTTGACAAGCCCTACGCCGATATTGCCCGTGTTGCGGTGCCGTTCGATTACGGCAATTTTTGAGGTGTCGCCGATATCCGACTTGTCTATTAATAAATTATCCGTTACGATTGAATCGGGGATAATGCCGATAACATTAATTTTATCACGCTTGAAATTAAGCTTAATATCGTCCGCGGTTATCTTCTTCAGATTGAAGCCGCTTATATTATACGCCTTTTTCGCGGGCGCATCATATAGCGTTTTGCCTTGGCTTACCGTAACTTTGCCCGACTTGATGACCGTCGAGATATTCATATCTTCAAAGTTATCGAATATTATCATATCCGCGATTTTACCGGGAGCAATGGCTCCGCGGTCTTTAAGAGAGTAACATTCCGCGGCGTTCAATGTCGCGATTGTTATCGCTCTGACCGGATCGATGCCGCGGCTTATCGCAAGTTTAACCGGATAATTAATCGAGCCTCTGTTGATTAAATCAAACGGATGCAAATCGTCCGAGCAGAACATAAGCCGCCTGTAACCCTCGCCTTTTGCAAGCGGAATGAGTTCATTAAGATTTTTCGCGGCGGAGCCCTCTCTGATTAAGATATACATCCCAAGCGCTAATTTCTCCTCCGCCTCTTTAAGCGTAAAAGCCTCGTGCTCTGTGCCGATACCCGCTAAAACGTACGCGTTTAATTCTTTGCCGGTAAGCGCTGGCGCGTGTCCGTCTATGATTTTACCAGCGGATTTAGCGGCTGCTATCTTAGCAGTTACCTCGGGATCTGTAAACAGCACTCCGGGAAAATTCATCATTTCCCCGAGCCCCAGAATGTCCGCTCTTAAAATTTCCCTCTGGGTTATTTTGCTGTCAATCACAGCGCCCGAGGTCTCGTAAAATGTCGCGGGAACACAGCTCGGGAGCATATATTTAATATCTACGGGCGCGCCGGCGCTGTCTTCAATCATATAATTAATACCGTCGACGCCTAGAACATTTGCTATTTCGTGAGGGTCGGCAATGACCGTCGTCACGCCAGTCGGCGCAAGCGCCCAGGCAAATTCGGACGGTGTAAGCATTGAGCTTTCGATATGGATGTGCGAGTCAATAAGACCGGGCGCGACATACGCGCCCTTTGTATCAATGGCGCTCTTGCCATCGTATTCGCCTATTCCGACGATAACGCCGTCCTTAATCGCGATATCGCCTTTTAAGATTCCGCCCGAATACACATTGACGATATTCGCGCCTTTTAAGACTAAATCTGCCAGGGCTTCGCCTCTTGCCGCACGAATTAAATCTTTCATATTACCCCTTTTATTAAATACATAACAATATTAACATATATAGGCGTTTTATATCAACTCAATAGACGCCAAAATACACATTAATAATTTTATTATCCGTCTAAAAAGGGACATAGCGTTAACGCATATGTCCCCTTGAACAAATTTTATTCAGCCTTTGTCGTATCGCGCCTTTATCGCCAGTAAAAAGTCTTTTGCGCTCATTTCTTTTATAGCGGTATCCGCGCTGAACAGCGGCGTTAAATCCTTGGTAATGACGCCGCCGGAAATAGTGTCTAGAGTCGCTTTTTCCAGCCTGTCCGCGAAATCCGTTAAACCGCCCAGATTATCTAGCTCGCCTCTCTTTCTGAGCGCTCCCGTCCAAGCAAAAATCGTAGCTACCGGGTTGGTGGAGGTCTGCTCGCCTTTTAAGTGCCTGTAGTAATGCCTGGTCACGGTGCCGTGCGCCGCCTCGTATTCGTAACAGCCGTCGGGCGATACGAGCACGGAAGTCATCATCGCGAGCGAGCCGAATACCGTCGCGACCATATCGCTCATGACATCGCCGTCATAATTCTTGCAAGCCCAGATAAAGCCGCCTTCGCTCCTGATTACTCTCGCTACGGCGTCATCTATTAAGGTGTAGAAATACTCGATATTATTCTTAATGAAATCTTCTCTGAATTCGTTCTCGTAAATTTCCGCGAAAATATCCTTGAACCTGTGGTCGTATATCTTGGATATAGTGTCTTTGGTCGAAAACCATAAATCCCGCTTGACATCGAGCGCGTATCTCATACAGCTTCTGGCGAAACTCTTAATGCTGTCGTCAAGATTGTGCATTGCCATCGCAATGCCGCCGCCTTTAGTATAATCGTGGACGAGGAGTCTCTTTTCCCTGCCGTCTTCCGTAATGACGAGTTCAGCCCTGCCGCCTTTATTTACATAGCTCTCGAAATTCTTATATACATCGCCGTACGCGTGCCTTGCTATGATTATAGGCTTCTTCCATTTGGGGATAGCGGGCGTGATTTCGGGCACCGTCACGGGCTCTCTGAATACCGTGCCGTCCAGTATAGCTCTTATCGTGCCGTTAGGGGAGAGCCACATTTTTTTCAGCGAATATTCTTTCACTCTTTGCGCGTTCGGAGTAATCGTAGCGCACTTGACGCCGACGCCCAACCTCTTTATAGCGTTAGCGCTCTCTATTGTAACCGCATCTTCCGTCTTATCTCTGTTTACGAGCGACAAGTCATAGTATTCGCTTTTCAAGTCCACATAAGGAAGAATGAGAATTTCCTTTATCCATTGCCACAGTACGCGGGTCATTTCATCGCCGTCCAGCTCGACCAGAGGCGTCTTCATCATGATTTTTGCCACAAAAATACCTACCTCGCTTTTTTTATTTATTCTATAATAACAAGCAAGGTAAAGGCAAGTATATGCGGCTATTATCAGAACTTTCCCTTAAAATCGCTTAATACTCTCGACGGAAAATATGTAACGGCGTTATCTTTGATTTTCTTTATGCGGATGCTCTCATTGAGCATTATGCCGATTAATTCGGTGAACTCTATCCCCAGCGGCTCGAACAGATAATACGAGAGCGAGCCCGGCACGGTATTAAATTCGTTGACATAAATCTTGCCTGATTTGTTGTCTATCATATAATCTATTCTGACAACGCCCGAAAGCCCGAGTCCCGTATAAATGCGCTCTGTCAGACCTTTGACGCATTTTGCCGTCGTGTCGTTTATTTTCGCGGGAAGCTCTCTTTGAGGGGAGTTTGAGCCCTTTTCGCCCTTTAAGATATATTTGTCCTCGAATGTCAGAAATTCATTCCAGCCGACGGGCTTTTCGATAGCGCTTACGATTATTCTGCCGTTATCGGATACGGCGGCGCAATTTACCTCGGTCATATCCGTAAGCGCCTCTTCGACTATGATGTCTTTATCGTAATACGACGCCGTGATAAGCCCCTCTATAAGCTCTTTCTTGTCTTTAGCTATTTTAATGCCTATGCTGGAGCCTTGCGCGCAGGGCTTTACTATTACGGGATAATTAATCCGCGATTCGATTACGGTGATACACGAGGTCATATCCTCGCAAATCATCTCTTTGGTCAATGTCGCATATGGCACGGTATTTAGCAGCATTTCGTTAAAAAGCCGCTTCATTATTACCTTATCCATTCCGACGGCGGATTGAAGCACGCCCGATGAAGTGTAGGGGATGCCGTTTAGCTCCAACAGTCCCTGAAGGCATCCGTTCTCGCCCATTCCGCCGTGGCAGCAGATAAGCGCGGTATCGGGCGTGAATAATTCTTTTAATTTATTGTTCTTGATTAAATACACCTTGCCGTATCTTATAATCACTTCGTTCATCTTCATTGTGTCGATTTCTCTGTATGTATTGATGTTCTGCATGGCGGTGCCCGTATACATTCCGCTGTCGCCGATAAATACGGGCAGTATATTATGATTAGCCATGCTCCCCATTGCCTGAAGCGCGGTGATTATCGATATATCCCTTTCACAGGATTTGCCGCCGAAAAGCACGATTACATTCATTTCTAACCTCCCATACTGTCGGGTAAATCATTGAGAAGCAACAGCGTGTCATGGTCATTAAGCAATTTATGAAAGTCCGCCGTCGCGTCTTTTAAGGAATTGTATATGCGGATTGTGCCGTCATATCCCCAAAGCCCCTCGGATATATATTCAATCCAGTCGCTCTTAATAAGTATCACCGTGTCCGCAATCTGCTTAATAAGGTTACCGAGCTTTCTGTTTTCGTCCGCGCCGCTCTTTCCGAGTTCGACAAGTCCCGGCGTTAAGACGACTTTTCTGCCCGGGAAACTTTTCAGGGTCTCTAATGCCGAACGCGCGCCGTCGGGATTGGAATTATATGTATCGTCTATTATCGTGATTCCTCTCATCCCTTTAATCAATTCCTGCCTGTGAGGAACGGGCGCGAGGTCGAACACTGCCGCTTTGATATCTTTTACGGGCACATCGAGTTCAACGGCGACCGCTATCGCAAGTGAAATATTAATCGCGTTGTGCGCGCCGAGAAGTCTTGTTTTAAGCTCGATACGGTTATCTTTATAGACGACGCCGAACGATGAGCCCAACGCGTCGGATTTGACATCGGATATTATTAAATCCGCATCCGATGAGCCGACTTTTATCGCGTTTATGCCGCGTTCTTCGGCATATTTTAAGACAATTTGATTATCCGCGTTTATTACGGCAAGTTTTCTTCCCGAAAGCGCGCTTATTAAATCGAATTTGGTTCTTGAGATATTATCCACGCTCTTAAAAGTCTCGAGGTGCTGGCAGTTAATGCCCGTAATTATACCTATTTCGGGACGGATAATCTCCGATAGCTCTTTAATATCTTTTTTTCGTCTTGCGCCCATTTCGGCGATAAATATCTGCGTTTCGGGCTTTAAATCATCTACGGCGCGCGCTATGCCGAGAGGCGTATTAAAACTTTGAGGCGTCATCAGCGCGTTATATTTCCTAGACAGGATATGATATAGAATATTCTTGACCGAAGTCTTGCCGTAGCTTCCCGTTATACCGATTTTTATCGCGTCGGACTGCCTAAGTTTCAAGGTGGCTTTTTTTATGTATCTGATATTGTTCAGCTTCTCGAAAGGATACAGGATAAAGTAAGAGAGCTTTATTAAGAGCGGCGCGAACAGATACGCCGCCCACACCATGCACCGTATATCCGTAAAATAAAGCAAATGATATGCGATAATCAGCAGGCAGAACACGATAATCAGCCTTACGGCGCGGCGCGTGAACACCAGAGGCTTCTTATAGTTGTTTTTATAGGTCAGATATATGAAAATCACCGCGATAAACATTATCACGGCACCCGTCGTGTAGAAGACATATTTATTCAGTAGGATAATATCCACCGACGCCGCAACTACGGAAAGCACCGCCGAGATAAGCCCGAGTTGAAAGAATACGGTATTATAGCTAAACAGCATAAGCTTCTTGTATCCGCTCTGCTGAAAAGCTAAAAATAATCTGTACGAGCACGCTATTACAAGCGCGGCGTTAAGAAATAGCATACGCTCCTCAATCGGGTATACTCTCGATAAACTCCTTAATCAACCCTACAAACTGATTAAAGTTATCGAGATACGAATAATGCCCCGCACCTTCTAAGATATTCAACCTGCTTGCTTTGATGTGCTTATTCAGTTTCTTCGCCATATAAAGCGGCGTTTCGTTATCCTTTTCGCCCCAGATAATAAGAGTGGGCACTACGATTTTGTTGAGTTCGGGCGTCAAGTCGCGGTTGACAACTCTTACAAATGTCTCTTTCATCGCGCCGCTTAATCTATTGTAATCCTCCGAGCCCGCTTTAATATTTCTTATGCCCAAGGCCTTTAACAGCTTGTATTTATAGACTTTATAGTACCACGAGAGTTTTCTTCTCGGGCGTATGCCCGCGCTGTCCACGAGCACCAGTCCGCTTATATGCGTATATTCGGCGGATAATAAAATTGCCACTCTTCCGCCGAAAGAATGACCTATAAGTACCGCGTCCTGCATCTGATAATGTCTGATGATTTCCTTAATACTGTCCGCGTAGTCTTCGAGCGAAAGCGGATAATTAGGGTGCGGTGTTTCTCCGAATCCGTAAAAGTCCACCAGCGTGCAACGGTATTTATTAGAAAGTTTATAGGCGGCGCCGTAAAAGCTCTTGACACTGCCGCCCCAACCGTGAAGAAATATTAAATCTCTGCCTTTGCCCAGCTGGCAATGATTAATGATAATTTACCTCCCAAGCTCAAGAGAATAAATGATAGCGTTTTCTTTACCTTCATAGTAATTCTTCCTCAATCCCGTGCATTCAAAGTTGAATTTTTCGTAAAGAGTTTTTGCGCTTATGTTGCTTTCTCTGACCTCGAGGGTTATAGTGTTGATATTTAATTTAGCGGTTTCGTCTATGATACGCCTTAGCAGCTTTTCGCCGTAGCCTTGCCGTCTCATAGCGCTTTTTATTGCTATTCTCATTATATGCATCTCATCGTATATTTGTAATATCAGCGCGTATCCGAGAATTTCGCCGCCGCTCTCGACGACATAGCCGCGCGCGTCTCCGTTGCTCAACGATTCGAGATACATTTCTTTAGTCCAGGGCGTAATGAAAGATTGCCTTTCGATTTCGAGCACATCGTCAAGATGGCTTTCGTCCATCTTCCTAATTATATAATTCTTACTGATAAGCTCCCTTTCCGCCTGGGACGCTTTCATATATAAAGGCGATAGGCGGGTTACGAAAGCGCCGCTGTTGTATTTGTCGCGCGCAATGCTTATAAGGTTATCCGAATAGTCAATGTTCTTTCTGTAAATCTTTCTCAGAAGGCTCAGGTCGATATCCGCTTCTTTGTAATTGCCCGATTTGATAATTTTGGCGTCTTTTATTTCCGCGCCGTAGTAATTGCCGTTTCTCGCGTCAATTAAGACGATAGCGTTAGCGGCGTTATTACCTATCATCTCAAAAGCGCTGATACCGATAAGCTTTGCGCCCGTCACATCCGAAAAAGCGTTCATCACGCTGACGCCTATTCTGATGCCCGTAAACGAGCCCGGGCCCGTAACGGCGCTAAAAGCGTGGATATCCTTAACGCTCATTCCGCTTCGGGTTAACACTGTATTTATCGCGGGAATAATATCCGCGTTATGGCGCGCGTTGTCCGCGCTAAAATATTTGTATATTTTATCGCCTTTTACCGCTATTACCGTCAGCGCCTTATCCGTCGTATCTGCTATGAGTAAATTCATACTATTGTAATCCTCCTCGAATTTTCCGAGAGGTATTCCAGGGTTACATGTATTACATTGAGACCGCTCAAATCAAATTTATTCCATTCGATGACGCTTACGCCGCCCGAATACAGGTAATCCCGTATGCCGAGCTCGGATAACTCGTCTTCGTCCTGAATTCTGTACATGTCGTAATGATAAAGATTAAGACGCCCTTTATAAGAATTCATTATCGTAAAGGTAGGGCTTGTAACGGTATCGGTAATGTCAAGAGCTTTCGCGATTCCCTTGGCGAAAGTCGTCTTGCCCGCGCCGAGACCGCCTAAAAGGCTTAACACCTCGCCACCTTTAAGCCGCCTGCCGAGCTCTATTGCGATTTGCTCCGTCTCTTCGGGGTTGTGAGTAATTATAACCATACGCACATTTTATAATTATAGCTTATATATGTCAATAATACTCGCAAAGATTGCCGAACTTGCTTTAGTATAAGCCTGAGAACGCTTTACATCATAGATAATAATTGCTATAATATTAAAAAAATACGCATAATCTTTGGGGCGGAGTGAAATTCTCCACCGGCGGTGACAGTCCGCGAACATCGCAAGATGCCGACAAGGTGAAATTCCTTGACCGACAGTATAGTCTGGACGGGAAAAGGTCTTTTTTATTGCCGCCTTATCGATTGTGGGGCGTTTTTTATAGGAGGCAATATGAACCGCACGAAAACTTTCAAAATCGCTTTAATCGCCGTAATGTCCGCGCTTTCCGTGGCGCTGTATTTATTTGCAAAATTCTCGCTGCCCTTTCTGTTTCCCACTTTTCTCGACATACAAATAAGCGATTTGCCCGCGTTCATCACTACCTTTATGCTGGGATTGCCGAGCGGCTTTACCGTACTGCTTATCAAGATACTGATTAAATTGCCTTTTACCGGCACGTCTTTTATCGGCGAATTCATAGACCTGATTATAGGGTTTTCGTACATACTTCCCGCGGGTATAATTTACAAGAAAAACAAAACATTCAAAGGCGCGTTCCTATCAATTATACTCGGCACCGTAAGCTGTATAGTCACGGCAATGCTGATAAACAGATTTGTCGCGATACCCTTATACGTGAAAGTAATTTTCGACGGCAACTGGAATATACTGCTGTCAATGATGTCCGAACTGTTCCCCAACATTACCAGAGAGAACTTTTACAACTATTACATATGGCTGTCAATCCTGCCCTTTAATCTCCTAAGGTGTATGATTATAAATATCTTAACGCTGCTGCTTTATAAGAAATTGAGCAGGTTATTCAAATACCTTGTTGATAAGGAACCTCAAAACCTAAGCACTACAAGTAATAATAATACGGGGGAGAAAAGTTAATAATATTTATCGGTAGCGCTTTAGTTCAAAGCCGGGATTACTGCCCGGCTTATTTAATTGTTTCGATTATCAGCGGTCTTTTTACCGGGGGCGCGTCCGATATCGTGTACGCCGAGAGTATTTCGCTCATTACACCGGGGTATTCTTTTGATGAATAAACTCTTGCAAGGCTCTCGCCGCGCTCTACATAATCGCCGTATCTCTTGTTGATTATCAAGCCTGCGTCATAATTGATTGTATCGTTAAGGCTTGTTCTGCCGCCGCCGAGCGCAATAAGCGTTCTGCCCAGTCTCTTGGTGTCAATCGCGCATACATAACCGCTTCTGTCGCTTATGACCTCATAACTATTAAGAGGGATATCCTCGATATTCTCAATGTATTTTATGTCGCCGCCCTGAGAGACGATTAATTCAATAAACTTTTCATAAGCCTTGCCGCTGTCAATTACCGCCGCAGCTCTTTCAACGGCTTCATCGTAACTTATTCCGAGCGCTTTACCGGCAAGCGGCGCAATAAGCGCAATCGAGACATCGTAAAGCCTGTTCTTCGCGCCTTTTAAGACCTTTAACGCGCCGATTAATTCAAGTCGGTTGCCTATGTATTCGTCCAGAGGCTCGTTCATATCCGTAACGACCGCGGTAATTTTCTTTGCCAAACTCTTTCCTATGCCGACCATAAGCCGCCCGAGTTTAACGGCCTTTGCTTCATCGGTTAAGAAAGCGCCGTTGCCGCATTTGATGTCGAGTACGATATTTTCCGCGCCGCCGGCGATTTTTTTGGACATAATGCTGGACGCGATAAGGGGTATGCTGTCCACGGTTGCGGTAACATCCCTGATCGCGTAAAGCCTTTTATCCGCCGGGCAGATATTCAACGATTGAGCGCAAATACATACTCCGCTTGAGTTTATCGCGTTCTCAATCTCTTTGGATGTCATTTCAAGTCTTATCCCGGGTATGGATTCGAGCTTGTCAATCGTGCCGCCCGTATGCCCGAGCGCCCTGCCGCTCATCTTCGCCACCTTGAACCCGAGAGCGGCAAGGGCGGGAATCACGATAAAAGTCGTGGAATCCCCTACTCCGCCCGTACTGTGCTTATCCGCTGTAATGCCGTTAATGCCGCTCAAATCAGCCCTCTCGCCGCTCAATGCCATATAATTGGTAAGATCGACGGTTTCCCGCTCCGACATACCTTTAAGGAGTATTGCCATAAGAAGCGCCGATATCTGATAATCGGGCAGAGTGAAATCCGTGACGCCTTTTACGAAATACGCTATTTCGTCTCCGGTCAGCTCCTCCGCCCTTTTTTTCTTCTCAATCAAATCGATAATATTCATAATTCACGGCTTTTTACTGTCTCGACTAATGCGATAATATCGCTTCTTAACTGCTCCTCGGTCAATCCCTCGGCAATCAGCATATCTATCTTGGATATCTTGTAGTAAATATCGCGGTCGAATGTTATCATTACTTCGGACACATCGTATCTGCTTTTTACATCGGATTTCAATTTCTCGATAAGTCTTATTCTGTCGCTTCTGAAAAAAAGCGGCTCGGTCTTTACCGCTATTACGACCATATCGCCCACGACCAGACATTCGGCATCGATAACCTTAGAGTCCGAATTTATAAGGCTCTCGACATCCGAGGGAAAAATTGTCATAACAAGCGTTAATATAATTGCAGTCAGAGTCATTTATGCCTCCCATAAGTTAATACTAATAGTATGGCATAAAGACCTTTTATTATTTAATATTTTGTTATATTTGCTCCGTCCGACCAGAGTTTTTCAAGAGAATACATCTCTCTCGTGTCGTTTAAGAAGATATGGACTATTATTTCGTTGTAGTCAAGCACTATCCATCTGCCCTCTCTTACGCCCTCTTTATGCTTCAAAAAAACGCCCTTTTCTTCAAGGGTGTCTTCTATGTGCTTAGCGAGCGCCTTGGAATGGGTGACATTCTTCGCGCTGCATATAATGAAATAATCGGCAAGAATCGTAAGGTGCTCGACGGCGATGGATATGATGTCGCGCGCTTTCTTTTCGCTTAACTGATTGCATATAAAATCATTTTTCTCTATAATTGTCATTGTATCTCCTTATTGATGTAGTAATTATAGCACTCTCTGGTCAAAGGGTGCATATCGGTATCGGAATTAATTAAATGCTCGTATTTGCTCTCCACGCACGCTAAAAATGCGAGAATAATACTGCTCGCGCTCATAGTTCTGATTTTAGATACGCCTTCAAAATCCCTGCCGTCTTCGGTCATATCAGCAATAAAAATCAGCGCCTCGAGCTGCGTCATTCTCGCCCGGCCCGTGGTGTGGTATCTTATCGCGTTAAGTATCTCGGTGTCCAGTACGGCAAATTCTTCCCTTGCGATTTCCGCGCCGACAAATGCGTGCATTACCGGCGTATCCACGACGTCGGAGGGAATTTTGTGTATATATTTGCCGCCGTAAATTTCTTTGCCGATATCGTGAAGCAGCGCCGCATTGAATACCTTGTCGTACGGAAGCCCCACGAGTCTGTTGTACTCGAAAGCCTTAATAACCGTTCTCTCGATATGCGAAAAAGTCTTTTCGCTGACCATCTTTCTCACCTTATCCACCATAGGTCTGAATTCCGAGTACAGGTTATTGTCTGTAATAATTTTCAGTACGGTTTCGGGAATGTATTCGTTGACATATTTATTAAGCTCAAGCCTCGCCCTTATGTCGGACGAGGATATATCCGAGCTTTTGTATTTAAGAAGCCTGATATTGGCGTTATAAGTCTCCTTAAAATACTCTATTTCTTCCATTACTTCCTTAATGCGCCCCTCTCTTACGGCGACGGCGATAGGATATGTCAATACAATGTCCGGGCGCATCCAATATCTTAAAGAGAGCAGACTGTCGCCGCCTAAAATATATATAAATTCGCCGTATTTAATCTGCATCAGCGGAAGGATTTCGGAGGCGTAGCCTATCCTGCTGTATTTAATCTCGGTATCGTCGATAATAAGTTTTCTGTACGGCCTTACCGCCGCCCTGACCATTTCAAGCCTTATATTAGGGGATACCGCGCTGGTCTTGTGAGGCTGTACGCCTGAAGGGACAAGAACAACTCTGTCTAAATTTAATTCTTCTTGCGCCGCGAGACAAATATTAATATGTTCTTTGTGCGGAGGATCGAAAGCCCCTCCGAATACACCGGCTTTCATATCTTTATTATACTGTATTAATCGCTATTTTACAAGTGCCAATATTGAATAATAACCGTTTAATCCGTTAATAATCAATTGTCGAGGACATTATGGCTAAAAAGATTGATTTTATCACATTCCGCGTCGCTTTGTTCCTGCTTATCACCGCATGGATGATTTACCTTGTAAATAATCTCGCGCTGGGGATAATTGCGGGTATTACGCTCTTTATAATACTCAATATCGCGTATTCGTATATCGAAAAGAAAAGAAGGCCTTACGCCGTTAGGGATTTAGCGCTTTATCTTGCGATGTGCGACGAGCCGCTTAATATAATAACCGGTCTTATGCCCGAAAATGTCGGATATATCAGAGAAGGAAACCATTTAACAACAAATGGCGGTGAGCTTATTTATGTGTCGTTCGGACTCTCTGCTTTCTCCGCAAGCGAAGCGTTAAAAGCCATAAAGATAGCAAAAAACCGCGATGCCGGAGCTCTGACAATAGTAACAACCGAGGCAGACCGTTCGATATTCTCGATTATCAGCCGTTCAAAAATCCGCGTTAATATCATCGGCGTAAAGCAGCTGATGAAGTTATTAATGAAAAAAAATATGCTGCCGGAAATCGATAAACGCTTTAAACTGTCGATAAGCGTTAAAGATATATTCAACCGCCATACGGGCGGCAGATTCCTGCTGTCGGGGTCAATTATAGCGCTTATGAGCGTTGTAATGCCGATAAAACTCTATTATCTGATTGTTTCGCTGATTTGCTTTATTCTCGGACTTATATGCTTTATAAATCCCGGCAAGAAAGAAGATATCAAAAGCGTCTTGAAAAACTAGAAAATTATATGCTCGATATCCTTTTTGTCAGAGCGGCGGTAAATAATTATATTGTTGCCTATCGACCTCACCGCTTGGGCGTTCAGTAAGCCGGCGACATCCGCGAGCGTCTCTTTAGGGTTAAGCATCGAATTTCTCAATACTTTTATCTTGACAAGCTCCCTGTCCTCCAATACGCTGTCTATTTCTCTTATAACGCTCTCGTTAAGACCGCCTTTGCCGATACTGACTACGGGATTGATTTTCGCCGCAAGCGAACTCAATGTCTTACGCTGTTTACTGTTCATATTCTACCTATTCCGTTAATTCGAATTCTATATCTTTTATTCTCACCGTGTCGCCGTTCTTGGCGCCCGCGTTGTACAGCGCCTTAATTACGCCCCTGTCGCTTAATACTTTCTGAAAATAATTAAAAGAAGCGTAATCCGACAATACGACATTTCTCGCGAGCATTTCGATAAGCCCGCCGATTACGGCGTAAATGCCCTCCTCTTCGCGGATTATCTCGAAGCCGTCGCGATCTTTAATCGGCGGCGTATAAGGCTTGAATTCAAGCGGCTTGGGCTTTTCGAGCTTTATTACCTCTTTATAGATGAGCTTTAACATATCCTCTATTCCCGTCCTTTGCGCCGCGGATATATTAACGGGCGTCTTGCCCGTCTTAAGAATAAAATCGTCATATACCGTATCGTCGATGACTAAATCGCACTTATTCGCAATTACTATCTCGGGAAGCGAGATTAATTTGTCCGAATAACTTTCAAGCTCCCGCCTTATGATATTATAATCCTCGACGGGGCTTCTTCCCTCCGAGCCGGAAATATCGACCATATGCGCTAACAGCCTTACCCTTTCGATATGCCTGAGGAAGTTATGCCCGAGACCCGCGCCCTCGCCCGCGCCCTCTATAAGTCCCGGAATATCCGCAATAACCAAAGATTCGTCGTACATCTTGATTACGCCGAGATTGGGAGAAAGCGTGGTGAAATGGTAATTGGCGATTTTAGGTCTTGCGTCCGTTATCACTGAAAGCAGTGTGGATTTGCCGACATTGGGAAAGCCTATAAGCCCCACATCGGCTATGGTCTTTAATTCAAGCGTTATTTCGAGCGGCTCCGTCTTTTCGCCCTGCTGGCAGAATGCGGGCGCCTTTCTTACCGATGTGCGGTAATGGTAATTGCCTTTGCCGCCCTTGCCGCCATCTAAGACGGTAACCCTGTCTCCTGAAGCGAACATATCCGCGATTATCGCGCCCGATGCCTTTTCTCTTATTACCGTGCCGCAGGGCACCTTTATTACGATGTCTCCTCCGCTCTTGCCGTAACGGTTATTTGGCTCGCCTTTCCTGCCGTCTTCCGCCTTGTAATGCTTCTTATACTTAAAATCGATAAGCGTATTCAGACTATCATCGCATTCGAAAATCACCGAGCCGCCGTCGCCGCCGTCGCCGCCGTCCGGACCGCCGAACGGCACATATTTCTCGCGCCTGAACGAGACTACTCCGTCGCCGCCGTTGCCCGCTTTTATAGTAATATCGGCTTTATCTAAAAACATACGATTAGTCTACACCATTTAATTCATTTATTGCAAATAAAAATCATCGCCAAATAGGCTATTTTTAACTGTTATACGATATGAACTAAATAGTAATTGAAAATATGATTGCTATTATTTGTTTTTCTAATTATTCCGCTTGCCGTTATAGGCAAGCGGAATAATATTAACAATCCAGTTTTTCCTTAATAGCTTTCGCCGCGATTTTGCCCGCGCCCATCGCGAGTATTACCGTCGCAGCGCCCGTTACGGCGTCGCCGCCCGCGTAGACATTGTCAATTGAGGTCTCGTAGGTCTGTTCGTTTACTACCACCGTTCCCCATTTCGTGACCTCTAGCTCGGGACAGCTCTTTCTGATCAGCGGATTGGGGCTTGTGCCTATCGCCATGATCACCTGGTCGCAGGGTATTTCGAACACATCTCCATCAATGGGTACGGGTCTTCTTCTGCCCGATTGGTCGGGCTCGCCTAATTTCATTGCCTGACAGCGCATACCCTCGACTTTTTTGTCGCCGAGAATTTCCAGCGGCGCGGTGAGCAGCTTTAATTTAATGCCCTCGTGCTCGGCGTGCACGATTTCTTCCGCTCTTGCGGGCATCTCCGCTCTTGATCTTCTGTATACTATCGTAACCTCGTCCGCTCCCATTCTTAATGCCGTTCTCGCGGCGTCCATTGCTACATTGCCCGCGCCTACTACAACGACATTTTTACCGGTGAATACGGGAGTGACAGCCTTGTCGTCGTACGCTTTCATAAGGTTAATTCTCGTAAGGTACTCGTTAGCCGAACTAACGCCGTTGAGATTCTCGCCGGGGATATTAAGAAATTGCGGCAGTCCCGCGCCGGTGCCTAAGAATACGGCGTCGTATTCGTCCAGCAGTTCATCAACAGAGATTGTCTTGCCTATTACGGTATTTAATCGGATTTTTACGCCGAGCGCCTTTAAGTTGTCAATCTCTTTCTGGACAATCGCCTTGGGCAGTCTGAATTCGGGTATGCCGTAAATAAGCACGCCGCCCGCCTTATGAAACGCTTCGTATACGGTTACATCCATTCCGTTTAACGCGCAATCCGCAGCGCATGTGAGTCCCGCGGGGCCGCTGCCGACTACGGCGACCTTTCTGCCGCATTTAGGAATAACGGCCTTCTGCTTTTCTTTATTTAACGCGTAATCGGCGACAAATCTCTCTAGATAGCCTATCGCTACCGCGCCGCCGAGTTTAGGACCTCTTACGCACAGCTTCTCGCATTGCTCTTCCTGCGGGCATACTCTGCCGCAGACCGCCGGAAGATTATTTGTCGCGGTAATTGTCTCGTACGCTTTGTCGAGGTCGCCCTCTTTTATGTAATTGATAAATTTAGGTATATTTACATTTACCGGACAGCCCGAAACGCATCTCGGATTCTTGCAATCCAGACACCTTTCCGCCTCCAGCAGCGCCTGAGCGGAGGTAAGCCCCTGATTGACCTCGTTGAAATTATTCCGTCTTGCGTGAGCGTCCTGCTCGTTCATCTTAACTCTGTCTCTTTGAACTACCGCCATATCACACCTTCCTCAATCTGCATATATGCTTGGATTCCTGTTCTTTGAAAAATCCCGAACGGTTAAGCGCCTCGTCGAAATCCACCTGATGACCGTCAAATTCCGGACCGTCCACGCAGGCGTATTTGGTCTTGCCGCCCACCGTCACCCTGCAGCCGCCGCACATTCCCGTGCCGTCCACCATTATGCTGTTCATGCTTACTATCGTATGAATATTATACTGCTTTGTCAGATTCGAGACCGCCCTCATCATTACAAGAGGGCCTACCGCGAACACGACATCATAGCTGTTATCCGCTTCAACCAACTCTTTTATCTTATCCGTTACAAAACCTTTTTCAGAGTAACTGCCGTCGTCAGTCATAATGTACAGATTCTTGGAATTTCTCTTAAATTCCTCTTCATACATTATAAGCGACTTTGTTCTAGCGCCGACTATGACATCAGCGGGCTTGCCTTTCTTCATTAATTCTTTCGCCTGCGGGTAAATTACCGCAGCGCCTATTCCGCCGCCTACGAGCAGAATGTTATTAAATTCGTCGAGGTCGGTCGCGTTGCCTAAAGGCCCTACGAAATCAAGTATGACGTCGCCTGCGTTTAACTCCTCCATTTTCATCGTCGTGTAGCCTACGGTCTGAATGAGCAGAGTAATCGTACCCGCCTCTTTATCCATATCGCAGATTGTAAAGGGCACTCTCTCTCCGTCTTCGTCCAACCTGAGTATCACGAATTGTCCGGGCTTTGCTGCGCGAGCTACTTCGGGCGCCTCGATGACATATTCCCTGACATTGTCCGCAAGCTGCCTTACTTTGAGTATCTTATACATTGATTACCTCCTGAAAATATTTACAGTAAAGGGCCAAATTACATTTATCGCAATCGGGTTTTCTCGATTTACAGATATATCTGCCGTGGTGCACGAGCAGATGATGAAGCCTTGTCCATCTGTTTTTAGGAACCTTATCCATTAGCTCAAGTGTGATTTTATCGGGCGTCTTTTCTCGGGCAAGCCCCAGCCGTCTCGATACCCTCATTACATGGGTATCCACCGCTATCGCATCGCCTCCGAAAGCGACGCTTTTTACGACATTCGCGGTCTTAATGCCCACGCCTTTTAATTTGATAAGCTCTTCCGCGGTCGAGGGCACTTCCCCATTAAAATCCTCGATAATCGACCTTGACGCGGCAATTATGCTCCTCGCCTTGCTCTTGTAAAAGCCGCATGAATAAATCATTTCAGACAGTTCCTCGACGCTCATCCCGGCGTAATGTTCGGGCTTGTTGTATCTGACAAATAAATCCTTGGTTACTTCGTTAACCCTTTTATCCGTGCATTGCGCTGACAGTATTACGGCGACAAGCAGCTCAAACGGAGTGGAAAAATTCAATTCGCAAGCGGCATTGCCGTGAATTAAAGTTAAGCGCTCAATTATGTCCTCGATATAATTCACAGAAATGATTTTACCACAACAAAAAAATTTAAGCAATAATTAATAATTAATAATTGTGATTTTTGTTCCGCTTGCCTGTAACGGCAAGCGGAAGTATTCACCGCTCTACATCCGTTATAGCTGCCATAGTATACTTATTAACGCTATAATTTTATAGGCTCTTTCTTTATTGTTTCAAATAATGGTTATAATTTATCGTAGATGACAACGCTACAAGACTTTTTCGTTTGCCGTTACAGGCAAGCGGGAACAAGACGACCGTTGTCGTTATATCTGAAAAACCCCGAAAAAGTCCGGTAATTACCATCGACTATATATCTTGCGAATGTAAAACCTCTTACCTCGAATTTCACTGATACGCCGCACCCCGAACTTAGCTGTCTCGGCGTATTGATAATAGTGCTGCCTATCCGCTTGCAGTCCAGCCGGCATTTGAAATCTAAGGTTTCCTTTCGGGATTTGAATACTGCTATGATGTACATCACACTTTCCTCCTATGTTATAAAATGCGCTGTTACATAATATACTTTTATGACACTAATTGTGATACGGAGGCATTATGATTTACCTTGACAATGCGGCAACCTCGCGCTTCAAGCCCAAATCTGTTATTAAGGCTGTGGTAAAGGAACTGACTAACAGCGCCAATCCGGGCAGGAGCGGGCATAACGACGCAATTTCCACATTGCAGCGCGTATACGAAACGAGAAAAAAAGTGCTTGAATTTGTTAATTGCTCGGACGGCGAAGTAATCTTTACCGCAAGCTGCACCGAAGCGCTTAATCTCGCGATTTTCGGCACTGCGAGGACGGGGCATGTGATAACTACGGCGCTTGAGCATAATTCGACGCTAAGGCCGCTATACAAGCTCGAGAAAGAAAAGCTTATAAAACTTACCGTAATCGAGCCAGATTCAAGCGGTAAAATCAATCCCAAAGACATCGAGAAAGCGATTAATCTCGATACATATCTTGTCGCTGTAAATAACATCTCCAATGTCACCGGAGCAGAAACCGATATTGCAGAAATCGGCAAAATCACCTCCAAAAAAGGCGCGCTGTTTCTCGTGGACGGCGCCCAGTCGCTCGGGCATAAATCAATCGATATGAACAAAATGGGCATTGATATGCTCGCCGCGCCCGGGCATAAAGGCATTCACGGCATGCAGGGAAGCGGCTTCCTCGTATATTCGGGAAGACTACGGCTTAATCCCATTAAATACGGAGGCACGGGCACCAACAGCGAAAGCGTTTATCAGCCTGTCGCGCCGCCCGAAGCGTATGAAAGCGGCACACTGAACACGCCCGGAATCGCCTCGATAAAGGCTGGAATCGAATGGACGATGAAACACTTTGACCAGATAGGCAAAAAGCTCGAACACCTCTCGGACATAATGCTTAACGGATTGAAAAACATCAAGGGCGTGACGCTTTACAGCAACGAACCGAATTCAATCGCAGCGTTCGAGATTAATGGCTACGATTCTTCAAGGGTATGCGATATTATGAATGAGAAATTCAATATCGCCCTAAGAAGCGGACTGCATTGCGCGCCGCTTATGCATAATTACTTAAATACGCTTGACAACGGGCTTGTCAGGGCAAGCGTAGGATGGAATAATTCCGAAAGCGATATCTGTAAATTACTTGCTGCCGTCGAGAAAATCGCGGCGGGCGCTAATTACGATTCATAAGGTTATAAAGCATTGCGTTGATATTCTCGTTGCCGATATTTCTTATGGGCTCGAACGGGTCTTTCTTCTCTTCGCTTATTTCGGGCTCTTCCGCTTTAGGCTGATTACCCTGCTTGTTCATCAATTGCATAAGCATGGGCAGCATCTTCATCATGTCATTCATTTGTCCGCCCGAGCCGTCCTTGTTCTGAGTGAGCGCATTCAATATCGTCTCGAACTGCGACGCGTTGCCCCCGGAGCCTTTATTCATCATCTGAAACAACGGCATAAGCATATTAGGGTCTATCATAACTTACCTCATTCTTCACTTAATATATATATGCCGGCATATTAATATTAGTGATGTAAAAGCAGGAGGGGGCATAAATGGCAAGAGAATTCAAAGGCTTTAACGGCGCGGGCAAGGACAAAGTCAGCAAGAAAAATGTCGAGGATGTCGTAAGTAAATATAAAGGCAAATCCGAGAACGAACTGATGAGCGAAATTCTTTCAAGATATGCCGAGGGAATAAAGAAAGGCACAATCAGCAAAGAAGAACTCGATAAATTCGCCAATAACGCTAAAAGCTACCTTACGCCCGAACAAATGCAGAAATTAAGAACAATACTTAACAAATTGAAAAACACATAGAATTCCGCCGTTTCAAACGGCGGAATTTCATCGCTCTAACGGTGTCCTTCACCGCGCTAACGCCCCACTCGTCGAAATGCTACTAGGGTGCCAAAGAGGCATTTTAAGCGGTGATTACTTCCGCTGTCCGTTCAAGGACAGCGGAATTACTTTTCAAGTACATTAGTCTTTTTCAGCGATTGTCTGAGCATTACTGACAGCGCAAGACCTATCATCGCCGTAACAAACTGCGGTATGCTCCAGCCCGCGGCGAGCTTGGTAACGGCAGGCGCGGGTATTGACGATATAAGCGGCAGAATGAATTTAGCCGCAAGGAACATAAACAGGAATTTAACCGTTCCCGCTATTACACCGCTTATAGTCAACGGTATGAGCTTATCCTTAAACAATACCTTGCCGCCGTAATATATTACGACTAGCACGAGATTTGCCGCGATAACGAAGGGTATTAATACCGCAAACGGCAAATGCCCCGTTAAAAACGCGACTATAGGCGTCATTACGCCTATCATCACGCCGCTCCATAATCCGATAGTGACCGCCGCGGTGAAGAATATCATATTGAGTAGCGACCCCACTATGTATGTGGTTACGGGATTACCCGCGAAGAGTTTTAACAGCGTAAATTGTATCGCAAGCGCCAAGGCTAGAAATACCGCCGTTCTCGTTATATAAAATGATTTTCTGTTATTCATAATACCTCCACCTTTGTCAAAGCCGATTTGACAGATATATTTTCAAGCTTTCCAAGCTTTCCGGTCAGAGCGGATATCTCCTCGTTAGAGCCTTTTACTATGACGCTGATTACCGAGATATTACTCTGTCTGTCAGGTATACCCATTCTGCCCACTATTATGTCTCCGTATTCGCTGAGTATTCCCTGCACAGCGTTCGCGACCTTGCGGTCGCCCTCGACTACAATTCCTATTACTCCTATCCTTGCCAATTTGCACCTCCTTATAAAAAATTCCCTTCCGATGAGAAAGGGAAAATAAGAAGCTTACTTTAATATAGTTCATCTTACTCTCCGAATTAACTCATCGATTTAGATTCTACTTTATATTATACACTTTGTTAAAATTTTGTCAACACTTTTTTCCGCTGTCCGTTATTGGACGGCGAAAAAAAATAATAATTAATCTTCTAACAATATTTCTATCGCTTTTACTATATATCCGTCGTCTTTTAATTCGTCTTTGAATTCTTTGCTATCGGGCTCGTATTCGGGCGTAATGCCGATCTCGTCAATGCAGTATTTGTTGTCGGTTACGCCGTCAAGCTTGTCTAATTCGGGGTCGTTCGTATATACATAATACTTACCCACGACAATAGAGATAGCGTAGGGAATATTATTGTCTTTGTCGTAAATATAACCGTTATTTATGCCGGGCGAATTCAGCGCGGTGCCTTTGCCGTAAGTCGTAACGCCGACAACAACGGCGTTATTATAATAAATCATAGCCGAAACCAGCGCTTCGGACGCCGACGCCGTCGTCGAGTCTACCAGTACGACGATAGGCCTTGAAATAAACAGGTTCTCATCCGTCTTAAACACCTGCAAATTTCCGTCCGAATCTATAAAATCTATCAGCGGGATTTTGTCGCTATCTGCGTCATCGTTAACGAGATAGCTTGCGATTGCCGACATAATCAAAGACGAGCCGCCGCCGTTACCTCTTAAATCGAGGATTAAATATTCGTTATCGTCTTCAAGGAATGAATTAATGCAATCAACAAAATCGTCTTCCGCGGTCTCCGTAAAAGACATCAGTTTGATATACCCTATATTGGGGTCGACGCCGTCAATATCGTCGATGTAATACGCCTGCTTTAAGACTAATTCCTGCTTTACGCACTCAAAATCCTCATCGAGAATTTGACCGCCGCGTCTGATAGTGAGAGTCAGCTCCGTATCCTTTCCGCCCGCGGAGACGGCATTAAAAAATGTCAAAGGCTTGTTCTCGACTCTCGTGCCGTTTATAGAATATATATAATCTCCTCTTCTCATCCGGTATGTTCCGCCTACCGATAGGGTATCTGCGGGCGATTCAGGATGCACATGCGTAATTCGGTATTCGTTGTATTCCGTTACCTGAAGAGAAAGCCCTATTCCCGCCGTAGACTTGCTTGCAAGATTGCTCGCAAGCGTCATATACGAGTACCTGTCAAGGCTGCCGACAAAAGCTATTGCCGCCGCGACATCGGCGTCTGCGTAATCAATGTCCGAATAATAATTGTCGTTGACAAAATCAATGGCTTTTAACAGGAGATCGAAATTTTTAAGTCTTTCATATTCTTCGGGCGTCAGAGTTTTTAAGAATTCGTATTCCTCTTTGGTTACTTCGTATTTTTCTTTAAAACAACCCGACAGCCCGGTTAGTGCAACGATTAATATTAATAATATCAAGAACTTCTTCATAATACTCCTTAAATTCTGTTGACGCCCTCTGAAATCGCCTGTTTCGCTACCGCCTTGGCTACGGTGCTACCGACCTCGGGATTAAACGGCTTGGGAATAATGTATTCGGGCGTTAATTCCCCGTCCGACACAAGCGAGGCAATCGCCTCCGCCGCCTTTATCTTCATAGAGTCCGAAATTACGGAAGCCCTGACATCAAGCGCGCCTCTGAATATGCCCGGGAAAGCGAGCACATTATTAATCTGGTTAGGATAATCAGACCTGCCCGTGCCGAGAATATACGCGCCTGCGGCAAGCGCCTCCGCAGGTGGTATCTCGGGGTCGGGATTGGACATCGCGAATACGACGGGTTTGTCGCTCATGCGCTTAATCATATCCGCATCCACAGTATTCGGGCCGCTTACGCCGATAAAGATATCCGCCCCTTCAAGAGCGTCGCCTACCGAGCCTTTTAACCGCTCTTTATTGGTGATTAAGCTGATTTCGGTTTTGCTGGCGTCAAGTCCGTCTCTGCCCTGATATATTATGCCCTTCCTGTCGCATAATATTATGTCTTGCATTCCCCGCTTTAATAAGAGCTTGCATATCGCGACTCCCGCCGCTCCAGCGCCTTGAATTACCGTCCTTACTCCGTCCATTCGCTTACCCGTGAGCTTCAACGCGTTGGTAAGCGCCGCAAGCGTTACTACCGCAGTGCCATGCTGATCGTCGTGAAATACGGGAATATCCAGCTCCCCGATTAATCTCCTCTCTATCTCAAAGCATCTCGGAGCGGAAATATCCTCGAGGTTAATTCCGCCGAAAGAGCCGGATATATTCTTAATGACATTTATTATTTCTTCGGTATCCTGCGATTTAATACATACGGGAAAAGCGTCCACGCCGCCAAACTCCTTAAACAGCACGCATTTGCCCTCCATAACGGGCATGCCCGCGAGCGCTCCGATATTGCCGAGCCCGAGCACCGCGCTGCCGTCCGTTATTACCGCTATCATATTGCTTCTTCTCGTATACGAATAGGATAAATCCGCGTCTTTTTCAATCTCCAGACACGGTTTAGCTACGCCCGGCGTATACGCTACGGATAAATCCGCGGCGCTCTTTACCGATACCCTTGATATTACTTCGATTTTTCCCTGCCATCTCTTGTGCATTTCAATTGCGTCTTCGTATTGTTCAGTCATATATATCTCCGCTTTAATTATAGTCTTTTTTCGCTTATAAGGTCAAATAGCATCACGCTCTTTTCGTCAACTTGGATTCTGTCGCCGCTTCCTTTTACGGTTAGCCGCCCGTCTCCCGCGTTTACCGTACAATAGCCGTCTCCCCTTTCGCGTATATCCGTAACGCTTTCGCCCTTACCGGATAAAATAACGCCGTCAGCGGGTATCGCGGCAATGATTTCGGTGCCGTCCTCGGCATCGACATTGACGGATTTGCCGTAAAGCGCTATCGCGTTCTCGTTTACAACGCGCTTTATAAGATTAAGTTTATCATAATAAACGCGCTTTAAGGTATAAAGATTAACGGGATTTTCAGTAAAATTCAGATAATTTCCCTCCTCGACGATGTAGCCGTTACGGATAATTATAACCCTGTTAAAGAACTTCGTTTCCTCTATGTCGTCAGTGGCGTATATCACCGTGCCTTCAAGCTCTCTGATGTAATTAATGAGCTCGTTAAAGTAATTGCGCCGGTCGGTGATATTCATTAATTTCAGCGGATTGTCTATGATAAGCGTTCGGGGACTTCTCATAAAAGCCCTTGCGATAGCAAGTCTCACCTTATCGTAATTATTCATTAACTTAGGAACGAAATCCCATAAAGGCGTAATATCATACTTCTCCGCAGACTCCCTCGCTGCCTCCCTCGCTTGTTTCAGCCCAGCTCCTCTCAGCCTGAAAGGTCTCATCAGAATTCCTTTGCCCGTTCTGTATGAAGGCAGCGCAAGCGATTCAAAGACCATTGCCGTATCGCGCTCCCTTAACTTAATACGGGAAATATCCTTGCCGCCTACGGTAATTACGCCGTTTACGGGCTTTAACAGCCCGGCGAGAAGCAGCATTAAAGTGGTCTTGCCGCCGCGCGATTCTGAAAAAACCGCGATTTTTTCACCGCGCGATACCGTCAGATTGATATTATTTATCGAGGGCGGATAACCGAAATAGTTAAAGCTGACATTTAATAGTTCAATCATTTGTTTAATTATAACCTTTATAAATTATTTATTCAACCATATAGCCTTAAATTCATTTGCTTATAATGTATACGATATTGTATAATAAATGCATATTTTTAACATCCCGGAGGTTATTATGAGTAAGTTTGAGCAAATAAAGGCGATTGACGATAAATATTTTATGAATACTTATTCACCTTATGAAATCGCTTTGGTGCGCGGCGACGAATGCACACTCTACGACAGCGAAGGAAGAAGCTATACGGACTTTCTGGGGGGCATCGCGGTAAACGCTTTGGGGTATAATAATCCTATAATTAAGCGCGCGGTAAAAAAACAGCTCGATAAGGTCATATTAGTGTCTAATTACTTTTATTCCGAGCCGAGAGGGCTTCTCGCGGAGCAGCTTGTAAAGGGAACGCACTTTAATAAGGTATTCCTGTCCAACAGCGGCGCAGAAGCGAACGAATGCGCTATCAAGCTGACGAGAAAGTATATGAAAGTCAACGGAATGGCAGACAAATTCAAGATTGTAACAGCATTGAATTCCTTTCACGGCAGAACGCTCGCTACCGTAACCGCTACCGGTCAGGCCAAATACAACGAGCCTTTCGCGCCGCTTCCCGAGGGATTTACATATGTTCCGTTTAACGATATCGACGCGCTTAAAAAAGCATTATCCGAAGACGGCGTCGCCGCGTTTATGATAGAGTGCATTCAGGGCGAAGGCGGCGTGTTACCTGCGACCGTCGAATATATGAAAGCGGCAAGGGAAATTACAAAGAAGAACAAGCAATTACTGATAATAGACGAAATTCAGACGGGCGGGTCGAGAACGGGTACTTTCTATGCGTATAAACAGTATAATATAAAGCCCGACATCGTAACACTGGCTAAGGCAATCGGCGGCGGTCTGCCGATATCTGCGACTGTCGCGACGGATAAAGTCGCATCCGCGTTCAACAAGGGCGACCACGGCACGACTTACGGCGCCAATCCGCTCACATGCTCCGTAGCGCTTGCCGTCGTTAAGAAGCTGAAGAGCAAGGCAATGCTTGATTATGTAAAAGAGACGGGAGAGTATTTTATGGAGAAGCTCGAAAATTTCAGAAAATACGCTTTCGTCAAGGATATCAGAGGAAAGGGGCTGATGATAGGCGTTGAATTCGATAAGCAAATAACAGTGAAAGATATAGTAATTAAGATGCTTGATAAAGGCTATATCTTAAACGCTTGCGGAAACAATGTATTAAGATTTATTCCGCCTCTGATTATCAAGAAAAGCGATATAGACAATATGCTGGAGGCGCTTGACGCCGTTATGCGGGAGATGAGGTAATAATATGAATTTTTCGGAATACAAATCAAAGGGATATATCGAACATAAGCATTTATTGCACCTTATAGATTACTCCACCTCGGAAATCTGCGAAATCCTTCATCTTGCGATGAAGCTAAAACGCGAGCATTACGAGGGTGTCGAGCATAAACATCTAAAGGGCAAGACGCTTGCGCTGATTTTTACGATGAACAGCACGCGCACAAGGTTGTCATTTGAAATGGGCATGCGGCAGTTAGGCGGCGATGTGCTCTTTCTATCGTCTCAAGACATTCAGCTAAGCCGCGGCGAAAGCATTTACGACACCGCTATGGTATTAAACCGCATGGGGCTTTCGGGCGTCATGATAAGGACTTTCGAGCAAAAGCATGTCGAAGACCTCGCAAAATACGGCACTTATCCCGTAATAAACGGACTTACGGATTCCTGGCACCCGTGTCAGGTGCTCGCTGATTTGCTGACCGTATACGAGAATTTCAATACCTTCGACAACATCAAGCTGACCTTTATGGGAGAGGGAAACAATATGGCGCACAGCCTTATAGTTATCTGCGCGAAATTAGGCGTTGAAATTGCCATAGGCTGTCCCAAGAATTATTCGCCTAAGCGGGAAATCGTTGATTACGCAAGGTCGATAGGCGGCAAGGTTACCGTTACACAGGATATAGGCGAGGCCTTAAAGGGCGCGGACGCCGTATACACGGATGTATTCTTCTCTATGGGGCAACGCGACGACCCTGAAAAGTACTGCGCGCTTATGCCCTATCAGGTCAATAAAGAGTCTTTCGCGTTGACGGGCAAGGATTCTACTATATTCCTGCATTGTCTGCCCGCCCACCGCGGTGAGGAGGTAACTGCGGATATCATAGACGGCTCGATGTCCAGAGTATTCGACGAAGCCGAAAACAGACTCCATGTCCAGAAAGCCGTATTATGTTTATTGCTTAACAGGTAAAGCATATTATTTGTTCATAAAAAAAGGGATTGTATTAAATCCCTTTTTTTATATTTTTCGGCAACTTTAATTAGAAATCGGTTTCCTGTCTTTATTATTTAATGACGTTATTTCTATCAATCTTATAAAGGACTTATTCGTTGATAAGAGTATTACGATGACTAGCGCGATGAGCATATCGGGCAGAATGTATGTCGTATTGTAGAGAAAAGAATAAGTAAAGCCGCTCATTGTAGAAGTATTGCCGAAAATCGGTATTTCGCCCGCCCTCATTGTTACAGAGGAATAGAAGATAAATCCCGCAAGTATATGAATGATAAGCCTTACGATTAACACGCATGGCACGGATACTATCAGCGCCGTTCTACGGTTATTAATTATCAGTCCTACCGCGCCCGCGGCGGATATTGCGGCGAAAGCCAAGATATAGTCGAGCAGGAACTGCACCGGCGTAAGAAAGTACGGGCCCTGCATGAATTGCAGCAGACCATAGACCGCGCCCGCGAATAAGCCCGCTCTAAAGCCGTAGACATAAGAAAAAATTATCAGCGGCACCAGGCTTCCGACAGTAATCGCGCCGCCGTAAGGCATCTCGAACACCTTGATATACGAGAGAGCAAACGACAATCCTATCGATACAGCAGCGTAAGCGAGCATTCTCGTATCGAATTTCTTGCCCGAAAGCGAGAGTATGAGACCGAGTAGCAGCGTCAGCGCGATTGTCGTAATGACTGTAACGGTTTGTGATGTTGAAGCTAAATATAACATAAATTCCTCCTTTGACAACACTAGAGGTTTTATTATTATTTGCCGGACATAAAAAATGCTCCGACAATACTCGGAGCAGAATTATTCTCCCTACGCGAGCATTATCTCACAGGTTAAAGGGTGTAATCTCAGCCGTTTCCAGCACCCCTGTTTTGTTGTCTTGAAATATTTTATCAAGTATTTACATAATTGTCAATTATTTTTCCATCTCGTCTAAAGATTTCTTAAAAGACGGGATAAACTTATCCATAAAATACTTTACTTCGGGCATATCAATCTTTTTCAGTTCGTCTTCGATAATCGCTTTCGCGCGCTTGAATTCGCTGTTGCCGCTTCTGAGCTCTTCGATGCACTTCAGATACGCGGACAGCTTGTCCGCGGCTTTTACTATGCGGTATTCGGCGCTTGAAATGTCGGGCTTGAAAATTTCCGAATAATCCTCCCTTAATTCATCGGGCAGCATATCAAGCAGCCTGTCGTTAGCCAGTTTTTCGAGATTTTTATACGCGTTCTTAATGTCTGTGTTATGGTACTTAATAGGCGTGGGCAAATCCCCCGTCAACACTTCGGACGCTTCGTGAAATATAGCGAGCCCGAGCACTTTCAGCGTGTCAATAACGCCGCCATAAAGCCTGTTTCTTATGACGGCAAGCGCATGCGCAATCTGGGCTACCTGCTCGCTATGCTCCATGATATTCTCTTTCACGGTGTTTCGCATCAGGCTCCAGCGCTCGATATATTTCATTCTGCTCATATAGTTAAAGAAATTAGACATAACACCTCAAATGATATATTTATCAGACTTTTTCTTGGCGCTTGTCAGCTCTTTGCGTTTCGCCTCGTAGCCCGCCCTGCCGAACAGCGCGTAAGTCGCGTTCTTGCCTTCTTCGACGCCCGGTTGGTTATAGGTGTCGATATTGAGCATCGCGCCGCAATACGCGGTCTTTAGCATAAACAGCATCAGCAACTGACCGATAGTGAATTCGTTTATCAGCGGCAGGGATATGGTAAAATTCAATCTGTTCGCCTTAGTCAGCGCGTATTCCGTAGCTTTTCTTTCGGTATTTAGGAGCTTGCCCATAGTAGCGCCGCATAAGAAATTAACATCGGGAAATTCTTCAAGTCCGTAGGGGATTAAAATATCATCTCTGAATTCTTCGAGCGCGATTATTGTTATGACCTTATCGAAGGGTCCCTCCGTGTATAGTTGCACCTGCGAGTGCTGATCCGTTACGCCGAGCGCTTTTACGGGAGTCTGTCCCGCGTAGACCCTGTTACCCTCCAGATCCTCGCTCTTTCCGAGACTTTCGCCCCACAACTGGCAATACCAGTCCGCTATGTATTTCAGGCTGTCCGCGTACGGCATCATTACCGAAATATTCTTACCTCTCTGAATTGCGAGGTATTGAAGCGTTGCCGCCATAAGAGCGGGATTTTGATACGGGCAGAGACTGTTGGACTGCTCGAGCATAAACGCCGCGCCCTTTAACAGTTCCTTTATATCTATATTGAGCACCGCGGCGGGCAACAGCCCTACCGGACAAAGCTCTGAAAATCTACCGCCCACGCCCTCGGGTATATAAAAAGTCTTGTAATTTTCTTTCCTTGCAAGTTTTATTAAATTGCCTTTTTCTTCGGAAGTCGTCGCGATTATATGCTTGTTGTAGCTTTCGCCCAATTCTTTTTTCAAGATGTCGGCGATGACCAGGTACTGGCTCATGGTCTCGCTCGTCGCGCCGCTCTTGGTTATTACATTAAATACCGTTTTCTTGACATCGATGATATCCAGTAACGCTTTCATCCTTTCGGGGTCGATATTGTCTTCGACATAGAATTTAGGACCGCGCCTTGCGCTCTTATCGAGTTCGTTGTAATGAAGATGCTTTAACGCCTGAAATACGGCTATAGGCCCGAGCGCCGAACCGCCTATGCCGAGCACTACGAAATATTCGTAATTCTTCCTGATATGCTCCGCCGTAGCGAGTATATCCTCGATGACTTCCTCCTGATTGTAAGGAAGTTCCGTCCAGCCTATCATACCCTTGCCGCGGTTAGCGTTTAAGTAGTTGCAGGCGTATTCCGTCTTATCTCTGACGCTTAAAATGTCATTCTCTGTAAAACCCTCTTTCTCGCCGATATAGTCCGCCATCATATTATTAAAATCAAGTCTGATTTTTAAGTTGCTGTTCATTTAATCCTCCCAAAATATTATTTATATAATCTACGCTCTGACCGATTTCGTCAAAGCTCTTATAATCGCCGCTGTAAAGCTCTATAATCAGCGGGCCGTCATAGCCGTGCTTTTTCAGCTTGTCAATCAGCTTATCAAAGTCGAATACGCCTCTTCCCGGCGCGCACAGCCGTCCCGACAAATCATAGTCGGATATATGCACATTGACAAGCGCCTTGTCCATATCTTCTATATAAGACAGAGTATAGTCAATGAGCGCGTCGTACTCGCCCGCCGTCATATCGCCGGATATCTTGTGGCGATTTCTGTACGCCTGCATAGCCTGCTTTATATCGAGACAGCCCGTCAGCTCCGGCGCGTAACTCTTAATTTTGGTAAAAAAGCCGGGGGAATTATAAAAAGCCCAGCTGACATTCTCGTAGGATATCTTTATATTCATCCTTGAGGCTCTTTCGACTAGCTCCGCGACTATTAGCCCGATACGCTCGTAATCAAGCTTGTATTCGGTGATTTTTAATCTTGACGGACCGTGAAAAGTGTAATATTTCGCGTTAAGTTTTTTCGCGCCGTAAAGCACCTTGTCGAGAATTTTTTCGCCGTCCTTTCTCGTTCTTTCTACTCTGTTAAAGAGCTCTGGCTCGTAATGGTTGTTAAGCGAATGCACTGAATACACTTCCACGCCGGCAAGCCTTGTCGTAAGGAAATCGACGAAATCCGCTTCGTATTCGTAAAAAGTCGTCAGAAATACCTCGGCAATATCCACACCGTACGATTTTATCTTATAAAGCGCGTCCTCCGTAAGAATCTTCCCGAAAAAAGTTGCCGTAGAAATTCCCGTCTTCATAGCATCATTATACAAGGGTGAACGCATAAAAACAAGTATTCTTTAATGTTTTCCGCCGTCCTCTTAGCAATACGACCTTTTCCCCGACAATACCCTAAAGGCTATTGTCTTTCTTTCGGTCGATTGCTCCGTATCTCGACCAGTCGCAAATGCCGCAAGCGGCATTGTCGGACTCTTGTCAAGGTCTGTTTATTAAGAGGCGTAGGAGAATAGAATAATTAAAGAAAAACCTATACAATAATAGCGCTTATTAGTATATTATGGCAGCTCTAACGGTGATGAAAACCGCCGTCTGTCGAAGACGGCGGAATAAATTAGTATTCTAATTCGATGAGACCTATATCGTCATCCTTTCTTCTGTATATCACATTGACTTTGCCCGTCTTACCGTTGATGAATATGTAAAAATTCTGGTCGAGAAGTTCAAGTTCGGCGATCGCGTCGTCTACGCTCATATTGAATAAGTCATAGACTTTTTGTTTGACGACTTTGGGCACTGCGCTTTCGCGGTGTTCGTAAAGGCTTGTTTCCGAGAATGCGTCGTGCTTGAGTTTCTTGCTTAACTTGGTCTTGTATTTCCTTATCTGACCTTCGATTTTAGGCAGAGCGAGGTCTACATTATGGTACATATTGTCCGAAGTAACCTCCGCCCTTATCATCTGTCCGTTGACATTAAAAGTCATCTCCATCGTGTGCTTTTCGCCTTCTTCCTTGCATACCACCTTGACCGTAACGTTCTCGTCAAAATATCTGTCGAATTTTGAGGTCTTCTGTTCGATGATTTTCTTCAATCTGTCGCTTACACCATAACCTTTTCCTATTATCGCAATCTGCATAACGCGCCTCCTTAACTAGGTTATAATTATGATACAATGAGAATTACGCCGTGTCAATAGCGATTAATTTTTCTTGGACGAAAACACGAGTTCGCTGTCTTTCATATCGACTAGCACATTGTCGCCGATTGATATATTCTGCGTCAGAATTTCCTCGGACAGCCTGTCTTCGACGAGCTTCTGGATAGTGCGTCTCAAAGGTCTTGCGCCGTATTCGCGGTCAAAGCCTTTTTCTACCAGATAATCCTTAGCAGGTTTGGTTACTTTGACATTAATATTTTGTTCTTTTAGTCTTAATGTGAGACTGTTAAGCATGACATCGGCAATCTTGTCTATATCCTCTTTTTCAAGCGGCCTGAATATGATGATGTCGTCGATTCTGTTAATGAACTCGGGCTTCATCGTCTGTTTTAACGCCTCGAGCTGCGTCTGGCGCATCTTCTCGTAGCTTCTCTTGTATTCGCCGAATCCGAGCGTGTTCCTGCTGATTTCGGACGCTCCGATATTGGATGTCATAATTATTATCGTGTTCTTGAAGCTGACAGTCCTGCCGTGCGAATCCGTAAGTCTGCCGTCTTCGAGGATCTGGAGCAGGATATTGAATACATCGGGATGCGCTTTCTCAATCTCGTCGAATAGCAGCACGGAATACGGCTTGCGCCTGACTTTCTCCGTCAATTGCCCGCCCTCGTCATATCCGACATAACCCGGCGCGGAGCCAATTAATTTGCTCGTGCTGATTTTGTCCATATACTCGGACATATCAATCCTTATCATTAAATTCTCGTCGCCGAACATCGCGCTAGCAAGCGCTTTGGACAGCTCGGTCTTGCCTACTCCCGTAGGTCCTAGGAATATAAACGAGCCTATCGGTCTCTTCGGGTCGGCAAGCCCCGCTCTCGCGCGCCTTATCGCTCTCGACACCGCCGAAACCGCCTCGTCCTGACCTATCACCCTCCTGCCTATCGTCTCTTCTAGTTTCATCAGCCTGTCGGTCTCTTTCTCGGTAAGCTTGACGACGGGAATGGAAGTCATGGACGCGACGATTGTCGCGATATCCTCCTCGTCTATCACCATTTCCTCGTTGTCAATGCCCTTGTGCCATTCGCCTTTGGCTTTGTTTAACGCCTCCTTGACCTTTTCCTTTTCTTTCTTGTAGGATTCCGCCTTGGAGAAGTCCTCGGTAACGATGCAGAGTTCAATCGCCTTTTCGATTTCTTTTAGACTGTCTTCGAGCTTTTTTACCTCTGCGGGCGCGGTAAAGCCTATAAGTCTCTTTCTGCTCGCCGCTTCGTCTATAAGGTCTATCGCCTTGTCCGGCAGATATCTGTCCGTTATATATCTGTCCGAGAGCACAGACGCCGCTTTAATCGCCATGTCAGTGATTCTCACCTGATGATGATTTTCATATTTTTCCCTTAGACCCTCAAGGATTTTTATAGTGTCCTCAACGCTGGGAGGGTCTACCATAATGGGCTGAAAACGCCTTTCAAGCGCCGCGTCTTTCTCGATATGCTTTCTGTATTCGTCAATCGTGGTCGCGCCTATCGTCTGCAATTCGCCCCTAGCGAGCAGCGGCTTAATGATATTCGCGGCGTCCATCGCGTTGCCCTCCGCGCTACCGGTGCCGACAAGAGTATGCAATTCATCTATAAAGAGTATAATATTGCCCGCTTTCTTGATGACCTCGACGGCGTTCTTTAATTTCTCTTCGAATTCGCCGCGGTACTTGGTGCCCGCGACAACGCTCGCCATATCGAGCGAGAAAATCCTCTTGCCTTTGAGCATTTCGGGCACGGCGTTCTCGACTATCGCTTGGGCAAGCCCCTCTACAATCGCGGATTTGCCTACGCCGGGCTCGCCGATAAGCACCGGATTGTTCTTGGTCCTTCTCGATAATATCTGTATTATCCTCTCTATCTCGTTGGATCTGCCGATGACAGGGTCAAGTTTTCCCGCCTCCGCCGAGGCGGTAAGGTCTATTCCCAGCGCGTCGAGTTCTTTGGGGAGTTTTACCGACCTCATAGGGCTGACCTTGGTACGGTAATCGCCGTTCATATCGTCGATATCGCCCTCGAATTCCGCGAACGGATTATCTACGAGAAGCTCTACTACCTGATTATAGGGCATTCTGGTAAATACCTGCATTACGGCGCTGATGTTGATATTATGCCTTAGCATAATCTTAACAGCCATAGAATCCGTCTGCACGAGCAAAGCGATAATCAAGTGCTGAACATCCGCCGCGGGCTGACCGGCGCTTATAGCGATTTTAATCGCGTCCACGACCGCCTGATTTGCCCTCGGAGTAAGCGCGGGCGGCTGTGTATGAACCTTGCCGTCCGAACGGAGATATTTCTCGACATCCTTTACCTTTAATCCCGTAATAGACATAAACAACTGCGATGCGGCATTTGTTCCCAGGCAGAGTATGCCGTAGAGAAGATGCTCCGTGCCTATTGTGCCCGAAGTCCTTAAAGCCACGCCGCTCGCGTATTTATATACTTTCTTGAAATCATTTGTCAGCATATTCGCATTCATATCGCACCTCAATATATTCTATCGATATTATTCTTTATTTATCATAAGCTTTATGATTATTTCTTTTAATAGCTGCGCCCTGATGCTGTCCGTGATGTTGAACGGATTATTAAGCGCCTTGTCCGAAATCGCCGCCTTTATTATCGCGCTATCTTTTAAGGTGATAATATTATTGTCAAGCAGCCTGTTGATTATATTAACGCCTTCTCTAAAAGTCAGAGTATCGCCTATATTTATATCGTTAATGCTGTCGGTGTCAAGCCTCTCTACTATTATATAGCCGCCGCCCCCTCTCCTGCTATCGATAATATAACCGCGGTCTACGCTGAACCTTGTGGACAGCACATAATTTATCTGACTCGGCGAGACGGAAAAGTAACTGGCAAGCTCGTTTCTGCCTATCTCTATTCTGTTACCTTCCGCCATAGCCTCAAGTATGAACTGTTCTATTATGTCGCTTATATTCGCCATAGCCCTCCACAATGTTTGACTTTCTTTGACCTTTAACTGAATTTTAATATAACTATATATTTTTGTCAAGAGATTATGTCAAAATATTTACATTTACCGTACTTATAAAATTTTGATTTTTTAATTTTTTATTATGGGATTATATGTTATACTATAACTTAATTAAAGATTTTAGGTGACGCAATGAATATAAAGCCTTTTGTTAAATGGGCTGGCGGCAAAAGCCAAATACTAGAACATATAAGGAGGCTATATCCCGATAGTCTCGGGAAAGGCATTACTAAATACTGCGAGCCTTTTGTAGGCGGCGGCGCCGTGTTATTTGATATCTTATCGAAGTTTCAAATGGATGAAGTCTTAATAAATGATATTAACGGAGAATTAATCAATACATATAATCAGATTAAATATAATGTCAACGATCTGATTTCTCTGTTAGACGGATTGCAGTCATTATTCTGGGAAAAGAACGCCGGAGACAGAAAGGTTATATATTACGAGAAAAGGGAGCGTTTTAATAATATTAAATCAGCCGATGATGAATTTATCAATTTAGAAAAAGCCGCTCTTTTTATATTCCTCAACAAAACTTGTTATAACGGACTGTACAGAGTTAACCGCCGGGGATTGTTTAATGTCCCGTTAGGCTCTTATAAAAGACCTTTGATAAACGACAGCGATAATCTTAAAAAAATCAGTAATTTACTGAAAAATACAAGAATCCTGTGCGACGATTACAGAAATTGCATTTCTTTTATAGACGATAAGACTTTTGTTTACATCGATCCGCCATACAGACCTTTGACTGATACGGCTAGATTCACGGCGTATACAAATATACCTTTTGACGATGAAGAGCAGATTGAATTAAGAAATTTTGTCGACAAAGTCAGTCAAGCTGGAGCAAAAGTATTGATAAGCAATTCGGATCCTAAAAATATTGATTATAAAGATAACTTCTTCGACGAGCTCTATAATTCTTATGTTATCGATAGAATTAACGCAAAACGAATGATTAATTGTAACGGCGACAGCCGCGAAAATATCAGCGAATTGCTGATATATAATTAAGGTGCATATGAAATTAATAAATCATTATTCATTGTCGGGTCTTAACTCCGAAGAAAAGGTATTTGAATAACTGTTAGATAATCTTAAAGCTACTATACGCACATACGATTATTTTGTCGCGTGGGAAAAGGTCATAGGCAATGTGTCCCGAATAGAAATATCACTAAATATTCTTAATTCCATATTAGGTAAAACTGATGTCGCCACTAAGGTAAAAGAAATCTTAATGAATTATCCCGAAGCCGTATCGGTATTGCCCCTTTTAATTGCCGTAAGGGATAAAAAGATTAAAATAGCGGATATCGGAGGGGATATTGAATTTAATTTTAATAAGCAAAGTTACACCCAAGAAGAAATTAATAAAATTGTATTTTTCTTAGATAAATGCGGGTTATTAAAAGTATTTTCGGACAGAACTATAAAAAACCTTGTCGATTACACGATAGGCGTTGAAGTGGGACTGGATACCAATGCCCGTAAAAACAGAAGCGGCATTGCAATGGAAAAATTGGTTGAAATTTATGTAAAATCTCTATGCGATAAGTATAAATACCGTTATATCAGTCAAGCGACCGCGGCAAAAATCAAAAGCGCATTTAACAAAGATGTTACTACGGATAAATCGGACAGACATTTTGATTTCGCAATTAATACGGACAAGAAATTATATCTTATAGAGGTCAATTATTATAGCGGCGGCGGATCTAAACTCAAATCCGTTGCGGGCGAATTTAGCAAGTTAAATAATCTTATCAATACCGACAAGATTCAATTTATATGGATTACCGATGGCAAGGGATGGCTCACGGCAAAACGACCTTTATCAGAAGCATTTAGCGCCATAGATTATGTGTTAAATATAAAAATGATTGAAAACGGCTTTTTGGAAGAAATAATCTCAAAGGGTTATTAAGATGTCTTTTCAACGGGAGCCTGAAGACTTTAACCTTGAATTAAATACCGTATGGTCCTTTCCCGACAGAGGAAAATGGGCTACTCATGACGCAAAATACCGCGGCAATTGGTCTCCCTATATACCAAGAAACATTATGCTGCGATATTCTCAGGAAAAAGACCTCGTATTAGATCAGTTTGCAGGCGGAGGCACATCTATAATTGAAGCAAAACTTCTCAACAGGAATATCATAGGCGTTGACATAAATCCTAAAGCAATTGAGATATGTAAATCAAAAATTAATTTCGAGTGCGATAATAACAGTATTGTTAATTTACACATCGGCGATGCCTGCAATCTCGATTTTATTCAGGACGAAAGCGTGGACTTAATTTGCACTCATCCCCCTTACGCCGATATTATTAAATACAGCGAAGATATTGAGGGCGATTTATCTCTTCTTAATTATAAGGATTATTTAGAGCAGATGGTTTATGTAGCAGCCGAATGCTATCGCGTATTAAAAAAAGATAAATTCTGCGCTATTTTAGTAGGCGATACGAGAAAGAAAGGCTATGTCGTTCCGTTAGGCTATAAAGTTATGCAACTTTTTACAAATGCGGGCTTTAAGCTAAAAGAAATCATCATTAAACAGCAGCATAATTGTAAAGCGACGGGATATTGGAAAAGTAACAGTATAAAATATAATTTTCTTCTTTTGGCGCACGAATATATTTATATTTTCAGAAAATAATTTTTACCAATTATTGTCGAACAAATGTTTATAATTGCACTTTACCGAACATATGTTTTATGGTACAATAGCGCTATGAGGACAATACTTCATTGCGATGTCAATAATTTCTACGCGTCCGTGGAGGCCGTTAAAAATCCCGCGCTTAAGGGGCTTCCTATTGCCGTATGCGGCAATCCCGAGAAGCGGCACGGCATAATTTTAGCGAAAAGCTACCCCGCTAAAGCGCGCGGCATTAAGACCGGCGACACGATATGGGAAGCTAAGCAGAAATGCCCCGACTTGCTGCTGCTTCCAGCGGATTTTAATTCCTATATGGATTATTCGGACAGGATTTTTGAAATCTATACGAGGTTTACGGATATGGTCGAGCCATACGGTCTCGACGAATGCTGGCTGGATGTGACGGGCAGCGTTCACCTCTTCGGCAACGGCAGGGAAATCGCGGATTTATTAAGAAAGACGGTCTACAACGAGACCGGCGTTACGATTTCGGTAGGCGTATCTTTTACCAAATCCTTTGCAAAACTCGGCTCGGATATGAAAAAGCCGAACGCTACGACCGAAATTTTGCATCATAGCTTCAGAGAGAAAATATGGCATCTCCCCGCTGAAGAACTCATTATGGTAGGGCCTAAGACCGCTTCTAAATTAAAAAAATTAAACATCAATACAATCGGCGATTTAGCGCTGGCAGATCCTTCCTTAATGAAGAAAATTTTCGGCATAGTCGGTCTTCAGCTCGTCAATTCCGCTAACGGTATCGAGGACACCGCGGTCAGAATGTACTATGACAAGATTGTGCCTAAAAGCGTCGGACACAGCACAACGACGCCGAGAGATATGACGACGAGAGACGAATTAAAAGCCGTTGTCTTCTCGTTGTCCGACCAAGTCGCTTACAGATTGAGAAGACTCGGCTTAAAGGCGCGCGGCGTAAGTCTCTATGTGAGGAATAAAAAGCTGGAATTCTCGGGACGGCAAATTTCTCTTCCGTCCGTAACAAGCAACGGCAGGGATATAGGCTCGACGGCGATGAGGCTTTTCGACAGCGAATTTAATATCGATACGCCGCTAAGGCTTGCGGGCGTGTCGGCATTTAACCTTATAAGGGCAACGGACCTCAATCAGATAAGTTTTTTCGATAGGGAAATCGCCCTGAAAGCACGGCTTGACGACAGCCTGGATTACTTAAAAGAAAAATACGGACACAATATCATCCGCCGCGGCATAGTAATGACGGACTTGGACCTGACGGATATTTTCAGCGATAGGGAATTTTTGCCTTTCAAGAGATAATTACGCTGCTATTCCGCTTGCCGTTATAGGCAAGCGGAATAATAGAGTCGGGGAAAAGGTCGTATTGCGACGAAGGCAGCGGAATAAAACAATTGCATTCCATGGGCGATTATAATATAATGAATTATAATAAATATTACGGGAGAAAGCGATGAAAGTTAGAAAAGCGGTAATACCTGCGGCGGGATTCGGAACGAGATTTCTGCCCGCGAGCAAGGCTCTGCCCAAGGAAATGTTCCCGATAGTCGACACGCCCACGCTGCAATACATTGTCGAAGAAGCGGTCTCTAGCGGCATCAGAGAGATTTTAATAATTCTCGGCAGAAATAAAAAAGCGATTGAAGACCATTTCGACAAATCCTTTGAGCTCGAGTATATGCTCGAGAAAAACAACAAGCTCGAATACCTTAAAATAGTTCAGGACCTTTCTGACCTCGCGGATATTTTTTACGCAAGACAGAAAGAGATGAAAGGCAGCGGCAACGCTATTCTGGAAGCCGAATCTTTCGTATCCGGAGAGCCTTTTGCCGTGATGTTCGGGGACGATTTGATTTATAATCCCGCTAATCCGTGTCTAAAGCAGCTGCTTCAAGCGTTCGAGAAGACCAATCAATGCATTATGGGCGTTCAGGAGGTGCCCGAATCCGAAGTCGGCAAATACGGGATAATAAAGCCCGGCGCGTCAAAAGGCAGATACACCGCGATTGAAGGTCTTATCGAAAAGCCCGAACCCGGAATGGCGCCCTCTAATCTTGCGTGCCTCGGCAGGTTTATACTCACTCCCGACATTTTCGACGCGATAAGGCGTACGCCTAAGGGCGCTAACGGCGAAGTCGGACTGACGGACGCGATTAAAATAATCGCGTTGGAGACGGGCGCTTACGCGTATAATTTCGAAGGCAGAAGATACGATATCGGCGATAAATGCGGCTATATCGAAGCAACGGTCGAATACGCTTTAAGAGATCCCGCGCTATGCGAGAGAGTAAAAGCGTATATAAAGAATATCGCTTCAAAATCAAATTAACAGCAAATAATTAATTTTGTCATATCATTATTAGAAATAATAATAAGCCTATAAAATAATAGCCTTTATTGTATGCTATGGAAGCTATAACGGATGAATTTTTCGATGATAGCGCCAGGTTCCTGATATAATCTCTACCCTTTTATTAAACAGATGACCGCCGTTCAGTCAAGAACGGCGGAATTATTTAATTGAAATACATTTATAACCCGCAGCCGTTATAGCGTCTATAAGCGTCTCATCGTTGACGGGCGCGCTTAATGAAATTTCGGCGCGTTTTTTTTCGAGATTCACCTCTACAGCGCTTACGCCGTTAACGGCCGAGAGCGCTTCTTTTACTCTTTTTACGCAATGCATGCATGACATTCCTTCAATAGTTAAGCTCTTATTCATAATATTTTCCTCTATCATTTCTCTACGCGGCTTAAACGACTTTAATCTTAACGCGTTGGTCACTACGAATACCGAGCTTAAACTCATAGCCAACGCGCCGAACATCGGATTAAGTTTTAACCCGAACAGAGGATAAAATACGCCCGCCGCAACAGGTATGCCCAGTATGTTATAAAAGAACGCCCAGAATAAATTCTGCTTAATGTTCTTCATCGTGGCTTTGGATAATTCGACGGCGCCCGCGGCGTCCATAAGGTCGCTGCGCACCAGGATTATATCCGCGGATTCTATCGCGATATCCGTACCCGCGCCGATAGCTATTCCGACATCCGCCCTCGCAAGCGCCGGAGAATCGTTGATGCCGTCGCCTATCATAGCTACTTTTTTTCCTTGATTTTGCAGCTTTCTCACTTGATTTTCTTTGTCTTCGGGGAGAACTTCGGCAATAGATAGGTCTATTCCGGCCTTTTTTCTTACCGCCTCTGCCGTCTTACGGTTATCTCCTGTGAGCATTATAACTTCGATGCCCATTTTTTTGAAATTCATCACCGCGTCCCTGCTCGTCCGCTTAATCGTATCCGCTACGGCGATAATCCCGAGTAAGTTGTCGGACGCTATAATAAGCGGCGTCTTGCCCTCCTCGGTCAATCTGTCAAGGTCTTCGCCAGCGCTCTTGATATCAATGCCGTTATCTTTCATAAAAGCGGAATTTCCGAGATAATATCTTGTATCGTCGATTACCGCCGAAATTCCCTTGCCCGTTACGGAATTAAAGTCTTTCGCCCCATTGAGCTTAATGTTATCTTTAACTGCTCTTTGAATCACCGCTTCCGCAAGCGGATGTCCGGACAGGTTTTCGACGGAATAGGCTATCTGCAATAATTTGTCTTCATCCGTTCCGTACGCGATAATATCTGTAACTTCGGGCGCGCCCTGCGTTACGGTGCCCGTCTTGTCGAGAATTACCGTATCGATTTTATGCGCGGTCTCGAGCGCCTCGGCGGATTTGATTAATATGCCGTGCACTGCGCCTTGACCCGTACCCACCATAATAGCAACGGGAGTCGCAAGACCTAAAGCGCACGGACAGGAAATTACCAGTACCGCGATAGCGATTGACAACGCGAATTCAAATCCGCTGCCCGACACGAGCCACACGATAAACGCCGTTAAGGATATCGCTATTACCGCGGGCACGAAAATGCCGCTGATTTTATCCGCGAGCTTGGATACGGGCGCTTTGGATGACACCGCCTCCTCTACGAGCTGAATAATCTTGCTCAATGCGGTTTCCTTGCCCACCTTTTCGGTGCGTATCATTATATAGCCGCTCTTTATTATTGTCGCCGTTATCGCCTTGTCGCCCGCGCTCTTTAAGACGGGGATGCTCTCTCCAGTTATCGCGGACTGGTCTATGGACGCTTCGCCCTCGATAATTTCGCCGTCGGCGGGAACGCTCATTCCCTGCTTGACGATTATTATATCCCCAGGCATCAGGTCTTCCGCGTTGATTGTGTATTCTTTGCCGTCTTTGATAATCAATGCCTGTTCAGGCGACAGGTCGAGCAGCTTCTCGATGACTTCTTTCGTCCTGCCTTTGGACCTCGCCTCCAAGAGCTTGCCTAGCGTAATTAATGACAATATCATTCCCGAGGTCTCGAAATATATATCGTGCATATATCTATTTACGATATCTTCTACACCGTGCCCGAGACCGTAGCCTATCATATAGATGGCGAATATACCGTATATTACCGCCGCAAGCGAGCCTACGGCAATCAGCGTATCCATATTCGGCGCGCGCCTTATTAGCGCCTTAATACCCGTAACGAAATAATTTCCGTTGACGGCAATTATTGGCATAAGAAGCAGCAATTGCGTAAATGCGAATATCAGAGCGTTCTTATAACCCATAAATATTCCGGGAACGGGCAACCCTATCATATGCCCCATCGAAATATACATAAGAGGGATTAGGAAAACAAACGAGATAATAACCCGCTTTTTCAGAGCGTCTATGTCTTTGACGATTTTATTTAAAGGATTAATCTTTACGCTTTCGTCATAATGAAACGCGCGATAGCCGGTAGCGTTCACGGCATTGATTATATCCTTGTCGCCGATGACGCTTTCGTCATAGGTCACGCTCATGCTTTCCGTCATCAGGCTGACCTCGACCTTCATTACGCCCTCAAGGCTTTCTACGCTTTTTTCGACCGCCGCCGAACAAGCGGAGCAGGTCATTCCGCTGATTCTAAATTTCTTCTTTATCATTGTTTACCTTTAGTTTATCGGGAAATTTCTTAATGAGCATATAGCCGGCGATACCGGTCGCTACGCCCGCGACGGCGCCGAAGCCCGTTAAGTAAGGCGTATAAACAAATACGGCAAATGATTGCGTTATAGCGGCGGCGACACCGAGTTGAACGAGGTTATGAACAGCGCCGCCCGACATACTAATTGCGGTAAGCGAAAATTTAGATGTCTTAATAAGCAGACACATCAGCGTCAGGCTTATTAAGCCCGAGGGCAGCGAATATAATATCATCTGCGGATTACCCATAAAAACCGCCGTAAGAACGGACTTGATTATTATTATCAAATACGCCTCTTTAACGCCGATAAGGAATATCGCGCCCAGAATAATAATATTGCTTATGCCCGCTCTCGCGTACGGCAATACGGGCACTATAGGCGGCAGCAGATACTCGAAAAGCGAAATTATCAGCGCGACGGCCGTAAATACGCCCGTAAAGGCCGCTCTTCTCGCGTTTATACTATAATGTCCCATTCGCTCTCTCCGTAAATTATTATTACCAGTCTGTTGGGAAGACATATAATGCTCTGTCCCGCCCTGCTTATTCTGCCCTGCTTTACGCACAGCTTGTCCGGACAATCCGCGTCCTCCATTCTCACCGTGCCCGCTTCAATAATTATCCTGCCCGCATCGGGTATTTCTATAACTCTGTCGATATCAAGAGACACATTATAAATCTCCTCGCCGTTAAGGACTATGCCCACCGTATCGCCGTCCGGAGCAAACGCCGCAAACGCCGAAAACGACGCTATGATGATTATCAGCGCGTACAGCAGAATATCGTTTTTTCTAAAAAGCGCGATGTTCATTTTGCCGCCGTATACTCGTCGTCAAGGATACGCACTTCAAAGCCTTGACTGACCAGATAAGTCTTGTCTTCAAGGATTATTAAGCATTTAGCGCCTTTTGAGACGGCGTATTCCAGGCCGTCCTTTGCGCCCATTACAAATACCGCGGTAGACAGCGCGTCCGACAGCGCGCCGTCATCTGATACAATGGTTACGGAGATTATCCCGTTATCCGCGGGTCTTCCCGTTGCGGGGTCTATTATATGATGATATCTCTTGTCGCCTATTATATAATACCTCTCGTAATCTCCCGAAGTCGCGACGGTTTCGCCGTCAAATATATTAAATGACGCTATAACCGAGGACTTTCTCGGATGCGTTACGCCCACCTTTTTATCGCCCATGACCGCGACCGTGCCGCCGATATTTATTATCGCGTCCTTAATGCCGTTTTCTTTTAATATCTCAATCGCCCTTTGAGCGGCATGACCTTTGGCTACTGCGCCGAAATCCAGCTCTGCGCGCTTATCAGACTTTGTTATCGTCAGCGCATTATTGTCCAATTCGAAATAGTCCGGCGAGCAATAGGATAAAAGCGCGTTTACGGCGCTTGTCTCGGGCGGCGTCTTTTCTTCCGATACACTATCGGGAGAAAAGCCCCACAGCCTGACAAGCGGGAATATCGCGGGATTAAACGCGCCGCCGGTCTCGTCATAGATTTTATAAGAGAAATTATAAATATCCGCCGTTAAAGTACTGATATTTACCGCCTTATCCGCGTTGCTTTCGTTAACCGTATATAAATCGCTACCCTCTATTTCGGTGCCGAGCAGGGATTCGTATTCAAGCAGCATATTGATTATCTGCTTTTTCGCCTTATAAGAATGCAAGCCCGATATCTCAAGCCGGTAGGATGTGCCGAATACAAATCCGATTTCCCCGCCAGCCGAACAAGCGAAAAAACACAGATTAACAAGCAAAAGAATAATTAGCGCCAAAGCGGTTTTCTTCATAGAAATATTCTAACACAATTAAACAAAAATACAAATATTAATTCGTTCCGTTCAAAGACAGCGGAATTATAATAATATCCCGTAAACCGGCGGCTCGAGGATTTTATGGAATTTCATCAGCATAAATCTTGCCAGCCTTAACATAACGCTGTTCGTGATAAGGTCGGGGAACGCGCCGATAGCCAAGTCCTCCGCGATTTCTTTCATCGAGGGGCATCCCGTGAAAATAATCTTTACCTTGTTGCCGGTGAATTTGAATATTATATTCCTTGACGCGACCGCCTCGAGAGGTCTTATTAATATTTCGAGCGTATTTTCGTCGCGCCAGCAAGCGCAGGACGCAGTAGTGAAATCCTGAGATGCGAGCCTGATTTTGTCGTACGCGAGGTCGCCTTTCATCGAACATTTTATTGAATTGCTCTCGTCGCCCTCGTCCCAATCAAGAATAAGATAATCGCCCTCGAATACGAGCTTGATATTGTCAACGCCGCCCGCATGGTCTCTTGACATAAATACAACGACAGGCGACAGTATGCTGTGAGGCATATTTATTTTATTTAACAGCCGGTTGCCGCTTGTCTTGATTATTCTGCCGTTTATGCGTTTCTCGGTGTCGGGATGCGTCGAGGCGGGCAAAACGGGTAACGGAATATCCGATAATTGTTTAAGATTAAGCAAGTCTTGCTCTATATATTCCGCGTTATCGTCAAAGACGCCGGGGAAATGCCGCCACATGCACTTTTTGAACACACCGGTCTCGTCAAGCTGACCGCCCGTAGTGATTATAGCCGCGTCATAATCGGGCAGCACTATACCGAATTGAGAGAACATTCCGTCTACCCTGTATGTATTTTCGCACGAATTCATCCAGAAGCAGTAGCCATAGCCTCTATTGGTATCGTAACCGCGGTTAAAGGAATTGTCTGTATGCTTCTGCACGGATTGGATTGCCCAGTCTCTGGGTATGACCTGCTTGCCGAAAAAATTTCCCTCGTTTAAGTATGTAAGCGTGAATTTGGCAAGATCCTCGCTCTTAAAATAAAGCCCCCAGCCGCCGCTCTCAATGCCGTTTCGGTCCGTCTCCCATAACGGCGTTTCTATGTTAAGCGGGTTAAAAAGCCTGGGGACAAGATACTCGACCATGCTTTGGTTAGTTACCTTATTAATTATCGCCGAGAGCAAATAGATATTCTCGTTCGTGTACCTGAACTTTTCGCCGGGCTCGTATTTCGCGGGGGATTTGATGAATTCTTCGACCCAGTCCGCTTTAGTCTTATCCGACATCAGCGAGGGCTCTTTGCCCGAGGTCATGGTTATAAGATGGCGAACGGTTAACTTTTCAAGCCGGGAGTCTTTCTTCACGGGCTTATGCTCGGGGAAAATATCAATAATCCTTGTGTCTAACGATAACAGCCCTTCGTTAATCGCAAAGCCTATCGCCGCGGATGTGACGCTCTTGCTCGCGGAGTACATCGCGTGCGGTCTGTCGGGAGTATACGGGGGTCTGAAACTCTCGAACGCGACTTTGTTATGCCTTATTACCATTATCGAATGGTAATTAATGCCCGTATCGATTACATCCTGCATGAAATCAATAAGTTTTCTGGTTGAAACGCCGACTTCCTCGGGATAATTAGCTCTTTGTAATTTAATCATATTCTCACCTTAAAGACAATTATACATATTCCTGCTTAATTTGACAATATCAATTTATGATTTTCGTTGCTTTGGCATTAATATTTCAGTTTATAGAACATAATACAATCCCTCTTTGGAATCGGATAAGTAAACCTTTTCTTTATATATTCTATCTTGAAGATAATACCTTTATTATCTTCTAAAGAATAATCGCTATAATGTTATATACTCTCGTATTAGAAATTTTATAAATTTTAGCCTTTAACCGTTGCAAAAAGTTATATAAAATGTTAATATAATGCGTGTTCAAATGCGAGGGTGGCGAAATTGGCAGACGCGCTAGATTCAGGTTCTAGTGATAGCAATATCATGTGGGTTCAAGTCCCGTCCCTCGCACCAAATCGCATAAAACAATTGACTTTGCGACTTAATTTAATTAGAATATAGTAGCTTGCGGTCATGGCGGAACAGGCAGACGCGTACGTTTGAGGGGCGTATGGTAACCCCGTGTGAGTTCAAGTCTCACTGACCGCACCACAAAACTGGCGAAAAAGTCAAGAAAAACGGCACCTTTATAGGTGTCTTTTTCATTGCGAGTTGAAAAATCGTCATGAATATGGTTATGAATATGGTTACGCTTCGTTTCCGCCGGCGGAATTTTATTACTTGTATTTTACATTTGATTTATTGGTAAGATTATTGTATAATTATTATCCGGATTATATCCGAAAAAATTTAATGAGGTTAATTATGAGTGTAATATTTTGTGATAGCAACTGCGAATTGTGGCACACGCATCTGAAGGAACTAAAATACAATGTAATCAGTATGCCCTATACGATTGCGGAGCAGGAGTACTTTTATGACAACGGCGAAAAGACGGATTTTAAGAAATTTTACGATATGGTAAGGGAAGGCAAAATGCCCATAACCTCCGCCTTAAACCGCGATAATTACATAGAATATTTCGAGCCGTTCTTCAAGCAGGGCGAGGAAATCCTGTATGTGAGCTTTTCGGAAAAGATGTCCGGAACATTTAATTTTATGAATCAGGCGATAGAAGAACTCAAAGCCAAATACCCCAAAGCTAAATTTACGCGCTTTGACACAAAGAGCATATCCATGGGCGCAGGTCTCCAGGTATATCTTGCGGGTAAATTCTTCAGGGCAGGTCACAGCGTCGAAGAAACGCTAAAATACCTTGAATCCATCACCGGTAATGTCTCCATGATGTTCATGGTCGACAGCCTTAATCACTTAAAAAGAGGCGGCAGACTGAGCACCGCGTCGGCGTTTTTCGGCTCCCTTATGCAAATCAAGCCCGTGTTAAAGGTCAATAACGAGGGCTCGTTATATGTATACAGCAAGCAGAAAGGTCAGAACAAAGCGGTACAATATATAATTGACGAATTGAAAACAAATTATCAGGAGCTTGACGGTTGCCCTATTTCCGTACTTGACGCGGATAATCCCGAATACGGAGACAAGCTGTACGAAGGGATTAAGGAAGCGTTCCCGGATAAAGAGATATGGCGTCAGCCGATAGGCCCTACGGTCGGAACGCATTGCGGGCCGGGCACGGTCGGCGTTTGCTTCCCGGCTAAAGCGAGATAAAATTTGCGCCGCCTTAAAGGCGGCGTTTATTTATCGGGGGCTTAACGCTTATATCAGATGTTTTTGCTTGCTTTGACAAGGCAAATGCGAACGCAAACGCTATAAGCCGCGGGAATTTCTTAGCGCCGCATTATGCCCGGTTTAGAGCTCTCGTTATCAATATAGATAATACAGTTCTCTGTATCTTTTCTGCGCCTTAAAAACCTTTTTGATATATTCTCTGGTTTCCTTGTACGGCACATCTTCAGGAGCAATACCCTGATTAATCCATGCGCGCGTAATTGTCTCGCCTGCGTTGTATGCCGCAAGCACCCATTCGACGCTTTCGAACTTAGTGAAAAGGTAACTCAAATATTTGCTTCCCGCGTTTATATTGGTCTTGGGCAGGTATAGTGACTCTTTATCGATTTCTATGTCGTATATATATTCCGCGGTGGACGGCAGAACCTGCATCAGCCCTATGGCGCCTTTTGCGCTTTCGGCTTCCGCGTCAAATGCGCTCTCGACCTTAATTATAGAGAATATCAAATAGGCGTCGACATTATTCAGTGCCGCCGCCTCCATTACGCTGTCCATATAATCCGTCTTATACAGATATACTTCGTTATAATAATACAAAAACCCCGCTACGCCCGACAGAATAATTATGCCGGCAATTATAGCGATAAGTAGAGTTTTTGTACTGTTGCCCACAATTTCTCCTCGTTAAAGTCGTTATCGATGACGCTTGCCGCCATCCGCTTGATATTCTCTCCGTCGCCTTGGGAATTAATGATTTTCAGTATTATTTCTCTATCCAGGTCATCCCTTTTCATTACCCTGCTTATTCTGGTCTCAAGGTCTGAATTGACATACCATATTCCGTCGAAATTCTTATAAATCCCCGTATCGTTTATAAGAGGTATCTCTACGAACACATTTTCGCCCGCGGACTCCGCCTCACAGATGATAAGCCCCGTTATTAAAGGATGTGCGAGGGCGTTCATTTTTATGAGCGCTTCCTTGTCCGAAAATATTATCTCTCTTAATACATTTCTGTCAATTGCGCCGTTTCTTACCGCCTGAGGAAAGAGCTTGGCTACTTCGGCGATATAGGAGGGCTGCCGCATCAGTTCTTTGTTGACTTTATCGGCATCGATGGTGTAGGCGCCTAACGCTGCCAGTATTCTTCTGACCATGCTCTTTCCCGAGCCGATTCCGCCCGTTATCGCTATGATTTTATTTGGTCTCATACAGACTCTTCCCCGAAGAAATATCTACGACCAGCGGCACTCTTAACGCAACCGCGCCTTCCATTTCTTCTTTTAATATGTCAATTACAGCCTCTTTTTCTTTAACGGGAGCGTCTACTACGAGCTCGTCGTGGATTTGAAGTATGAGCCTGGATTTGAGATTGTTTTTCTTTAGCGCTTTACAGACATTAATCATCGCGATTTTGATTATGTCCGCTGCGCTCCCCTGCAAAGGCATATTCATGGCCGCGCGTTCGCCGAAACTCCTTATATTGTAATTTGACGACATAAGCTCGGGAATAAAGCGCAGGCGGCCCGTAATAGTCTTAATTCTGCCCGTAGCCTTCGCTGTCTCGACGTTCTTGTTCATATATTCCTGCACTTTAGGGTAGGTCTCGAAATATTTATCTATATACGCCTTGGCTTCCTTAACGGATATATCCGCGTTCTCGGACAATCCGAATGAACTTATGCCGTAAATTATCCCGAAATTTACCGCCTTGGCGTTGCGCCTCATTTCGGGCGTAACCTCGTCTATACCCACCTTAAAAATCTCCGCCGCCGTTCTCGCGTGTATATCTTCGCCGGACAGATATGAGTTAATCAGCTTGGGGTCAAGCGAGAAATGCGCAAGCAACCTTAATTCAATCTGCGAATAATCCGCGCATATCAATTCGTTCCCCTCGGATGCGATGAACATCCGCCTGATTTCTCTGCCCATTTCGTCCCTTATCGGCAAATTCTGAAGATTGGGCTCGGTGGACGAGAGCCTGCCCGTAGCCGTAGCCGCCTGCTTGAAGACGGTATGGATTCTGCAATCCGCGCCGATTTGGTACCTGAAGCCCTCGATATATGTGGATATCAGCTTGGAAATGTGCCTGTAACGGATGATGAGATCGATAACGGGGTGCATCTTCTTCATCTTGACAAGCACATCCCCCGAAAGAGAAAAGCCCGTTTTGGATTTTTTTAATGACGGCAGATGTAAATCATTGAACAATACATCCTGCAACTGCCTTGAGGAATTGATATTGAACTGTTTATTTGTCATCGCGTAAATTTTCGCGGTTAACTCGTTAAGTATCTCCGAATAATTAGCGTAAAGCTCTTCTAGCACCGCCTTATCAGCCTTAAAACCCGTCTCCTCCATATCGTAGAGCACGGAAATCAACGGGATTTCAATTTTGTAATAAAGGTCTGCCGTATCCGTTTCGAAAATCTTTTTTTCGAGATTTTCGTTAATTATCAGCATTTCGATTGCGGGATATTTGCCGCACATTCCCTGCGCCGACAGCAGGTCGCCGTATTTCTCCGCGCCGCTTCCGGCGTTCGCGACATAGTACTTGAGCATTAAATCGTCAGTCAGCCCCTGAAGTTCTTTAATACGCTTCTTCAAGCCTTTATAATCAAATGCTATCTTCTTGATTTCAGGGTCGGCTAATGTATTTAATTCGTTAATTATCTGTTCGAATCTCAATTCGCCCAATAAATCATCGGACGGCGAGATTACATATTCCGTCTTGGTGTCTACGGCTATATGAAAATCGCTGTCGAGAAATACCGCCGTTTTACCGGCGCGCGCGATAATTTCGTTGAGTTTTCTCAGTTCCTTTAAGTCTTTTATAATTACCGTTTCGCCCGTTGTCTCGACTTTAATCACGCAATTGAATTCAAGCCTTGATATTATTGACCTGAATCCTAGCTCGACCAGCATATCCTGAACTTCTTTCTTGAAAGGATAATGAAATTCCATTTCGCTCAAATTTAAGTCTGTTATCGCGTTTAAATCTATTGTCGCTAGCTCTCTCGACAGATACGCTAATTCCCTGCCCTCTGTTAGTTTATCCTTTAACTTGCCCTGGATTTCGTTTATATTATTATAAATTTCGTCAAGATTACCGTATTTATTGAGGAGCGTAGTCGCCGTCTTTTCTCCGATGCCGGGCACACCCGGAATATTGTCGCTGCTGTCGCCCATAAGCGCTTTTAATTCGATAATCATTTCGGGTGTAAAACCCTCTTCTTTCAGGCTTATCAGATCATATTCGCTGACATTGCTGATTCCCTTTCTGGTCAGCCACACTCTGGTCGTGTCGCTGACAAGCTGTAATGTGTCGCGGTCTCCCGAGACGATTACGGTTTCAAAAGGCGTTTTTTGGGCTATTGCGCCTATAATATCGTCCGCCTCGTATCCGGTTTTTTCGGCGATATGGATATCCATAGCCCTGAGCAGTTCTTTAAGTATGGGCAGCTGCGAGCCCAGTTCATCGGGCATCGGCTTTCTCGTCGCCTTGTAATCTTCAAATTTTATATGCCTGAAAGTAGGCCCTTTCAGGTCAAAAGCCGCCGCCATATGCGTGGGCTTCAATTCGTTTATTATTCTAATCAGCATAGAGACGAATCCGTAGACCGCGTGCGTCAGTCTGCCCTTATTGTCGCTCATAGGCGGCAAAGCGAAAAATGCCCTGTTAATAAGGCTGTTTCCGTCTAATAAAACAAGTTTTTTCATATTGTTATTATAACCCATATCCATCTGATAAACAAGGTTAAGACAATGAAAAATCTTATTACATATATATTTAGTATCCTTGACTAATAAACGCTGGATAACTTATAATAAAACTATGACTGCATCCGAAATTATCACAGAGTTGCTTACTATGCTCGCGGGGCTTGCGATATTTATGTTCGGCTTAAAGACCATGAGCGAGAAGCTCGAAAAGCAAGCGGGCAATAAATTAAGAAATATGTTCAACAAGGCGACGAGCAACAGGTTCATCGGAGTGTCGGTCGGAGCGGGCGTTACCGCTATAATTCAGAGCTCTTCCGCAACGACTGTAATGGTCGTCGGATTCGTCAACGCGGGAATACTGACATTAACACAAGCGACAGCGATTATTATGGGAGCCAATATAGGCACTACGGTAACCGCTGTTATTATTTCTCTGCCCGTTACCGAGGTGCTCGCGGCTTCCGCGGTCGCGGGCGTATTTATGGTGATGTTCTCGAGAAAGTCCGGCGTGAAGAATATCGGATATGTCATTACCGGTCTCGGAATGATTTTCGCTGGACTTCTCGTAATGAGTTCTTCTATGCAAGGTTTTTCCGATTATCAGCCTTTCATAGATTTCTTTACTAACACCAAAGCGCCTATACTACTGGTATTAATCGGCGCTCTTATAACCGCGGTAATTCAGAGCTCGTCCGCGACATCGGGAATACTGATTACGCTCGCCAATGTCGGCTTTATCAGCACGGGTAACGCGCTGTTCATTATACTCGGCATTAATATCGGCACCTGCATTACGGCGATTCTCGCCTCGATAGGAACTAATGTCAACGCGCAGCGCACGGCGGCGATACATCTGTTGTTCAATCTCATAGGCTCGGTATTCTTCTTCATTCTGTTGAATATCGACCCTGTATATGAGTTTATTACGGGCGTGCTCGGCAAGCTCAATTTCTCTGACGAAAAAGGCGCCGGAGCTCAGATTGCGGCGTTTCATATCATATTTAATGTCACTACTACCGCTCTGTTGCTTCCCTTTATTAATTTTCTTGTACTTGCATCTAAATATATGGTCTTTCATAAGAACGGCAAGGGCAACGGTCTTGAATTAAAATATCTCAACGACCTCATTCTCGAAACTCCGTCTATTGCCGTTGCGCAGGCTAAAAAAGAAATTATAAGAATGGCGGATATGGCGAAGCTCAACCTAGACCTAGCCGTAGACGCCGCGATAACCACCAATTTAAAGCATAAAGACGATTTTGACTCAAGAGAAGATTACATCGACTGGCTCAATCAGGGAATACCGACATATCTCACTAAGATTTCGGCTTTGCAGATATCTTACGAAGACGAATTCGTCATAGCATCCTATTATCATGTGATTTCAGACATCGAGAGAATCGGCGATTACGCCGAGAATTTATTCGATTATACAGTGAGAATGAATGATGAGAATCTGAAATTCTCCGCCGAAGCGAAAGCGGAAATCAAAGAGATGTACGACGCCGTGCTAAGGCTCTACCACGAGGCTATGCGGGGCTTTATCGACCAAGACATCTCGCGCCTTAATGAAGTGGAGCGGCTGGAGCAGATTATTGACGATTATAAGGTCGCTCTGTCCGATACCCACATAAGAAGACTTAACGAACGCATTTGCACGGCGCAGACGGGCGCGCTGTTTCTGAGTCTTGTGTCAAATCTCGAGCGTATTGCCGACCATATAAGAAATATCTTTAACAGTATCAGAAAGTATACCAAGCAGGTAAAAGCCGTAAATACCGTCATTGTCAAGAAAGTCTAGATATCGTATTTTGCCATGATTTCAGCGGGAGTAAGCCTTAATAGCGAATATACCTTTAACGCGGTAAAGCCTATATTTACGGAGTAAATCAGCGCCGTAACAATTATAAACAACAGCGCGTTGATGTTAAGGCTGAATACATCGTCGTCGTACAAAGGCTTAATGATGTAAAGAATAAACCCCGCAATTATTACTCCTATCAGCGACGAAAAAGTGAGCGTAATTAAATTCTCGAAAACAAATTCCTTTAACAGCTCGGACTTTTTAACGCCTATGCACCTGTAAGTGCCTATGACCTTGATGTTATTTATAAAATTGGTCTTAACGCTATGCGAAGCTATGCCGAACATAAAAGCTATCGCCGCGATGATTACCCCTGTCAGCGTATACAGTAAAGTTCCTCTTATTGTCTGAAAATCCTTCTTTAGCCATTCGTATTCATCTAAATATGTTATGCCTTGCTGCTTTGCCCATTCAGAGAATTCTTCCTTGTCGTATAGCAATAAGATCTTGCCTATTCTATTATTATCGAGTATATCGTAAAGCGTCCCGCCGTCAATCCACGCGCCGTGATAGCCGGAGTCTATAATTCCGCATATAATAAAAACATTATTTGATACATGTAATTCCTCTCCTATTAAAAACTCATAATTATTCTCGTTACCGTAAGATTTTATGGCATCCGCTCTTTTTTTATAAGTCTTGACATCGACAACCGCTTCGTAGGGCGATTCGGGCATCCTGCCCTTAACGATTTTCGGGTCGTCAAGCACATCTGCAGGAAAAATCGTCACATTATCAATATGCGACCGATAATTCTCCGCATTAGAATTAAAAAACGGCGTAAAATAAATTGAACCGTAGCTTAAGCACACCTTCTCGATTCCGTGTTTTCCCTCGTAAACCGTATAGTCCGCTGAATCTGCCATAAGCATATTTACCGTATTTCTATTATTAAGATAATTAGATTCATTGAAAACTAAAAACATATTCAGAAACGCAACTATTACCGTAATCACCGCCGCTGTAAGAAAGAGTATCATATGGGAAGGCATTTTCTTTCTGAAAGGCTTCCTTAAATAGCTAATCCATGCTTTCTTGAATACGGATGCCGTATTTATTACGCTCTTTCCCGATGTCGCATTCGTCTCGGACAAAATCTCTCTGTCTACATTGACGGATTCGTGCTGACCTTTTTTCTTCTCTTCAAAGTGCGCGTCCACCACCCTGACTTCGCTCTTGTCGTCAATAAGCGTTACGGGCATCGAGGTGTTGAAACTGTCAATAAACAGCCTTCCGTCTTTTTCGATAATGTTAATCTCGAACTTGCTCTTTCTGTCGCCGTTATAATTAATGGTTACATTGTCAAGAGATAACGTCTCGTTGTATTTTAGGTCCTTTAAGAAAATCTTCTTATTGTCCTGAACGGTCAGATTCATTACGCTATCGTTAATATAATCCTCATAAACCCTGCCGTCTCTTATCCTGATTATCCTGTCCGCAAAGAAATTCGCGATATCCTCTTCGTGAGTTACGAGTATGACAAGACAACTCTTGGATATGCCTTTAAGCAAGTCCATTACCTCGAATGTATTATCGCTGTCGAGGTTGCCCGTCGGCTCGTCCGCTATAATTACGGACGCGCCCTTGACAAGCGCTCTTGCGATACCCACTCTCTGCTGCTGACCGCCCGAAAGCGTGTTGGGAGTCCTCTTCTTATACTTTAAGAGCCCTACGAGCGAAAGCGCGTAATCTATTCTTTTATCTATCCGTTCCTTGTCGCTAAAGCCCGCGAGTTTTAGGGAAATCTCCAAATTCTCGTATACCGTCTTATCGTTCAGAAGATAGTAATTCTGGAATATATAGCCTATCTTCTTGCTTCTCATTGCGTCTATGACTTTGGGGTTATAACGGTTTAACACAGTGCCGTCTATCTCGATGCTGCCCTTGTCAAAGCTGTCTAAGCCCCCTATAACATTTAACAGCGTAGTCTTGCCGGAGCCGCTTTTGCCGAGCAGCGCGACAAGACCGGTCTCGGGAAATTCCAGCGAGGTGTTATCTATTACATGGATTTCGTTAGATTTATTCTTATAATAATATTTATCTAAATTATTGAGTTTAATCATAATATTACACCTCGCCGGAGCTTAAAGCCTGTTTAATCGAGCGTTTTTTCATCTTCTTATTATAGCGTCGTAAAATAATAAACGATTGAACGACAACAATAAATAAAGAAATAGCGTACGAGGCAAGCGTCAGATAATGAAACGCGCCGTACGGCAGAATGGCATACATTGCAGAGATAAATTTAATGTTATCCGAAAGCAAGGCTATATAATACACGGCGGTAATTAATATAAATACCGTAAAGAACGAGGCTAGATTAGTCAATATGAATTCGGAATAATTGATGAATTTAATTGTTTTATTGTCATAACCCAGCGTTCTCAGTATATTTATATCCTTATTCTTGGAGGCGAGAGTTTTCTTCAGCACTTCGGTTAATATTATCGCTCCGAGCAACAGCATTATCAAGCCGATAAGAACGGCTTGCATCAGTGTCAGCATAACCATAATAATATATTTGTAATCGCCTGAATTGCCGTAATAATACACTACATTATAACCTTTATTCCTAAGGCTCGCGATTGTCGTTGCTATAGGGTAATCTTCGTCAAGAATAACAGCGACCGAATTGCTCAATTGAGCGTATTCCTCAGTATAGAAAAATGTCTTACTATTAACCAGCAGTATCGGAGCGTTTTCATAATACTCGTTAAATATTTCCGGGTTTTTACTTTTAGTGGCGCATTTTACTTTATAAACCTTAAGGTAAGTTCCGGTTTCCTTGTAAACAGTAATATTTATTTCTTCTTCGCCCGAATTAAAATAATTAATCAATTCGTATAATTTATCATAATATCTATATGTGCGCTCCTCGTCATATACTAGGTATGCTTCGTTAAGCTCGATATCTTCCGTTACCTTAAAACTGTCCCGTAATACCCCGTATATAGAAAAGCTATCACTATGGACAGTAAAATTATTAGGAACAACATTCAGCGCATGTTCTTTAGACAATGATTCTATCTCGGAAGCTCTTAAAAATATACCGTTTTCTTCGGCTGTTACAAAACCCGCAATTGTGTATTCTTTATAAACAGTATTATCTCCGCCGAATTGAAAGGAAACTTTTATATCAAGTACTTCGGGATCCGGATTATAGTATTCCCTATATCCGATTAACACTTCGTCGTCTTTTTCGGGAAAACGCCCTAAAATAACTTTTTTCTTATTAATGTTAGCCAAAGTCAGGATATTATCGCCATAAAAACCGCTATCAAATTCGGGCATATCCTTGAAGAGCGTTTCGGGAGTATATACGCTGTAACCGTAAGTATTGAGATTATATATGCCGTAGTGAAGCAACGCTTCCTCAACACCCGTTACGGATAATAAAACCTCCTTGTCGCTCTCGGTTAACAGCGGCTTGCCGCTCTTATAGACGATAGCGGTATCCTTTCTGTTACCGAAACTATCCTTTTCGGAGGACATTAACAGGTTATTGAAAGCGAAAAGAAAATAAAATATAAAGATTATCGAGGACAGGAACATCGCGGAGAATACGAAAAGACTTTTTTTCGGCGCGGATAATACATTGTTACGCGCGATTGTAAGATAATTTTTTACTTTTACGCCGAATTTAACGGGCGCTTTATCAATCTTGGTCTCCGTTTCACCCGCGGCATCCCTATCCCTGACCTTTCTGTCTTCCGCGACCGAGCCGTCATAAAGCCTTATCTTGCGCGTCGTGTAATCCTTGACATCCTCGTAATTATGGGTAACCATAATCAGCAGCTTGTCCCGGGAAATATTGTTAAGAAGCTCTATTATCGATTTACCCGTCGCCTCGTCCAGATTACCCGTAGGCTCGTCCGCGATAATTATCGGAGCGTCTTTAGCGAGCGCTCTCGCTATCGCCACTCTTTGCTTCTGACCGCCCGAAAGCTTGGTGCACTTGTGCCTGATATGCGAGCTCAGACCCACCTTATCTATGAGTTCCAGCGCTCTTTCCTTTCGCTGCTTCTTGTCGGGAAAACTCTCGAAAAGCGCGAGTTCGACATTCTGAAACACCGTATAGCTGTCTATTAAATTGTAGTCTTGAAAGATAAACGAGATATTGTTCTTTCTGTAACTTACCCATTCGTCCGCGGTAAAGCAAGAAGTCTCTTCTCCCTTATAGTACATCTCGCCTTCTTCGAATGTGTCCATACCCGAGATGACATTCATCAGCGTGGATTTGCCGCTGCCGCTCTCGCCGACCACCGCTACAAATTCGCCGATGTCAAAAGACATATTGACCTTTCTCAGCCCGAGAGTAATCACCTCTCCCGTATGGTAATACTTAGAAAGATCCTTCAATTCTAACAAATGCATAATAAATTTCCCCTAACGGTTAATTATTATACCACAACTAAAAATTTATAACAAGCGCAATTCTGTTTATTCCGCTGTCCTTGAACGGACAGCGGAAGTTGTCACCGCTCTACTCGTCGCAATGCGACGAGATGGCGGAAATCTAAATATTTTCCGCTTTTATTATCACATCGGTTATCCGCTTGTCTTTATCCTTAATAAGCTCTCTGCCTACGCTTGTTCTGCTCTCCAAAGAGATATCCTCGGTATTCAGTTTCAATATATCCGTATCGTTTATAAGCAGCGCCAGGTCGTAGGGCGTCTTGACATAACCCGAGAAAATCAGCTTCTGCCCCTGTCTTCCCGTAAGTTTATAAATGCTAATGCCTTTCCTGTATCTCTGCGAAAGCTCGATTGTCGCGCAGATAATTCTTTTTGCATAACCCGTATCCGTTATCGCTATTATTTCGCCCTCGCAGTCCACCTGCGACGCGAAAAGCACCCTGTCGCCGTCGTTTAAGTTAATGCCCTTGACGCCCGACGCCTTCCTGCCCTGAACGGGTATGGAATCGATGACGGAATTTAAGCACATTCCCTGCTCCGTGACATATAATATGCTTTGCGTACCGATGACTTCTTCGGCGTTTATCACTTCGTCGCCGTCCTTTAATATAATAGCCTGATAATAATCCCTCGCGACATCGTATTCGTTCAAAGCGCTCTTCTTTATTACGCCGTCGCGCGTCATAAGATACAGATATTTATCGCCGGTATCGCCGACGCTCAATATCTTAACGATTTTTTCGCCGCTTAACGCGGACGGGCATACCGCCTTTAATTCCGCGCCCTTTGCCTTAAAGCCTTTTTCGGGCACCGCGTCAAGGTCAAGCCTTACCGCGTTGCCTTTATTCGTGATAGCAATCAACGCCGCGCCCTCGCCGAGCCTTATGGACTGTACGGGTATGGAAATATCGTCAAGCTTAGAAATCTGCTTGTCGGCAAGCTGATAAGACCTTTCGCTAACGAGCTTGATAAGCCCGTTGCGGTTAAGTATTACTATTCCCTCGCGCGCTTTGGCGGTATCGCCGTTGGCTTGGTCTACGGGAATCTCGATATCGAATTCTTCGCTGATTATGTTGCTCTTTCTCTCAATCTTGAATCTTTTCTTTATATCCTTTAATTCCCTTTTCAGGACCTCGTACTGTTTGGATTTGGACGCGACTATTTCGCTCAATTCCTCAATCAGTATCCTGACCGCCTTTAATTCCTCGATAAGCCTTGTTATCTCAAGATTGGTCAGCCTGCCCAATTTCATTTCAAGTATAGCGACTGCCTGAATTTCGGAGAATCCGAAAGTATCTTTCAATGTGGTTTTCGCGTCCGATATCGAGGACGCGCCTTTAATTATCGCGATGACCTCGTCGATATTTAATATCGCTTTATGAAGCCCGGAGAGGATTTCTTCCCTCTTTTTAGCCGCCGCAAGGTCGAATTGCGAGCGCTTAAGTATTAAATTCCTCTGGTATTCGATATAATACTTGAGCATAGGGACAAGCCCTAATTGCTGCGGTCTGCCGTCGGCTATTGCGACCATATTTATGCTATAAGACACCTCGAGCTTGGTCTTTATAAACAACGCTTTAAGTATTTTGTTAGCGTCCGCGTCCTTTTTAAGCTTAATGACCGCGCGCATTCCCCTCCTGTCCGACTCGTCAACGACATCGGAAATCATATTGAAATCCTTATGGTTACTCTCTTTTAATTCCATAATGGATTGCAGAAGATTCGCTTTATTGACCTGATATGGTATCTCGGTAATTACAATCTGATGCTTGTCGCCATTCTTTTCGATTGCGACTTTTGCTCTTAATTTGATTTTGCCGTTTCCCGTCTCGTAAGCCTCTTTTAACCCCTCGCCCGCTATGATATAGCCGCCCGTCGGGAAATCGGGCGCCTTAATCGTATTCATCAGCGTTTCGAGATTCATTCTCGGGTTATTGATAAGCTCTATCGCGCCGTCTATGACCTCTTCGAGATTATGAGGCGGTATATTAGTCGCAAGCCCTATCGCTATACCGCTCGCGCCGTTGACGAGAATGTTCGGGAACCTCGACGGCAGCATATCCGGCTCTTTTAAGGAATCGTCAAAGTTTAGAGACCATTTAACGGTGTCTTTATCGATATCTCTCAACATCTCGACCGCTATCGGGCTGAGCCTTGCCTCTGTATATCTCATAGCCGCCGCCGAATCGCCGTCAACCGAGCCGTAATTGCCGTGTCCGTCTACAAGACACATGCTCATATTGAAGTCCTGCGCCATTCTGACCATTGCCCCGTAAACGGAGGAATCGCCGTGAGGGTGATATTTGCCGAGGCAGTCGCCGACAATTCGCGCGCTTTTCTTGTACGGCTTGTCCGGCGTAAGCCCCAGTTCGTGCATCGTATACAATATCCTTCTCTGCACGGGCTTTAAGCCGTCCTCCACTCTCGGCAGCGCCCTGTCGAGAATGACATATTCCGAATACGGCATCATCGCGCCGTGCATTAAATCTTCAAGAGAAGATTCCACAACTCTGTCTATTATGCGGCTGACCTCTTCAAATTGCATTTGTTTCACTTTAGACATTTATCTTAGACTCCTATTTTCTCGAAATCGTCAACCTTGTTGAAATTCGCGTATTTGTAAATATATTTCTTTCTCGACTCCACATTATCGCCCATAAGAGTGCTTATTACCCTTTCGGCGTTCGCCGCGTCATCAATCGTTACCCTTGTCAGCATCCTGGTCTTAGGATTCATCGTCGTATCCCAGAGCTGTTCGGGATTCATCTCGCCGAGTCCTTTGTAACGCTGAATTTTATAGCCTCTGCCCGCTTCCTCGACGATATCCGCCAAATCGTTATCGTTGTACGCGTACTTTATAAAGCCCTTTTTCTCGACCTTATAAAGCGGCGGCATTCCGATATAAAGGTGTCCGTTTATAATGAGTTCTTTCATATACCTGTAAAAGAAAGTCAGCAGTATCGCCCTTATATGCGCGCCGTCCTGGTCCGCGTCGGCAAGAATTATTATCTTATGGTACTTAAGCTGATTGATTTCAAAGTCATCCTCGAAGCCCGCGCCGATTGCGTTGATTATCGTGCAGATTTCTTCGTTTTTCAACAGCAGTTCGATACGCTTTTTCTCGGCGTTAATAGGCTTGCCGCGAAGAGGGAGTATCGCCTGAAAAGACCTGTCCCTGCCCTGCTTGGCGCTGCCGCCCGCGCTGTCTCCCTCGACTATAAAGAGCTCGTTTAACTCCGCCTTTCTGCCCGTGCATGCGGACAGCTTGCCGACAAGGTTGCCGCTTGTAGCGGAATTCTTCTTTCTCGCGAGCTCTTTGGCTTTTTTAGTGGCAGTCCTGACTTTTGCCGCCTCTATCGCTTTAGCTATAACCGTCTCACCCGTTTTAATGTTTTTCTTATCGTTGAAATATTTCGTGAGAGTGTTGATTACAATTTGCTCTACTACCATACGCGCGTCGGGATTGCCCAGCTTGGTCTTGGTCTGTCCCTCGAATTGGACATTTCTCATCTTGACGGCTAGAACTACCGTTATTCCCTCTCTGAAATCCTCGCCGAGCAAATTCTCGTCCTTTTCCTTAAGTAGCCCGCGCTTTCTTGCGAAATCGTTCATCACTTTGGTCAGCGCGGACTTAAAGCCCGTCTCGTGCGTGCCGCCCTCGGTCGTCGGGATATTATTTACATACGAGAAAATGCTCTCGCTGTAACTGTCCGTGTGCTGAATGGCGTACGCGACATAATATGTGTCTTCGCGGTCTTCTGCGAAAACGGGCTGCGTGTACAGGCTGAGCTTTGATTCGTTTAAGTGTCTGACATAATCGGTAAGTCCGCCCTTGTAATGGTATTCCTCTCTTGCCGGCTCGCCCTCGCTCCTTAAATCCTCGAGAATAATCTTTATCCCGCCGTTCAGGAACGCGAGTTCCTGAAGTCTTGTGGAAATTGTCTGAAAACTGTATTTCTCTCTGCCGAAAACACGCCTGTCCGGCATAAATGTTACCCTCGTACCCGTCTTTTCAGTCTTTCTGCCTGTCTCTGAAAGGGGTTTTTTAACAATGCCGCTTAATATTTTGCCGTTTACCTCGGGCGAATAGAATTCGATGTAATAAACTTTATTTCTGGTAAAAATTTCAACATTGAGCCATTCGGAAAGCGCGTTAGTCACGGACGCGCCCACGCCGTGCAGTCCGCCCGAATAACTGTAAGTCTCGCTGTTGAATTTCGCGCCTGCGTGCAATTGCGTGAAAACCACTTCGACGCCGCTGATTTTCAGCGTGGGATGTATATCAATCGGGATTCCTCTGCCGTTATCTTCCACCGAGACGCTGTTGTCCGCGTTCAATGTAACTCTCAGGGTGTCGCCGTAGCCGTTTGCGAGTTCGTCGATTCCGTTATCGACGATCTCCCATAGAATATGATGAAGTCCCTTGGCGCCCGTAGTGCCGATATACATTCCGGGGCGTAGTCTTACCGCTTCAAGTCCTTCCAGTACCTGAATATCCTCAGCAGAATATTTTGCTCCCACTATACTCCTCCGTGCATTTACAATTTTTTACAAGATATTGCGTAATAATACATATATTATACCATATCTAGTGCCCATTGAAAAGCACTTTTTTGTCTGCTTGCCTATTACAACAAGCGAAACAAATAAGCCCTCGAAAGAGGGCTTAATAAATAATAATTATTTTAATAGGCTAAATACTTAAAGTTTATCGTTGAAGAAGCTTAGTATATCGTTATACACTTCATCCTTATTGGTTTCGTTCAAGATTTCGTGTCTCGCGTCTTCATACAGTCTTAGACTTAAATCGGTGAGACCTGTCAAGCCGTATATATTGAACAGCTGATTGACGAGCTTGCCGTTGCCGCCTACCGGGTCGAGCGCGCCGCTCGCGATAAATATCGGCAGGTCTTTGCGGATATTATTAAGACCCTCGGCGGTATACAGCTTGGTAACACCGTTCATAAAGGATACCTGAAAGCCTATGCTCATCACATAACCGCAATAAGTATCGGCGTTATATTTCTTGACGATTTCCTGGTCTCTCGAAAGCCATCTGTTCGGGAGATCAGAATCCTTAAACGGATTGGAGAACGCGCCGAACGACAGCTTGGAAATCAGCTTTGCGGGCTTTTCATGGTCTATGAACGCGCCCTGCAAATTCGCGATGAGCTTACCGAGCTTGACGAGCGCGCTGCCCATAAACGCGCTGCCCGAAAGTACCGCGCCTTTAATTCTGTCGCTTCTTAACTGAATATATTTCTGCGTGAGAAAGGAGCCATAACTATGCCCGAGCACGAAAAGCGGCAGTTTATACTTTTTTATAGCGATATCGGACAGCATTTCAAGGTCTCTGACCGTATTATCGAAGCAGTTCTTGTCCGAGATGCCCCGCCGGCTCTCGCCCTCGGTCCTGCCGTGAGCCCTGTGGTCGTCGCCTATGACTATGTAGCCGTTAGAATTGAGAAATTTAGCGAAATCGTCGTATCTTAATATATGCTCAGCCATGCCGTGCACTATTTGCACGACGGCTTTCTTTTCTTTAACATCGTCCCATAGACAGTAAGCTATTTCTTTATTGTCAAAACTCTTAAAACTAAGCTCTTTCATTTTCTCTCCTTTATCTCAACGCACTTATTTTACATCATTTTTGTCGTAATATCAATACCTTGATGATATTCTTTATAAAGAATTTTCCGTAATTACAGCCTATTATGAAACATTAACGCGCTTTTATAAATACTATGGAATGAGGTGAATATGCATAGTATCATTCTTGCGGGCGGAGGAACGGCAGGTCATATTATGCCGAATTTGGCGCTTATTCCCGAGCTTAGGAAGCGCTTTGACAGAATTTATTATATGGGCGGCGCGGACAGCCTTGAAGAGAAGATTACAAGTGATCACGGTATAGAATTTTTTACCGTGGAGGTCGTAAAACTCAGGCGGGATAAGATATTTTCGAATCTCGATATCCCGTTCAAGCTGTTAAAAGGTATTAAATCAGCTAAAAAAATTATGAAAGAGCTATCGCCCGAAATAGTGTTTTTGAAAGGCGGATATGCGTCTTTACCCGTAGCGTACGCGGCAAAACTATTAAGAATCCCCGTAATATGCCACGAGTCGGATATGACGCTAGGTCTTGCAAATAAGCTGATTTCCGCATTTTCGGAGGCGACATTTATTTCTTTTCCCGAAACCAAAGCGCGGAACGCGGTATATACGGGCACGCCGGTAAGAGATTGGATAAAGGCGGGCGACAAAGATAAATTAATGCGCGAACTCGGTCTGCCTAGGCGTCCGACCGTACTCGTTATGGGCGGAAGCCAGGGCTCCAAGGCGATAAACCAAGCAATAGCCGCAGCCGCGCCCGAACTCGTTAAGAAATTCAATATCCTGCACTTAACGGGCAGGAATAAGATTGACTTCACCGATAAATATTATAAAAGCGTGGAATTTGCGACAAATATCGAAGATTATTTCGCGCTTGCCGATATCGTCGTATCAAGGGCGGGCGCTACATCGCTAGCCGAGCTTAATTCGCTCAACAAGAAGATGATTTTAATTCCCCTGCCTAAAGGCGGCGCGTCTCGAGGCGATCAGGAATTAAACGCGGCATACTACGCGAAATCCGGCGCGGCGTATGTGATAAGGCAAGAGAATTTATCCAAAGAAAGTCTTATTTCAGCAATTAATTACTTATACGACGCTCCTTCGCCTAAACGCATATTAAAGAGCGCTTCTAATGTTGAAATAGTCGACCTTATATCAAAATGCTGCAAAAGATAGTTTATTTTAACATACTTTGTTATCCTCCGCACAAACGCGTTTTTTTGTGATAGTATATAGAAAAAATTCAGGAGGCTGCTATGCAAAAAAGCGAATACGGCGAAGCGGTCATCAAATGGATAACCGTTACGGTGTTAATTGCAATAAGCCTGTTCTTTTTCTTTCTGTACAGAAATGTCTTCTTGATAACGCCCAAAGGTCAGACCGAAGAGCAACCGGATCCGACTAATACTCCCGGCTCCACTCCGGGTGATGAGGAGGAAGAGGATGAGGAGCCTCCCGCTCAGACAATCGTGTATTCGATCTTACCCCGAAGCGCCGTAACGGGCGAGGGCGGCGAATACCATATCAATACGGGAGGCCCTATGAGCGATAAGCTGAAGGATGTCATAGATATAGGAGGTTATTATTACCTCATTTTAGAGACTGCGTCAAACGGCGGCGATTACCGCGCCGAGACCGAGAGCGTTGCGGTCGCGAAACTTGATTACTCGGGCACATTATTGTCTACGGTCACGCTGATAAATACCCGCAACGAAAAATACCTGTGTTCGAAAATAAACAACAACGGGATTTTAATAGCGGCTAAAGGCGCGGGCGGAATTACATATTACGATGTCAACTTTGACCTTGAATACTCCAAAGCGGTAACAAGCGACGATTTCACGCAGCTAAAGATGTATTACACGAGGGATTTCGTGCTGTGCGCGGGGATAAAAGGCAAGAATATGACGGTCTTTGCGTATGACGAGGCGCTTAACAGGCTCTTTTCGAATGTTATCGCGTATGAAGGCGAGGCGGGCGTATTGGAAATTTTCCCGTCGGTCAGCGGTTTTTCTATAATCGTCAATCAGCAATCCGAAACGCCTTGCTCGTATCTTACGGCAATTAACGGCTCCGGAGGACTTATAAACAAGCGCCTGCTGACCAACAGCCGCTTATTAAAGATTTATCCCACTCCCGAAGGCGGATTTACCCTGCTCGAGTTAAGCGGCAAGACGCTCTATCTCAAATGCGTGTCAAATTCCATGAGCGAACTTTTCAGAACGGCTATAGGAGAAGGCAACGGCGGCGACTTCTATCCGCTGCATAACGGCTATATCACATTTATTTACAGCGAATACCCGACGATATCCAAGCACCTCTGCAGATTCGGGGATATAATCACCGTAAACGAGAGAGATTTCGAGGATATAGCCTCGATTAAATCTTTCTGCTATACCCAGGACGCGATATACTTCTACGCAGACGCGGTGTCGCACGGCGGCACCAAAGATACAAGAATAATCAATTACAATTCTAACAACGCGGTAACCTATTCGGAGGTAATCGGCGGCTATTACCAAGACAACGCGGTCAAGCTGTATATAAAGAATAATCTGGCAATAGCGTTTATGTATTCGCACTCGGTAAACGCCGCCTTTATGAATAATTTCGGGGGCTCGGATGTATTTGTATTCTGCCGCTCGACGGCATAATATAAATTGACAATAAATTAACGGTATATTATCATTACAGTATGACACCCAAAAAGGACAAAAAGAAAAATATCTTTAATATCCTAATAAAGAACGCGGTAAAATTCATAGGCTCGACCGTCGGAATCGTAAAAGAAGACGAAGAAACGCTGCCTCTTGAATTATACCCCGTTCTGAGCTCGGATAATATCGTATTACGAAACGAAACCGAGGACATAGATTTGAAAGTCTCCGACGGCGACGGCGAAGTGCCGTTATGGATGAGAAACGAGCACGCGCCGCGCATGGGCAGACGCAAGCTCAAAAGAAAAATTTACAGGGTGATAAAAGAACGCAACAGAATGCTTAAACTCATCAAAAGGAATGAGCTAAGAACGGAGCGGTATACCGTTAAGCTCAATAAGCAGAGCGAAGAGCAAGACGAACTGTACAGGTTAAGAAAGCAATATGTCGAATCTGTGATAGACAACAGAGAAATAGAAAGCAAACTTAAAGACACGACTAACGATTACTTAAAATACAGGCTATTATCCAAGCTAATGGGCGACACCGCGGACAAAGAAATAATCAGCGCGGAATACAATTCCTTAAAAGACGAAATCCGCCGCTTAAGAAGCGAAATAGAAAGAATAAAATCAGACGGAAAACCTGCTCCTAACGAATTAATAAGAAAAACCAAGAAATAATATTCCGCTGTCCGTTCAAGGACAGCGGCATTATTTGTCTTTATACCCCTTTCCTTTGTCGGGGTCGCTGATTATGCCGAGCATAACGAGCAGTCCGCATACGGATATAAGCGCTTCCCTTAGCACGGGGATATCGACTTTTACGCCGAATGCCTGAATCAGCATCAGCGCCGCGCTTATTACCGAAAGCCAGAAACCGTAATTTCTTAACTTGTTTTTAATATTCATAATACAGCCTCCCTGCTCTTTCTGCCGCTTTTATTGGCAAGCGATTTGATTACTTTTACATCCTCTCTGACATCTTCGAGAACGCTTAGACTATCAGTCAGTTTCTCAATGGTCTCGATGTACTTATTCTCTCTTTTGCGGCTGTCCTGCAATTGATAAATAAGCAGCCCTACAAACATCGTCGCCCACAGCCCGTTGGCTGCCGCTACTTTCACTACTTCGTCCCAGACCATAATTATTTCCTCATAAGTATCGCTGTTCTTAACTTGTTGTAGTACACCGGGCCCAGATATTTCTCCAGTTCGCGGTTATTGTTAAGAACTCTTTTCGCCGTCTCGGTTTCGAGCTTGTCATAAAAGTCGAACGCTACCTTATACCTTTCCTCATATTCCTGCTTCATGCTCGGATAATAACCGTATTTATTGAAATACTCTTCGTCCTGAATGCCCTCGCGCTTAATCTTGTCCTCATAATCGCTGATTTTCTCGGCGCGATCGGCAATGTAATCCGTCTCCTGCTTTTCGACCTTGTTGTTGTACTCGATAACTTCTTTGGCTTTTTTATCCCTTTCCGCTATCAGCTTGTCCAGCTCTTTTTGCACCTTTACGGCGTGGGCGAGGTCAAAAGCTCGTACCGAATCTTCCTTTTCCTTGTTAAGCTCAATGATTTTATTTTCAATCGCGTTAATCTCTTTTCTCGTCTCGCTCTCGATAACGCCCGCCTGCTCCGCTCTCAAAAGCGCCGCGTCGGTTATACGGTTTACGGCTATCGAAGACCTTCCGACGCCTCTTTTTAACACTTCGTTACCTATGCTTTCTTTAATCTGTTCGTATTTTTCATCGAGAGCCTTTAATACGCTCTGCTGGTCTTCGCTTAAGCTCTCTTTTCTCCCGAGCAGACTTTTTCTCGTGTTATCGATGTTTTGGATGATTTTCTGATGACCGTCGAGATACTCGGAGCATAGCATACTTTCCGCCTTTTGCTTCAGCTTGTCGTCAGACGGCGCGTTATAGATGACTTTTTCTAAATTCAGCGATTCGGGCAAAGACTTTATGTAGTTCTCAAGCCTGTTCGCCTTGACCGCCTTATACGCCTCGTCCAGCGCTTTAAGCTTGTCCATCATAAATTTCTCGTTTGCTTTCGCAAGCTCATAGCCTAAATCGGCGTGTTCGACTTTTAATCGGAATTCATTTACCACAAGATATCCTCCTCATTTAATTTGGTTATTTTTCTGTTCCATAACAGATACGCTTTACCTTTGATGAAAAACAGCGTATCCGCATTTGTAATCTCTCTGCCGTTCATATCCGAGAATACGCCGTTTACCGGCACATAAACTTGCCCTTGATTGCAGGCGGGCGCTGCATAGCAATTCAGAGCGGTAAGCGTCGTAACGATTCCGCCGCCTGAAATGCTCTCGGTCAGCGCGTTCCATACTCCCTTTTCGCTCATAAAGAACAATGTATTTCCGCCCGTCGAGGCAAGTTTTACCGACGGCAGAGCGTCAACGGACTCTATCGTCCGAAAGCCTCCCGCGTCTTTAACTATCCTTTTAATCAGGTTGCCTTTAATGTAATACACCGAATAATGATAATCGCCGCTTAAAGCGTTCAATATGACCGCGCAGGAGACATCGCTGTCCGGCATATTGATATTGCCGCAATCCGTGACAATCAATTCGCCGTCGGACACCGTCGCCATCGCGGGATAATAAACGCCGTTTGAGAAGTACAATACACCGCTTACGGGCGACCCCGAATGCGTTAGGACGGGATTTTCTTCCGAGTTATTCAAGCTGTACGCGCTGCCCCTTTCGTCTGTCAGGTAAACTGTGTCGTTAACCTCGTCATAACATACATATGAATACTTATCCCGCCTTAAAATCTCTTTTCCCGACAGCGTAAATTTAAGACTGCCCGTATATGATTCCGGGTATGTGACCGTCAATTCGTGCGTGGCGTTCCCGATTTCATATCGCGCGTCGATTACCCTGTCCGAGCCAGCGTAAATTAATTTACCGTCAAGGAGAATCAACATTTTAATCGGTTGTTCAGCCTCGACGGTCAACGCGCCTTGTCCTCTTTCGGCGCTGAACCTCATCCGATAAATGCCACCGGCGCCCGTGTCCGAAAATCGCAGCGTATTAATATAGTCCGCCCTGTATTTTATTTTGTTGGACAATTCGACTACGCTAAGGTAAGTCTGTTTTAATAAATCCATTGTCACCTCGATATTAAGTCCGCGATAACCGCAAGACTTTTAATCCTCGCGCGATTACCCGGGCTTTTTAAGTACACGTAGAACTTGTCCGCAAGGATAGCGGGCTTAATTACGCTTATCTTATCCGAGCCGTTAATCTTAAATTCCGAATAGCGGTTATGCCACACGCCTACGATGATATCTTCTTCGGTGTCGACCGCTATTTCTCTGATAAATTTCCCGTCCTTACGGTTAAATGTTATCATCGGCGTACGCCAGAATTTGGGCATCGGCGTATTGAAAAACGCGCCCGAATCAACCGTCATCCCTATTTCCTTTCTCTTCAGGCTCCTGAACGCCATCGTCAGCATAGAAGTGTTAATAAGGTTTATCGGCAGCATACAATTGATATCAACGCCGCGTATGATATTGACCGAGCCCGTAACAAAATCGTATTCGACAAGCGCGTTATTGCGGTTAAACGGCTCTTTTTCGGAGAGCACCTTTTCGTCGTCGAATTTAAGTCGCAGCGCAAGATAATATTTGCCGTCGTGAATGCAGCCCGTCGCGTAATCCTTGCTTTTTAGCATGGGTTGGATATTGGCAAGGATTTTTCTCGCGCTTACGCCGTCAAACGCGTACACGCCGTCGTCCGCGAGAAAGAACACCCTGTCTCCGCCCGCAGCGACCGTATCGGGATAAATGCGTCCCGAACTAATAAACAGCCTGGACATCGTGAATTCGTTCTGCGAGCCGTAGGCGGTCAGCCGATTGATGCCGTAATCGCGGAATATGTATATATGATCTAGAAAACTTATCACCTTATTGGCGCGTCCGGCGTCATCGCTGAATTCGATAAAGCCTCCTTCTTTCATCGAGATATTCCAGTTAGTAGGGTCAAAGTCGTCCGAGAACCATACTTGATTTTTCTCGCCGCCCGTCGTAGCGAATAATCTTTCGTAATGAATACACATTGAGCTTATTTCAGGCGAATTATCGACGGAATACGGCGGATTCTCGCCATCGTACACCCACAGCTTGCCGTACTCCGAAGATATCAGCAGCACATCGTTGCCGTTAAGGCGGTAGCTTGCTGTGTTCACCCTGCCCGCCGTCTCAATCCCCGCTAATTCGTGAAAGCTGTCGGAAAAGAAGAATTTGGTCTCGTAGAATTTATTATCGGCGCATCTGATTATTATCCTGTCGTCCCGCATTTCGCTCTGATTATCATATCTTCTGTACAGCCACAGCCCTACGATACTGTTCGGCGCGACGGGACATTCGTGAATTACGCTACTGTCCGAAAACAACGGGAATTTAGCATTGTCAATACCCTCGCAGCCTGACAGCGCGCCGTCCGAAAAACGGTAATTGTAGCTCATCGGACTGTATTTATATGGCAATAGATGCTCGCTGACTTCAAGGCTTACGCCCTCGAACGAGGGTATAAAAATTTGCTTTCTCTGAGGTTTAACGGCGCGGGAACTTTTGATATATCTCAATTAAGCCACCTCCTGCCCTTTATGTAACCGGATTTACTTCTGGACATTCCTCCTATAAGCGCCTCGCGGTATTTCCTGTCAAAAGCCACCGCCTCATCGTACATTCCGTTGACGAGAGAATACTCCGCTGCTATGCCCGCGGCAAAAGCCGTAGGAGACAGCCCGACGCCGTATTCGATTTCGTCGTCCAATGAAATTTCTTGGGGCAGATAATGGTAAATGATTTCTACTTCGCCCTGCGCGTTTACCTCGAGATAATTCGGATACGCGCTAAAAGGAATATTCGCCCCGTCTTTTACGACTTTGACGACTTCGATTACGCGCCTTGAGAAGCTCTGATACGCTACCTTATTATCTATTGCGACCAGCGTTTCCTTAGCCTTTAGAGGCATATAATCCGAGGCAATCTCGCTGTATACGATATTCGCGCACCTTAATAGTATTCTGAGCTTTCTGTTAGAAAGCGGCGTCAAATCCGCGCCCGTAACCTTTATTTCATCGTTAAGATTGAGGTAGACAAGCGCTGTATCAATTACTTCATTTAATTTCATAATTCCTCTTAATACCTATATGTAAGCGGTAAGCGGATTGTTAAATCATCAGGCGGTCTATGAGTTTCTTCTGATAATCGAGCTCGATTCTTCTGTTATTCAGCTCGATTTCCGTCTCGATTTGTTTAATCCTCTCTATTCTCGTCTTTAACACGTAATCAACGGCTCTCTTGTCCAATTTCTTATAAGGAATAACGACGGCAAGGGTATTTCCGGGATTATTGACATGATGCACTTCATATCTGGATTTAGTAAGGTTGTAGACCGTAAAATACCCTTTGTCGATTTCGCGGATGCGCCTGACAATGTCAAGCGCATCCGATTTTACCGCTACAAGCGTATCTTTCATTATGCCGTCGTAATGCCGCTGATTTTTGCCTGACCGATGGGCTTGTCGCAAATGAGGTCGGCGTATTTTACAAGCGTTGCCGAATAAGTCGGCGTACCCGCCTTTTGTCTGATGATTTTGCCGCCCTCGCCCTCAAGCCAGCGCCAGTCGCACAGCTGGTGCAGCTTAAAGTCGTCGGTGTTAAGCAGGTACATCGTGCCGTCGCTGACAAATCTGTCGGACACAAAGGGTATGCCGTTGTACGACAGCGCCTTGTAGCCGCCGTCAAGGTTCATGTAGTCGATATTCGTCCTCGAGAGCGAAAGGTAATCGAGATAATATCTCTTGACATCGTACGAACAGACGATAAAGTTAATCGCGCCGCCCGCGACCTCGTCGATATAGTCAATCGCCTCCTGCACCATAGAAGATGAAATCTCGCCCGCGTTGGCCTTGACATAAGGCTTCAGCCAATTGTAATCCGACCTCGAAAGCCCGTAAAGGTCGCTGTCAGAGAATATCGCGCCGAGACCAGTTATTTCGAGCCCTTTAGAGCCCTGTACCGTTATGTAATGACCCGTGCCGATATGAGAGGCTACCTCGCCCGACACGGTTATCGTAGAGTTCTCGCGGTCAATAGATAATATCCGTCTGCCGGACAAAACTTTGGTGTCGTTCGCGGCTAGATAAACATCTATTACCATGCCTTCCATAACATTTTTCAAGCTATTGAGCTCGATGATATTAAAGTCGGTCGCGTCCTCGATAGTTTTAGTCGTCGCGAGCTTGCCGCTTCCGTCGCCGTAAAGCATTCTGCCGAAATTAAACTTGCTCGCCTTTAAGAGTCCCTCCATTTCGGCATTAAGCAGGTTTACGAACGCGCCCGCGCTGTTTTCGGATGCCCTTATAGCCTTGTCGCTGATCTCGATTGTGCCGTAAAGGTTCTTGAGTTCCAGCTTGAATTGCGCGTAATTGTTGCCGAAAGCGCCCGGCAGGTCGCCGGTCTCGGTACCTGCGCCCACGCCGCCGTTAAGACCGTACGGCGCGAGTTTTACGATTTGCTTGCCCCATACGTCGCTTGATGTCTGCTTGATTTTCGCAAGCAGAGGGTTGATTCCAGTGTTTAATTGTTCGCTGACTACGCCGAGATATAAATTTTTCAGCGCGTTTTCAGCTGTGGTTAGTGATACCATTACTACCTCCTGTTAAATAATTTTGCCGCAAGCTCCCCCGCTTCTTTAAGCGTCTTGGGCTTATTCGGGGGCGACAGCGGAATATCGCCTTTTTTTCTGATGAGTTCGGGCGGAGTAATTTGGTTTAAGCCCTCGAGGTATTCGGATATGATTCTGTCTCTGATGCTCTGATTATTCATAACGAATTTATCGACAAAATCCCCGTCGCTGATAAGCTCTTCCGGATGCACATATTTTCTAGCCAGAATCCTCGTTAAAGCGATATCCAGACAGCGCTTGTCCTTAGACAATTCGCCGTCATTAAGAATTTCTTCAGCTATTTCTTCTCTGAATTTTCCGGCTACCGGGTTTTTCTTGACAAATTCCTGTACGATATTGTGCCATTCGGGGTTGTTGTAGAGCGGCTCGCTTAAGGGGGCATCCGCCTTGTCCTCCGCGCTCTCCAATTCCTTCAGCTTTTGCGAGCGCCTTGTAAATTCTGCTTCCAGAGCGTTATACGCCTTTAACAGCGTCTCGCTGTCGCGGAATTTGCCCAAAGAGGTCTCTTCGGCGCTTTGAGTTTCCGTCTCCGCGTCAATTGAATTGACTTGTTCTTTATTGTCCACTATGTTTATCCTCCTGCTCCGCCTGTAAGGCGATTATTTGTTTATGCGCTCTGATATGCTCCGTCAGCTTATGACTGACTTTATCGTCCAAATCCGTCCGGGATATCAGATACCTTATATGCTCCGTTATATGCAGCTGATGATCGTCGATATCGTCGGGCATAAGTTCCGAGGCTGACGCTTCGAGATTTTCTCTCGTCGCTTTCTTGACATGCAATTCGTCGATGTCTCTGACAGTTTCCCAGTTCCCGAGCCCCATAACCTCTAGTATTTTCAACTTTGTCCGCTTGGACAGTATTCCTGTCTCTTCGGTCAGCACCCCCATTTTAAGGAGTTCTAAGACCATATTTTTGCGGTTTGCCGGCGTGTCCATCAATTCGCTTTCCGAGTCAAATACTATGTCGTCGCTCGAAATGTCGTTGCCGCTGAAATACACCGTCTCGATGTCGCCGTTATCGCCCGCGATGCGTTTTAGTCTCCTGACCTTTGCAAATTGCTTGTAAAGCCTCAGGATATGCCTGCCTATATCCTTGACCGCCGCCCTGATTGAAGACGCCGTCAGCGACAGACGCGTATCGTCCTGCTCTTTAAGAAGACTTAAGGCGATACCGCTCGTCACATTGTCGGGCGTCCTCGACAATCTCATAAATTCGCTGACTCCGCTTATGATGATGAATTCATTGAGCAGGCGCTCCTCCTCCAGAGTGAATTCCGGGGGGACTCTGCCCATTGTAAGCATTTGCGGCGGCGCGCTGCCCTGTCTGTAAATAAGAATTTTACCAGGTGACAATCCCTCTTCTTCGAGATTATCCGTATCAATGGAGCCGTCTTCTACCGCGAGCACGCCCATAGCGATTCTGTTCAGGAATTCGTGTTTTCTGTTCTTAACGGCGTTATACGCCCTTTGAATGGGTATTACCCTCTCTATAATGCTTGTTCCGAAAAAACTCCCCGGCGTCGAAATGCAGTACTGTCTGACAAAAGGCAGCCCCGGGTTGTCGGAGGGCCCGTTATTGTAGGGAAGTTCCCCGTAATACAGCAGCTTATCGCCGCAGACGGTAATTAATCTTCCCCTCAGAAATTCTTTAGTAGGCATCTCGTATTTTTCCAGCACCACAGCGTAACCGTCCACGGTATTGAAGACTATTGACGGCACGGACGCGTTATAGCCGAGTCCGCCGCCGATGTCCGAGTTCTGCATAGTGAATACATTGACTTCCTCGCTGTCGACATCTACGCCGTACATATCCTTAATCTCGCTTACGGGGTAAGCTCTTGCGTGAATAAGGCTCTTTAACGATTTCATATCCGAAGCGTTGAGACTGTCCGGGAATATCTCGTACGGAGGGCATACGACTATATCTATATCTCCCTCCATTATCTCGCCGTTTTTGGATTTGCCGATAACCTTGCCCTTGCGGCTGTTCCATACGATTTTATAAAAAGCGCTGCCGCACACCTCGCTCCACATATTCGCTTCCGTTACAAGCGAGGAAAGGTCGTTTTCTTCGCAAATCGAATTTAATATCGCCGATGACAGCTTTGCGGCGTTTATATCCGAATCGTCGCCCGTTACGGGTCTTACGGATACATCCGCCTTAACTGTATTGAGCTTAGATAGTCTTGTCTCGATCATCGGCGCGATATGGTTATAAACCTCTCTTTCCTGCCAGAAATACTGCTTGCCGTAGTCCTCAATATCGCCTCTTAAGGATATCTCAGAATACTGGTTACCCATCAGAAAATTCATATTGAGCCGCCATTGGAGCTCAAGAGGTTTTCTCTTCTCTCTTGCCTTTAAGTACTCCTCCTGAACGGAGTTTACGATATCCTCGACAAATTCTTTTTTCATTTGCCGCGCTCCGTTCTTTTCTTGATGATATTTTCGGGGCTTTTGGGAGTAAACAGCTTTCCAAGTTCCGCGTATAGTTTGCGGGCGCAATCCGCGCAGAGATTGATATTTCTTCTTAGGATTTTATTTCTTCTGTTGATTGAATACACAGCCTTGTTGCCGCACAGCCCCATATCGCATCTTACAATCAAATTGATTTTACTTATTTCCATTGGCTAACTCCTTTATTTCTTTGTAAATCCTGTCCGCTTCCTCGAGTAATTCCTTTACGCTCATCTTAATGTACTTCTTGCCGCCGTCAATCTCGAGATACACCTTAGCTGCCTGCGTATCGGGCGGCACATTCTTTACGATGACTTTTTTCTTGATTAATTCATCCTCGCCGTCGTATTCCCTGACCTCTTCCTTAACCTTATAACCCGTCGCCTTCTTATAAAGAGCGTCATAAACCTTAGACATTTCATCTCCTTCTCATATTCCTTATTATCTTCTCTTTATCTAGCTCTATAATTGATTTTTTTCTTTTGCCCGGCATATGAGGCGCAGGCTTGCTCATAACGTAGTATCTTAACTCGTCCAGCGCGTGATCGTCTTTTTTTATCGGCGTATCGCCTTTGCCCCACCAATAGGATTTGAGTTCTCGGATTAAATTTACGCAGTTTCTGAAGATATAAATTCCGGGCGGTCTCTCGGCAAATAACGCCTTGACGCGGTTAATGCCCGAGAAAATATCCTTATTGACTTTGGAATTGACTATTATACCGTTATCGTATAACAGTTCGGATACGCTCTTCATACTCGCAAGCGTCCTCTGGCTTGCGGCGCTGTCAATTAACGCGCATAATCTGCCCTTGCCGTCTCTGTGCCAATTCAGCGAATCCGCGATACGCTTAATCGCCTCGCTATGGTAAGAAATATCCTTTTCTTTTTCGTAATGCTCGGCTATGACATAAATTACCCCGTCATAGTCGACAGCATAGAAATGACACGAGAGCGGATTATTAAGTCCGGGATCGATTGAGATATTGTCATACCATTCCCGCGGCACATCAAACGGGTCGATAACATGCGTCTCCGGGCAGAATTCCTTATACACAAGTCCTTCAGCCTCGCTGAATCTGCCGTATCTTCTGCTCTCGACGCTGTCCTTTGGTAATGTGTCGGACAGCAATTGAATTTCGCTCCCGCTCAGGTAGGGATTGTCCGCCCATTCCATAGTGATATGCCATATTTCGGGGTTAGCTGACGAATTGAGGTATATTTCGTCATAGATAAATGTCAGTCCCTTTAAGGGCGTCATAGTACCGAAAATATCCCCTTGCCTATCCATTACCCTCATTCGGCATTCTTCATAGATATCCTTGGGCGGCTCCTCGTCGAACCATACGAAATCAAGGGATGCGCCTTGGAATTTTTCCCTCCCCTGGTCAATGCTCTTAAATCCTATTGTCGACTCGCCGCCGAACACATTTTTTACGACTATGTAATCGATTACGCCGTAACCCGGCGCGCCTTTCTTGCCCGATTGCATGACAATATCGACAATCCATTCGGGATTAAGGTATTTAAGTATTTTTTTCTGCGCCACCTCCCTTTGCACTTCGTAGGATACGGACACAACCCAGCCCGACGCGTCGCGTTTATTTGGTCTGTACGGGTGAATGCCCCTCACCGTCCAGACCGTCTCCACCGCTCCGCACTCCGTCTTGCCGCTGCGGTTTCCTCCGAATACCCACCTGTTTCTTGCAGTGGATTTATGAAACATCATCTGCTTTAAGTGAATCTTGTCGCCTTTATTGTAATTATCGAGATTTGCCGCTCTGTTTTTTTTAATTAATTCGTTTTTTATATCGATTAATTGCTTTACATTCAGCATCAACGAATTCCTAATGTCCATAAAATTACCTTTTAATGTAATTATTCTCTTTATTTTTAGATATAATTGATGTATAATTATCAGGAGGTGATATTTTGAGAAAATTCCGTTTTGCGCTCTTAATTTTATCCATCATATATATCAGCCTTTTTATTTTGCCGCGTTTTGCGCTTGCCGAGGAGAAAAGTTATTATATCGTCACATCGGACAGCGCGACGATTTACGATTCTATGGGCACTGATGTCATTGACGACGACAAAGAATTCATCGTGCCTAAGACTTACTACCTCCTCCATGATGGCGAGCCTGCCGCATCCAATAACTATTACTATGTCATTTACAACGGCGTAAAAGGCAGAGTGTCCAAGAGCTCGGTCAGCGCGCTGACCACGCTCGACATTGAAGACCCTTATTACACCGCAACGCTTAAACTGAACGCTTCCGAATTATTTCTCAACACATATTCCTCGCCCTCAAGCAAGTCGACGGTAATATTTCCTATCAACAACTATACTGACGAGATGGAGTACCTCGGGTATATGCCCGATCTCGAGGACGGCGAAGTAATCTGGTATTATGTCAGATTCCTGGTAGGCACGGAATATAAGACGGGCTATGTGCTCGCTACCAAGACGGACAATCCCGGACTTGTAAGTAACATCCCAGACCATCCCTCTTACGAGTCGCCCTCGCCGTCTCCGTCCTCTTCGCCCTCTCCCTCGGATAACTCTCCCGGCGAGCCTTCCAATAACCTTCTCAGGGTAATACTCATATTAGGCATTTCCATTCCCGCCGTAATCGTAGTATTCCTGCTGTTTAAGCCCGCTAAACGCGGCGGCAGAAATTACCGCAGACCTCCGAGGGATTATTACGACGAATATGACGATTACGAAGAAGATTATTATTATGACGACTACCGCGACAATAAGCGCGATTACAGAAGAAGGAGATAACCTGTAAATTTTTTTCAAAATTCACGCTTATTATCTTAGTCTCATTACAGATTTTCAAGCTATTATGCCAATTATAGATTTACTTTTATTTCCTCGTTTAAGACCACGCTGATATTGTCGAGCATCTTTCTAAGATTATTGCATCTCTTGGTAATCTGCGCTTTGTCCGGGTCTCTGTATTCCTCATAGACTTTATTCTTAATTTTATCGATATAAGGGTCTTTGCCGTATTCTCTTTCTAACCATTCATCGTTGTATCCGTTTAATTTCATCACGCATCCGAATTGATTCAGCGCTTTATCGTAATGGCGGAATACCGTTCTGATACTTATATTTAGCTCGGACGCAATCTCATGAAACTTCCTGTTCTTAATGAACTTTAATTTAAGCAGTTTTACATAATTCGGATTCATTTGAGCGATAACCCCGTTATAAATCGCCTTGAGGTTACTAAGACCCTGACGCATATAAATGCAGTCTATGATCTTATTGAGAAGAGTTTGGGTGGACATATAATTAATTCTGTTTATACCGCCTTGCATTGCAAGACAATCGATTTTCCTGTCATAAGAGGAAATTATCCTGTCTATATTTCTCATTGCAGAGAAAATAATTCTTGCCCATAGAGATTTAATATCGCTTTCCATAGTTAAACTCCTAATGATTATTAAATTCAGGGGCATTGAATTTGACTTAATTATATTACCGCCTGCCGCCTCGTTCAATGCCAAGTGCCTTCTTTTTATGCTGAATGCTGTAGATTTATATCGAATAATATCGAATTCTTTCCTACAGTGAAGTTTATTCGACATAAATCTTATCGAACATATGTTCGTATAGTCAGTATACCATATCCGCGTATTCCGGCAAAATATATATGTTAGTAAATCTGTCATTGTACCTAAAAAGTCCCAAACTGTTTTTCATATGTTATAGCTGCTTCACTATTTCAAATTAATTTCTCCATAGTATAGGCAGTTTGTTTTGAAATTATTGCTAATGTCTTTCTTTCGGTCGATTGCTCCGTATTTCCGACAGTCGCAACTAAAAAAGTCAGGGGTGTGCCTGACTTTTCGATTACTATATCTATATTCTGACTCTTATTATCATTAAAACCGCATATTAATCTTGCAATTCTTTCTCTTTAATAAAAATGCTCTTCCTCTCTGAATCGTAATATGTCGATGTAAGATGAATCACCGTCTCCTCGAAGGACGCTATAATCGTAGCGAAAAGCACGATGTATGTAAAGTTGAGAAAACCCGTCCAGATATAAATAAACGGCAGCAGGAAAGAAGTGAACCCCGCAAACTTATTGAGATAGGTATGTATAATGTATACTTTACCGTATTTTTTCTTGGTTATCTGCGTGTTGCACACTCTGATGAATATAAACGCTATAATCAAATCAAGGAAATAGAAAACCTCTGCCTTAATCCATATAATCATTATAATTATCATAACAACTATCAGAGTGTAATCGGCGATATCGTCCATTTTAGAGCCGAAATCGCTCTTAGTGCCCGTTGCCTTCGCGATAGTGCCGTCAATAAAGTCCGTAAACCAGGCTATGCCGTAGAGCAGTAAGAACATATTCTTGTTGCCGATAAAGAAGAACAGCACGAACGCCATTAAGAATCTGCTTACCGTAAGAAAATTTGCAATATTTTGTTTAACTAATCTCATTATTTACTCCTGTTGTGTCTCATTTTACTACACATTATATAAAAAAACAATGCTTTTTATCATTTAAGTGCTTTCATATAGTTAATATAATGGCATAATACTACTCCGGGTTCTTCAAGATTGGTAATCCACCTTTTTACCCATTCAAAGGTCAGGAAGCCCTTATAGCCGATATTTCTAAGCCTTACTACCGCGTCTTTGATAGGAATATCGCCGTATCCCGTCATTTTGTATCTGATTTGACCTTTATCCACTACTGAATCTTTTATATGGCAGTATTTTATATATTTACCTATATTTTCCACCGTCTTCCCTACGCTTTCGGCGTTGTACCTGAAAGGATGATGTATATCCCATAGCACACCCTTATTCGAAGATTGAATAGTGTCCATAAATTGCCTTAACAGCGAGGTGTCCGAGAAAATCCCGTTGGTCTCGATAAGCGGGGTGACACCTCTGGTTTCGGCGTAGTCGGCAATCTCTTCGTACAGCTTTCTTGCGATAGTAACATCTCCGCCGTTGGGCTTTGGGCTGTTCGTGCACAGCACTCTTACATAGGGCACCTGTAATTTGGCGGCAAGGCGTATATAATCCAGGGCTTCCTTCAGCGCCGCGTTTTCTTTTCCTCTTGCAGCTATCTCCGCTCCCGAGGAGAGAATGGGTATCTTTATGCCGAGGTTTTTCAGATAATCGATTGTTTCTTCAATTCTGTCGTCAAGAAACTGTTTAATCTCCGGCGCGTAAATTTTATCCTCTATTCCTCTTATCTCGACGCCGTCATACCCGAGGTCTTTGGCCGATGTCATTATCTCTTTATAGCTCCAGCTAGGGCAACAAAGCGTTGAAAATGCGAATTTCATAATTTACCTCCTCATGCGGTCTCAATTTTATCAGCGTCATGCAGCTTGTATTTATCAATTCCCGCTTCTCTTAATTTATATTTCTGAATCTTGCCGCTCGCCGTCTGAGGAAAAGCGTCCACAAACATCACATACGACGGCGTCTTATGCCTTGCCATATGGCTTCTTACATATTCCTTAACCTCGTCTTCGGTTAAGGTCATGCCTTTCTTGACGATTATCGCCGCGCAGATTTCTTCACCGTATTTAACGCTCGGGAGCCCTATGACCGCCACATCGGATACGGCGGGATGCGTGTAGAGAAATTCCTCTATTTCCTTGGGATAAATGTTCTCGCCGCCGCGTATTATCATATCCTTTAATCTGCCGACTATCTTATAATAGCCGTTCTCGTCCACTGTCGCGATATCTCCCGTATGCAGCCAGCCGTCTTTATCAATAGCAAGCGCCGTTGCTTCGGGCATCTTGTAATAGCCTTTCATTAAATTGTAGCCTCTCGCGCAGAATTCCCCGGGCATATGCGACCCCAGCGTCTCGCCCGTTTCGGGGTTAATTATCTTAGCCTCGACGCCGGGCAATACCCTGCCCACGGTCTCCACTCTTAGCTCGATGCTGTCTTCCACCGTGGTCTGCGTGCATCCCGGCGACGCCTCTGTCTGACCGTATACGATAGTAATCTCCCTCATACCCATTTCGTCGACAACCTGTCTCATCACCTTGACGGGACAGGGCGAGCCGGCCATTATACCCGTTCTTAAAGAGAACTTGAATTTCTTAAATTCGGGGTGTTCCAGCATAGTGATAAACATCGTCGGAACGCCGTGCAGAGCCGTGCATTTTTCTTGGTCGCACGCCTTTAAGACATCCAGCGGCTTAAAATACGGAATTACGACCATTGTCGTATAGTGCGAGATACACGCCATAACGGCAAGCACCATGCCGAAACAATGAAATAGAGGCACGGTAATAAGCAGCTTGTCCTCAGGCGTAAATTTCATGCAATCGCCTATGGATTTGCCGTTATTGAGGATATTATAGTGCGAAAGCATTACGCCTTTCGGAAAGCCCGTAGTGCCGGAGGTGTATTGCATATTTATTATCTCATGACAGTTAAGACCGTTATACACCGCCATAAACTCATCGTCAGTTACCCTGTCGGCGAGTCCGGCAAGTTCTTTGAAATTCATCATTCCTTGCGGAGTATTTTCGCCCGAGAATATTACATATTCGAGAAAGGGAAATTTTTCGGATTTGACTCTGCCGTCCGTCGAATCTTTTAACTCGGGGCATAGTTCGTACATAATATCGACATAAGAAGTATCCTTAAAGCCGTCTATCATTACGAGCGCTTTGGTGTCCGATTGCCTTAATAGGTATTCCGCCTCGAAAACTTTATAATTTGTGTTTACGGTGACGATAACCACTCCGATTTTTGCCGCCGCAAAAAGCGTAAGCAGCCAATCGGGGACATTCGTAGCCCAGATTGCGAGGTGATCGCCTTTCTTCATTCCGATTGCAAGAAGTCCCTTGGCGATTCTGTCCGTCTCTTCATCCAATTCTTTCCAGGTCATTTCAAAGGGCAATACCGTATATTTAATTGCCTGCTTGTCGGGATAAAGCGCCGCCGCTTCTTTAATCATTGAGCCCAAGGTATGTGTAGTATAAATCATAATCGCCTCTTCTTTAGTTTAGTAGTTAATATTTATCTTTAGGTATATATCCAAATCAAATAAATTCCACGGGTATTCGTCCTCGGGAGGGTATACCCTGAAAGTCATTTTTTCTTTTAATGTCGGATGCGTGAATTTTATTTCCGTAGCCCACAACGCGAGGTTGGACTTAATTATTTTTTTGCCGTACTTGACATCTCCGACAATAGGCGCGCCGATAGTCGACATCTGCACCCTTGCCTGATGACTTCTTCCAGTAATCAATTTAATCATAACGAGCGACAGATCTTCCTTTTCGTTAAGAACTTTGTAATCGAGTTCCGCCCTTTTCGCGCTTTCGGATGTCATGGGCGCGACCTGCACTATGTTTCGCCTTTCGTTCTTTATCAGATAATGCACGAGCTTATTCTGCTTTTCTTTAGGCGCGCCGTGCACGACCGCAAGATATTTCTTCTCGAAATCGCCTTCTTTCATACTGTAAAAAAGCCTTTCCGCCGCCTTTGAGGTCTTGGCGAACACCATAACTCCGCCCGTAGGTCTGTCCAACCTGTGCACAATGCCTAAGAAAACCTCGCCTTTTTTATCGTATTTTTCCTTTATATACTCTTTTAAGTATGTCAGGATATCTTTATCTCCCGAGCTATCGCCCTGGGTAGGGATATTCTGAGGTTTTACTACAACAAGTATATGGTTGTCCTCATAGATAATCTTTATATTCTCGTATATGATGATTCCGTCGTCCATATTAATTAAACCTGTATATTCCGCTGCAGCCGCACGGAAGAATAATTCCCTCCTCCTGTGTGGGAAGCGCGACCTCGTATACTTCGCTTTCGCCCTTAAACGCGCTTAAATTAAGGTTAAGGATATTTCCTATCACCGAGGGCTGAAGACCCGTTGTATAAGAATTTATCAGATAGAAAAGCGGCTTATCCGATATAAGATCTACAGTCTTTCTTACGAGCTTGTACAGATTGTCTTCTAATTTCCATAATTCGCCCGAAGGCCCTCTGCCGTAGCTCGGCGGGTCCATGATTACAGCGTCGTAGCATCTACCGCGCCTGATTTCTCTTTCGACGAATTTAATGCAGTCGTCGATTATATATCTTATAGAATTTTCGGGCGCGCCCGAGAGCCTTGCGTTAATTCCCGCTCGCTCGACCATTGCTTTCGCCGCGTCCACATGACACACGGATGCCCCCGCCTTTGCGCAGGCGACCGTAGCGGCGCCCGTATACGCGAATAAATTCAGGACGTTGATTTTTCTTCCGGCGCCCCTTATCAGTCCGCTCATTTCATCCCAATTGACAGCCTGTTCGGGAAAAAGCCCCGTATGCTTAAAGCCCATCAGCTTTAACGAGAACTTCAAATCCTGCCTTTCTACGCTGAAATTCTCGGGAATTTTCTTGTAATACTCCCATTTGCCGCCGCCCGTGCTGCTCCTTTTATAGACTGCGGACAGCTTCTCATAACTATTGAGGTCCAATCTTTCGGGCCAGATTACCTGCGGGTCGGGCCTGAGCAGACAGAATTTGCCCCAACGCTCGAGTTTCATTCCCGAGCCCGTAGCGAGTATTTCGTAATCCGTCCAGCCCGACGCGACCTTAATCATATCTTCTTAACGGACAACTTAATCTGCTCGCCGCCTATTTCCCATTCCCTGATATAGCCGTCAAGGTTTTGGTCGGCGCTATCGGCTAGCACATCCTTAAGAATTTCTTTATCCGACGAAATAACCTCTTTTACTCTGCCCGTTGCGTTAAATCCCAGCGCGATATGGTCTGTTACTTCAAAGCCCGCTTCCTTTCTCATAGTCTGGATTTTGCTGATTATTTCTCTCGCGATACCCTCGCCAATCAGCTCCTCCGTAAGATTTGTGTCAAGAACCGCGGTTATTCCTCTGTCGCTCTCGGATACATATCCCGTTACGCTGTCCGTAAATATCTGCAAATCCTCTTTATTAAGAGTTACATCAACACCGTCCGTTTCGAATTCATAAACGCCGTCTTCAACCGCCTTTACGATTTCTCCCGCGTCGGCGCTTTCAAGATAAGCGCTTATTTTTGGCAACAGCTTGCCGTATTTCGGTCCGAGCGTCTTTAATTGCGGCTTTACGCGGTAAGAGATAAATCTGCTCTCGTCGTCGGTAAAGATAACTTCCTTGACATTTAATTCGCCCTTAATCAGTGCGGACATTTTGCCGTCCGATAATTTTTGCTCCGACAGCACGAACAGCTTGCTCAACGGCTGGCGGTTTTTTATATTGACTTTGTTCCTGGCCGCTCTGCCCAGCGTCACGATATCGAGCACGAAGTCCATATCCTTTTCAAGAGCGGAATCGATATAGCTTTCGTCGTATTTCGGAAAATCCGACAGATGTACGCTTTCGGGCGCGTTCTTGTCGAAATTTGCGACCAGGTTCAAATAAATTTGCTCCGCCATAAAAGGCACGAACGGCGCGTTAACTTTTGCCAGCGTCGTAAGCACGGTATAGAGCGTGGTATACGCGGCGATTTTATCGTCGGTCATATCCGCTCCCCAGTATCTTTCCCTGCATCTTCTGACATACCAATTGGAGAGCTTATCGACAAAGTCCTGAATAGCCCTTGCGCTCTCGGTAATCTTATATCCGTCAAGGCATTCGTCGACATATTTTACGAGCGTATTGAGCCCGCTTAACACCCATTTGTCCATCTGCGTCAGTTTACAGTCTTCAAGATTATACTTTGTAGGATTATATTTATCTATTTCGGCGTAGAGCACAAAGAACGCGTAAGTGTTCCACAGCGTACCCATAAACTTTCTCTGCGCTTCCGAAACTGCCTCCTCGTAAAACCTCGAAGGCAGCCACGGCGCGCTGCCGGTATAGAAATACCACCTGACGGCGTCCGCGCCCTGCTTGTCTAAAATTGTCTGCGGCTCCACGACATTGCCTTTGTGCTTGCTCATTTTAAAGCCGTTCTTGTCATTGACATGCCCGAGCACGATGCAATTTATAAACGACGCCCTGTCAAAAATCAGCGTGGATATCGCTAGCAGCGTATAGAACCAGCCTCTGGTCTGGTCAATCGCCTCACTGATAAAATCCGCGGGATAAGTTAAATTAAACAGGTCTTTATTCTCAAAAGGATAATGCAGTTGGGCAAAAGGCATCGCGCCGCTGTCGTACCAGCAGTCGAGCACCTCAGGTGTCCTCGTCATTACGCCGCCGCACTCGCATTTAATCTTCACCTTGTCAATAAACGGCTTATGCAATTCGACATCTTCGGTTATGCCGGACATCTCCCTAAGTTCAGCCTTTGAGCCGATTGTGTGTTTTTTACCGCATTTGTCGCATACCCAGATAGGCAGCGGCGTGCCCCAGTATCTTTCTCTGGAAATACCCCAGTCCACGACATTTTCAAGGAAATTCCCCATTCTGCCCGTGCCTATTGTCGGCGGGTACCAGTTGATTTTGGAATTGTTTTCAAGGAGCTTGTCTCTGACTGCCGTCATCTTGATAAACCAGCTTGACCTTGCGTAATAAAGTAGCGGCGTATCGCATCTCCAGCAATACGGATAGCTATGGGTAAACGCGAATTCTTTCAGCAGCAGGCCCTTCTCTCGTAATTTTTCGATTATTACCTTATCGGCGTCCTTCGCGAAAGTCTCGAAAAGGTCGTACGCTTCTTTTACGAACTTGCCTCTGTCGTCTACAAGCTGCACAAAAGGCAATTTATATTTCATACCCACCTTCGCGTCGTCCTCACCGAACGCCGGCGCGATATGAACTATACCCGTGCCGTCCGTCAATGTAACATAAGTGTCGAGAGTGATATAGAACGCGTCGGATGAGTCCTTGACATAATCGAAAAGCGGCTCGTATTTCATGCCCTCGTATTCCTTGCCCGTCTTGGTCTCGATTATCTCGTATTCGTCAAAAAGACTCTGAATAAGCGCCTTCGCCATAACATACCTCTCGCCGTTTGCGGTTATTAATGAATATTCCTCATTGGGATTCATACACAATGCGACATTAGACGGCAGCGTCCAAGGCGTTGTCGTCCACGCGAGAAAATATGCATTATCAAGCTCTTTTATCTTAAATTTGACGAATATCGATATTTCCTCGACATCCTTATACCCCTGCGCGACTTCGTGGCTTGAAAGCGCCGTGCCGCATCTAGGGCAATATGGCACGATTTTGTGTCCTTTATATAATAGACCTTTACTGTCTATTTCTTTTAACGACCACCATACGGATTCGATGTAATTGTCGTCGTATGTTATATAGGGATTATCCATATCCACCCAGTAGCCTACCCTGTCGCTCATCTTCTCCCATTCGCCCTTATATTTCCAGACTGACTCCTTGCACTTCTTGATAAACGGCTCGATTCCGTATTTCTCGATATCCTGCTTGCCGTCCATTCCGAGCGTTCTCTCAACTTCCAATTCGACGGGGAGACCGTGCGTATCCCAACCCGCCTTTCTCTGGACATGATAACCCTTCATCGTCTTGTATCTCGGGATTATATCTTTAATTACGCGCGTAAGAATATGCCCTATATGCGGCTTGCCGTTCGCCGTAGGCGGGCCGTCGTAAAAACTGAATTCGGTATTGCCCTCGTTCTTTATAACGGATTTCTCGAAAATTTTATTTTTCTTCCAGAAATCTATAATTTCTTTTTCCCTATCGATGAAATTAAGACTCGTGCTGACTTTTCTGTACATCTTTTACTCCGCAAGTTAATAATAATTATAAGTAAATATATATCATTAAGCCTGATATTGTCAATTGATTTTGTTTCGTTGTCCTCAACGGACAACGAAATACGGCATCGCTCTAACGGCGTCTTTTCCGCGCTAGCGCCCCACTCGGAACCCCGATGCGATAATGCTATCGGGAACCTGATTGTGGCGCTATCATCGAAAAATCCATCCGTTATAGCTGCCATAGTATCCTAACAAACGCTATTAATTTTAGGAACTTATTAACTGTTTCAAATAATGAAATTATTGGATAAAAAATAATTTAGCCTATTCAATAATACTATTGATTTGAAATTATAAACAGCTTAATAAGGCTAATAATGCCCACTTTGTCATTCCGAGCGAGCGAAGCGTAGTCGAGGAATCTCCGTCTCTTCAACGGCTCTTATAAAACAAACCTTGACAAGAGTCGACCAAATGCCATTTATGGCATTTGCGACTGGTCGGAGACACGGAGCAATCGACCGAAAGAAAGACAATAGCCTTTAGGCTATTGTCGGGGAAAAGGTCGCATTGCAATGAGGACGGCGGAAAAAATCCTTGCAAAAATATCAGATATAGTATATACTTACTATGCTGTGCTATGTGGGGAGCTAGCGGTGCCCTGTAATCTGCAATCCGCTATAGCAGAACAGATGACTTCCCGAGGCTTAGCTTATGGAAGGTCGGACAGCGATAAGGGATGTTGATAACAAGGTCTTGTGCAACATTTTCCCGCGAACCATGTCAGGGCCTGGCGGCAGCAGCATTAAACGGTTCAAGATGTGTGCCACAAGGTAGCTTTGAGGGAGTTACCTGTCGCTCAATCGCTTCGGTAGGTTATGTCGGAGGAAGTTGCACAGTTTTTATTAAAAATCCGGGCGACAAATAATGTCGCTCTTTTTATGAGGTGAAGATGTCAAAAATTTCAGATAACAAAATAGCGTTGTTAATAGATGCCGAGAATGTATCCGAAAAATACATTAAATACATTCTTGACGAACTTTCCAATTACGGTATTCCCACATATAAGCGCATATACGGCGACTGGTCGAGCGATGCGATGAAAAGGTGGAGAAAAGCTATAATGACCTATTCGATTACGCCCATACAGCAATTTAACTACACATTGGGAAAGAATTCATCGGATTCCGCTTTGATAATTGACGCAATGGACTTGCTCTATACGGGAAATTTGAACGGATATTGCATCGTCTCATCGGACAGCGATTTCACAAGGCTTGCATCAAGGCTCCGCGAAGCGGGCAAAATGGTCATCGGCATGGGCGAGAAAAAGACGCCCAAGTCCTTAATTTCGGCGTGCGACAAGTTTATTTATCTTGAGGTATTAATTCCCGACGACGACAAGAAAAAATTAAAGCAAAAGCCATCGAAACCCGTTAAAGAAAAGGATATTAAGGTCATTCCCGCGCCCGTAGAAGTTCAGACGCAGGAGTTAATCGAAGAAAAGCCCTTAGGCGGCGATATATACGAAATTATCGACACTATTAAGACTATAATCAACGAACTGTCCAACGAAGACGGGCTGGCTTCCATGGCGGATATCGGCAACGCGCTTTCAAGGCGCTATCCCGAATTCGACGCAAGAAACTACGGCTTTATAAAATTCAGCCACTTTATGAAATCTCTTAACGGCTTTGAAGTCATAGACTTAAAGCCCGAAGGCCATTCATCCTCCCAAATGTATGTAAAGATTAAATAATATTCCGCCGTCTGTCGAAGACGGCGGAATATTAGCTCAATGTCCTTAGCAATCTGCAATAAGAACATACAATCATCGTATAGGAATATCTTATGTCGGCAAGTAGCGAAGGTCTGGAAATTTTCTCGTCGAGAAGATTTTCGATTATCGCCGTACACGCCGAAAGCTCGGACCTAATCATCAGCACGGTCTCGTCCGTTGAATAATCCATAGTCTTGGTTATCAGAGTGTCTCTGCTTGAGACGGTCTCCATATAGAGCATCTGTAACTCTATTTTCGCCTGGTTTTCGGCAATTTCGTTCTTGTAGAGATTATTGCTTATCTCGTACAGCTTATCGTACAGACCGCCGGAGAATTCCACGGCGGATTGCAAGTCCTCGCCTATTGCGCCGAACTTATCGTATTTCACGGCTGCGCCTTTTATTTCGTAAACGGTAGCCGCTTTGCCTTCGCTTATCATTCTCGATATTACGATTTCGGCGTCTTCTTTTTTCGGATATACGGACGCTATCACCCTGTAAGTGCCGTCGTTAATCACATAGCCGCCCGCGCCGCTATTTCTGAACAAGTCAGACGCCTGTCTCGCGCTGTCGACATCGGCGTATGAATTAAGCTCGACCGCGTAATATACGGGCACGCCCTTTACGGAATAAAAAGCCGCCGCAATGCTGTCAAAAAGCCCTCCCCCGCTGACGATATCCGCGGATACGATTGTAAGCGCGAAACACATTACGACGACAAGCGCCGCGATGAAATCTTTTCTCTTTTTACTGTCCATATTCTCTTTCGCCCGCCTGAATTTTTTCGTCCTTAAATCCTTGATTTGATATCCGTTATCTATATGCTCTTCCTCATTGTCGCTGTCATCATTATTGTCTTCTTTATAGATATCTATGTTATCATTGTCCAGAAATTCGCTTTCGTTAACGCGCTCGTCGTTATTAACAGCGGTCTCGACGTTTTTCTGGTATTCATCGAAATTCAGGAAATTATAGCGCACCCTGCCTCTTTTAGTCCTGATGCCGTTTCTCGCGCGCTTATAGTCTCTGTAAGAATATTTGGAATAATCAATATCCGACATACGCCCACCTAGAATAATGTATGTCGCACAATGAAAAAATAGTAATAATATAGAGAATTCGCCTGCCGCAAATAAAAAAAGCCCGTTTAAAGGCTTCGCATTAGGGGCTGGAAAACATAAACTGCCAGAATTTTATTCCGAGCCGCCCGTATTATGAAACAACACGATTACAAATCGTCATATCTGTCGACCGTTACTCCCGCTTCATTAAATAGCTCCATCGAGAATTCGTCGGGATAACCTTCTTTGAATACCACGCGCGCTATTCCGCTGTTAATTATCATCTTCGCGCATATAGAGCACGGCTGATGGGTACAATAGAGTGTGGCTTTATCTACCGAGACGCCGAGCTTTGCGGCTTGAATTATCGCGTTCTGTTCGGCGTGCACCGCGTAACATACCTCGTGACGTGTACCCGAAGGAATATTCAGCTTTTTTCTAAGACATTCGCCCTTCTCGACGCAACTTAGAATATTGCTGCTTGCGCCGTTATAGCCCGTTGTAAGTATGCGTTTATTCTTGGTGATGACGGCTCCTACATGCCTGTTATCCTGATAGCAGCTTGACCAAGTGGCGACGAGCTCCGCCATTTGCATAAATCTTTGGTCCCATTTGTTCATAATAAATCCTCTTACATATAAATTAACATACTAACAAAGTCAAATCAATAATTATCAGCAAAAACTTATATAAATTTGTTGACATCATACAAAAAATGGATATAATAGTATTTAGCACTCAGGGTGTTAGATTGCTAATCCCTATGCGCACATTAGTAAAATCAATCTTTATAGGAGGTATACATGAAGATCACACCACTATTTGACAGAATTGTTGTCGAAGCAGTCAAAGCTCAGGAAACTACGGCAAGCGGTATAGTTCTGCCCGGTTCGGCGCAAGACAAGCCGCAGCTGGCAAAAGTCATTGCGGTCGGCCCCGGAGGAGAAGTGGACGGCAGCAAGGTAGAGATGAAAGTTAAAGTCGGAGATACTATACTGTTCAGCAAATACTCCGGAAGCGATTTCAAGCTGGACAATAAAGAAGTCACGATTTTAAGACAGAGCGATGTATTGGCGTTAGTCCAGGAATAAGGAGGCAGATATGGCAAAACAATTCAAATATTCGGAAGAAGCGAGACAATCTCTTGAAAGAGGCGTTAACACGATATCCAACGCTATAAAGATAACGTTAGGCCCTAAGGGCAGGAATGTCGTACTCGAAAAGAAGTACGGCGCTCCTTTAATAACAAATGACGGGGTAACCATAGCTAAAGAATTCGAGCTCGAAGATGTATTCGAGAATATGGGCGCTCAGCTTATAAAGCAAGTGTCCGTTAAGACCAACGATGTCGCGGGCGACGGCACGACGACTGCCGCGCTTCTTGCCCAGGCAATATTCAGAGAGGGACTCAAAAATGTCGCGGCGGGCGCTAATCCGATGATACTCAAGAAAGGTATCGCAAGAGCCGTCGACACCGCTGTCGAGGGATTGAAGAAAATCAGCAAGCCTATCGAGACCAAGCAGGAAATAGCTCAAATAGCGAGCATCTCCGCCGGCGAGGAATCCGTAGGCAAAATCATCTCCGACGCAATGGAAAAGGTCGGAAACGACGGTGTCATTACCGTGGACGAATCCAAGACAATGAACACCGAATTGAATTTCGTCGAAGGAATGCAATTTGACAGAGGATATACTTCCGCTTATATGGTAACCAATCCCGAAAAGATGGAAGCGGTATTCGACGATCCCGTAATCTTAATTACCGACAAGAAAATTTCTACGGTTCAGGATCTTCTGCCCGTACTCGATCAGGTGCTTAAGACAGGAAAGAAACTTGTTATAATCGCCGAAGATATCGAGGGCGACGCGCTCGCTACTCTGGTTGTCAACAAATTAAAGGGCATACTTCATTGCGTGGCTGTAAAAGCACCCGGATTCGGCGACAGAAGAAAAGCTATGCTGGAAGATATAGCGATTCTTACGGGCGGTCAGGTTATTAGCTCCGACCTCGGTCTTGAACTCAAAGACACCAAATTAGAGCAACTCGGCACCGCTAAACAAGTCAGAGTGGATAAAGAGAACACGACTATCGTAGGCGGCAACGGCAATATCGAAGATGTTAAGGCGAGAATCGCGCAGATTAAGAGCCAGGCAGAAGAGACTACAAGCACCTACGACAAAGAAAAACTAATGGAAAGGCTTGCCAAGCTCTCGGGCGGCGTAGCCGTAATCAATGTCGGCGCTGCGACGGAAGTCGAGATGAAAGAGAAGAAATTAAGAATCGAAGACGCGCTTGCTGCTACTAGGGCGGCGGTTGAAGAAGGCATAATTCCCGGAGGCGGCGTCGCGCTTATCAGCATTATGAAAGAAGTCCAGAAAGTCGTCGAATCGCTTGACGGCGATGAAAAGACGGGCGCGAAAATAGTCTTAAAAGCGCTTGAAGAGCCTTTAAGGCAAATAGCGATTAACGCCGGCGTAGACGGAAGCGTCGTACTCGACAAAGTAATAACCGGCAAGCAGGGCGTTGATAATTTCGGTTACGATGCGCTAAAGAACGATTTCTGTGATATGCTTGCGGCGGGCATCATCGACCCGACAAAAGTTACGAGGTCGGCTCTGCAGAACGCTGCGAGCGTAGCGGCGACAATGCTGACAACCGAAGTGCTGGTCGCGGATATTCCCGAGCCCGCGCATCCCGCTCCTCCTATGGGCGGCGGCATGGGCGATATGTATTAAAATTTATTCCGCCGTCCGTCGAGGACGGCGGAATAAAAAGCTATCCATAAATTGCAAGGTGGAATTATATAAAAACCGCGCATTATAATAATATGGATATAATAGAAAACCTCAGGGATTTTCAGATAAATAAGAGCCTTACCAGTCCCGAACTCAGCAAGTTGTTAAATGTGGAGCTTGATAAACTTGTTAAATGGTATGAAGGCAGGGAGCATCCCGACAAAAGCGAAAGATACAGAATTATTAAATTAATGGACGGCGCGGATATCGACGACTCGCTTAGTGAGAACAATCGCACTACCAGATTTCTTAACGATTAACCATTCCGCTTGCCGTTAGGCAAGCGGAATGGTTAATCGGGGATTAATCCCATTTCCTTAAAGAGTTCGGGCAGAGGATTATCGGGCAAATCATCAGGTAATTCGTCCGGCAATTCGTCCGGCATTCCAGAATCATCTATTAACTCTTCATCGTCTATTAAATCCTCTTCATCGCTTTCCTCTTGTAATTCAATTTCTTTTTTTATATTGCTCTGAATTGATTTTCTGACCTTTTCGGTATAATCCTTGGATTTATCCGCCTTAGTCTCTTCCTTAAGCGCCTTTCTCATTACATTTATGCAGCTTTCCCCCGTCAGACGCTCATTCTCGCTGATGAACTGTTCTTCAGCTTCGTTTAATGTTCTGGTCTTTTTTATATTGAGATCGCTGTTTAGCGCTTCTTTCAACTCGTCCTCCATTTTAATCAGATAAGCCTGCATATTGACGGACTCGTCTATCGCTCTGACCTTTTCCGACGCGCTTTCGACATATTGAGTCCATTTAAGTCTCATTAACTTGATTCTCTCGCATTCAAGGGCGTAGCGCATCTTTGCAGCCGTCAGGATATCCCCCGCTTTCTTGGTAGCCGAAATAATCGCCTCGCTGACGGTTTTCTCGGCTTTTTTATATTCCTCGATTCGGTCAAAAAGAATTCTGTTTTCCTCTTTTAATTCGTCTATCCTCTTTCTCTGTTCCTGCATTTTCTCTTCGGTAAAGCCGATGAGTTTCTTGATATGCCCGTCTACCTGCTTGATATCGTAACCTTTCTTAACAATTGAAAAATCAGACATAATGCCCTCCGGTTATAATTGTAGGGCACTAATCAGAAAAAAAAATATAATAATTTGTAGATTTAAGAGGTTATTAATAGTATTTTGTCAGCAGTTCACTCTTCATCATATATAGCCTGTCAGAAAGGTCAACCTTAAATATTTCGGGCTTATGAATACGCTTGTACTGCTCCCAGAATTCCTCGCGGTTAGCTTTTGCGTATACGGCGATTTCCTTTAGAGAGGGAGAATTGTATACCTTTTCGCCGTTTATGATTATATCTTTCATCAAATCCTTGACATAATAGTCTTTAACAGTGGTTTTTTTCCATATATGCTCGGGATGGAATATCGTGTACGGAGTACCGTCAGGAATATCCTCGTCCTTTAACATAATGAGATCGGCTATCGCCTTGTTCGTGAATTTATCATAAAATCTCACGACTTTCTTTAATCCCGGGTTAGTGATTTTAACGATGGAGTCGGATACTTTGAGTTTTGGCGTCAAAATGCCGTTATTCTCGATAGCAGCGAGCTTATAAACGCCCCCGAGACTCGGACTGTCAAAACTCGTTATTAACTTCGTGCCTATGCCCCACACATCGATTTTTGCGCCCTGCGCCTTTAGGGAAATCAGCACATTCTCGTCGATATCGCCGGACGCGAAAATCTTGACATCGCTGTGCCCCGCTTCGTCAAGCATCTTCCTTGCCATTATCGAAAGATATGCAAGATCCCCCGAATCCAGCCTTATACCGATGGGCTTAAAGCCTTTTTCTTTAAGTTCGTTAAAGACCTTAATCGCGTTCGGCACTCCGCTTTGCAAAGTGTCGTAGGTATCGACCAGCAACACGCATTTGTCGGGGTAAAATTTCGCATAAGCTCTGAACGCGGTAAGCTCGTCCGGAAAAGACATCACCCAGCTGTGGGAATGGGTGCCGCTTACTTGTATGTCGAACATCTTGCCGGCAAGCACATTTGATGTCGCGATACAGCCGCCGATAATAGCCGCCCTTGCGCCGTAAATGCCCGCATCCGGCCCTTGCGCGCGCCTTAATCCAAATTCCAGCACGCCGCCGTCCGCGTTGCTGACCATCTTGGACGCCTTTGTCGCGATAAGCGTCTGATGATTGATAATCGTAAGCAGCGCGGTCTCCATAAGCTGCGCCTCCATAATCGGCGCTTTTACAGTAAGCAACGGCTCGTTCGGGTACGCGATAGTGCCTTCGGGCATTGCGTACACATTGCCCGAGAACTTGAACTCCTTTAATATTTCAAGAAAATCCTCTTCAAAGCAATTTAAGGACCTTAAATACTCTATCTCCTCGTCGCGGAAATTTATATTAAGTATATAATCTATCGCCTGCTCCAGTCCCGCCGCGACGGCGTATGAAATCTCGTCCGTCTGTCTGTAAAACAAGTCAAATACCGCTATTTTGTCCGCGATGCCGCTCTTGACATAGCCGTTAGCCATTGTAAGCTGATAAAAATCCGTAAGTAACGATAAATTCCTTTTCATTTGTCCTCTATAATTGCATCAGCCGGGATAAGCGGCTGTAAATGCCTTGATTTACCCAGTCTGATAATATCTTTATTTATCAGGATTATCAATACTATACCTGCCGCCGCCGCCGCAAAGCACCCTACCTGCGTGATATACACTCCGCCGGCAACCACGGCGTCCAGGCGCAGAAACTCCATTATACCTCTGACTATTCCGTACCATACGAAATAAAGAAGCGTCATTACGCCGCGTCTCTCGGTCTTTCTGCTTATCAGATATAATACCGTAAATCCGATAATGTTTAATACCATCTCATAGAAAAAAGTCGCGTAATGCCAATTTGCCGTATTGTCTATATACACCCCGAGCGGAAATCTCTTGAAAAAATCCGATGTCACGACTTTGCCGTACGCTTCCTGATTGACATAATTGCCCCACCTGCCGAGCGCCTGACCGAGCAGCATAAACGGCATGCCGAAGTCCGTAAGCTCAATGAAATTGAGCTTTCTGATTTTTGAGATTATAAGCCCGCCTATGAGCGCGCCCGCGATGCCGCCTATAATCGTAAGCCCCCCGTGGTTAATCATAAATAATTCAAAGAAATCTTCCTTAGACTCAATCGGGAAATAACTCTTGGGATGCGCTAATACATACACGATTCTAGCAAAAATCACCGCTATCGGCACGCTCCAGATAAACACCTCTAATACCAAATCCGTTGAAATCTTGCGCCGTTTCGCCTCGAGCGAGGCTGCTACAAGGCATACGATTAATGCGGATGTAATAAAAATAGCATACCATCTAATCGGCCAATCGAAAACATAAAAAGCTACGGGGTCTATTGCTGAATAATTCATATTAATCCTACTCGCGTCGTTCCTTCATTTCTGATATTTACAATATATGTACTGTCTTTGCCGTATAATTTGCGCATATATTCAGCGAAGTTCTCCGCCTTGTCTTTTTCGATAAAGGCGATAATCGTCCCCGCGAAACCGCCGCCGTGCACTCTGACCGCTTTTACTCCGTCAAAATGTCTGGCTATGGATATCGCAAGCGGAATACTCTGGGTAATATCGCCCGGAACATAGCAATTCTGAAGTTTCTTGTAAGAGCTCTCGCCCGATTCGTTTATCATTTTCAAAAACGCCTTTATGTCGTTTTGTTTAATCGCCCTGTCAGCTATGTCCACCCTGTTGTTTTCTTCAAAGAAATGCATCGCTCTTAATACCGCTCTGCCGCTGAATCTGTATTTTAAGTTGCCTATCTTGGAATAAAAGACATCTTCCTGAACGGGACGCAATGTCTTGAAGCCGAAATACCCCGCAATTACCTGCATTTCTTCCTTAATCGCAGCGTAATGTTCCGTCAGTTCGCTATGGTCTCCGCCCGTATTAATGAGCGCGATAGACATATCGAAACCCCATTTCATATTATTGACAAAGGGATGATTAATATCCTCGAAATCAATAAAGCTCACGCCGCCGAGCGAGACCGCGGACTGATCCATAAGTCCACAGGGCTTGCCGAAATACGCGTATTCGGCAAATTGCGCCGCCTTGGCTTTCTCAATCTTGGAAATCCCGCCGTCGTTGAATAAATCGCTGATTATCTCTGCTACAAGCACCTCGAACGCCGCGGAAGATGATACGCCTGCTCCTTTGAATACGCCCGTTATCGTAGCCGCGTTGAACGCTCCCAGCTTATAGCCGTTATCCTTGAGGTTTTTCAGAACGCCCTTGACAAGCGCTGTAGATGTGCCTTGTTCCTCTTCGATAAAGTTCAGTTTATTGATATCAACTTCAACTACGGGAAAGCCCTGCGAGGCGATTTTTATAATATTGCTGTTGGAGTTAATCTGCACCGCGGCGAGCGTATCCATATTGATTGCCGCGCACAGCACCTTGCCGTTATTGTGGTCAGTATGGTTACCGATGAGTTCAATGCGTCCGGGCGAGGAATATATTCTGTCAATCTCACCGGAAAAGTTCTTGGTAAACTGTTCCATAAGCACCTCGTATCTCAGAATTTGATTATTGAGATGCTCTATTCCATAGAGTTTTTTGACCAATTCGGCGAACTTATTGGTCTGTAACAGACGATTTACCTCTCCTCTGCTTGCCATAACGGCCTCCTTAGTGTATAATGAATAAATCAAGTATATCACAACGCTTAAATTGTTGCAATATTAAAACGAGGTATATATGACCGTAAATAACACCGCTGCTCAGCTTATCGAACGGCTTTTGGCTTTTTCTTTAGACAACCTTTCCTTGAACATCGAGAATATAACATATATAAGGAACAGACTGCTAGACCTTTTTAAGTTAAGCGAGCCCGCTGCCGCCGTAACGGATTACGGCAGGCTTCAGGAAGATATTTTAGACCCGCTCCTTAATTACGCGATTGAGAAAGGCATTATAAGTTCAGACCTTACTGCGCTGTTCGAGACAAAGGTTATGGGAGAAGTAATGCCGATGCCTTCGCAGGTTATCGAGGATTTTGATATGATCGCTGCGGAGACAGGCATTAAAGCGGCGACGGATTATCTCTACGGCATTTCCGTAAATTCCAATTATATCCGTATGGCGGATATCAACAAGAATATCGGCTGGTCATATCCCGGGTCTAAAGGCGACATCAAGATAACGATTAATCTGAGCAAGCCCGAGAAAGACCCTAAAGATGTCGCAAAACAGGCTAAAGCGCCCGCGAGAAAATATCCGCTTTGCAAGCTGTGTGTCGATAATGTCGGTTACCCGGGAGATATCAACTACCCGGCAAGGCATACGCTGAGGACAATTCCCATTTATCTTAACGACGAGAGATGGCATCTGCAATTCTCTCCATATTCGTATTTTTCCGAGCACCTTATAGCTTTGAGCGAAGAGCACAGACCTATGGCGGTCGATACCGACGCGATAATCAGAATGCTGGATTTCGTCGACATCTTCCCTCATTATTTTATAGGCTCCAATGCGGCGCTTCCTATTGTCGGCGGCTCGATACTCGCTCACGACCACTATCAGGGCGGCAACAAGGTAATGCCGATGATGAGCGTCGAAAGCCTTAAAGAGTACTATCATCCGAGGTTCCCCTCGATTACCCTGTCGATATTGGACTGGTATAATTCCGTAGTCAGGCTTAAGGGCGCGGACAGGAGCGAATTAATTAAGGCGTCGGGGTATTTGATGGATTTCTGGAGTAACTACACCAACGAGAGCGTAGGTATTATATCCAAGACCGACACTGTTCATAACGCGGTCACGCCCGTTGTACGCCGTGAGGGCAACACATATATGATAGATTTCGTTTTAAGAAATAACCGCACGGACGAAAAGCACCCGTACGGAATTTATCATCCTACCCAAGACCTGCACAACATCAAGAAAGAGAGCATCGGAATTATCGAGGTTATGGGCTTGTTTATCCTGCCCGGCAGATTGTTTAGCGAATCAAGACAAATCGTCGAGTATTTGACGGGCGCGAAGAAATTGGATTTCAAGGAATTAACCGACGACAAACATCCGTTAAATAAGCATCTTGCAATGATAGCGCAACTGACCAACGACTACGGTATGGAGCTCAGCGACGATGCGGCAAGCGAAGCGGTTGAAGGCTATATCAATAAAGCGTGCGAAAGGATATTAAATTGCACAGCTGTATTTAAGAATAACGCCGAAGGCGCCAAAGCGTTCGACGAATTTATTATTTCAATGGGCTATGACCCCATATAATTCCGCTTGCCTATAACGGCAGCGGTATTTTTTACCGCTCTGCTATAGCCGTTCAATATTTGATTTTTATTATATTGATATCCAACTTAATGGATTATGAATTTCTTTTTATTAATTGAAAATTGATAACCCTTTAAGAAGGCCTTATAAAACAATTCCGTAAAGAGAGTAAAAAAATATAATCTACAAACACACTTCAAACAATTTATTGTTAAAAAAATAAATTGATAATGATTATCATTATCAATATTATTAAGATGCTATAATAATACAATCTTACTTGTATTACTTATTAACTAAAAAAATGTTCTGTCTTTTAGTGCCCTTGACAGTGTGACCTCGTCCGTGAATTCTATCTCGCTGCCGCTCGGGATTCCTCTGGCGATTCTGCTTACCTTGATACCCATAGGCTTTATTAGCCTTGCGATATACACGGCGGTGGCATCGCCCTCGACATCGGGGTTGGTCGCGATTATAACTTCCGTTACGCCGTCAAGTCTGTTGATGAGTTCTTTAATTCTTATATCGTCCGGGCCTATCCCCTCAATAGGGTTAAGCGTGCCGTGCAACACATGATACACGCCCGAAAAATCCTTGCATTTCTCAAATGCGATTACATCTTTGGGCTCTTTTACGACACAGATTACGGATTTATCTCTTTCGGAGCAAATTTCGCACATTTCAAGGTCGGTATAATTGCCGCACACTTTACAGTAATGCACGGATTTCTTGGTCTTGACTATAACTCCCGCAAAGCGTTCCGCTTCCGCCTCGCTCATATTAATGACCGCGTAAGCGTATCTTGCGGCGGTCTTCGCGCCTACTCCGGGAAGTTTCTGAAATTGTCCGATAAGCTCGCTGACTGGCTCGATATATTTCATTATCCGAGCATTCCCGCGTAGGGGCCCATCAATTCTTCGGACAATTCGTCCACTTTACCCGATGCCTCATTGAGCGCCGCGATAATGAGGTCTTCGAGCATCTCGATATCGTCGGGGTCAACGGCTTCTTTCTTGATTTTAATTTCGTTTACTCTTCTGTCGCCGCTCATTACGACTTTGACCATTCCGCCGCCCGCTTCCGCTTCCACGGTCGAATTTTTCAATTCCTCCTGCGCTTTAGCCATATCCTGTTGCATTTTCTGCGCCTGTTTCATAAGCTGCTGCATGTTGCCGCCGCCGAATCCGCCGAATCCGCCGAATTTACCCATATTGTCCTCCTATTTTCTAATTTCTAAAATTTCGCTGTCGAATAGCTGTTTAATGTCGTCTATACTCTTATCTATATTAATATTTTTTTTCGGCTCGATTATTATTAGTTTATCATAACTTCCGGCACCGTATTTTATTAACAAATCCGATATGATTTTATTATTTTCGGGGTCGGTGAGCTGTTTATAGCCGTATTCGTCAGTGGTTTCCATATAGAATTTATTGTCGCTTATCCATACCTTGACATCGTTATAGCCGAAAATGCCCTGTATATGAAAGAGCTCTCTCTGTCTTAATTCGCGTATAACGCTGCCTATGATTTCTTTGGCTTTGTCCTCGCCCTTTCTCACAAATTCCACGGAGCCGAACACCGCCTTTTCTTCGGTGGGTTTAAGACTTATAGCGCCCTCGGATTTGGTCTTGACTTCGCCGGCGTCAACTTCTTTTATATCCTCTACGGCATCTTGTTCTGTAATACTGTTATTTGCAACGCTGTTGCTTACTATGATATCCGCTCTGCCGCTCTTTATAGCCTTGATATCGTCTTCAAGAATTATTAATCTCGCCAGCGCGTCTTTATTTAAGTTGTCTCCCGAAACCGCGGCCCTTACCATTGCCGCTTCAAAGACCGTTCTCGGCTGCACCGAATAGCGCATAGCGCCCTCCAGCTTTACCAAAGACTCGAGCGCGGTGAGAATTCTTACGCTGTCGTGCTTAACGGATATTGCGTATAATTTGTCGTATACATCTTTAGGCAGCTGCAAAATTTCCTTCGCGTTATCCGAATTTTTTATATATATAAGATTTCTCAGCGTTAAATTGATATCTCTTAACAAAATGGGAAAATTCCTTCCCTGCCTTGCGGCGTTTTCGATATTTTCGAGCAATTCGTTAAGCCTTGCCGAAAGCATAGCGTCCGTCATTGCGATGAGCATTTCGGGCGAACTCGCGCCCGTTACTTCCATCACATCGTAATATGTCAGCTTGCCCTCCTTAAACGACATACACATATCCGCAACGGACAGCGCGTCTCTTACGCTGCCCTCGCCCGCTTTAGCGATTGCCGATACCGCCTCATCCTCGAATTCCTTGCCCATATCCTTATAGATTTTCATTATCAGCCGCTTGATTAAATCGCTGCTGACAAGCCTGAAATCAAATCTCATACATCTTGACAATATCGTCTGCGGTAATTTATGCGCTTCGGTAGTCGCCAGAATAAAGATTACATGCGAGGGCGGCTCTTCGAGAGTTTTAAGGAGCGCGTTAAAGGCGTAAATCGAGAGCATGTGCACTTCGTCTACGATATACACCTTGTATTTGCCGCTTACGGGAGGATATTTGACTTTGTCTCTTATTTCTCTGATTTCCTCCACGCCGTTATTGCTGGCGGCGTCGATTTCCATTATATCCAGGCTTCCCGGATTAGACAGTTCTTTACATACGGAGCACTTGCCGCACGGCGAGCCGTTAACGGCGTCAGTACAATTTACGGCGCGCGCGAAAATCTTCGCCGCGGTTGTCTTGCCCGTGCCTCTGGTACCCGTAAACAGATACGCATGACCTATATTGCCGCTTGTAATTTGGTTAACGAGCGTTCTCACAATATGGTCTTGTCCGATTATTTGGTCGAAGTTTTCGGGACGGTATTTGCGGTATAGAGAAATATAAGCCATATAACATAATGATTATACTATATAAGACAATAAGTTGCAAGTTTTTGAGATTACACTTTAATTAAGGCTATATCTTGATTTTGAGGGATTTATATAGTATAATATTCCTAAATTCGGAGGCATTATGTCAGATTTTTGGAAGGATATTAATACATTTTCAATTAATACTCTTAAAAGGCACGGCGCGGGTTTTCCGCTGAATTCTAAGAACGAACCCTCGGCGGTATCCCTGGACGGTACATGGCAATTTAAGTATTTTAATTCCGTCGACGATTTGCCCGAAGGCTTTATGAATATTGACTACGACGCGGAATTTGATACGATGGACGTGCCGTCTAATTGGCAGTTAAAGGGCTACGGCGCGCCGATATACACAAATGTAAAATACCCTTACGCGATAGGCACCAAGAATTTAATTAAAATCCCCTACTTCAAGAACAAGCTCTGTCCCGTAGGCGTTTACAGAAAAGAATTCGATATCGAGGTCATAGACTCTACATATATTATTCAATTCGACGGCATCAACAGCGCCGGCGAAGTATATCTGAACGGAACTTTCGTAGGCTATTCCGAAGACACTTTCTCCGAGGTCGCCTACGATATAACGCCTTATCTGAAGACGGGCGGTAACATCTTGACGGTGGCCGTTTATCAGTACAGCACGGGAAGCTATCTGGAAGACCAGGATATGTGGCGGCTTGCGGGAATATTCAGAAGCGTTCACCTTATCAGGCAGCCTAACACCGCCATAACGGATATTTTCGCAAGAAGCGAGCTCATTCATAATTTTATGGACGCGCTCCTCTATCTCGATGTAGAAATCAGCTCCAAATACCTCTACGACGGCGGCAAGGCGGTAATTACCCTGAAGCCGGAGGGCAGCAAAGACGGCCTGAAAATAAATATCGATGTCGAAAAGCTCATCAAAGGCGAAAGCAAAGTCTATCATATAAAAGAACAAATCCGCGATGTCATCCTCTGGAGCCATGAGGAGCCTAATTTATATGAGCTAAGAATTGAATTATTCGAAGGCGAAAGACTTATCGACACGCGCATGATTAAGCACGGTTTCAGGTCGGTAAGCATTGTGCCGAAAAACGGCAGAGGCCCGTTTATCCTGCTCAACGGCGAGCCGCTGAAAATTCGCGGCGTTAACCGCCATGAATTTCATCCCGAATACGGTCACGCCGTACCCCCCGAAATTACCGAAGAGGATATCAAATTACTCCTTCAAAACAATGTAACATCTATAAGGACAAGCCATTACCCGAATTCCAGGGCGTTTTATGAATTGTGCGACAAGTACGGAATATTAGTAATGAGCGAATGCAACCTCGAGACACACGGGCTTGCCTACCTTATCCCCAGGAACAGCCCGCGCTGGATTCCCCATTGCATATACAGAATGGAGAATATGGTCAGGTCTTTCAGAAATCACCCGTCCGTAATCATCTGGTCGCTCGGGAACGAATCGGGAACGGGCAGCGCGTTTTTCAAGATGAAAGAAGCCGCCTTAAAGCTGGATAATACCAGACCCATTCATTACGAGCCTTACGCCAAAGTGTCCGATATGCTCTCGTCTATGTATCTAAAGCAGGAAAATATGGAGAAAATTGCCCGCAACCTGCCTTTCTATCATTCGAGAGCGTTATGGAATCTGGGATTCGGGAATTATCTCGAAAGCAAAGATTATAAGAATAAACCGTTTATTCAGTGCGAATACGCGCACAGCATGGGCAACAGCCTCGGCAATTTCGTGGATTACTGGGACGACATCAAGAAATACGACAGGCTCGCGGGCGGCTATATATGGGATTTTGCCGACCAGACAATCAAGCGGGTAAATAAGGACGGCGTAGTCGAATGGACTTACGGCGGAGATTGGGGCGATAAGCCTAACGACGGCAATTTTGCGTTCAACGGCATAGTCAGGGGCGATCGTTCGCCTAATCCCGCGCTCTACGAGGTCAAGCATCAGTACGCGCCCGTCGATATTATATTCAAAGATTATTATGTGTTGCTCAGAAATCTGCATATGTTTATAAACCTCGATAAATTCAAGATGCGGGTAGAGTATATTTTCGACGGCGTAACAGCTATAACCGAAGATTACCCGATACCCTCCATTCTGCCCGGCAAGCAGGACACTATTGTCATAAATAAATACAAGAACACCGGAGAAGAAGTAATAAAAGTAAGCGTCATTAACCCCGAAAAAACGGCCTATTCGGAAAAAGAGCATGTTATCGCATGGAAAGATTTCGTAGTAAATAAATTCGCTCTTAAAATTACCGAGGGACAGGACCCTGTAACCGCGGATGATTTTGACACATCGATAATCGCCAAGTCTGACAAGGCTGTCGTTGAAATCGATAAGAAGACGGGTTATATCAAGTCTATAAGAGTAAGAGAGGAAGAGCTGCTGGCGGCGCCCGTAAAGCCTAATTTCTGGCGCGCGATTACGGATAACGACAGAATACCTCATATCGGCAGGACGCTTCAGCGCCTTATCGGAGTATACCGCTTCAGCTATTACGGAGACAGAATCAAGCCTAAGAGCATTAAAGTGCAGGAGGACAACAGGGCGGTAACCGTAACCGTGAACTGGAGCGCGTACAAATTTAATTATCTGACATCCGTCTACCGGATAGAGAGCGACGGAATTACCGTCCGAATGGAGGTTAAGCCCGTGTACGATATGATTCGTTACGGCTACACTTTAGGATTAAAGAGCGCCGGCAACGATATCAAATTCTACGGCAGAGGGCCACACGAAAATTATATCGACAGAAAGGCGTCCGCAACGCTCGCGCTCTACGAGGGTAAAGTTGAAGACTTTATTCATAAGTACCTATATCCGCAGGAGAACGGCAATCACACCGATGTCAGATGGCTTGAAGTAAACGGCATAAGATTTAACGCCGACAAGAAGCCTTTCGAATGCTCGGTCTCCCCTTATACGGTTAAAGCGCTCGAGGAAGCTAAGCACCTCCACGAACTCGCGCCCTCGGATTATCTTACCGTAAACATTGACGGCGGACAAAAGGGCGTGGGCGGAGATATTCCCGCGCTTGCTTCGGTCAAAGAAAAATACAAGTTAAAGAAGAATCAAACGCACACGCTTTCTTTCAAAATAATGCTATGAGAACAAAATGGTTTAAAGACGCCGTAATATACCAGATATATCCGAGAAGTTTTATGGACGGAAACGGCGACGGTATAGGCGATATAAGAGGAATAATAAGCAGGCTCGACTACATAAAAGATTTGGGAGTAGACGCCGTTTGGCTCTCTCCCGTTTATAAATCTCCTAACGACGACAACGGTTACGATATCTCCGACTACAAGGATATAATGAGCGATTTCGGCACTCTCGACGATTGGAAAGAAATGATAGACGGGCTTCATTTAAGAGGCGTCCGCCTTATTATGGATTTAGTCGTCAATCATACCTCGGACGAACATCCCTGGTTTATCGAGAGCAGAAAGAGCGTAAATAATCCTTACAGGGATTATTATATCTGGGCGAAAGGTAAAGGCAAGGACGGCAGAAAGCCGCCTAATAACTGGACTTCGAGGTTTGTCGGTCCCGCCTGGGAATACGACGAGGCGACGAACGAATGGTATCTGCACCTTTTTTCTAAAAAGCAACCCGACCTCAACTGGGATAACCCTAAAGTAAGACAAGAAGTAATAGATATTTGCAATTACTGGTTTGATTTAGGCGTAGACGGCTTCAGGTGCGATGTCATTACTTATATATCCAAAGACATGTCGCTTCCTAACGGTAAATTCAACATAGCGCTCGTAGGCGACGAGCATTTCGTGCTAGGGCCCAATTGCCACAAATACCTTAACGAACTGTATACCGAATCGTGGTCAAGGTACGACTCCATGATTGTCGGAGAGGCGATCGGAATTAAATTCGAGGACGCCCCGTCGCTGATTGATAATAAGAGAGGCGAATTGGACTCGATATTTAATTTCGAGCATATGGAAACCGATATGTATATGCAGTTTCTGCCCCATAAATTTAAGTTAAGCAAATTCAAGAAAGTAATGAGCAAATGGCAGTCTCTCCCGACCTCGTGTTGGAACAGCCTTTATCTTGAAAATCACGACCAACCCCGAACAATTCCGAGGTTTGTGTCCTTAAAGTACAGAAAGCAGGGCGCCAAAATGCTCGCATTAATGCTCCTTATGCAGAAAGGCACGCCGTATATCTATCAGGGACAGGAAATCGGTATGACCAACTGCAAATTCAGAAAAGACGAATATATAGATATTATGGCGAAAAGGATTTTTTCAATCGCGAAAAAGTTCCCGCCGTTTATGCCGATAGCGAAATACGCTATGGCAAGGCGCGCCAGAGACCACGCCAGGACGCCGATGCAATGGGACGACACCGAAAACGCCGGATTCAGCAAGGCTGAGCCATGGATGAAAATCAATCCTAATTACACGGGAATTAATGTTAAAGAGGCTATGTCCGACCCGGATTCGATATTGAATTTTTATAAGCGGATCATTAGTTTCAGAAAAGGCAACGAAATTATTAAAGAGGGCTCTTATCTCGAGTATTACGGAGAAAGCGACGACATCTATGTATATGAAAGAGCTTACGGGAATAAGAAACTGCTCATAATAACTTCATTCAGGGATTACGAGGTAAAATTTATCGTTCCCGACGCTTTGAGAGATTATAATTCCCAGCTCATAATATCCAACTATCCTGATTCGGGCAATAAATTATCGGATATGACACTGAGACCGTACGAGGCGGTAATGTACTCGCTTACCGAATAAATAAATTTGGTATTTACTTAATCGTCAATTAGATATATAATAGAATAATGAATTTATAAACGAGGTTATCATGGAAAACAACAGAAAGCTATTGACTTACACGCGCTCGGAGAAAAACATTTATCTCATATCCCTGGCAGGACAGAATATTATCTACAATATCATCGGCGCGGCGCTCGCTTTTTATCTGCAATGCGTCATCTTTATTCCCGCGATAATTGTCAGCACGATAATGACAATCGCAAGAATATGGGACGCGATAAACGATTTCTTTATGGGCACGCTTGTGGATATGACGCGGTCCAAATGGGGCAAATGCAGACCTTATCTGATATTTGTACCCGTGCCGATTTTAATAATTACAGTATTGTGTTTTACGAACTTCGGATTTTATGACAAGTTCGGCAGCAAAGGCCTCAACGCCTTAATAGTCGGCTGGGCGGCGTTTACATACATTCTTTACGGTATGGTTTATACGGTAGGCGACATTCCGCTCTGGGGCGTAACCGCATTAATGACCGAGGACGCCAAAGACCGCAATAAGCTGTTATCCTACGCGCGAATCGCGGGCGGTATCGGCGGCGGCGTAACGCTACTGACAATTCAGCCTATCGCGCTTGCATTAAGCCAGAAAATAGGCGAAAGACTCGGCGATCCCGCGCAGGGCGAAAGGTGGGGCTTCTTTTTCGCCGCGCTCTTTTTCGCGCTGATAGGCACGGCGATGTTCCAATTGTGCGGCTTTAAGGTAAGAGAGAGAATACCGTTTTCGGAGAAAAAATACACCTTAAAAGAGAATGTAAAGATTATTTTCGGCAACAAGCCTTTCAAGCAAATACTGCTTTCGGGAATATTAGGCAGCCCCAAGATGCTTATAGCGCTTGCGGTCACGCCGCTTATCACGTATTACTTCGCGAGCAAGGACCCGACTCAGGCATTTCTGTATACGGCGCTACTGGGCGGCGGTTTCTTTATAGGAAATTTCGCGTTTATGGCGCTCGTGCCCGCGTTACTCAAGAAATATACCAAGAAAAACCTCTATAATTTCAGCAATATTGTCAGCGCCGTACCGTTTTTGATGATATTTGTACTCTATATAGCAAACCCGAGAGGCGCGCTGGCGAGTTCGCCGAAACTTTTGGCAATTTCGTTTATCCTTTTCATCGTGTGCGGCGGATCGCAGGGAATATATACGGTGCTTCAATCCCAAATGATAGCGGACTGCGTTGACTATGAGGAGCACAAGAACGGAATCCGACCAGACGGCGTATTCTTTGCGGGGCAGACATTCCTCGCCAAGCTGACTACGGGTATCGCTACGATAATTTCGGGCATAGGCTATACAATAGTCAGATTCTCGGACAGCAATATCCAAGAACTTAACGATTATATCGCGAATCTCGGTCCCGACGACCCGCTGCCGAGGGAAATGGCAAAATACGAAAAATTTATGATGATTCTGTTCTTCTTGATATCAATTCCTCCGGCAATCGGCTGTCTTCTTGCGATAATCCCGACATGGAAATACGCTTTAGACGACGATGTTCACAGAGAGATAATTCGCGAACTCAATGAAAAACGCCATAAAGACGAAACTGTTACGGGCGAAACGATTAAAGACGAAAACTAACTAATAATATTACCATAAAAAAATCGGGATTACTCCCGATTTTTTTTATTCCGTTGTCCTCAAAGGACATCGAATCATTAACCTTTCTCTATCAGTTTTCTGAAGAATTCGGGGTCTACGCAGCGCATATTCGCCTCTTCTAGGCTGATAAGACCGCGCTTATATAAAGTAGCGACAGAGTTATCCATAAGCTTCATACCCAAATTGCCGCTCGTTAAGATGATATTGTTAATCTGATGCGTCTTGCCTTCGCGGATCAGGTTGGCAATCGCGGGGTTGGATGTCATTATTTCCAGACCCACTACCCTGCCCCTGCCGTCCTTTCTCGGTATAAGCTGCTGGGATATGACGCTTACCAGCACCATACCGAGCTGCACCTTGACTTGCGTCTGCTGGTTGGCGGGGAACACATCGACCATACGGTCAATTGTGCTAGCCGCGCCTATCGTATGTAACGTCGAAAGCACGAGATGTCCCGTTTCTGCGGCGGTCAGCGCTATCGATATCGTATCAAGGTCTCTCATTTCGCCGACAAGTATGACATCGGGGTCTTGTCTCAGAGCCGCTCTCAGCGCCGTAGAGAACGATCTGCTGTCGCTGCCGATTTCTCTCTGGTTGACAATGCTCTTCTTGTGGGTGTGCATATACTCGATCGGGTCTTCGAGAGTGATGATATGACAGTTGCGGTTAGAATTAATATAGTCAATCATCGCTGCAAGGGTCGTGGATTTACCGCTGCCCGTAGGCCCGGTGACGAGAATCAGACCCCTTTGTTTGTTGCACATATCGACGAGGATTTCGGGAAGCCCCAGTTGCGCGAAACTCAATATTTCGGAATTGATAAGCCTTAGCGCGGCGGCGTAACAGCCTCTCTGGCAATAGGCGTTAATTCTGAAACGGCTCTTTTCGAATTGAATGGAGCAGTCAACCTCGCCGTTTTTCTGCAAGTCCGAAAATTGCTTTTCGGTAAGTAGGTATTTTACGATCTGTTCAGTGTCATCCGTCGTAAGTCTCGGCATCTTGAATATAAGGAAAGTGCCGTTTACTCTTAATGTGGGCGGAATTCCCACGGTAATATGAAGGTCTGATGCCTCGATTTCAATAGCTTTCTTTAGCAGTTCTTCAACATTCATAAAAAAAACCCCTTAATTTGATATACTAAGTATATCATATTTCGGAGTCATTGCAACATTTAATTTAAGCTACGCCGCATATTGCGGCAATTTTTAAGTAACAAAAAATCCGAGACTGATAAGTAAGCCGTCGTTGACCTTTTTCATAAGCTCTTCCGGTAATTCGCCGATTTTTTCTTTTATCCTGCGCTTATCCAATGTCCTGATTTGCTCGAGCAGCACGACGGAATCTTTCTGCAATCCGAATTCTTTCGCCGACAATTCGATATGGGTAGGGAGTCTCGCTTTATTCATTTGAGAAGTTATTGCAGCGGCGATTATTGTCGGAGAGTATTTATTGCCGATATCGTTCTGCACTATAAGTACGGGTCTTACGCCGCCCTGCTCGCTTCCTACCACGGGCGACAAATCAGCGTAATATAATTCACCTCTTTTGATAATCGTATCTATCATCTCCTTATCTTAAATGTAAATCAAATATCATTAGTTAATTCAGTTTATGCACCAAATTTAATTTCTGATATTTGACCTTTACAATAAGAATTTTTACCTATAAGCGCTTTTTTATTCATAAAAACCGCTCTTTAACCGCTTACATTTACAATTTTTACCATATACTATTGATGTCTTATGGTATAATAAATATAAAAAAAACGACAGGAGTTTATATGCTGTACTTATTTATCGGACCGAGCTGCACGGGAAAAGCTCCCGCTGCCGAGAAATTAAAGACTGTATTAAACGCGGATGTAATAACGGGCAAGAAATTTATTATAGCGGACAGCGACCGCGAATGTGCGTTCGCTCTTTTCAGGAAAAAGCTCACTGACGCCGCAACGGGAAACAGTATTATTTATGTTATCGGCGATATCGATATTGTCAGGGAGTTAAATGTTGACGATATTGCAGTTACAATAAGATTTACAGCGGATTTGGAGCTCATTAAGAGAAGATTTGCGACTAAAATGAACGGGTTTCTCCCCGACGATGTCGCAAAAACAATTGAAAAATGTTACTATGAATGGCTGAAATATCCCGCCCGATTCGTTATAGACACTACGGATATGACGGCGACCGAAACCGCGGACAGTATATTAGATTTCTTAGCAGGACGCAGCTAAAATCACTTTATAGATATTATTAACCGTATCCTCGGGATTCGCGCTGTATTCTCCTTTGATATCGCGCGCGATTTCGCCCGCTTTTCCGGCGATATACGCGCCCGCCCACGCCGCCTTAAATGCCGGCAACCCCCTTGCGAGCAGTCCGCCTATAATTCCGGACAATACATCGCCGCTGCCGCCCTTTGCCATATTCGGCGCGCCGCTTGTGCTGATTACGCTTTGTCTGCCGTCGGTTATTATCGTCGATGAGCCTTTTAATAACAGCGTTACATTATACTTTCCCGCGAATTCCTCAGCCGCGCCTATCGGATTATCAAGGATATTATCCACACCGATGCCCGTTAGTCTAGAAAACTCTTTCGGGTGAGGGGTCAATATTACATCCGGATTATGATTTAACAGCGCTTCAATATTTTCTGACAGGGCGTTAATGCCGTCCGCGTCGATTAATACGGGTATCCGCCCCTTCAGAAGATGTCTGATGATTTTTATGTTATCGTCATTCCTGCCGCAGCCGATTCCGAATACTGCGGCGTCTTTACCGTTTATTGCTTCGCTAATAACAGTCTCGTCATAACAGATTACGCCGTCCTTATCGGGAACGGGGTAAAGCGTAGCGCCCGTAATTCTTAATAGCATTTGGGGTATAAACGATTTAGGTACAGCCACCGTTACAAGCCCCGCGCCCGAAGCGGATGCCGCCGCGGCCCCCGAGGCTAGAATTACCGCGCCCATATAATTAGCCGAGCCGCCTATTATAATCAGTTTTCCCGCTCCGCCTTTATTGATGTTTCTCTGTCTTTTAGGAAACAGCGGCGTTAAATCCTTGTCGCTTATAATTTTATATCCGCCCTCAGGCTTAATTCCGATGTCGATATTTACGAGCCTGCCGGTGTAATCCATACCGTCGTTCAAGTAATGTCCGCTCTTATATCCTCCGAATGACACGGTCAGATCCGCCCTTACCGCCGATCCCGCAACCCTGCCGCTGTTGCCGTTTATTCCGCTGGGGATATCCGCAGAAATCACATAGGCGCCGCTCATATTGATTCTATCTATAATCACGCGGTAAAGCCCGTCAATCTCTCTTGTTAACCCCGTTCCGAATATACAGTCGACTATTATATCGTAGCCTTTTAGGGATGTATTTTCATCGATTGTAAAGAGCTTGCCGCCTTTATTTTTATAAATATTCAGGTAATACCCGGCGTCCCTGCTCACAGCTTTGTAAAAAATGTATAAATCCACATCAACGCCGTTTTCAATCAGGATATTGCCAAGGGCTATTCCGTCGCCGCCGTTATTGCCTAAACCCGCGACAATTGCGACCCTGCCCTTTATTTCGTATGCGTTATTAATCCCCTCCGCGGCTCTTCGCATCAGAGTAAGCGAGGGAGTGCCTTCGGCTATCGCGCGCGCGTCCGCCTGTCTTATCGCGTCAGTCGAATACGCTTTCATTTTGTTACCGAATTCATAATAGCTTCCGCCATCAGCTTTACCGACGCTTCGGAGAGTTGTATGAAATTCGCTTCGACCTCGCCGCTCGCCATAGCGAAAACCGTATCGCCGTCCACCATTGTATGCACGGGTCTGATTGTAAGCGCCAAAGCGTCATGCACGCGGTCGCACAACTTATTTGCCTCTGCCTTTGTCAGTATGGCATTGGTCAATATGCACCCGAGTGTAGTATTCTTTGCCGACGGCTCGATTTCCATTCCCTGAAGAATCATTTCGGAAGTGTTAATGTAACCCTCCTCGCTCTTTGCGCCCGCAATGATTTCGCCGCTTTTATAATCGTAGACATCGCCGAACGCGTTGACGGCGGCTATCGCCATAATCTCGAGATTTTCAAATTTCGCTCTGCTTATTCCGAGACCTCCTTTAACCGCGGTCATCATACCCATAATCTTGCCCACTGTCGCGCCCGTCCCCGCGCCTATATCGCCTGACTCCGTATTATCAGGCTTTGCCGCCTTTGCCGCTTCGTATCCCATTTCCGAATCGGGATAAGAAAATTCCTTATAATCGAGGTCGTAGAGTACGGCGCTGCACACAATGGGCACGGTCTGCGTGCCGGTATTATATCCGATACCCTTTTCTCTGAGGTATTTCATCACGCCGCAAGAAGACTCAAGACCGAACGCGCTGCCCCCCGTCAGCACTACTGCGTTGATTTTATCTACGGTCGCGTCCGCTCTCAATAAATCCGTCTCTCTCGTGCCGGGAGCGCAACCTCTGACGCTTACGCCCGCGACCGCCCCCTCGGGCGCAATTATCACGCTGACGCCCGTGCTGTCGTTATTTTTATGTCCTATAAGAAATTTCTCTAACATATATCAACATCTCCCGATACAATAATTCTTTGTTCATTATCGCCTTTTATTACCAGAAAGCCCTCATTGGTAATGTCCGCGCCCTCGCCTTGATAACCGTCGTATTTAACTCTCCTGCCGAGGCTTATGCACTCTGCAATATATCTTTGCTTTAGCTCCTGCCAGCCGCCGCCTTTAAGAATATCCAGATAATCGTAAATATTTTGAGCTATACGCGCTATAAGTTCGGGGATAACAATCTTTCCTTCCGAATAATCCGCGAGCCTTGCGGCGGTTTTTTTTAATGAGGCGGGTATTTGATTATACACATTTATGCCTATTCCGATAATCAGCTTTTCCGCTCTTTCGCCGCTTGCGATTAACTCCATTAATATTCCGGCTACCTTTTTGCCCGCTACGAATACATCGTTCGGCCACTTTAGTTTAGCGTCGATATTAACGCTTTTAATAGCGTCGGCCGCTGCAAGCCCCGTTACGAGCACCGTCCTCATAATCTCCGCAACGGGCAGCTTGCAGGAATTGACTACCAGCGTAAAATACGCGCCGCCCCTTTCGCTGACAAATTCTCTGTCAAGCCTTCCTTTGCCCTTTAGCTGATAAGGCGCGGCAACGATTATGTCTTTGTCGCTTGATAACGCGAGCTGTTTTGCGTCGTTATTTGTAGAGCGCGTCGGCTTGAAAACGACATCTATATCCATTCCCTTTTTTATAAGCTCGTACTTTAGCGAATACGCGTTAATTCCGTCCTCTATCCACTGATACCCTACGCCCGTTTTGGATAAAATTTTTACTCCGCTGTCTTTTAACTTTTTTATATGCTTATTGACGGCGGCGCGCGATATACCCGTATTCTTTCCGATTTCGTCTCCGCTCAGAGGCTTTTCTCTTAATAATTCATATATCTTGTATGTCATAATCTCCGCCGAGTCTTGCGATTACTTCGTTAATAGTGTCGTACATAAATCCGCGGTAAAGCAGATGCCTTACGAGTTTATCCCTGTCCAATACGATGTTTTTACCTTTTATGAATTTCTCCGCTGTATGAAGACACGCTTCATAATCATTTGCCTTATCCAGCGCCTTGTCTATAAATTGCCTGTCTACGCCCTTTAATTTTAATTCGTTCCTTAATCTCAGACTGCCTTTTTCGCCCGAGTAATAATTTACATACTCAACGGCGTATCGCTCGTCGTTGAGATAATCGAGTTCTGTTAACCTGTTTATAATATTGTCTGTCGCCGCTTGTAAGAGTTTTTTTAAGTATAGCTTGTCCTTTACCTCTTTTACCGTCTTAATACCCTTAGACATATAATCTATCGCGTAATTCATGCCGTAATCCGTGTCGGACTTTACGCGCATCTCGTTAATCTCGTCTTCGCCGTATTCCTTGCCGGGCATAACGCCGTAGATATAGCAGATATCATCGGTCAGCTTAAATTTATTGCCGTCGCTGTCGGTTATATCTTTCATTTTACCTGCTTTTACTACAGACACGATTTTGATCATTTTATTATTATATATTAAGCTAGAAATACTGTCAATTTCTTATTCCGCCTGCCTATAACGGCAAGCGAATATAATCATCGCTCTAACGGCGCCTTTTCGGCTCTATAGCCCCAATCAGAACCTCCATGAACACTATGGAGAACCCCCTTGAGTCTATATAGCTCAAAAATTCATCCGTTATAGCTGCCATACGATTTCAAACAAGTAAGATATAGAATCAGATATTGATAATGGAAACAATGATTTTTTATTGAATCTTGAAGTAAAACACGAGCGATAAAGGTTTACAAGACATTTAAGCTGTTATGATATCCGCCATCCATTATTGGAGGGCGGATATCATATGCTCTAACTTTTCGAATTAAATGCTGTCTAAATTATCGTAAAAAGCGCACCGTTTTAGTTTAGTTTTATTAACCAGTTAAATATATCGGGCGACTTGCCTTTCTGAATAGAGGTCAGCCTGTCATAAAGATATGTCGTAACCTTGCCCATCTTGTCGCCCGTTATTACGATGTCGCGCCCTTTATACCCGAGCGTGCCGACAGGCGAGATGACCGCTGCCGTGCCCGTGCCGAACGCTTCGGTCAGTCTGCCGTCGCTCGCCTTATCGATAATCTCGTCTATTGTAATTCTTCTCTCCTCTACTTCGTAGCCGTCATGCTTTAATATTTCAATCGCGCTCTTTCTCGTTATTCCGCTCAATATGCTACCCGTAAGCATAGGCGTTACAACCTTGCCCTCGATAACAAAGAATATATTCATCGCGCCGACTTCTTCTACATATTTTCTCTCTGCCGCGTCAAGATAGAGCACCTGTGAATAGCTTTGCCTTTCCGCTTTTTCGCCCGACATAAGGCTGCCGGCATAATTTCCGAGGCACTTTGATTCGCCCGTTCCGCCGACCGCGGCTCTGACGAATTCGTCCTCTACGAGAATTCTCACGGGCTTTAAGCCCTCGGCGTAATAAGCGCCTACCGGAGAAAGTATGACGAAAAACCTGTAAGAACTGCTGGGATGCACTCCGAGAAACGCGTCGGTAGCGATCATCGTAGGTCTTATATACAGCGATGTGCCCTCCGCCGTCGGTATCCAGTCCTTTTCAAGCAGCACAAGCTCTTTTATAGCCTCAAGCGTCGATTCAGGCTCAAGCTCAGCCATGCAAAGCCTTCTCGCGCTCTTATTCATCCTTAAAATATTCTCCATAGGTCTGAAAAGCGTAATCTTGCCGTCTACATCTTTATAAGCCTTCAACCCCTCGAAAATCCCCTGCCCGTAATGCAATACTACGGTCGCCGGATCGAGAATAAAAGGCGCGTAAGGCACTATTTCAGGCTCGTTCCATTTGCCGTCATTGTAATCGATTATCAGCATATGGTCGGTAAAATACTTCCCGAAACCCAATTTATTAAAATCAGGCTTTTGCTTAAATGTTGCCGCCTTAGTGATTTTCATATATCTAACCTCTCTTATATATATAGTATTTAGTGTACAGTTTTTCCGGCTTGGCTTTGGCGCCCGTCGCGCAGTCAAGCTTGCTCATCAGATATTCGGTCAGCTTAACGGGTACCGCAAAGACGATTTCGACGCTGTCGCGGTAAATAATATCGCTTACCTCGCCGCCGTCGTTCTCGATTGCCCTCGCTATCCTGTCCTTTAGCTGATAGTCCGTTATAATCCTGAAATAGTCGGACAGCATAAAGTCCGCGATCAATGCGCCGTTAAGACAATCGGTCGTCGCTTTGGAATACGCCTTATTCAGCCCGCCCGTTCCGAGTTTAATTCCGCCGAAATATCTCGTCACGACAACGGCGGTGCGGCTAAGCCCCTTTTTTCTTATGACCTCGAGTATAGGCAGTCCCGCAGTTCCCTGAGGCTCTCCCGCGTCCGAGAATTTCATCTCGGTGCCCTCGGGATTAGCGATATAAGCGTAGCAATTATGCGTCGCGTCGTTATAGCGCTTGGATATCCTTGCAATAAAGTCCGCGGCATCGGTCGAGTTACCGACATTTGCGCAAGTCGCGATAAACTTGGACTTTTGCACCGTATAAACCGCGGAATATTCGCCTAAGACACCCCTGTAATCCATTATCCGGCGCTTACCATAATATGGAATTTCTTGCCCTTGCTGATTTTGGCGCCGGACTTTAACAGCGCATCTTCAAGCGCGTAATCTATACTCGTTACCTTAACATCGTTTACGGATACGGAATTACTGAGTATCAGCCTTTTTGCCTCGCTTTTGGAGGGCGCGGCGCCGATTTCGACGAGAATATCCGCAAGAAGCGCGCTCTTAACCGTTTTCTTGAGCATATTACCCGTATCGCCCGAGAAAGCCGCTAACACTTTTTTTTCAACGGCCTCGGCAATTATTTCGCCGTGGACTATCTTGGTCACCTCGTACGCAAGTCTCTGTTTCGCCTTGTTTATTCTCTCGTCCTTAAACCGGGTCAGTTCCTCTATCTCATCGAGTCCGATAAATGTCAGCAACTTCAGGCATTTTTCCACATCCTCGTCTTCGACATTTCTCCAGTATTGATAGAAGTCATACGGCGCGGTCTTTGCGGCGTCAAGCCATACGGCGCCGCTTGCGGTCTTGCCCATTTTTTTGCCTTCCGAAGTCGTCAGCAGCGTAAATGTCATAGCGTATGCGGGCTTTTGCTCCTTTCTTCTAATCAAATCAGCGCCCGCGAGAATATTAGACCACTGGTCGTCGCCGCCGCATTGCAGAGCGCATCCGTATTTCTTATAAAGCACCAGAAAATCGTAACTCTGCATCAGCATATAATTAAATTCGAGGAATGTAAGTCCCTTTTCCAACCTTGATTTGTAACATTCCGCGGTAAGCATCCTGTTGACCGAGAAATACACGCCGATATCTCTTAAGAATTCCACATAATTAAGGTCAAGCAGCCAATCGGCGTTATTGACCATTATCGCAGCGTTTTCGCCCTCGAACGAAAGGAATGACGACATCTGCCGCTTGAACGCCTCGCAGTTATTTGCTATTGTCTTTTTGGTCATCATCGAGCGCATGTCGCTTCTTCCCGACGGGTCTCCGATCATAGCGGTGCCGCCGCCTATTAATATAATCGGCTTATGCCCTGCTTTCTGCATATGACTCATAGCCATTAGCTGGAGAAAATGCCCTACATGCAAGCTGTCCGCCGTAGGGTCAAAACCTATATAGAATGTGACCTTTTCGTTGTTTAACAGCTTAACGAGGTCTTCTTCAAATACTGTCTGCTTGATAAATCCTCTGTCAGTTAAAGTGTCAAAAACATTCATTTCGCTACCTTTTCACTAAAAAACCCGCCCAGAATTCTTATGCCTTTCTCGATATCTTCAATCTTCGCCATCGAGAAATTCAATCTCAATGCGTTCTTAACCGAGCCGTCAGCGTAAAAGGACTGCCCGGGGACATACGCGACTTTTATTGCCGCCGCCTCGGGAAACAGCTTAGCCGTATCGATATCGGCGTCAAATTGTCCCCATATAAACAATCCGCCGTTAGGGTCGGTATGCTTAAAGCATTCCGGCATATACTTTTTTATCGCGCTCATCATCATATCTTTCTTTTCTTTATAGTAAGGTATCATCTTAATGAGCTTTGCGTCATACAATCCGCGGTTTAAGTATTCGTTGATTACAGCCTGTGACAACAGCGAGGTATGGACATCGGTCGCCTGCTTTCCGAGCACGATTTTTTTGGTTATACGCTCGTCGGCAACGCAAATTCCGCACCTTAATCCCGGCGATATAGTCTTAGAAAAGCTGGAAGTAAATATCACATTCCCCGCTCTGTCAAAGCTCTTTATCGACGGCAGTCGCCCGCCTCCGAATCTGAGTTCGCAATACGGCTCGTCCTCAAGCACGATTACACCGTACTTTGCCGTTATTTCCGCAATCGCCTTTCTCTTTTCGACAGGTATTTCTTTGCCAGTAGGGTTGCTGAATGTCGGCACTAGATAGAGAATTTTAGGATTATGCTTGATAATTTTCGCTTCCAGGTCTTCAATATTAATCCCGTCGTCATCGCTCTTTACGCCGTACGCAACCGCCTCATAGGTCTTTAGTATATGAAGACAAGCAAGGTATGTCGGGCCTTCTACAAGCACCGCGTCGCCTTTATTGAGAAACGCCTTAAAGGTGAGATCTATAGTCTGCTGACCGCCGGATACTACGGTGATATTCTCCACTCCCGCCAGTATGCAATATCTTCTCATATGCTTTACGGCGGTCTCTCTTAGCGGCGTATAGCCTTCAGAAGCGCCGTACTGAAGAATATCGCTCTTAATAGGCGAGCTTAGGATATAATCCGCTATATCCCTCAGCTCCTCGTCGGGTAATATCTCCTTTGCGGGAAATCCGCCCGCAAACGAAATCATATCGGGCGCGGACAAGAGCTTGAATATCTCTCTTATCGCGTTGCTTTCCAGACTTTTCATTCTCTCGCTGAATCTTAGGTCCATATCATCATCCTTTTAAGTTATATTAAATAATAATAGCACTATAGCCTTGAAAAATCAAGCGATAAGTATTTATCAACAACTTAAATTCGGTTGTTTACCTTAGAGCATTTATGATATAATTAACCATAATTCAGATTATCGGGAGGTTTATAATGCAATATACGCATGAGCTTAAAGAAATGATGTGCGTCAGAAAAGGTGTCGACCACGGTCCCGCGCCCATTCCCGAGGAAGGCAAATGGGTCAGAGCCAAGGAAATAAAAGACATTAGCGGTCTGACACACGGCGTAGGCTGGTGCGCGCCGCAACAGGGAGCGTGCAAGCTGACATTAAATGTAAAAGACGGCATTATCGAGGAGGCGCTTGTCGAGACAATCGGCTGTACCGGTATGACTCATTCCGCCGCAATGGCGTCCGAGATACTGCCCGGCAAGACTGTGCTCGAGGCGCTGAATACCGATTTGGTATGCGACGCTATCAATACGGCAATGCGCGAATTATTCCTGCAAATAGTATACGGCAGGTCGCAATCCGCATTCTCCGAGGGCGGACTTCCCGTAGGCGCCGGGCTTGAAGACCTCGGCAAGGGATTAAGGTCGCAGGTAGCGACGATGTACGGTTCTAAGTTAAAGGGCGCGAGATACCTGGAAATGGCGGAGGGCTATGTAACAAAACTAGGTCTTGACGAAAACAGCGAAATAATAGGTTACGAATTCGTTCATATCGGTAAGATGATGGAATTCATCTCAAAGGGAATCGAGCCTAAAGAAGCGTTAACCAAAGCTACCGGCACTTACGGCAGATTTGCCGACGCGGTTAAGGCGATTAACCCGAGAAAGGAATAGGAGGACGGTATGAGCATCAGATTTGAAGGATATGAAAGAAGAATAGACAAGATTAACGCCTGCTTAAAAGAATACGACTACAGCTCCTTAGAAGCCGTCAAGGCGGCTTTGGACGCCAAAGGCATTAATGTCGAAGATATAGTGCGCTCCGTTCAGCCCATAGCATTCGAGAACGCGGTATGGGCGTATACGCTCGGCGCGGGCATAGCTTTAAGCAAAGGCGCTAAAAAAGCCGCTAACGCCGCCGAGGCGATAGGCATCGGTCTACAGGCATTCTGTATTCCAGGCTCGGTCGCCGATCAGAGAAAGGTAGGTCTCGGGCACGGCAACCTCGGCGCGATGCTTTTAAGAGAAGAGACAAAGTGTTTCGCTTTCTGCGCGGGTCATGAGTCGTTTGCCGCCGCAGAGGGCGCTATAGGTATTGCGCGCACGGCTAATTCCGTAAGAAAAGAGCCTTTGAAAGTGATATTGAACGGACTAGGCAAAGACGCAGCCTATATAATCAGCAGAATCAACGGTTTTACCTATGTAAAGACTGAATTCAATTACGATACCGACGAATTAAAAATTGTCAGCGAAACGGCTTTCAGCAAAGGCGAGAGAGCCAAAGTCAGAGCGTACGGCGCGGACGATGTCAGAGAGGGCGTCGCTATTATGATTTACGAGGGAGTGGATGTATCGATTACCGGCAATTCCACCAATCCTACGAGATTCCAGCATCCCGTCGTAGGCACCTATAAGAAATGGACTGTGGATAACGGCAAGAAATTCTTCTCGGTCGCCTCTGGCGGCGGCACAGGCAGGACGCTTCATCCCGACAATATGGCGGCAGGTCCCGCTTCCTACGGTCTTACGGACACTATGGGCAGAATGCATTCCGACGCGCAATTTGCCGGCAGCTCTTCCGTTCCGGCGCATGTCGAGATGATGGGCTTAATCGGAATGGGCAACAATCCGATGGTAGGAGCGACTGTCGCGCTGGCGGTCGCAATCGAGAAAGCCTTGTAATTCTTCCGCTGTCCGTTTAAGGATAGCGGAAGAATTAAGCTACTTAAAGCGCTTCGGATTATTTTCTTCTGCCCGTTTCTGCCTTTTCTATGGAGAACCTGATTGTGTCTATATAGCTCGAAAATTCATCCGTTATAGCTGCCATAGTATACTTAATAAACGCTATTATTTTATAGGCTTAAAAAGACAGAGGAACGGCTCCTCTGTCTCTTACTTTATTTTTACTTGTATAGAATAAATAACGCTAATAATATCAAATTATTATAGCCTATTAAATATTTGCATTTTCCGCTATTGCTTCATCCGCTGATTTGTTATTTTCTGTATCATATGTAAAGTGCACGAATTTAGTCGCGATTACGCCGAGAATCATTAACATGAACGGGAAAATCGTCAAGAGGAATCTCGCAGCCTCATCGGCCCTCATACCCGGCTCTTCACCGCTTATAAAGCCATAAATTCTCGACGCGAGCAGGAATCCGAGCGAGGTAAAAAGCCCCGAAAGCCTGTTCATGAAGCCCATTGCGCTCGAATATATGCCTTGTCTTCTGATACCGTATTTATGGTAATCTTCATCCATTACCTTGGCGCCTATGATGTCCATAGTGCTGATTACGCCCGAAAATCCCAATCCCACTAATACGCAACAGGCAATCGAGAAATAGAGGTTATTAGAAAAATACATAGGAATAAACGCCGCGGCAAGCACGATAAACGCAATACGCCAAACCTTGACCGTGCCGTGTTTTCTTACCAGAGAGCTCCACATTACGACACCGAGCACGGCGACAAGTATTACCGAGCCCATAAGATATGTGCCGTAGCTGTCCGCTATGTTTAAGGTGTATTTGATAAAGAACGGAACGGACGCGAGAACGAGCGCCATTGCTGCGGAATAAAAAGCGTTCGCGACTCCAGCAATCCAGAAGTTTTTGGATTTAACCATAGCAAGAAGCGCGGGCACTATCGCGACTTTCTCGCCTACTTTGGATATCTCGACTTCTTTAACGCCGAGCGTCATATACATTATGACGATAAGGGAAAGAACGCCGTAGATTATCGCGGTCGGCGTATAGCCTATTTTATCCGTTATCATGGGCGTAAGCGCTAGACCTATAACCATCGCAAAAAGCTGGCATATTTGCCTTATCGCGTTAGTTTTGGCTCTGACTTTCTCTTCGGGGAACAGTTCCGGGAAAAGCGCGCCGTAATTAGCGTTAATCAGTGAATCCAGCGTACCCGCAAGAGAATAGAATACAAATGCCCATGCGAAAAGCATATCCTTGCTAAGCGAAGCGGGAGGCGAATAGAACAGGATAAAGAATACGAAAAAGAGCGGCGTAGCGATAAACAGCCACGGCTTTCTTCTGCCGAAACGCGTCCTGGTATTATCCGAAAGCAATCCGTAAACGGGATTATCTATCGCGTCTAGGAATGTATAGAAAAATACGATAGTAGCCAGTTTGTCCATACTGAGACCCAATTTAATTACATAAAAAGCCGCGGCGTACGCTCTGAACATATTTATCGCAAGCGATGTTCCGAACATGCCGATGCCGTATCTGAAGGAACTGGTTGGTTTTTGCATAATGACCTCTTGAAAAATATATATCAATTATACCAGCTTTGCCGTTAATAAACAAGACGCAAATTTATCCGAAAGAAAGCAATAAATATCTTAAATATGTTAGTTATGTTTGACTTTATTCGCCCGAATAATTATAATAATTAGCGTTAACGCTAATGTAGCTCAGCAGGTAGAGCAGTTCACTCGTAATGAACAGGTCAGGAGTTCGAGTCTCCTCATTAGCTCCATTGTTATTCCGCCGTCTTGACAGACGGCGGAATAACAATGTAAGGACGAGGCTTTATGCTTAACCCTTTATGTACTTACTTGATTGCTTACATTTATAAATTAAGGCTGAAATAAATTATGAACATAATTGTAGAGATTACTAAGCCTATCGTATTCAGCGTTCTGCCTGTGCCGTATTTCGCTTTATTGGCTTTGGATAAACCGATTCCCCCGCAAATCCATCCTACCAAAGGAATAAAGGCTCCGCCTATTATCGCTATCCATCCGAGTGTTTTAGAGGTACTTCTAGCTTCCTCATCGATTACGCCTTCTATCTTACACCCGCATTTTGTACAAATTACGGCGTCGTCCAATACTTCGTTACCGCATTTAGAACAGTATTTCATTTCTCCCTCCGTGTTATCTTAATAGTAATATTATATTGTTATTAAACAACAATTGAGATTAATATAATACCGCTTTGTTAAAATTCGCAATTTTTTACCGTCCTTGCAAAAGGTATCACATCGCGGATATTCGTCATGCCCGTAAGGTACATTATAAGACGCTCGAACCCGAGACCGAATCCCGCGTGCTTGACGCCGCCGTATTTTCTCAAATCAAGATACCAGCTGTAATCCTCGATATTCAAGTTGTTTTCCTCAATCTTTTTCACGAGCATATCGTATCTTTCCTCGCGTTGCGAGCCGCCGATTATCTCGCCAACGCCGGGAACTAGCAAATCCATTGCCGCAACGGTCTTGCCGTCGTCGTTAAGCCGCATATAAAAAGCCTTGATTTCCTTAGGATAATCGATAACGAATACCGGTTTCTTAAATACCTTTTCGGTCAGATACCTTTCGTGCTCTGTCTGAAGATCCAAGCCCCATTTAACGGGATATTCGAATTCGCCGCTGTGGGTAGATAATATCTCTATCGCTCTTGTGTAGGTGATTTTCTCGAATTCCTTTTCAACAATGCCGTTCAGTCTTTCAAGTAGCCCGTTGTCAAAGAAATCGTTAAAAAATTTCATCTCTGAAGGACACCTTTCCAGCACTCTGGCGATAACGAATTTCATCATATCCGAGGCAAGCGCCATATCGTCGTTAAGGTCGCTGAAAGCAATCTCCGGCTCAATCATCCAAAATTCGGCTGCATGTCTTGTGGTATTGCTGTTCTCCGCGCGGAATGTGGGACCAAAAGTGTAGATATTCGAAAACGCGAGCGCGAAGCATTCGCCCTCTAACTGACCGGACACGGTAAGACTCGCGGGTTTTTCGAAAAAGTCTGATTTATAATCCACGCCGCCGTCGGCGTTTTTCGGCACATTTTCAAGGTCGAGCGTAGTCACCTTGAACATTTCACCCGCACCCTCGCAGTCGCTCGAAGTGATAATCGGCGTGTTGACATACACAAACCCGCGGTTGAAGAAGAATTCATGTATAGCGTACGCGGCAACCGAACGCACTCTGAACACGGCGTTGAATGTATTTGTTCTCGGTCTTAAATGCGCGATTTCTCTCAGAAATTCCAGGGAATGCCTCTTTTTCTGCAACGGATAATCGGGCGAGGATTTCGCTTCAATAATTATTTTATCCGCCTTTATCTCGAAATCCTGCTTGGCGCCCGGCGATTCTATCAAAGTTCCCGTAACTGCGATAGCCGAACCGACATTTAATTTCTTCACTTCGTCGAAATTATCAAGGCTTTGCTCAAAAACAATCTGAACATTCTTAAACTCGGTACCGTCGTTTATCTCGATGAATCCGAAAGTCTTGGAATCCCTTAATGTCTTTATCCAGCCCGATACCTTAACGGGCTTGTTTACAAATTTCTGATAATCTTTAATGAGTATTTTAAGCAGTGTGCGCGTCATAAATTCTCCTTAGTAGCATTGTAGCACAGTATTATTCCTTGCTCAACAGTTTAGAGGTATTAATTGGGCAAAAAAATTTCAGCGCCCTATTGAAAGCCGTAAATTTATATGTTATAATATTGATACAAAAAATTCCTGCTGTGTTCGATAATGGCGTATTGTTAACCGCAGTATAACACAGGGAGTCCGATGTTAGATATTTGATGTAACGCCTTGCAAATCGGAGGACTACAGAGATTATTTACGGGACACCCACCTGCATTTAGCGGGGTTATAAAGTCACCATTAACGGCATGCGCGGGAATTTTTTATGTAAAATACTTGCTTTGATTTAAGCTGTTATGCTATAATCACAACGCGTTAGTCGCTCGGTTAGTCTAGTGGTCAGGACGCTAGCCTCTCACGCTGGAATCAGGGGTTCAACTCCCCTACCGAGTACCACTCTTATTACGCCGTCCGTATAGGACGGCGTAATTCTTTCTTTCGTTCGATTGCTCCTCTTCCCTCGCGTATACCGCTCTGCTTGATATGCCCGTTATTCTGTTATAATAATTAATATATAATCAAGTCATTACGATAACAACTCTATTTGAAACTATAAAGCAGCTATAACGAGCAAATTTTTCGATAATAGCGCCACAATCAGGTTCTCCCTAGTATTATTACCATATTGTAAGGTCGTTTGAGAGACGGACTTTTGTAATAATCCCCTTATTCAGAGCGTTAGAATGGGAAATTGTTAATATCAGAAAAGTTTACTTGAAATTCTTTACTTAAGCATTTTGATCTGTCTATCGATACGATTATATGCCATGTGGCCATATCGCATGTACCGATTTGAGGAGAATACCTGTCTATATTTATCGCGCTGTATTCCTGTTCGAAATCAACGCTATTTACCTTATGCCTTATAGAGCCGCTGCTTTCAACCGTTATAACGAAGACTAGGAAATTATCCTCGAAAAACGCGCTGTCAAATTCTACAACCGCTTCTAAAAAGTCGACAAACAAATCAAGATAATTTCCTTCAATATTACCATTCTTGAAATAATTAGCGGAGTAATAAGCGTTTAATTCTTCAAATGACTCGATAATAACAACCGTGTTCTTTTGGCCGCTCAAAGTCTGAGTGCGAATATATTTTACAAGGCTATCAGAATTCCCGTATTCGTTTAATTTCGCAATATTTCTATCGTCGCCGCTCACCGATATCGCGCCTGCATCGTCTAAACCGCAAGCTGCAAATAATACGAAAACTATACTTAATATAAGAAAAATTATTACTATTCTTTTCATATCATTAATATTATATTCCAAAACCATACAAAAATCAATCCCCTTTTTTCTTAAAAGCCCGTCGAAAATTCTTCAACTTGTTTCGCTCGCTCGCAATGACAGTTTGATAAGAGTCCGACCAAATGCCATTTATGGTATTCGCGACCGGTCTAAGATACGGAGCAATCGAACATAAGAAAAACAATAGCCTTTAGGGTATTGTAGGGGAAAAGGTCGCTATGGGCGGAGACGGGCATAAGAAAATATCCGAAGCGCTTTAAGGAGCGAAATTATTCCGCTGTCCCTGAAAGGACAGCGGAATAATATGATTCTTACCCATATTTTGAGGATTTTTGTATATAAAGTTATATAATTACTAATAATTTAAGACAAACCTAATATTTTTTTGGGTTGAATGATTTTTCCCCTTTGATTTATTGGTTTTCTTCTCGGTCGGCCTTCAGAGCCGGCCTTTTCCATTATTTCTTTGGAGCCGGTTTGCTCTTATTGTCGGCCTTAGTGTTTGCCTTAGGCGCAGGCTTTGCGCCTTTATTGTCTTTCGGAGCGGCTTTAGCAGCGTTATCCGCATTACCCGTAACCTTAGGCTCAGGCTTTACGACTTTATTATCTGCCTTTTCGGCTGCCTTAGTCGCTGGTTTTTCAACCTTTTCAGCTTTCGGAGCGGGTTTAAGGTCGGGTTTAGCCTTGATTTTGTCCGTAGCCTTTGGCGCCTCATCCGCCGTCTTATCCTTAGGCACGATATCAAGCGCGATTTGCTCTATATCTTTACTCTTTTCTTGCGACTTGCTTTCCGCTTTTTCGATTACCGTGGCTATTTCTGCGGGCGCTTTATCTATTTTTTCGACTTTTACGAACATTATGCTCTTTATCTCATAAGGCGTAAATTCAAGGTTGTCAACGCTAATCTCTTTTATGATATTTTCAAGCATATCAGCCTCGTACGCCGTATAATCCTTCAGAGCCGTCCTTAGGCTTGCCTTACCCGCTCTGCCCTTGCTTTCGTAAAGCCTTACGATAATGGCGTCGCTGTCTTCCGCCTTCTTTACCGTCTCGATTACGATATCGGCGTTATCGGTCGCTGCGAATTCATCTATATTAAATTTCATTTCGACGGGCGCGAGCGGATTATTAAAGGCGTATCCGAGCATTACCGCGTCCGAATCCTCAACGCTTCCCTTATGCGGATAAATAGCGTAATTAAAAGTATGCTCACCTCTGTCCGCCGTCTTGTCGGGATATACCGTAGAGCGCAATAAGTTAAGGCTAATCAGACCGTCCTTTACCCTGTGGCCGTATTTGCAGTCGTTAATCAGCGAAATGCCGTAACCGTCGGCGCTTACATCCACCCATTTGTGCGCGCATATCTCGTAGCTTGCGTAGCCCTTTCTGTCCGCGGTCGAGGTCGATCTCCTGATATTGCCGAATTGGATATTAGAGGTCGCTTCGGGCGCGAATACGGAGGGCTTAAAGTCCGCCCTTAACATCAACTTATCTTCCTGCCAATTGACTTTGGTCTTAAACTCCAGATACGGACAGCTTTCGGTGAGGATTATTTCCTGCGTAATAGCGGATTTGTTAAACAACATAAACTGTCTTCTGATGACTTTTGGGCCGTCTACATAGGTATTTACGCCCATGAGCTTGAATTTGCCCTTTTGCTTATTGATATATCCGGGGTCTATATCCCAAGCGTTAAAGAATAATTTCTTATCCTTATAAACGCTCAGTCTGTTCATTTCACCGCCCGCAAATTCCTTGCCGCTCTCTTTATCGACAATAGATATGATAATTCCCTCGTCATTGAATTTAACGGACAGCTTATCCGAATAAATACCCGATTCGTCGTAGCTTACCGCGTCCGCTTTGCCGGCTTTTAATTCCTGAGACGAATAAGGCTTAATTTCCGCCTTGTACCAGGTATTGTTATGCGATACCCACTCGTTTCTTGCAAACGATGTCGTATTGATTACGGACAGTCCGTCGCCCTCGGACAGTGCCTTAAACAGTTCGGATTGCAGCGATTCAAGCATTTTGAGCATTTCGGCATATCTTTGGTTGCATTCATTATACACTCTGGTTATCGAGGAGCCGGGCAGGATGTCATGGAATTGATAGAGCAGCATCTCTTCCCAGATTGAGTTAATTTTCTCGTGCGGATACGGATAATTTTTCGTAACATAAGCGATTGCAGCGAGCAATTCCGTATCATGGAGCATATTTTCGATCTTTCTGTTATAATATTTCGTCTTAGCCTGCGTCGTATATGTGCCGTTATGCTTTTCGAGATACAATTCGCCCTTATATACGGGTAGCTTATCCCTTTGCTTGCTTAATTCAAGGAAAAAATCAATTTGACTTGACGGCTTTAATTTCTTCATACCGTCCAGGCTTTTTTGTCTTGTCAGCATTTCTACCTGAACTTCGGACGGGCCGCCTCCGCCGTCTCCCGCTCCGAACAGCATACCCGCTATTCCCGTAAATTTTTCTTTATATACGGAATAAGTCTTTTCTATCATATACGCGGTAAGGTCGGCGTTATAATTTCCCGACGGCGGCATATGCGCAAGCACCGCGCTGCCGTCTATACCCTCCCAGACATACGAATGATACGGGAAAGCATTATATTCGTTCCAGGACATCTTCGTTGTCAGAAAATACTCCACGCCGCATTTTTTCATTATTTGCGGCAGATTGCCGTTAAAGCCGAACACATCGGGAAGAAAGAGGATTTTCATATCCTTATCGAATTCTTTAAGGAAAAATCTCTTGCCCAACAGAAATTGTCTGACCAGCGATTCTCCCGAGGGCACATTGCAGTCCGGCTCTACCCACATACCGCCAACGGGCTCGATATTGCCGTCTTTAACCGCGCTCTGCACTCTGTTATAAAGACCGGGCTGAAGCTCTTTTACCCACTTGTACATTTGCGGCTGGGACGCGCAATATATGTATTCCGGGTTTTTCTCAATCAGGTCGAGCTGGTTGGCGAAAGTCCTCACCGCTTTTCTCTTGGTCTCTCTGATAGGCCACATCCATGCAAGGTCGAGATGCGCGTGCCCCGTGCAATAGAATTCGAATTCGCTGTCAGAGTCTTTTAACAATTCAATTTTAAGTATATCCCTTGCCCTGACAATTTCGTCGTCCGAATAACGCTTCAGAAGCGCGCCAGCCTTGTCCATCGAGGATTTTATTTCTTTGTAGCGGCGGTTATCCCGCTTTAATGTAATCATATAGGTGTAGAGCGTCAGGAAATCGAAATACAAATCATACAGCTTGTCGTTGACAATGACAAGCATTGCCTTTTTCAGCTTGGAAGCGCCGACATTTTTCATTAAGAAGCCGTTATTGCCCGCTTCCACAAAGAAATTTATTTCGCTGCCGCCCTCTGAATTATCCGTAATATCATAGATTTTCTTGCCGGCAACGGTATTCATAGCGTCTGATACGCTTAATACCCTCGTCAAGCCTTTTATCGGCTCGCCTTTTGAGTCCGTTACAAGCCCTTCGCCCTGAATATCAATAATCGCCGCTATATGCTTTCCGTTCATCCCCTCGGGAATTCTGCCCTTAAATCTAAACCACGCGCAATCAAAGAACCTACCCCACTTCTCGCCTGTCGAAACAGGCTCGAAAGTATAGTTTTTCAACTCGTTGAAGGGTATTGGCTCTTCAGATTTAACGACTTCGGCGCATAAAGGCGTTAAAGGAGTGTAAATTCTTTTCTTGATACTTGAAAATATTCTATGAGCGTATCTCAGATGCTTCAGCATATTTACATTCTGATACGCTATCCAGTTTAATTCCTTGTCCTTGCGGGTCTTGAATTTTTCCATGCTTTCACCCCATATATTTACTGATTATTTAGTTTATATTATAAAGGTATGTTTGTCAATACGCTCTTATATTCTATATTGACTGATACATATTGATAATGTATAATAATACTGTTGAGATTTTTTTTATAGGAGAACTTTTTATGCTTAACATTCCTAAGGTCAGACTCGGTATTATAGCCGTAAGCAGAGACTGCTTCGATATCCAGCTCGCAATCAAGAGACGGCAGAGAGTCGTAAGCCTCGTTATCGATAAAGGCATTAATATAGTCGAATGCGCGACAACTGTCAGAAACGAAGCGGAGGCGGTAAAGGCGCTCGAGGACGTCAAAGGAATCAACGCGCTTATCATATACCATGCGGATTACGGTCCGGAGGGGCCGTCGACGCTGATGGCGCAGCGCTTTAACGGTCCGGTGATGTTTGTCGGCGCTGCAGAGGAGAATAAAAGTGATTTAATGAACGCCCGCTCGGACGCTATGGCGGGGCTGCTGTCGGCAGGCTATAATATGTCGCTCAGGGGCATCAATCCCTATATACCCGCTAACCCGATCGGCACTTATCTAGAAGTTGCGGATATGATAGAGGACTTTTATAATATCTCAAGAGTGACAATAGGCATAAAAAGACTCAAAATAATCACTTTCGGTCCGCGTCCGCAGGACTTTTTCGCGTGCAACGCGCCTATAAAGCCGCTTTTCGATCTCGGCGTCGAATTAGAGGAAAACAGCGAACTTGACCTTTATAAGTCATATAAGGAGCATTTAGGCGATCCGAGAATTGACGAAGTCACAGAAGAGATGATTCAGGAATTAAGCGGCAACGCCTATAAAGAGTATCTGCCCAAATTCGCCGCGCTGGAGCTCGCTTTACTGGATTGGTATCTTGAGCACAGAGGCGCGTGCAAATTCGTCATATACGCCAACAAATGCTGGCCCGCTTTCGAGAGCGAATTCGGTTTTGCGCCCTGCTATGTCAATTCAAGGCTTACCGCTAAAGGCATTCCCGTCGCGTGCGAAGTGGATATTTACGGCGTATTAAGCGAATTTATGCTGCAACTAGCGTCTAAAGAGCCGGTCGCGTTATTGGATATTAACAACAATGTCCCTAAAGAGTTATTCGACGAACTCGATACAAAACACGCTATTAAGGATTTATTCATAGGCTTTCATTGCGGCAATACTGCAAGCTGTATGGTAAAAAATCCCGAACTTAAATACCACAAAATAATGCATTCCATCCTTGAGCCCGGGAACGCGCCCGATATCACCGTAGGCACCTTAGAGGGGATGTTAAAGGCATCAGAGACCACTTTATTCAGACTGATGTCCGACCCTGAAAGCAGATTAAAGGCGTATATTTTAGAGGGCGAAATTCTCGACGCGCCCGATTTTACTTTCGGAAGCGCCGGTATATTCGCTATTCCCGGAATGGCGCGTTTTTACAGGCATATACTTATTGAAAAACGCTTTCCGCACCATACGGCGGTTGCGTTCAGAAAGAGCGGCAGAATTATATTTGAGGCGTTGAAATTGCTCGGTATAAAAGATATCTATTCCGTCTCAAGCGCTCTTTACCCGACCGAAAATCCTTTTTAATTAATCGGCGCTTATATTCTCGGATAACTTAGCCTTTCTTGCGGCTGTGATTTTTACCGCCTCGGCTTGTTCTTTCTCGTTGAACTTATAGAAAAACAGCGGTATCGCCGTAAGCAGCATGCTTATGGCGGGAATTAATACGGTTACCGTAAACAGCACATTCTGCCCTTGCCTTGTAACGGTGGAGATGTCGCTTGCCGAAATATGCGCCCATCCGAGACCGAAGCATGTAACCGCGGCGCCCGCCGCCATACTGATTTTATTGATAAAGGTCTGCATCGCAAAGCAAATACCCTCGCCCCTCTCGCCCGTCTTATATTCGAGATAATCGATTGAATCCGCAATCATAGCGTATGTCATGATATTGGCAAAGCCGCCGGGAATGCCGACAAGTACTAGACCGATAAGATTAAACATCAATTTCCAGGGTTGGTCCCAGCCTACCATAAACATTATAAACAGCATTACGGCGCCCGCGATATGCGACCAGATAAATGTCTTTTTCTTGCCGAATTTCTTGCTGCAATAAGGCGTGATTACGGACGCAAGAAAGCCGCCCGGCGCCTGCGAGAATGTAATCAGGGTAAACAGACCTATTCCTTCCATTCCCATAAATTCTATATTGGCTAAATTGTATTGCGCGAAGTATATTCCGCTGTATATGTAAAGCATTTTGGCTGAGCCGAGAACTCCGCTGATTATAATTATCAATAGCGGCTTATTCTTAAACAGCAATCCGAGGTTATGCAGAAAGGACGCAGGTTTATCGTCCGAATAAAATCTCTCTTTAGTGTACTTGAATCCGATAAAAAACGTAGGAGTGGCAATCAGCACGACCACAAGCGCGAGCCACACATAATTCTGCCTTAGCGCCGCCGCGGCGTCGCCTTCCATTCCCGCTATGATATTTCCTTCGGAATCCGTAAATCCCTTAATCCACATACTGGACAGATTCGGCACCACGACCGCTATTAATCCGCCTCCGACGGTGCAAGCTATTCTCGCAAATGTCAGCATTGTGCCTCTTTGTAAAGTGTCCGAGGTCATAGACGAGGCAAGCCCCCAATAAGGCACATCCACTATGGTGTAAACAACACTCCATATGACATACAAGGTCGTGACGATTACGGTGCTCATTATGCTTTGCGGCGTAAGCGGTAGAAATATCAGCACCGTGATCAACGCGATTGGGATAGGCGCATACAGCAGATACGGTCTGCACTTGCCGTATTTTGACCTCGTCTTGTCCACGATACTTCCCATAATCGGGTCGTTAAACGCGTCGAAAAGCCTTGTAAAGAGCATAATAAAACCAACGGTAACAGCGCTTATCAGCAATCCATTGGTCATATAATAAACGAGATACGAGCTCACAAGTGCGCAAATTAAGTTCTGACCGAGTCCCGCTATCGAATAGCTTATCGCCTCTTTAGGCTGCAGATCGCTGGCTGGCGAAGTTCCAAAGATTTTATGCAGTCTATCGTTAATTGACATTTTGCACGACCTTATATATTATTTTCATTCGAATAAAGAGATTATATCATACGGTGCCGCCATTATCAAGACAATTATTCCGCCATTCTTGACCGAACGGCGGAATAATAATTAATAATTCTCGGATTTTATCTGGAAATACGCTCTCGGATGCTTGCATACCGGGCATTCCATAGGCGCGGACTTGCCGACGAAAGAAAATCCGCAATTCAGGCAATGCCATTTAACATTATCTTCCTTATCGAATACATTATCGTTCTTAATGTTCTCGGCTAATTTCCTGTACCTTTCCTCGTGATGCTTTTCTATTGCCGCGACTCCCGCAAGCTGTGACGCCAGTTCGTCATAACCTTCCTCTTTAGCGATTTCGGCAAATCTCTTATACATATCCGTCCACTCCGCGTGTTCGCCCGCGGCGGCGTCCAGAAGATTTGCATAAGTATCCTGAATACCGTCGTTAAGCGCCTTAAACCACAGTTTAGCGTGCTCCTTTTCGTTAGCGGCGGTCTCCTCAAAGATTTCGGCTATTTGCACATAACCGTCCTTTTTCGCCTTTGAAGCGTAATAGGTGTACTTGTTCCTTGCCATGCTCTCGCCCTGAAACGCTTCCATTAAGTTCTTTTCCGTTTTACTTCCCTTCAGATTCATAATAACCTCCTTTTATTTTACCGTCCATAATCCGTGAAGATTGCAATATTCGTATACTGCAACGGGTCTTGTCGGATCAATCGTGAATTTAGCTTCGGCGGGCATATCGGGCGTAAGAAACTCGATATAAACTTTGCCTGCGTTATCTACCGCGATGAACTCTATGTAATGCTCTTTAGTCATAGGATGCGGTTGACTGCCGATTTTTACTCTCAGAACATTCTTGCAAGTAGAGACTACGGGCACATGCTTTTCCGTCGAGGCATCCACGGTATTAGCCTCAAGCTCCCCCATAACTTCCTTGCAGCATTCCACTTTTACTCCGCTGTCGTGTAATTTAGTTATAATGTTCCCACAATGTCTGCATCTTAAAAACTTCATTTTATTTCCTCCTTTATGCTTTTTTCATGCATTTAGTGCATATTCCTTTAAACGATAAATTATGTCCGGTGATTTTCATTCCCGTCAGCTCTTCCGTTTTCTTATCCAGCGAATTTACCACATGCGAGGGCACATCGATAATATCCGTGCATTCCGCGCATACCATATGATAATGCTCTTTTACCGTGCCGTCGTATCTGTCGTACTGCGAGCCGGTATTGAACCTTAAGACCTCGCCGCGCGCCGCCATATCGTCGAGATTTCTATAAATCGTAGCCATTCCTACTTTGGGGTGATTTTTCTTGATTAACTGATACAACTCGTATACATTAGGATGCACAGGATGCTCTTTTAATGTGTCGAGTATGATTTGCCTGTATTTCCCTTTATTCATTGTAATACCTCCTATTTGATAATGATAATCATTATCATACACACATATTAGCATAACATTTTCGTCTTGTCAATAGCTTTTTTCTAAAATTTTGAAAATTCTTTTATTATAGAATTGTCGGGCACTACCCGCGGGCTTAAAGAAGGAATTTCATTGAAATATTTCATCAGATACGCGTATTTTTCCCCGTCGAGTTTAAGATAAGGATAGAGAAGTTCTTTATACACCATTATTTCGTATTCGGCGAATGTATCTATCGTATAATCCGCATTGTTTATAAAGGGATATATATTAATGTCCTCGGATTGCCTGACATAGCGCCATTGCCTTATCGTCGCGTCTATGCTGTGCCCTCTTGTGTAAAGGTCTCTGATAATCCGCCTGATAAGCCTTAAATCCTTGCCTTTTAACGGCGTGCCGTCGTCATAAATCAACTCCGTAACGGGCTCGAGATAGATATTTATCAGATGCTTTCTCTCTATGTCGCCTTGAATTAATGTATGAAATGAATGTATTCCCTCCACGATAACCACATCGTTGGAGTTTATTTTAAGCAGTCTGACGTTATCCTCTCTTACGCCTTTAATAAAGTCGTACCTCGGCACATATGACATATTGCGGCTGAGTAGTTCGGTAAAGCATTTTTTCACCAAATCGGTATCAATAGAATGAATGGAATCGAAATCCCTTAAATTGTCTTTTATATAAGGCAGTTCTTCCCTGTTCTTAAAGAAATCGTCAAGCGAAAGCGTATGGCTTTCGTAACCCTCGCCGTCAAGTTTGTCTTCAAGCATATTCGCGAAAGTCGTCTTACCGGAGCCGGACGGACCGCAGATAAAAATAAGTTTCACATCCTTATGCGCGATAATATCATCAGAAATAGCGTCAATCTTACGAATAATCCTGTCTGTCGCTCTTTTAATCAAATCATTTGTATTAATGCCCGCGATTTCGGTCCATTTAATAAAATTTGCCATATTATCGTCCTTATGTATCCATTTACTATATTAAAGTAATATGCGCCTTTAGTCAATATAATTGACAGTTTGAAGCATTTTTGATATTCTCGGATTAGATTATGAAGAAAATAATATTTGTTATCGCTTTAGTGTTAATCCTTATATGCTCGGGATGCAACAAGACGCCCGAAGCCTCGATTACGGAATTCGACTACCTCGGCGTATATCCGGACTGGCTTGAAGAAGCGCCGGGGCATAACCTTGAATTACTCGATACATACGCTACCGACGCCCTAAAAGCCGTATATTTATTCAGGCAGGCTTGCTATAATCTCGACGATATCGAGTGTTACGCGTATTTTTTAGAGGGCGGCGGAGAGTCGGTATTTCAGGGCGCAAATCTTACGATGAGGGCGCAGACCGTTCATATCAAGAACGGGGGCAATTCCTTTCATCAGATGATAAATTTTATCACCGAGATAGACGCGGGCAAGTTAAGCGCGATTGAAGAGCCGTTAAAGTCCTTTCTCCTTAAAGCATATCAGCGTATTTATTACGACGGTTCAAGATACTATCGCGAAGGCTCCAACAACGCCTTTGACGAGAACGATATATTGATAGCCGCATGGGATGAATTCGAAGTTCAGCAAATGGGCACGCCCAAGACGCGAGATGATTACGACACCGAAGAAGATTACCTGAACGCGCGCTACGCTACCGAAACACATCTTCCTTTCGGCAAATACACGGACACGACGCTTAATTCAAATAATCTCGTTACCGACGAGACGACGATTGAGACGAAGTACGACGATGACGGCAATATCTACTACGCCGTGACCATGACTATCGATATATCCGTAGCTAACGCGGATACCTCCACAATGGCTGCTCTTAAAAAAGATACGGGCACCAAAGAAGTTTCCTATTCCGAATTCGCCATTGAATTCGAAGTATGGCATAACGGGCTATTTAAGTCCTTAAATCCGATTGAGGGCTGGGAGGGCACTATGAAAGTATTATTTGAAATTTCCGGCGGCTCAATCGCCGCCAATCCGAGAACTTTTTCTTACCATCCGGACGATTGCGACCTCGACAAATACATCGAGCTATTGCCTTAAATGCTCCGCCGTTCTTGACCGAACGGCGAAATTAAAACTGACTATTATAAAGGTCAGAGTAAAAGCCGTTCTTTTCGAGCAGCTGCTCGTGGGTGCCCTGCTCCACAATCGCGCCTTTATCCATTACCAGTATTAAATCAGCCGCTTTAATCGTCGAGAGCCTGTGCGCGATAATAAAACTCGTCTTGCCTTTCATCATCTGCGTCATAGCGTTCTGAATATAGTATTCCGTCCTCGTGTCGACCGAACTCGTCGCCTCGTCGAGTATGAGGATTTTATTGTCTGAAAGTATCGCCCTTGCGATTGTTAATAACTGTTTCTGCCCCTCGGAAATGTTAGTTACCTCTTCGTTCAAGACGGTATCGTAGCCGTCCGGCAATGTGTCTATAAAGAAATCCACATGCGCTTTTCTGGCGGCTTCCTTTATCTCCTCTTCCGTGGCTCCGGGCTTGCCGTAAGCGATATTATCGCGAATAGTGCCGCTGAAGAGCCAAGTATCCTGCAATACCATACCGTATAATGACCTCAAATCGTCCTTATTGAAATCTCTCTGGTCATATCCGCCTACCGTTATCCTGCCCGAATTGATTTCGTAAAACCTCATTAACAAGTTGACAAGCGTGGTCTTGCCGGCGCCCGTCGGGCCGACTATCGCTATTCTGTCGCCGGGCTTGACATCGATGTTCATATCCGTAATCAGCGGTTTATCTTGGGTATACGAGAAATTGACATTCTGAAATTCAATTTGTGCTTGGATATCTTTAATTGATTCAGGCTCCGCCGCGTCAGCGGGCTCTTCTTCGCTGTCCAGGAGTTCAAAAATCCTTTCCGCCGCCGCGACAGTAGACTGAATGACATTTGCGATATTCGCGGTATTCATAATGGGATGGGAGAATTGATGCGAATACTGGATAAACGCCTGTATATCTCCTATCATAAGAGGAGACGGTCTGCCAGCGAGTATACCGCCGACTACGCACACCGCCACAAAGCCGAGGTTGTTTACAAATTGCAGCGTCGGCATAATCATTCCCGCGAAAAACTGCGCCTTTGCGCCCACTTTCATCAGTCGTTCGTTGGAGGTCTCGAAATCCTCTATCGTATCCTGTTCCCTGCCGTACAGCTTAATGATTTTCTGCCCCGCTACATTTTCTTCGATTTTGCCGTTCAATTCGCCGAGCACTTTCTGTTGTTCGCTGAATTTCTTCTGCGATTTGCGCGCAATATTAATCGTAATCAGAATAAACAGCGGCAGCGTACCGATTGTAATCAGCGTCATCCAGCCGCTGATTGTCAGCATCATTATGAATATGCCTATTATAGAGATGACGCTGGTTATAACCTGCGTAATGCTCTGCTGCAGCGATGTGGCGATAAGGTCTACATCGTTGGTTATTCTCGACAGAATATCCCCCGTTGAGGTCTTATCGTAATAACTCACTGATAACCTCGCGAGTTTATTCTTTATGTCGTTACGCATATAATAAACGACTTTTTGCGCCATACCCGCCGAAATAAATAATGAAATAAAGCTGAATACGGCCGCGAGTATATACATAATTATGACGGTAATTATAATCTTAACGATATACTCCATATCGATAGAGCCTTTCATAATGCCCGTCTGAAGCGCGTTTGTCGCCTTGGCGAGCACTTTCGGCGTCGCGATTGTAAATCCCGTTCCGATAACGGCAAGCAATAAGACTATTATCAGGGTAAACAGTTGCGGCCTTAAATAGCGTATTAACCGGACTAAACTTTTCTTAAAATTCTTCGCCTTGCCGCCGCTCAACATACCGAACGGCCCGCCGCCCATGGGGCCTCTCTGTCGCATATCAGGACGCTTATCTTTACTCATCAGAAGCCTCCTTCATGCGCGCCGATGCCGCCTTTCAACAGCTCTTTCTCGGACATTTGAGATATAGCTATTTCTTTATATACATCACAGCTCTTTAACAGCTGCCTGTGCTTGCCTATTGCCGCGATTCTGCCGTCGGATAACACGATAATCCTGTCGGAATTCATTATCGTGCCTATTCTCTGCGTAACGATAATGACCGTGCTGTCGCGCGTTATATTATAAAGCGCCTTTCTCAATTTCTTGTCCGTCTTAAAGTCAAGCGCGGAAAAACTGTCGTCAAAAATATACAGAGACGGCTTTCTGCATACCGCCCTTGCGATTGCAAGTCGCTGCTTCTGCCCACCCGAAAGATTCGCGCCGCCCTGCTCTATCTTGTGGTCGTATTTATCCTCATAGGCATTGATAAATTCTTCCGCTTGCGCGATTCTCGCCGCCTCGACAATTTCCTCGTCCGTAGCGTCCGGATTGCCGTAAGCGATATTATCGCGGATACTGCCTTCAAAGAGTACGGATTTCTGGGAAATAACGCTTATTTTAGACCTTAAATCCGACAGTCTATAGTCTTTAATATTGACGCCGTCCAGCTTAATATCGCCCTCTGTTACATCGTAGAGTCTCGGAATAAGGTTAATAAGCGTAGATTTACCCGAGCCGGTAGAGCCGATTATAGCTATCGTCTCTCCTTTATTCAGCTTAAAGCTGATATCCGTTAATACTTTATTGGCGGCATTCGAAAAGGAAAAAGACACATTATCGAATTCAAGTTCGGAATACTCTTTCGCCCCCGTTGCGACCTCGCCTTCGTCTTTTATCTTTGTCGACGTATCCAGCACTTCGTTAATTCTGTTAGCGGAGACGCTTGCTCTCGGTACCATTATAAATATTACCGAGAACATAATAATGCTTATCATAATTTGCATCATATACTGGGTAACCGCCATCATATTGCCGAGCGTCTGAAAGTCTATCGAGCCCAGTTGAAGGCTTTGATTAACTCTTAATACCGCGATGTATACCACGCCTATCGCCGTTAAGCTCATAATAAGCTGCATTACTGGGAATAATACCGCCATGATTTTCGCCGCTTTGGTCGCAAGGTCGGTAACTTGCTTGTTGGCGAATGTAAATCTCTTACGCTCGCGCTCTTCCTGATTGAACGCGCGGATTACCCTTACGCCGGTGATATTCTCCCTTGCAATCATCGTCAGTCTGTCGATTTTTTTCTGCATTTTCTTAAACAGCGGCACAACCTTGGATGCGACAAATAGAATAAGCAGCAATACGACGGGCGCGCTGATTAATAATACCTTAGTCATGCCGGGGTCTCTGTTAAACGCCATAATAAGCCCGCCGGTGAACATTACGGGCACCATTATCATCATTCTGAGCGCCATAATAATCAGCATCTGCAAATGCGTGACATCGTTTGTCATGCGCGTAATAAGGCTCGCCGTGCCGAATTTATCCTCGTCTTCCTGGGCGAAATACATCGTCTTGGCAAAAAGCCTGCTCCTTAAATCCCTGCCGTATCTCATTCCGACCTTGGACGAAAAATACGAAAGCAGAACGGACGCAAGCGACGACGCGAAAGTGATAAGCAGCATGATAAACCCGTTCTTCCATATTACATCCAGACGGCTTACCTGCCTTTTTTCAACTTGCGGCTGTCCCGCATCGTCAAGATATATTCTTCTCGATACGATATCGCCTTCATCGTCGACCATTATAATCAAAGGCATTTTAATAGTGATAATCTGGTCATCCGCGGGAAATGTAAGCATCACCGGATCGCCGTTGATATCCAATTCGTATTGTCCGAAATCAATCGCGACGACATAATCGCCCTCGGCGTCCTCGCTTACGAGATACCTGCCGCCGCCCTCGTAAACAAATTTAGGAAGCGGTGTCTTCTCGCCGAACATACTGATATAGACGGATTTGCCGTCAATTTCTTCGTAAACAATCTCGGTAGTGATGCCTTCGCCTATTATTCTGCTCATTCTGTCTGGCAGGAATAACGACGCTAATGCGACTACGGTTACGAGCGCTAAACATAGGAGTATAAGTCCGACGCTCGGCTTTAATAATTTTAACAGTTTTAGCATTGTTCCTCCTGCAACTTGAGCGCGTTATTAATTATTTTGTCTAAAACCGCGTTAAGAAATTCTTTCTCTTGATAGGTTATCCCGTCAAAAATCTTTGCGTTAAAACCCGCTTTTATATCCTCTATTATGCCCGCGTAATACAGCCCTTCTCTGGTCAGATAAATCCTCTTGATTCGCTTATCCTCTTTATCAGCCGCGATTCTTACAAGCCCTTCAATCCTCATCAGTTTAATCATTCTGCTCGTATTAGCCTTGTCCATAAATACTGTCTTGGTAAGGTCGGCCATAGTAATACCCTGATTTAAGTAAAGATTAATCAGATAGGGATAGAATACCCCCGGAATCTTTAACGCCGAAAGTTTTGAACTAAGATAAGAATTAAATATTTTAGGCAGAACTTTTAATTTATAATGCATATTATACCCGATAGTTGAAAAATCAACTATCAAAGTATACCCTCAATGACACCCTATAGTCAATTAATTTATGAAATTATTCCGAACTTTTTACGCCCTTAAATCTCAGCGCCTGCGCTACGAATGTGACCGCGTAGCCGCCTCTGCCGTCCGCGCTTACCGTAAGCCTCACGCTCTGTGGCGCGACTTCGGCGTATGATAAAAGCACTTCGTACATATCGCCCTTTATCGCCTCTTTGATATTATCGGGGGCGTTGAGCCTGTCCGAGACCAAGACCTTTTCAAGTCTCATTTGAGCGATTTTTCCCGTACGCATCAGCTATCCCTCCTCACTCTCATTCTGATTTTACCGAGAAAACCCCGGTATTCTTCGGTGCAATCGTAGATGTGCTTAGACCCCGTCAATATATTTCTAGCTATCATTCTGAAAGATAAGCCCGCCTTAGTGTCCAGCTCCAGAATTCTTCCCAGTTGCGAATACAGCACAAGATCGTCGTCGTCCGGCACCACTCCCAGAATGCGGCATTTTAACAACCTGCCCATTTCGTTAACGCCTATCATTTCGCCGCGCAGAATAAGGTCTCCTCTCATTCTGTTGATTATCATCCCTATAATGCTCTTTTCGTAGCCAGAAAGCAGCGAGATTACTTTGTCCGCGTCCCTTATCGCCGAGGTATGTGGCGTTGTCACTATAATCGCTTCATCCGAGGTGCTGACCGCGCGGTGAAAGCCGTTTTCGATACCCGCCGGGCAGTCGATAAACACATAATCGTAGTATTCGCTGAGTTTATTGACGAGTTTTCTGAAATTCTCGGTTGAGACGGCATTGGAATTGAACGCGTGAGACGAGGGCAGCACGGATAGCGTCGGGATATACATATCATTTATTATCGCCTGCTTTAAGCGGCACTTGCCCTCCATTACATCAATCATATCGTAGGTTACTTTATTCTCGATGCCCATCAGCATATCCAAATTATTAAGACCGATATCCGCATCGACCATAACGACATATTTGCCCGTCACGGCAATAGCGGCTCCCACTCCTGCGCATACGGTAGTCTTGCCTACGCCGCCTTTGCCCGATGTGAATACTATTATCCTGCCCACAGCAACCTCCGCATAAATTATAATTTATATGGATTATATCCGTAATGCGGTATTATGGCTAATTTAATCCTAAGCTCTTATCTTTTGTCGATTGTTTTGTTCCGCCGTCCTATAACGGACGGAGGAAGCAATTACCGCTCTAACGGCATCTTTTCCGCGCTGGCGCCCCCACTCAGAACCTCGTCGCAATGCGACCTTTTCGTCGACAATACCCTGAAGGCTATTGTCTTTCTTTTGGTTGCTCCTTATCTCCGACCAGTCGCAAATGCTAATCTGCTCGTTATGGCTACTTCACGATTTCAGATGAGGTTGTTATAGTATAAGCGCTTTATTTGTGATTTCGAATAAGAGTTTTTTTAATAGTTTTGGTATTTTGCTATATAAAGACGGCGCTTGCCGTTATAGGCAAGCGGAGGTAAAAAGTTGTTAATTTTATTAAATTGATGTATAATAATTGCTATGAGAATCATTCTTGCGTCCAATTCGCCAAGAAGACAGCTGCTGCTTAAATGCATAGTCAGAGATTTTACGGTAATAGGCTCGGATGCCGACGAGGCGTTTAATTTGGAATCGCCCTCGAACAATGTCATGAACGCGGCAAAAAGCAAGGCGCTTTCCATCGTAAGAGAAAAGGATGATTTGGTAATAGGCGCCGACACTACGGTCTACATGGGCGGAAAGTATTATAACAAGCCCGTAGACGAGAAAGACGCCGAAGATATATTAAAAGCCTTAAACGGCAGAGAACACGAGGTCTATACCGGCGTATGCATCGTCTATAAGGACATTGTAAGATGTTTTTACGATAAGAGCGCGGTCAAGTTCAATACGCTGAGCGAGGAATTTATTAAAGATTATATTTCCAGCGGACTTCCCATGGATAAAGCGGGCGCGTACGGAATACAGGACGAAGGCATTGTCCAATGCTATAAAGGCGATTATACTAATATAATGGGGCTTCCCGTCGGGAAATTGAGAAAAGAGCTAAGGGAGATGTTAAATGGTAAAAATTGCTGTTGATCTGGGGTCGGAATACATAACGATATTCAGCAAGGGATTGGGCGTGGTGCTAAAAGAGCCTTCTGTAGTAGCGCTTACCAAGTTAAGAAAAAAGTCCGCGCTCATCGCCGCAGGCTCCAAAGCCTTAAAAATGCTGAACCGCCCCGAGAAAGGCTGTAATGTCGTATTCCCTATCGGCGACGGCGCGATAAAAAATATCGAGGCGGCGATATTAATGTTTCAGGAATTTTTTATCAAGGTGTCTTCTCAATCCTTTATCAGGCAGAGAGTGGATGTGCTCGCCGCAGTCTCCTGCGGTCTTACAGTCGCCGAAAGGCGCGATATCGAACTGGCGCTTAACCGCGCTGGCGCGAATCAAATAACCCTGATTGAAGCGCCCCCTACGGTATTCCAGCTCGGGAATAAAGACAACGCGTTGATTCTTATCATCGGAAAGCATTTAACCGAAGCGGCAATCGTGTCCGACGAAGGCATAATAATGGGTTGCAGCCTGGATATCGCCGGAGACGCTATGAATAAGGCGATAATGGATTATATCGCCTTGAAATACAGGGTTTTAATCGGGAATTATGCCGCAGAAAAGGTCAAAATATCCATAGGCAGCATGTACGAAAACGATATGTCTACGATTGAGGTCAACGGCAAGGATTTGGTTGAAAACGCGCCAAAGAGCATAGAAATAACCGCATCCGATGTCAGAAAGGCATTGACGCCGTTGCTCGATAAACTCGTCGAGGTCATTGATTCGCTGATGTGCTCGTGTCCCGACACCATTCTTGACGAGGTCTACAGGAACGGAATATACCTTGCGGGCGGGTCGGCGCAGTTGCCCGGAATAGGCGATTACCTCGGGTTAAGATGCAAGATGACCGCAACGGTAATAAACGACCCTGTCAATGCGGTCGCAACGGGCGCGGGCTCCCTCCTTAATGACGAAAACAGCCTAAAGCGCATATTAAATGCCGCCGACGGCGGCACATTATAATATTTCTAAGTTTTTTCCGAACGCTTTCTTAAATTCGTGAGAGCAGGTCAGAGCGTCTTTAATCTCCAGCGAGCAATCGCCCTCGGATTCAGTCTTCATTATCACGCTGTCTCCGAGCAGGTCGCAGGTTATTCCCGTTATAAGCCCGCTCATGCTCCTGTCAAAGCTCTCGGCAATCTTGATTATTACGCCGAGTTTCTTGACCGCCTCTATATCCTCCTCGTTCAACAGGCTCAAATAACCGGATATGCTTTCGGGCTTAACGGCGCCTTTTCTGTGCGCCTCCGCGACAAACGCAGCCATAACCAGGTCTTTATGCGACAAGCCGTAGAGATTGCTGTTCAAGATGATATACGAGGAATGCCTGTGATGCTCGTAGTATTTTATTCTCAGTCCCGCGTCGTGGAGTATAGCCGCGGTTCTCAACACTTTTACATATGCTCTGGGCAGCTTATGCAGCACTTTAAGTTGCTTGAACAGCTGCATGCACAGATTATATACATGTTCGGCGTGTCCGGCGTTGCTGTCGAAATAAGTAACCAGCGTGTTAAGGCTGTGACCGAGCACATCGGTAATGGGCTTTTCAGCCGTAGTAGGCACCGCGTATCTGAACATCGCGCCCTCTCTCAAGCCGCAGCCGCTTATGGTGATATCGGTAAAATCCACATAATCGCAAATCGCCTTAATCGTAGCGAGCGCGCTCGGGAAAATATCCGCCCTGCCGCTGGACAGACCCTTGATTTTCATAGTCTTATCGAGGTCTAGCGTCTTAATCGTATCGTAAATCGTCTCGAATTCCTTATATCCGAGAGTATAATTATGCGCCATATCGAGCGGGTACTTTTTAATCATTCTGCTGATTTTACCCAAATTTCGGAAAGAGCCGCCCACGCCGATAAGCTTGACATCTGACTCGATATTTTTAAGCCATTCCATGTTCTCCAGCTTGCTCTTAATAAATTTCTCTATCTTTTCGGCTTGGTCTTCGGGCTTCAATCCCTCTTCTTTGAGCATATCCGTCAAAGTGACCGCTCCGAACGGAAGCGTTTCGTGCGCGAGGATATTTCTCCTGTTATATTGAATGAGCTGAATGCTGCCTCCGCCTATATCTACTATAAGCGCCTTGTGTATTTCCATAGAGTTTACGACGCCGTGGTATATAAGCATTCCCTCTTCTTCGGGCGAAAGCACCTTTAATTTGATAGCGCAGGTAGCTACGACCTCTTCAAGAAAACTCTTCTGATTCTTGGCGCGCCTTACGGCGGATGTGGCGAATGCGAATATCTTGTCTATTCTGTTGGCGTCGCACAGTCTCCTGAACATCTTCAATGTCTTGATAGTCTGGGCTACCCTCGAGGGTTTCAAATAGCCGTCTTTCTCCATATCCTGACCTAATCTGACTGATTCTTTTAATTCGTCAAACACAACAAAGCAGCCGTTTTCCATAACATTGACGAGTACAAGCCTTGCAGAATTAGAACCTAAATCTATGATAGCTATCTTCTCCATTACATTCTCCTAAATAAATTACACCGTGTTATTATAGCACAAAATCTTTATTTTGTATAGATGCATTTTTGATATTTTTTCCAATTTCGACTCCCGATTTGAAAAAACAGAATGGCAGCCTTTATGACTGCCACCCTGTGATGTATCTGCCCTTTTATAATACCTTTATAACCTTAGTGGGGCATTTTCCCACACATTCAAGACAACCCGTGCATTTATCGTAATCAACAACGGCAAGGTTATCGTGAAGAGTTATGGCGCCATATTTACAAGTTTTGACACAAAGACCGCACGCTATACAACCGGCCTTGCAAACCTCGCGCACATCTCTTCCCTTATCGTGGTTAGAGCAGGCGACCATAATCTTCGCGCTCTTGGGTATGCGCCTTATCAACCCTTTGGGACACGCCTTGATACACGCGCCGCAAGTCGTGCATTTGTCCTTATCGGTTTCGGCGTAGCCGTCGGCATTGACCTCGACCGCATGGTAGACGCAGGCGTCTACGCAGCTGCCCATGCCCATACATCCGACATTGCACGCTTTCCTTCCCGACGCGAGCAATTCCATAGACCTGCAATCGCCGTAGCCCTGATAATCGTATTTATCCTTGCAGGCGTTGCCGCCCGAGCAAAATACCTTTACCAGAGTTTCCTCGCCGACGCCCGACACTCCTAAAATCTTACAGATTTCTTCTTTGTTCCTTTTAGATGTGGGATTGCATTGCGATATTTCCGCCTTGCCTTCGACAAGCGACTTCGCGAACGAGTCGCAGCCTCCCTCTCCGCAGGCGCCGCAATTCGCGCCTGATAGCAATTCTTTGACAGCCTGAATTCTCGGGTCTTCCTCAACGCTTAATTTTTTCGCGAAATACGCGAGTATTGCCGCGAAAACTATCGCAAGCCCGAGCAGTAACAATGCAGGTTTAAGTATATCCAACATATCCGCCCTCCTACACCATACCGGCAAAGGCAACGAATGCCATGCTCATTATAGACGCCGCAATCAAAGTAATCGGGAAGCCCTTGAAAGGCTCGGGAATATCCGCATGCCTTAATTTCTCCCTTATTCCCGCAAGCAGCAGTATGGCGAGCGTAAATCCCACGCCGCTGAACGCTCCGTTTATGAACGCCTCGAACAGATTATAAGCGTAGTCTGGCCTGACATTTAATATAGCCACGCCTAACACCGCGCAATTGGTCGTGATAAGCGGCAGGTACACGCCGAGCGCGTTATAAAGCGCCGGAGATATTTTCTTGATTACCATCTCGACAAGCTGCACAAGCGACGCAATGACCAAGATAAACGCGATTGTCTGAAGATACTCGATTTTTAACGGCACCAGCATATATTTATAGACAATATAAGTGATAACGGACGCGATAGACATAACGAATATCACGGCAAAACCCATTCCGAGCGCCGTATCCGTCTTCTTGGACACTCCGAGGAAAGGACATATTCCGAGGAAACGGCTTAATACGAAGTTATTTACAAATACCGCGCCGATAATTATTATAAACAGATTCATCCTTCCACCTCCCCGGCTTCAAATTCGAGTTCTTTTTGCTTTTTTCTTTGTTCGGTTTTAGCAAAAATGTAATTAAACAACGCCATCATCAACCCGAATACGAGAAAGCCTCCCGCGGGAAGTATGAACACCGTCATAGGTGATTTAGCGAAAGGTATTATAAAGCCGAACACCGAACCCGCTCCGATTAATTCCCTGACCGTACCCATAAGTGTCAGGCTCAGGGTAAACCCCAGTCCCATAGCCAGCCCGTCAAGAGCGCTGTTTACTACGGTATTCTGGGATGCGAACGCCTCGGCTCTCGCCAAAATTATACAGTTGACGACTATGAGCGGCAAAAATAGTCCGAGCGCATCGTACAAGTCGGGAAGAAATTTTCTCATAATCATTTCGACAAGGGTGACGAAAGTCGCGATAATCAAAACAAACGACGGTATTCTGATTTTGTCCGGGATAATATTCTTTAGAGCGGACACCATGATATTAGAGCAAATCAGCACAAATGTGGCGGCAAGCCCCATCGCGATGCCGTTTATTGCGAGCGTAGTAACCGCGAGCGTAGGACAGGTGCCGAGCACAAGTCTGAAAACGGGATTATTCTTGATTAAGCCGTCCGAGAAAATTTTGCTTTTCATTGCCCTGCCTCCTTGTTATTGTTGTACCACACTATTGCGACATTAGTGGCGTTAATTATCGCGTTGGATGTAAAAGTCGCGCCTGTTAGCGCCTGAATTTCGCTTCCTCCGGATTTACCTAAGGTGAATTTTTCTATCGAGTCGATATTTTTATTGTAAAAGCGTTTCAGATAATTTTCCTCAAAGCCTTTACTGCCAAGCCCCGGCGTCTCAGAATGCCTGAATACGGCGATTTTTAATATTTTATCGTTCTGAATAGCGTACAACAGTTCGATATCGCCGCCGTAGCCGCCTTTGCCCAACGCCCTTAACACATATACGCCGTCCGGCGATTTATACGCGTTTAATACCCTTCCCTGCGCGGTAATTTCGGGGTCCGTTACGGGTTTTATGGATGGGTTGCCGCTCAATCCGACTTTGACAAGTTCGGAAGGATTATCGTAGACAAGATTTAATTTCGCCTTTATCTGCTCTTCGGGATCGACCTGGGTGAACGAATTCACTCCGCCGAGCAGAATTCCCGATATTAAGGCTAGTGCTGAAAGAATTATTATAGTCTTCAATATATCTTTCATTTTGCCTCCTCCTTTACGGGCTTAGGTTGACCGAACGCCCTCGGCACGATGTATTTATCGAGCAGAGGAGCGACGATATTCATTAACAGTATGGAGAAGGATACGCCCTCGGGCATTCTGCTGAACAGCCTTATTAATACAGTCAGCGCGCCGAGCATTAGCGAATAAATTATCACGCCCGGCGTAGTGTTGGGCGAGGTCGAATAATCCGTAGCCATAAATATCGCGCCGAGCATTAATCCGCCTCCGAGAATTGAGGGCAACACGAACGAGCCGCCCTTAATACACAGCGTCAGCAATGCGACGGTGCCTATATATATAACGGGAATCCTCACATCGATTATTCTCTTATACACGAGATAGGCGCCGCCGACAATCAGCGCGAGCGCGCTGGTCTCGCCTAACGAACCGCCCGTCTTGCCTAGAAACATATCGAGAAGATTAATTGAATTAAGATTTCCCGATTTAACAAAACTCATAGGCGTCGCGCCCGTAACCGCGTCGGTCGCTCCCGTCAGCGCATCCCAGTCAAAAGCGTATTCGAAGTATTTCACGAGTTCGCCTATTCCTTTAGATAAATCTATAGGCTTGACATATGTCGTCATCGCCGCGCCCCACGCAAGCACGAGAAAAATTCTCGCGCACATCGCGGGATTGGCGAAATTCTTGCCTATTCCGCCGAATAGCATTTTAACGATAATAATCGCGAAAAACCCGCCGATTATAGGCACATACAGCGGCATGACGGGAGGCAGGTTAAGCCCTAAAATAAGCCCCGTAACGACCGCGGACCAGTCGCCCGTAGTAACGGGCTTTTTTCTGATAACATTAAATATGTATTCGCCGAATACGCTCGCTCCGATACATAGCGCTATAAGCACCAAAGGATAGAGCCCGAATACAAATAACGAGGCGATAACCGCGGGAATTAACGCAATACACACATCCTGCATTATCGACTTTGTCGAATGGTTATAAGTTATATGCGGAGAAGAAGATACTATCAGTTTCATTTTACCACCTTATCCTTTAGCATTTTCTTACCCAGCCTGATACTCTGCACGAGAGGTCTTTTCGCGGGGCAGACAAAAGAGCAACTGCCGCATTCTATACAGTTTGCCGCCTTATATTTGATAACGCCGTCAATGTCCCCCGCAATAGCGCAGGCGTCTATGAACATAGGCATTAAATTCATAGGGCATACATGGCTGCACGCCGTACAGTTAATGCAGGGAGAGGGCTTGGCAAGACATACTTCTTCACGAGTGAGAAATAATATCGCCGAGCATCCTTTGGTAACTGACGGAGTGAGATCCGCCTGGGCAAAACCCATCATCGGGCCGCCCGAAATCACTTTGACGCACTCTTTTTTCGCGTCGCCCTTGCAATACTCATAAATATCCGCGTATGTCGTACCCGTTCTGACAATTAAATTCGCGGGCTTACTGATAGCTTTTCCCGAGACCGTAACCATTCTCGTATGCGACGGTACGCCTTCCTCTATCGCCTGATACACGGCGTACGCTGTATGGATATTCTGAACTACCGCGCCTATATCCATCGGAAGACCGCCAGCGGGCACCTTTCTCTTGGTAATAGCGTATATGAGCTGCTTCTCCGCGCCTTGCGGATACTTGGCTTTAAGCTCCGCAATCTCGATGCCTTCCGCGTCCATAAGGAGGAATTTATTAATAGCCTCGGGCTTGTTGTTCTCTATTCCAATTACCGCCTTGGACACATTGAGCGCTTTCATAAGATATTTTACGCCCTTGATAATTTCTTCGGCGCGCTCCAGCATCAGCCTGTAATCGCATGTGATATACGGCTCGCATTCCGCGCCGTTAATTATAAGCGTGTCCACGGGCTTGGACGGCGTAAGTTTAACATGCGTGGGGAAAGCCGCTCCTCCCATACCTACGATTCCAGCCTGCTTAATTCTCTCGATAATCTGTTCGCGCGAGGGATTGACGAGCTTTTCGAGCAGCGCTTCGCTGTACTCCCCGTCGTTTTCAATCTCAATATGGGGCGTCATAACGCCCTGGGCGCTCTTGCGCGTAACAATTCCCTTTACCTCTCCCGAGACAGATGAATATACATTCGCGGATACAAAGCCTTTCGTTACTCCTATCAAAGAGCCCGCTTTCACCTTATCCCCCGCTTTTACCGCGGCCTCGGCGGGAGCGCCGAGATGCTGGCTCAAAGGAAAATACAGAGTCTTAGGCGCCGGCATCGTCTCTAAAGGCAGATTTTCGGTCCGTTCCTTGGAGCCTTTAGGATGTATTCCCTTTCTGAATGTGAACGCCAAAATTATACCTCCTTAAATTAATGCATAGTCGTTTACACGGCTATTTTACACAATAAATATTGTAACGCTTATTATATAATAATACAATCTAAATTCAACGCAATTTTATTATATTTTTTAGTAAAAAATTCTAGCTAAAGGCTAATCGTGTTTTTCCGCGCGTTTTTCTTCGCGCTTTTTCCTGATAATTTCTATAGCTGTCATAACAAGCGAGAAAACAGCCATTAATATTAAGAATATCCCGAACATCAATTTCAGAATTCTCGGGGGCGAACTGACCGCAAGAAATGATGCAAGTATAGTAGTCGCGACCGCCGGAAGAAGCAGCGGAAGAATTTCTTTGTATATGACGAGCTTGTTTTTGCAATGAATAATAAGCGCGATAACTGCCATAGGCACGAAAGCGAGCAGGTTAATCCATTGAGCGGTGTGTTGTTCGACATCGAGAAATATCGTAAGTATGGGAATCAGCAGAGTGCCGCCGCCCATTCCCATTCCTCCGATTAATCCGCCTACTGCGCCCGCGAGAACAAGAAAAAAATATTTCATTTAGCTATCACCATTCTGATTCCCGCGGCAAGCATCAGAAGATAAAATATCACCGCAAGCGCCTTATTAGAGATTTTTTTCAGAAGACACGCGCCTAATACTCCGCCCGCTATTACGCCCCCTCCTACGGAGAGCCCGATTCCTAAATCGTATACGCCCTTAAATGTATAGACGAGTCCGCTAATTAAAGACAGAGGCAGAATTATCGAAATCGCAGTCGCCTGACTCTTTTTCTGGTCGACGCCTCCGACGAATTTAAGAGACGGCACCAATAGCATCCCACCTCCACCGCCAAAGAAGCCGTTAATAAATCCGATAAATAATCCTATTACGGGCATCAACCATTTTTTGCATTTCAATTTCATTCTGCCTTATATTCCGCCTTTAATATGATTAGTTTGTTAAAGTTTGATAAAATTATGAAAAATATGCGGGTAATATAATTGATTAATTAATGTTTATATACTAAAATAATCTAGTGAAATCAATTAAAGGTGGACATATGAACTCATCATTTAAGAAACTACTTACATTTTTGCTCGTATCGATATTAATATTTACACTTGCGCTGACAATCGCAGCTTGCGAAAAAGACGATATCCCGCCTTCTCCTACCGGACAGGAAGAAGAGGAGGAAGAGACCGAAACATCAGTAATATTAAACGGCAGCTTTAAGACTACTACGGGTACTCAATACCCTCTTACTCCCGAGAAGTGGACGGGCGCTCCCGGCTCCACATCTTCAACCGTAGGCACTCCGAATACCGCGGACGACCTGCTTTACGGAGTAATAAATGTTAAAGACGCAGAATACAACAAGAAGAAAAACCTCTGGGGAGACCTCGCCAACCCCGGCAAGCAGGGCGAGGACGACAACATCTTGATGATTTACAACAAGACGAACACGGTCTACAAATATACTAATTCATTTACGACCGAGGCGGGAAAATACTACAAGGTAACCGTTCCCGTCAAGACGATTATCCAAGACGGCGATGCGGGTAAAGGCGCTTATATTTATTTTTCTAGCGGCGCCTATGCGGCTTTTGAAAAAATCGATACCGCAAATGTATGGAAGACTTACACCTTATATCTGGAAGGTTCCCTAATAAAGAGCGAGACCGTAAGCATTTCGATATCTCTCGGTTACGGCGACAAAGACGACGGCAAAATGACAAAGGGCTACGCTTTCTTTGACGAGATAAAGGCGGAGGAGATTTCCGGACAGGCATATTCCGAATCGGATTCAGATCAGTTTACTGCTAAATATACGATGAGAGTGCCCGACAGCAGGATGGAATACGGCACGGGTACGGGCACGGTTCAGTCCGCTTACGGCTATTCTGGCAAGACGGGCACGGGCGCCGGCGGCTCCGCTCCCAACACCTCCAACGACTCGACGAAAGGTATCGTTGACACTTCTAACTGGGACAACAAATACGGCGTAAATCCAGGCAACTCGATTCCCGGAATAGACAACAAAATCCTCATGATATACAATAAAAAACCTACGGCAATAGGCTATTCGGGCAACAGAAAGATAAGATTTTCTATCGCTAAGTATTATGAACTAAGTTTATTCGTATGCGTGACCGTAGACGATGAGGAAAATTTGGAGCATAAAGGCGCTACGCTTATCCTCAACGGACCGGACGAGTTCAAGATTGAAAATATCGACACGGACGGCGTATGGGTCAAATATTCCTTCTTCATTAAATCCAACGAAATCCGCGATAAAGATTTTACGCTCGAGATGTGGCTTGGACAAGGCGGAAAAGAAGACACCGACACGCTTACGGAGGGATTCGCGTTTTTCGACAATATCTCGCTCGACGAGATTGATGAAGAGGATTATCTCTTAAAGAAAAATGAATTTGACGCTAATCCCGACGCGTGTAAATTCTATGCGGCGTCTCTTGAATCCGTAAATCCCAATTTAATCAATAACCACAACCTAGATGAAATAGCGGCGAACGGGCTTCCCGTAGGCTGGAGTAGCGAAACGACGAGTAAAGACGTTATAGTAAACGAAAACGATGTCGATTTTGTCAGCATACCTCTCTCAGCTCTTCAGGCGGAAGAATGGACGGACGAATTGAAAGAGAGTTATCTCAATATATCTGAAAATCCTCTTGCGCCCTATCCGACAATGGCTCCCGTATTTATGATAAACAACAGAATTCCCACCGTATCGGGCTTAGGTCTTGTTAACCCGCTGAAGATAAATCCCAATATCCATTACAGAATGGCGATATGGCTCAAGACTTTCGGCATCGAAGAAGGGCTCGGAGCAGACATTAAATTAGTCAGCGGCGAGGGCGACGATATGGTTGAATTGTCTTCCTTCACCACAATAAACACCGCTAAATACGAAAACCCAGGCTCAAACGACTATCTCGAGCTCGTATTCCTAATACAGGGCAACGAGATAAGCGAGAAAGATTTGAGGGTATTAATTGAAATAGGCTCGGGCACCGCGTTTGACCCCTCCAAATATGTTCAGGGCTATGTGATGCTTGCGAATGTCAACATGGAAGAGATAACCTATAACGAATATGACACGACGGCGTCCTCAACATATATTAAGAAGTATTCTTTCGCTAAATCCGAGTCCACTGTAACCAACGGTAATTTCAATAAGCTGAATTTATCAGAGACCGAATTGGACGCCAACGGCAAATTAATCGACAAGCCCGGTGTTCCCCAGTCCTGGACGAAGAGTTCAAGCACCGAAAAGAATGTCATTTCAGGCATAATCGATACCGATAACGAGGATCTCCTCAACGCTCTGTCTCTAACCGGCATATACGATTCTCCCGGCTGGAATATGCCTTTCCCCGTTGATTTCGGCGCGCCGAATATACTTATGATACAGTCTAAGCCCGCCGAAGGCGAATACAACGGCGAGATTGATCCGTTCGGCTATTCCTCGTCCAATTTCACTTTGTCCAAGAATTCGTATTATCTGATTAGAGTGTACGCCAAGACCACAGACGGAGCGATAGCGAGCATTCATCTCACTCCGACCACGGACACTAATCCCGATAACTATATCGGCATAGATACAGAGGGCGAATGGGTTGAATATACTTTCGCGGTCGCGACCGGCAGAGACAGCATTACGACCAAGCTGAACCTTTATCTCGGCAACAAGGGTAGCGAGAACAAAGTTTCGGGCACCGTATTCTTTGACAGCTGCAGCTACATCACGATAGATGAAGACGAGTATACCGCGCTAAGTAACGACGATACGGTGATATCGATTTCATACGAAGTCGAGACCTTTGACAACTTCAAATCCGGCTCCTCGGACTTTGATACTCCCAACAACTGGTCCGGCACGCTCGGCAACAACACCCTGCCGTCCGGCTCCTCCAATTTAAGTTACGGAATACTCTCTAATTTAACGGGCGATGTGTCCGAACTGGGCGTAAAAGACAACGACGGCGATTTAATTGAAGATACTTTAATGGACGACGACTTAATGGATTTAATCTTCGATAATACGATAACCGAAATCGGCAATCATGTGCTGTTTGTCAATAATAAAGTGCCTACCGCTTATAATTACAAGATGTCTTCTTCCGAGACGCTGACAAGCAAGTCCTATTACGAAATAAGCGTGTATGTATTCACTTATTATATTCCCGAGGGCAAGAGCGCGAGAGTTATGCTCTCAATCGGCGAAGACACATTCACATTCAAGAATGTCAATATGACCTCATACGAGAACGGCTCCGTTAAGTCAACGGGCGCCTGGACAAAATATTCATATTATATTAAGACCGATGAAGAGACCAGCACCTCCGGGGTAAATCTTACGCTCGGTCTCGGCAGATATCTTGCGTCCGACAGCGATGGAGAGTACCTTGTATCCGGTTACGCGTTCTTTGACAACGCCGTAATCACGACAATCGACGAAGAACTGTTCAATACGAAAAAGACCGCATTTGACCTCGCAAAGAGCGATGACGCGACCGAGGAAGAGAAAGCGTTTACGGATTATAACAGCGTAATTATTATAGACGAGCCCGAATCGTCCACGCCGAGCGACCCGACAGAAGAAGAGCCAAAGCCCAAAGATGATACCACGCCATGGCTGTTAATAACCTATATATCCTCGGCAGTTATCGGAGGAGTAATAGTTCTTGTTGTAATCATTGTGCTCGTCAGGAGAATCGCTCCTAAAGTTGCGGCGAGGAGAAAGCTGAAATTCAAGAAGACTTCTTACGACAGGACTTCCGCAACCAAGGACAAGAAGACGACCAAGTCGGGAAGATACGATAAATATAAGGACTAATAATGATGTTCCGCCGTCTGTAACAGACGGCGGAAATTTTTACCGCCATAATATCCTAATGAATTATGAAGAACATAATTAACTAAAGATTATTCAATAATGCTGTTTATCTATGGCAGCTTAACATAGCCTATTTGGCGATGATTTAGCGACTGGGCGCTCTCAGATAGTATTAATACATTAATTATTCTCCTACGCCTCTTAATAAACAAGCCCTTATGAAAAAACATTTTTATTCACTATGACATATATATAATTATAAATCATTAAACATAGGGGTTATTATGTCTGGATGCAACAATACCGGCACCTTGGGGGTGAGCCGGGTCAGTAACAAGGTGCTTAGTATCATAGGCCCTCAGGGACCCGTGGGGCCTAGAGGCGCTCAAGGTGAACAGGGGCCGCCGGGACCTACGGGGCCTACGGGTCCGAGAGGCGAATCCGTAGTGCTCGCTTTCGGCGCATTTTATAACAATTGTCCCGCGACCGTTCCGCCGTGTTGTCCCGTTCCTATATGCTTTACAATGATGTCGGCAATGCCCGTCGGGGTGTGCCTTGTCAATGAGAGTATAGCGCTCTCCGATCCGGGCGTTTATCTCGTTGATTTTATTGTTTACACTGAAGAAGAATGCACGATATCCTTATGTCTTGCGGGCTGCATGGTGCCGGGCGCGATATTTACGGGAAGAGGCATAATCGTCGGCAAAGCTATCATTACCACGCTTCTACCGAATCAATTAATTAAGCTCGTCAACGCGCGTAACGAGCCTTGCAGATTACTGTCGTCCGATTGCTGTCCGACCAATGTATTGGTTACCGTGTTAAGAATCGCCTGAATAAGGCAGATAAATCACCTGTCCGATAAAAACCTTGTCCGTCTTAATATAGCTGACGAGATAATCGTAATCTATGTTATGAGCTGTTGCGATTGATTCAACCGTATCAAAGGGCTTAACCGTATACTTAACACCCATAGGAGCGGGAATTATTAACCTCATTCCCGCTTCTATTTCTTTTACGCCGTTCTCTCTCCCTATTATATAGGGAGGCACTTTGTATTTCTTGCCGATAGTATATAATGTCTCGCCCTTTGATACTTTATGTATGATTGTTGCCATCTAATAAATAGTATGATGTATTAACTAAAATATGCAGACATAAGATAGTTTACAGGAGGCTACATATCAAGACCGCAACAAGAGCAATTTTTACCGTAACATCTTTCTCGGTGACAACCCGGGTAATGGCTTTTATATTTAAGATATATCTTTCAAGGACTCTGGGCGCCGAAGTCATCGGTCTATATCATATCGCGCTGTCGGTATACGGACTTTTAACCTGCATTACGGCGTCGGGAATACCTCTGACCCTATCCAGAAAGACTTCGGAATACACCGTGCGCGGCAAAGAGCGCGAGATTTTCTCGATAATCGCGTCCAGCATGATTGTAGGTATCTCGTGCTCGATATTTATTATCCTTGCTATATTCATATTCAGGGGCAATCTGCATTTTATATTCAAAGACATCAGAGCAATCCCTATATTTATGATAATGCTGCCCGCGCTGATATCTACGACCGTATACAGCATTTTAAGGGGCTGGTTTTGGGGAAAGAAAGATTTCAAGTCCTTTTCTTTCGGCGAATTTATCGAAGAAGTATTCAGAGTGATTTTCACCGTATTGCTTGCGGGCGGGATAATTTCGGGATTAAAGGGCGAAATCGGGCTCGCTATCGCGTTTACGGTATCAGACGTCTTCTGCGCCGTCGTAATGCTCTATATGTTCAGAAAGAAAGGCGGCAGACTGTTCAAGCCGCGCGAATACAAAGCGCTGGTAAAGAGCAGTTCGCCGATAACCTTAATGCGTATTACGACTGGCGTCGTATCCTCTCTTACGGCGATTATTATCCCGATTAAGCTCGCAACCTACGGTATGAGCGTTCACGACGCGACAGCGGCGTTCGGCAGGGTCATCGGTCTTGCGTTTCCGGTCATTATGATTCCGCTATCTCTTACAAGCTCCATTACAATAGTGCTCATCCCAGAAGTGTCCGGGCAGAACGCGATAGGCAATATGCGCGGAATCGCCGGTAAAATAGACAAGGCGATATCCGTTTCGGTCGCGATTACCGGGCTATTTCTCGGCGCATTTGTATTTTTCGGCAGAGAAATAGGCATTATTTTATTTAATGATGTCATTGCGGGCGATTTTATTAAGGCGGGTGCGTGGATGATGATACTCATATGCATATGTCAGATAACATCGTCCGTATTAAATTCTCTCGCTATGGAGATGACTTCTTTTCTTAATTTTCTTCTCGGCACGGTAGTAATGGTATTTATGATATATTTTCTGCCTAAATACATTGGGATTTACGCGTTGATTCTCGCTTACGGCTCTTATTACCTTATATGCCTTATTTTTAATGTGCAGTCATTAAACAAAAAGAAAGTGCTTGATCTGAAATTTATTAAACACTGCGTATTAATAGTCATATTCGCGATTCCCGCGGCGTATATAAGCAGGACTGTTTTCGAGCTGATACCCTATTCCGTTCCGATGATAATAAGCACATTCATATCGCTAGGGTTTATGAGCGCGGTATATCTGGTGTTGCTCTTGGTTTCCGGACTTATAGATATTAAAGTCTTATTTATAAAAGGTATGAAGACTTCGATTTATCGTTAATCTGATTGCCGTTATAAGAATATGTGATTTTAGGCGCAGTTATCATCCGTCGGGGACGGCGGATTTTTTTCTTTACTGCCGTCGATTTCGGCTTTAAACGAGAGAAGTGACTCGATAAAATGCTGTTTTATCTTAGAGAGCCGCTTGACAAAAGGCACAGCTATAAGCACATTCAACGCTATCCATACGGGCTGGGTTATGGCTTTCTGCATTGCGACCATGAGAAATTTATTCTTAATGCCCGTCTTTTCGCCCATCGAGAGCGCGAGCACATACCAGTTGGGTTTAAGGTCTAAAAGTATCACCGCTTCTCCCCATGCCGCAAGACCCAGCGTCAATAGCGGAAAGCATATCAGAGCGGTTACGATTATGCTGAGCTCTTTTCTTTTGAATTTCAGATGTTTATAGAGCAGTCCCGAGGTCAGCGCCATAAGCCCGTTCGCCAGAGTAATCTGCGGGACATAGGGCGCTTCAATCGGCGAAAGAAAATACCCCGCAATATCGGATATAATAGCCGCAATCATACCGTTGACAGGCCCTATCACTATACCCGATATGTAGCAGAACCCGTAGACCAGACTGGGTCTGCCTATAGCGGGAAAGCTTTTCGCCGATACGAGATTAATAACCAGCCCTATCGCCGCCATCGCCGCTATGTTGGTAAGTTTTTTAGCTTTGCTCATCAAAAAAACCCTCCTTAATAGCAGAAGAGTTCCAATTAGAAAATAAATTTTCTAACAGCGGACGCGACACAATACCGCAGGTGTTACCTTTCGTTTGCAGGCTACATCCCATCCTGCAACACTTAACGCATTGTATCTACTCTGCTAATTTATTTCATTATATTGCATATTTTCAATAAAGTAAAGCGATATCGACAAATTGTATAAAAAAGCAGCCTAAATATAGACTAATCATATGCTGACGGTATTTATAAGGTCTATTCTCATATATATTTTTCTGCTTGTAATTATGCGGCTGATGGGCAAGAGACAGCTGTCCGAATTGCAGCCTTTTGAATTCGTGATTACCCTGCTTATAGCCGAGCTGGTCAGCATACCGATGTCGGACGCGTCAATCCCTCTCGCATACGGCTTAATACCGATATTCACGCTCTATATAATGCACCTTTTTATCAACAAACTGTCCTCAAGGTCCATAAAATTCCGAAAACTTGTAAACGGCTCGCCTATGATAGTAATCACACCGGACGGGATAGACACGAGAAAACTGCAAAAGCTGGATATGAATGTCGACGACTTGATGGACTCATTGCGGGCGTCCGGGCATTTTAACCCCGCCGATGTCGAATACGCGATACTCGAGACCAACGGCAAAATAAGCGTATTGGCGACGGCGGAGACCAGGAACATCACGCCGTCCGACCTCGGATTGTCGGTAAGCGAAGCGACGCTTCCCAAAGTGCTGATATCCGAGGGCAGAATTATGGACAATACGATAAACCTCGAACAGATACCTACGGATAAAATATCCAAAATCTTAAACGAATACCATCTCGAACCCAAAGATGTGTTCTTAATGATAATTAACGGCGATAAAGACTTTTTCATACAGCCTTATAAAGGCAAATCAATACGCACTTTAATTCTAGAAAAACAATGAGAACAATAATAGCGCTTGCACTGTTAGCACTTATTATCGCCGTCGGAGTTTATGAACAAGTATTTATCAATAATGTCTTTGAAGAAATGAACGTTGAAGTTAATGAGATAAGAGAACTCATCTCTAACGAGAACAAATCTGACGCGTTGATGAAAACCAAAGAATTAATCAAATGGTGGGACTCAAAATCCCAAATACTTGAAATGATGTCGCCGCACGCGTCAATTAAAGACTTCTCTATTCAACTCTCTACGCTAAGAGGGCAATTGGAAAGAGACGACTTAGAACAGGCGGCGGTAACATGCTACGTCATACAAGGTCTTTGCGACAGCGCGCCGCACTTCCTCGGATTTCATGTAGAGCATATTTTCTGATGACTTCCCGTCGGATATTGCGTCTAAGGTAGCTCTAATTTCTTCTTGATGAATTGCCCGGTAAAGCTCGCGCTGTTTTTCGCAACTTCTTCGGGCGATCCCTCGGCGATTACCGTACCGCCGTTATCGCCGCCCTCGGGGCCTAAATCTATTATATAATCGGCGACTTTTATTATATCGAGATTGTGCTCGATGACTACGATTGTATTGCCGCCCGAAGACAGCCTTTGAAGTATTTTTATCAGTTTCTCGACATCGGCCGTATGCAGTCCCGTAGTGGGCTCGTCAAGGATATAAATTGTCCTTCCCGTGCTCCTCTTGCTAAGTTCAGAGGAAAGCTTGACGCGCTGCGCCTCGCCTCCCGAAAGCGTGGTCGCGGACTGTCCGAGCTTGATATATGTCAGACCCGCGTCATACATTGTGCGCAATTTGTTGTATATCGTAGGAATGTTTTCAAAAAACACGCACGCTTCCTCAACGGTCATATTGAGCACATCGTAAATGCTCTTTCCCTTGTATTTTACTTCCAGCGTTTCACGGTTATAGCGCCTGCCGCTACATACCTCACATGTAACATATACATCGGAGAGAAATTGCATATCGATTTTTATTATGCCGTCGCCCGAGCAGTTTTCGCACCTGCCGCCCGATACATTGAAGCTGAATCTGCCGGGTTTATATCCTCTCGCTCTCGCGTCTGGCGTGGACGCGAATAAATCCCTTATCGCGTTAAATACGCCCGTATATGTCGCAGGGTTAGACCTCGGCGTTCTGCCGATAGGGCTCTGGTCGATACTAATGACCTTATCGAGGTGTTCGGCGCCGCTTATCGAGTCAAAGCCCTCGCCGCGCATATTCGCGCGGTTTAACATTCTAGCAAGCTCGGGATAAAGAATTCCGTTGATAAGGCTGCTCTTGCCGCTTCCGGACACGCCCGTTATAACCGTAAACAAGCCTATCGGAATATCGACATCGATATTTTTTAAGTTATGAAGCCGCGCGCCTTTAATGCTTATGCGCCTGTCGTCCGCCTTAATTCTCTCTTTGGGCACTTCAATACGCTTTGCGCCCGAGAGATATTGCCCCGTTATCGAATGAGTGTCTTTAATTATTTCTTCATAAGTGCCCTGCTTTACGATATAACCGCCGTTAATGCCCGCGCCTGGCCCGATATCGATGATATAGTCCGCGTTCTCTATTGTCTCTTCGTCATGCTCGACTACAATAAGAGTATTGCCTAGGTCTCTTAAATTTTTAAGAGTTTTTATCAACTTTATATTATCCCTTTGATGAAGACCTATGCTCGGCTCGTCAAGGATATACAATACTCCCTGCAGCCCGCTGCCGATTTGGGTCGCGAGCCTTATTCTCTGCGCTTCGCCTCCCGAAAGCGTGTCCGCGCCGCGCATCAGCGTCAGATAATTAAGTCCGACATTCATCAGGAAGCTTAATCTCGCCTTGATTTCTTTTATAATCTGTTCGGCGATTTTAGCTTTTCTTTCATTAAGTTTCAGCTTGTCGATGAATTTATTAATGTTGTTTATCGACATATTGCACAGATCGTAGATATTCATTCCGCCGACCTTTACGGCAAGCGCGCTCTTTTTAAGTCTCGCGCCGTGACATTCTTCGCACGGCTCCGATACCATATATCTTTCGATATCCCTCTTGATATAATCGGACTGCGTCTCGCGGTATCTCCTCATAAGGTTGTTGATAATTCCCTCATAGCTGCCGTAATAAGTGCCCGAGAAATTATCCGTATCGTATATCATCTTTATTTTCTCGTTAATGCCGTAAAGAAGCATATTAATTATATCTTCGCTTAAATCCTTTAACGGCGTATCCAGCGAGAAGTTTAAGTGCTCTGACAGAGCGCGGAACTTCATCATAGTGATTTTGCCGTAATCCATATTCCAGCCCGACACATCCAAAGCGCCTTGATTAAGGCTTTTAGACCAATCTTTTACGACAAGATTAGGGTCAATGACGCTTTTATACCCGAGTCCCGTACAGGTAGGACAAGCGCCGTAAGGAGTATTAAAGCTGAATATCCTCGGAGCCATTTCTTCAATCGAGATATTGCAATCGGGACAGGAATACTCCGTAGAATACTGATATTCTTTGCCGTCAATCTCTGCGTACACAAGCCCCTTGCCGAGCTTGAGCGCCGCCTCGAGCGAATCCGTCAAGCGTCTTGACAGGTTTTCCTTAATGATAAGCCTGTCAATAACGACATAGATAGTATGCTTGATGTTCTTGTCAAGATTAATGTTTTCGCTGTCCAGCATATAATCGGCGCCGTCCACTCTGACCCTTAAATAGCCGCTTCTTCTCAAATTTTCGAACACCTTATTGAATTCGCCTTTCTTGCCCCTTGCGATTGGCGCAAGAATTATCACCTTGGAGCCTTCGGGGTGCGCAAGAATACTGTCCGTTATCTGATCTATGCTCTGTTCTTCTATCTCCTTGCCGCAATTAGGACAATGCGGCGTGCCGATCCTTGCGTACAGCAGCCTTAGATAATCGTAAATCTCGGTAATCGTGCCGACCGTAGACCTCGGATTGTGAGAAGTCGTCTTCTGATTAATCGCAACTGCGGGTGAAAGCCCCTCTATATAATCGACATTGGGCTTGTTTAATTGCCCGAGAAACTGTCTTGCGTAAGCGGATAGGCTCTCGACATAGCGCCTCTGCCCCTCGGCGAACAGCGTATCGAAAGCGAGAGAGGATTTACCCGAGCCGCTTATACCCGTAAACACCACGAGCTTGTCCCTCGGTATGGATACATCGATATTTTTCAGATTATGTTCCCTTGCGCCCTTTACATAGATGTCCTTTCTCATTGTTTCACTCTTCCTCTTAACCGGCTTATCTCATCTCTTAGCTTAATCGCGAGTTCGAAGTCCAGAGCGGCGGATGCCGCTTTCATCAGTCCCGTAAGCCTTTCGATTTCCCTCGTTCTGTCTATTCCCTTTAATTCCTTATCTGAATCAATCTTTGTCGTAATCTCCAGCGTATTCGTTATCGGCTTGATAACCGTTACGGGCTTAATGTTATGAATTTTATTATATTCAAGCTGCTGGCGCCGTCTCCTTTCAGTCTCGTCAATCGCCCTTTTCATACTTCCCGTTATATTATCGGCGTACATTATTACGCGGCTCTCGGTATTTCTCGCCGCTCTTCCTATAGTCTGTATAAGAGCGGTGTCGCTTCTTAAAAAGCCCTCTTTGTCAGCGTCGAGAATCGCTACAAGCATTACCTCAGGCAGGTCTAAACCCTCTCTTAAAAGGTTAATACCCACAAGCACATCGAATTCGCCGCTCCTTAAATCCTTTATTATTTCGATTCTGTCCAGCGTATCTATATCCGAATGCATATATCTGACTTTGATTTTGTGTTCTTTCAGATAAGTCGTCAGGCTCTCCGCCATTTTCTTGGTAAGCGTCGTAACGAGCACTCTGCCGCCTTTTACAGTTACTCTGTTTATTTCGCCTATTAAGTCGTCGATTTGGTTTTGCACGGGTCTAACCAAGATTTCGGGGTCAACAAGCCCCGTAGGCCTTATCAATTGTTCGGTAATGAGCGCCGCTTTGCTAAGTTCGTATTGCGCGGGAGTCGCCGACATACAAATAGTCTGACCTATGCGTGCGGAAAATTCCTGAAAATTCAGAGGACGGTTATCATACGCAGCAGGCAACCTGAAACCGTAGCCGACGAGATTATCCTTTCTCGATCTGTCTCCGTTGTACATACCTCTTATTTGCGGTATAGTCATATGGCTTTCGTCGATTATAGTGATAAAATCTTTAGGAAAGAAGTCGAGAAGCGTATACGGCGGCGTTCCCGGCTCTCTGCCGTCAAAATACCTCGAATAGTTCTCAATGCCGTTACAATAGCCTACCTCTCTTATCATCTCGATATCGTATGACACTCTTTCTCTGATTCGTTGCGCCTCTATGAGTTTGCCCGCTTCCTCGAATTCATTTACCCTGATAAGCATATCCGCGGCGATTGTCTTGAGTATATCCTCTACGGGGCCTCCGACGACATAATGGCTCGCGGGAAAAATATTAACATGCTTCAGCGCGTTAATCGCGCGTCCCGTGACAATGTCGATTTCGCTGATTCTTTCTATCGTATCTCCGAAAAACTCCACGCGGATAGCGACTTCGGAATACTGAACGGGAAAAATCTCCACGCAGTCGCCCCTTACCCTGAAAGTCGCCCTGACAAAGTCGATATCGCTACGCTTATACATTATCGAGACGAGTTTATCTATTATTTCATCTCTTTCTATCGTCATACCCGGTCTTAATGACACCGCGAGCGAATAATATTCCTTAGGCGCGCCGAGACCGTAAATGCACGAAACCGAGGACACTACGATAACATCTCTTCTTTCGCATAGCGAACTCGTTGCGGAATGCCTTAATTTATCTATCTCGTCGTTAATTTCAAGTTCTTTCTCGATATATGTGTCGGATTTCGGGATATAAGCCTCGGGCTGATAATAATCGTAGTAGGATACGAAAAATTCCACGCAGTTTTCGGGGAAAAAACCTCTCAATTCGTTGCACAGCTGCGCGGCAAGCGTCTTATTGTGCGCGATAACGAGCGCCGGTCGCTGCGCTCTCTCGATAACATTTGCAATAGTAAAGGTCTTGCCGCTTCCCGTAACGCCAAGAAGCACTTCGGTCTGAAAGCCGTCTTGAAGACCGTTGACGAGGTCGTCTATTGCCTTGGGCTGGTCGCCGCGGGGCTTATACGGTGCGTGTAACTTGAATTTCTCCATTCCGATTAAAAAGCTGTCGTTAAGACAGCTTTAATGACTGTTTTAACCATAAGTTTATTTTCTGAATATAAGAGGCAGAATATAAGTCTTGATTAAAAAGAACGCAATCGTCGTAGTTATTCCCAATCCGACCTTGAACATAATTCTAGCTCTTTTATTTCTCTTTTCGAGCTCTAACGCTCTCTTGTACGCCTGACCTCTTTTCTTCAGCGTGATGCAATAAAATGTCTCGCCTTTCTTGTCGGTCAATACCGCTTCTATGTATTCGTCCATTTCAAGCACGCTGATGATAGGCTCGAGGTCGTCCGCCTTGAACTCGATATTATAGGGTATCATGGCGAGCAGTTCGATAGGTCTTATCAATCCCACTCCGCCTTTTTGTGTAGTGAATGTAAATATCGCGCGCATTAGCGCGTCTTCTTTTTTTTCAAGCATTATATACCCAATAACTCTAATACGAATTTTACGCCGAAATAAATCGCGTTGCCGATTAGCGCGCCCAGAAGCCCGCCGATTAAGGCTCTTCTACCGATACTGGGCACAATAATTTCCTTAACGGGCTCTTTAATCGCGGGTAAAGAGATTTCCTCCGCTTGTTCGGGCTCGGGAGTTATTTCCTTCTCGAGTTCTTCGACTTGCTGCTCGAGTTCAACTACGATTTTTTTAGGCTTTTTCTGCGCCTTTAATTCGTTAAGCGCCTGCTTCGCCTCTTCAAGCTTTCTCTCGCGCTCCAGCCGCTCCGCTTCCTCGCGCTCTTTTCTTAACCTTTCCTCTTCCTCTTTCTGCCGTCTCTGCTCCTCGAGCTTAATCCTGGTCTCTCTTTCTTTCTTGACTATCCTTTTGCCCTTTACCGTTACCGATAGGCATATATCCTCGTCGTCGCGGTATTTAAGCATAACGGAGCCGTCGGTCGCCAAGTCCTCGACTATCTCGAACACCTTATCCGCGCTCGCCGTAAAGCCTTCGGGAATAGCCAACAGAATATCGTTGACATCTATAATCTTATAGGTGTCGTCGGAACATTGGTCGTAAAGGATATTTAATATTTCGAAAGATAATTCGTTCATGATTTCTTACTTGATTATACCATATGCGACATAGATAATCAAATAATATTTATTGCCATAAACGCTTACGGATAATACGCTTTAATTTTAATTAACGCTAAACATATCGGCATATAATTATATATTGATAAACCTGTAATAATATGAACAACAGTTCAAATAACAATTGTAATTTCATTCCATTGTCCTTCGAGGGCAACGGAATTAGTTCTTTTCAACCCGAATGACGCTATCTATTCTCTCGACCTCGGCAAGAGCGGTGATTTCTTCCAGCACCTTATTAATTGCATTCTCGGAAGTTGTGTGGGTGATTAGGATTATGGGCACCAGATTAATTCCCGGTCTTTGATTGACGGAAGTAATGCTGACATTATGCTTGGAGAACACTCCCGACAGCTTATGGAGCACGCCCGGTTTATCAATGACCGTAAGTCTGATATAGTATTCGCTCATAAAATCCGCGATGAAATCTTGGTCTTTGACCTTTCCCGAAGTTACGGCCGGATATCTTCTGTGATTGGTTACGCCCGCGGCGTACACGATATCGCTGACAATCGCGCTTCCCGTCGGAAGAGCGCCCGCGCCCCTGCCGTAAAACATCAATTCGCCTACATTATTGCCGATAATGTCCACCGCATTGAACGAATCGCTGACCGCGGACAGCGGATGGGAGTCCGGGATAAACACCGGATGCACTCTCGCTTCGATTTTGCCGTCCGAGTATTTGCTGATTGCGAGCAGTTTCAGTGTGAGCCCGAGCTCCTTGCCCCAACTGATATCCTCGGATTTGATTTTAGAAATACCCTCTCTGTAAATTTTATTTATAGGCACCGGTCTCTTATACGCTAGAGTGGAGAGTATTGAAAGCTTATACATACTGTCATAACCGTCCACATCCGCGCTGGGATTAAATTCGGCGTACCCGAGCTCCTGCGCTTCTTTAAGCGCCTTTTCGTAGCTTGAGCCCTCTTTGGTCATCTTGGTGAGGATATAATTCGTAGTGCCGTTGATTATTCCTTTAATCTCCTGAATTTGGTTGCCCTGCATGGATTCCGTAAGCGCGCGGATAATTGGCACGCCTCCTACGCAGCTTGCCTCGAAATACAGTCCGGCTCCGGTCTTCGCCGCCTCCGCCTCAAATTCATGCCAATGCTTGCTGAACAGCTCTTTATTGGCGGTTACGATTGATTTTCCAGCTTTCAGCGCCTCGAGAAGAAAAGTCCTCGCAGGCTCGATTCCGCCGAAAAACTCCGCAACAATCTTGATATCGGCGTTAGAAATTACATTATTGATATCGGTGCTGACAATTTTATGGTCTATATCCAGAGCGTTGACCTTGTCGATGTCCTTTTCAAGAATATGCAATACCTTAATGTCAATGCCGTATGTTTTCTTTATGTTTTCTCTTTCGGACTTTAATATCCTGTAAGCGCCCGAGCCGACCGTTCCAAGACCAAGTAATGCGACTCCGATTTTTCTCATAAGTGCCACCTCATCCGTTTAATTTGTCATATATTATTTTCAAGCCTTTTAGCGTAAGGCTTCTGTCTATGATGTTTATATACTTGCTGTTGGTGCCCTCGATTACTTCCATAAGCCCGCCCGTAGCAATGACCTTGATATCGTCATAAGGCGCTTCCTCGATTATTTTATCGATGATTTTCTCGACAAGGCCCATAAAGCCGTAAATGGCGCCGGACTGCATATTCTCGATTGTCGAAGTGCCTATGACTTTCTTAGGCTTAACGAGCTCGATAAGCGGCAGTTTCGCAGCGGAAGTGACCAGCGCTTTTACCGAACCCTTGATACCGGGAGCGATTGCGCCGCCCAAGAATTCGCCCTTTTCGCTGACTAGCGAAAATGTCGTCGCCGTGCCGATGTCGACAATCAGGCAATTGCCTTTATACAGCGTATGCGCCGCAACCGCGTTGACGATTCTGTCCGTGCCGAGTTCTTTGGGATTGTCGTATTTAATAATAATCCCCGTTTCGATTTCAGAAGATATTATTATAGGCTTCACGCCGATATAATATGTGCACATATGCTCAATCGTATAATTGAGACTGGGGACTACTGAAGATATTATAATACCCGTGATATCCTTTAACTCGATGTCTTTCATCGCGAAAAGGTCTCTGAACACAACGCCGAATTCGTCCGCGGTGTAATTGTTTTTTACCGAGACCCTCCAGCTGCCCGCAATATCCTCGCCGCGGTAAACGGCAAGCTTGATATTGGTATTTCCTATATCCATTACAAGTAACATAATTTGTTAAATTATAACAGCGCTGGACAAAAATGACAACTAATTGAGCATAACTAAAGCGTAATTAATAATGGCGGCAAATACCGTCCATACGAAAACGACGAAATAAAGCCAGCCCTGAAATTCGTTTTTATCGATAAGATTAACCGTTATAATGTTACTTATCACGACCTCAACGATTACTATAAATAACGCCGTCAACGGCATTTCAAGCGTAAAAAAGGCAAGATACCGTATAATCTGCAGAATGTAGTTTATCAGCATAAGGACAGCGGCTTTTTTATCCTTAGCGCCGAACGCATACGCGAGCGTTATCGCCGAAATTATATATATAACCGCACGAGCAACGATAAATACGACGGGATCGGGATAAAAATCCGGCTTTGTCAGCGTCTGAAACCAAATACTGTTGATATCCGTAAAAAGATAAGCACAGGCAGCCGTAAGCGCGGTAATGAGAGCCGCAAGCGAAATATCGATAATCTTTTTCATATTATAAAATATGAAACACAGCGAAAAAATATTATTACGCGCTCAAAGCCCGTCTGCTCTTTAACCGTATACGCTATTAATACGCTGTTTTTTCTTCCAGATAGTCTTTCAGTTCGCTGATTTTAATTCTTATCTGCGACATCGAATCGCGCTCTCTTACCGTTACGCTGCCGTTCTCGAGAGTATCGAAGTCTATTGTTACGCAATATGGCGTACCCGCCTCGTCTTGCCTTCTGTAACGCTTTCCTATGCTTCCGGTCACATCATATGTCGCGCTGAAATATTTGCTTAACTCCAGATAGATCTCGCCCGCTTTATCTTCTAATTTCTTCTGAAGGGGTAATACCGCGACTTTATAGGGCGCAAGCGCCGGATGCAACCTTAATACCGTTCTCGATTCCCCGTCCACGGTATCCTCGTAATACGCGTTAACGAGTACCGCAAGCAGCATTCTGTCCGCGCCGAGAGAGGGCTCGATACAGTAAGGGATAAACTTTTTATTAGTCACGGGGTCGGTATACTCCATACTTTCGCCGCTCGTATTCTGATGCGCTTTCAAGTCAAAATCCGTTCTTGAAGCTATACCCCACAATTCGCCCCACCCGAACGGGAATTTGAATTCAAAGTCCGTCGTCGCGTTAGAGTAATGGGATAATTCTTCGGGGTCATGGTCTCTTAATTTAATATTTTCTTCTCTGAATCCCAGAGAAAGCAGCCAGTCTTTGCAGAAATTCTTCCAATAGTTAAACCATTCAAGCTCCGTTCCCGGCTCACAGAAGAATTCAAGCTCCATCTGCTCGAATTCACGCGTCCTGAATATGAAGTTTCCCGGCGTAATTTCGTTCCTGAAACTCTTGCCGATTTGCCCTATTCCGAGAGGAAGCCTTTTTCTCGTCGTCCTCAATACATTCTTAAAATTGACGAATATTCCCTGCGCCGTCTCGGGTCTTAAATACACGACGCTTGCCGTGTCCTCGTTTACGCCCTGATAAGTCTTGAACATCAGATTGAATTTTCTTATAGAAGTAAAATCCGCTTTGCCGCAATTAGGGCAATTAATGCCGTTTTGCTTGATAAAATCCTCCATTTGCTCGTTTGACCAGCCGTGGGTATTTATATTCAGCGCTTTCTTTTCAATAAATTTATCTATAAGCTCGTCCGCCCTGTACCTCGCCTTGCAGTCTCTGCAATCCATTAACGGGTCGGAAAAGCCGCCTATATGTCCGCTGGCCTCCCAGGTCTTGGGGTTCATCAGTATTGCGCAGTCCACGCCGATATTCATCGGGCATTCCTGAATGAATTTCTTCCACCAGGCGCGCTTTATATTGTTTTTCAGCTCCACCCCGAGCGGGCCGTAATCCCATGTGTTCGCGAGTCCGCCGTAAATTTCGCTACCCGCGAAAATAAATCCTCTGTTCTTGCATAATGCCGCAAGCTTTTCCATTGTTAACACATCAGTTGCCATAACCACTCCTTTATCCGATATCTAATTCTAGTTTTTTTACGCCTTAAAGTCAAGAAAAATATTAATACCCTTTATGTAACAATTTTTAGCTTATCTGCGTATTGTGAAGTGAATAGATACTAATAAGATTTATTCGTAAATCTTTCTATACAGGAGGTAGAATATGAACGGATTCTTTGGAGGCGGCGGTTTCGGAGACGGCTGTGAATGTATCTTATGGATACTTATACTCTTATGTTGCTGCGGCGGCGGCAAAGGCGACAAATGCGGCGGCGGCGGCTTCGGCAACGGATGTGAGTGCCTGATATGGATACTCCTGCTCTGTTGCTGCTGTGGCGGAAACTTCGGAGGTTTTGGTAACAACAACTTCTGTTGCAAATAAATAGTACATAACTTTCCTAGAATTAAAGCCTGTCTACCGACAGGCTTTTTATTTCCGCTGTCCTCGACGGACAGCGGAAATAATCACCGCTTTAACGGCATCTTTTCCGCGTTGGCGCCCACGGAATATCTTATTCGTCAATTAAATCGTTAAGAAAATCATCAGAATCGGTATATTCTTCGGGAAGAGTTATTTTCGTGAAGAAGAATTTATTGTACGTGATGTAGTAAATAAAGCTCTCATCGTCGTCTTCCAATTCGACAACGAATACGACCTTATATAAATAATTCTTATAATAACACGACTTATAATCAACATTAAGACCCATTATATTAATTATTTCGACATCTTCCTTTAATACGAATCTCTTCATCTTCCTGTCAAATTCATAATTTCTAAAGTCAAAAAGCTCGTCGGTATTAATAATGTCGTAATCGTACAATTCTACATTGTCGCCGATTTGCCCTCTAATCCAATCGTCGCCTACAAAATTTAAATATATGTATTTTTTGTCGCCGGCGGTTTCGTAATAAATGCTGATAAAATCTTCCTCTTCCTCACCCTCTTCAAGGCTTCCGGACATCGAGAACGAACTCTTATTCTTATTATAAGCGTAATTAAAACTTGCTTCGTCGTCATCCGAATTCATCACGCACGAGTAATTGCCGAATTTATCTATTATAAAATCGTATACGAATAACGAATAGGGCAAATAAACAAAAGCTCCCGCCAATACCGCGAGAATTGCAATTAAAATAACAATTTTTTTCATAAGGATCCCCCTTTTTTTTATATTAACATATCAAAAGCATAATATGCAACAGTTATTCTTTCTGACCGTATAATTTTCTTTCAATGGTTCTTTTTAACTCCGAAATACCCGCGCCGGTCAACGCCGAAACCCTGACGGAATCTTTCATAACGGGCGGCAAGAAGTCTTTTACTATATCCGTCTTATTATAAACGGTGATTAAGGGCGCGTTAGCGCCGAGAGATTCCAGCACTTCCATTACGATATCGTACTGTCTTAACATATCCGCGCTGGAAGCGTCCACGACATGGAGCAGCAAATTCGCGGTCTTGACTTCCTCAAGCGTTGACTTGAACGCGTCTATGAATTCATGAGGCAGTCTGCTGATAAATCCGACGGTATCCGTAAGCAGATATTCGCCTTTTTTAGAGTTTATTCTTCTGGTAACCGAATCAAGCGTCTTAAACAGCTTGTCCTCGACCTCTACGCCCGCGCCCGCAACCGCGTTCATAAGCGAACTCTTGCCCGCGTTGGTATATCCTACGAAAGTTACGGTTTTAATTCCCGTTTTTTTGCGGTTATTTCTCCTTAATTCTCTTTCTGATTGCAGTTTCTCTATACGCTTGCTAAGCTTCAGAATTCTGTCTTTAATTATACGCCTGTCCGTTTCGAGTTTTTGCTCGCCTTCGCCCTTGCTCTTCATCCCGCCGCCCTGCCTTGACAGCGCGCGCCCTTTGCCGTAAAGCCTGGGGAGGTTGTATTTAAGTCTGGCAAGCTCCACCTGCAGCTTGCCCTCATTCGTCGTAGCGTGCTTGCTGAAAATGTCCAATATCAGCATTGAGCGGTCGTATACGGTGACATTCAGCGCCTTGTTTAATCTCGAAATCTGCGATGGCGTCAGCGCGTTATCGAATATTACCATATTTATGTTCTTGACCTGACAGAGCATGGCGGCTTCTTTTAATTTGCCTTTGCCGATGTAATATTCTCTGTCCGGCTCCGCTCTTTTCTGGTAAAGCGTGTCTATGACCTCTATGCCCGCGGTATTTGCAAGCCGTCTCAACTCGCTTAAAGACTGGATAATATTATTGTCGTCGCCGACATTGATAAGAAGCGCTCTTTCTCCGTCAATCTTAACGAGATTTTCAAGCAGGCTCTCCTGCTCGAACAGCTTGATATTCTTTATTAAGCGGTCGTCGTCTATTTGCTCCGCGCCCGATACATATTCAGTTACGCTTGAACCGGATATAAAGGCTGAATTTAAGCTGACGGGCTCGCCGTCTATTACGCCTATTGCCGTCATGCAGTCATATCTGCTTTTTATAAGCGCCGAAATATCCGCGTCCGAGAGCGTCGAATCGCCTCCCGGATGAGTGTGAAAGCACCTTATGCCGTTAAATCTCCTCTTATCGCGCTTAATACTGATGCTTTTAAGAGGAACGGAGGTCGAATCGCCTATTCCTACTCCCAGCAATTCTCCTCCGCGCGATATAAACACACATATTTCTCTATTGATATTTGTAGTATGACGGCTGATTACCTTGAGCACTTCTCTGTCTATAAACAAATTCTTGTCGTACATTCCGTGCAAGCTGTCAAGTTCGTCTAATATAATCCTTCTAATGCCCGAGATATTTCCGTATACCATTTATTATTCCCATTCGATTGTCGCAGGCGGCTTGGAAGTAATATCATACACTATTCTGTTGATATGACCTACTTCGTTTACGATTCTGGTCGAGCATTTTTCAAGAACTTTGTAAGGAATTCTGTACCAGTCCGCGGTCATAGCGTCCGTGCTGCTCACCGCTCTTAATACCAATGTATAATCGTATGTCCTGTTGTCGCCCATTACGCCCACGCTTCTCATATCCGTTAATACCGCGAAATACTGCCATATTTCCTTGTCAAGACCCGCTTTCGCGATCTCTTCGCGGTAAATGTAGTCGGCCTCTCTTAATATGTCCAGTTTCTGCTTGGTTATCTCGCCGATAACCCTTATGCCGAGTCCCGGACCCGGGAACGGCTGACGCATTACTACGGAATGAGGCAATCCGAGCTCGAATCCCACCTTTCTCACTTCGTCCTTAAAAAGCTCTTTTAACGGCTCGATTATCTCTTCAAAGTCCACGACGGCGGGAAGCCCTCCGACATTATGATGACTCTTTATCACCGCGCCGCCCGATACGCTGCCGCTCTCGACGATATCGGGATAAATCGTGCCCTGCGCGAGAAAATCCACCTTGCCTATCTTCTTGGCTTCCTCTTCAAATACTTTAATAAACTCAGAGCCGATTATCTTTCTCTTCTGCTCGGGGTCGGTAACGCCTTTCAACTTGCTTAAAAAGCGCTCTTCGGCGTCGACTTTAATCAAATTCATCTTAAAGCCGTCCTTAAATACCCTCATAACCTCCTCGGATTCGCCTTTGCGCATCAGCCCCGTGTCCACATATACGGGAATCAGGCTTTCGGGCGCCGCTTTATGAATTAAGGTTGCGCACACGGCGCTGTCAACGCCTCCGCTCAAGGCTAGCAGCACTTTTTTGCCGCTGACCTTTTCTTTTATCGCCTTAACTTGGTTCTCTATGAAATTCTTCATCGTCCAGTCTCCTTTTGCTTTGCAAATATTGTACAAGAAATTTTTTAATACCTTAATCCCCTCTACGGTGTGGACTACCTCGGGATGAAATTGCACTCCGTATATTCTGTTAATGTCCTCTGCAATCGCGGCGGTCGGACAAGATTTTGTACTCGCTACCGCCTTAAAGCCCCGGGGCAGGCGCGTTATCAGGTCAGTATGGCTCATCCAGCATACATTATCGGGATTCATACCCTCAAAAAGCGTATGATCGGAGTATTTAATATTGACCTTGCCATACTCTCTTAAACTTCCCTTTGAGACCTCGCCGCCCGACATATTTGCGATAAGCTGCGCGCCGTAACATATGCCGAGCACGGGTATGCCGGAATTTAAGAGCTTAGCGTCCACCTTGGGCGCGTTATCGCCGAATACGCTGTTCGGTCCTCCAGTAAAAATTATTCCTATGGGTTTTCTTGCTAAAATTTCCTGAAACGGTACCTTATACGATATTAATTCAGCGTAAACATTTAACTCTCTTATTCTTCTGGTAATTAACTGATTGTATTGTCCCCCGAAATCAATCACTATAACTTGTTCGTTCATTCTATACCTTGACGCTGTAATTGGGAGATTCCTTAGTAATCGTAATATCGTGGGTATGGCTTTCAATCAGACCCGCGTTGGTAATTTTAATAAATTTCGCTTCTTTTCTTAATTTATCGATGCTGTCCAGTCCGCAATAACCCATTCCCGATCGGATTCCGCCGACCATCTGAAAAACTATCTCGCTCAATGTCCCTCTGTACGGTACTCTGCCCTCAACGCCTTCGGGTACGAGTTTTCTTTCGTTCTCCTGAAAATATCTGTCCGAGCTGCCCGCGTTCATCGCGCTTATCGAGCCCATTCCTCTATATACCTTGAAGCTCCTGCCCTGATAAATCTCAATCTCTCCGGGGCTCTCTTTAGTACCCGCGAAAAGGCTGCCGATCATTACCGCGGAAGCTCCCGCGCCGAGCGCCTTTACGATATCGCCCGAGTATTTAATGCCTCCGTCCGCTATCACTCTGACGCCGTGCTTATCCGCTGTTTCGGAGCAATCCATAATCGCCGTAATCTGCGGCACGCCTATGCCAGCTATGATTCTGGTCGTACATATCGACCCCGGGCCCATTCCTACCTTAATCATATCCGCGCCCGCTTCAATCAGCGCCTCGGTGCCGCCCGCCGTCGCGACATTACCAGCGATAACGGGAAGCGAGGGATATTTTTTCTTAATCGCCTTAACGACTTCGATAACAGGCGTCGAATGACCGTGCGCGGTATCGACGGCGATTATATCGACTTTCTGTTTAACGAGCTCCTCGACTCTTTCCATTGTGTCTTGGGAAGTGCCGACTGCCGCACCCGCTAACAGCCTGCCGTTCTGGTCTTTTGCGGAATTAGGATATTGTATGGATTTCTCGATGTCTTTTATCGTGATAAGCCCCTTTAAGTTGAAGTCCTCGTCAACCAAAGGCAGCTTTTCGATTCTGTGTGTACCCATAATTTTCTGGGCTTTATTAAGGTCGGTTCCGACGGGCGCGGTGATTAAATTGTCTTTGGTCATCACATCGGCGATAGGCTGGTTGAAATTAGTCTCGAACCTCAAATCGCGGTTGGTGATTATGCCCACGAGCTTGCCGTTCTGAGTGATGGGAACGCCGCTGATTTTGTATTTCTTCATCAGCTCCAGCGCATCGTATACCATATGTCCGGGTGAAAGAAAGAAAGGGTCGGTTATTACGCCGTGCTCGCTTCTTTTCACCTTGTCAATCTGCGACGCCTGCTCTTCGATACTCATATTCTTATGAATAATACCGATTCCGCCCGCCCTTGCCATTGCGATAGCGAGATTATACTCCGTAACCGTGTCCATAGCCGCGGATATCAGCGGGACTTTTAATGTGATACCCTTTACAATTTCAACGGATAGGTTGACGTCTTTCGGGTGCACTTTGCCGGCGCCGGGTATAAGCAGTACATCATCAAAGGTAATTCCCTCTTTCACAATCTTATTCATATGTTCCTCACTTTTTTATAGATATACTATATAATTATTTAATGTAAAATGTCAAACAGTATCAATAGTAAAGAGCGATAATGACCTAAAAAAGCGTATGGACAATTACTGTAAAAGATGATATAATAATTTTTAATAATTTTATTAAAGGGGAATGAATATGGCTCTTGATATTAAGAAAATTCTATCCGAAATGACGCTTGAAGAGAAAGCCTCATTATGCTCCGGAGGTGATTTCTGGCATAACAAGCCGATAAAGCGGCTCAATGTGCCCGAAGTTATGATGGCGGACGGCCCTCACGGGCTTAGAAAGGAAGACGACAGCCAGTCGGGTCTCGCTCTGAAAATCAGCTTCCCTGCGACGTGTTTTCCGACGGCGGTTACGGCGTGCAGCACCTGGAACAGAGAATTAATTCATAAAATGGGAGACGCTATCGCTAAAGAGGCTAAAGACCAGCAGCTCTCGACGGTACTCGGACCGGGCACGAATATCAAACGCTCGCCACTGTGCGGAAGGAATTTCGAATATTTCTCCGAAGACCCTTATATCGCGGGTGAGATGGCGGCAAGCTATATAAAAGGCGTTCAGAAGAACGGCGTAGGCACATCGCTAAAGCATTACGCCGTCAACAATCAGGAATACCTCCGAATGACTGTAAGCGCCGTAGTAGACCAGAGGACATTGCGCGAAATATATCTCGCGCCCTTTGAAAAAGCCGTTAAAGAGAGCCAGCCTCAGACCGTAATGTGCTCGTATAACCGTATTAACGGCGTGTATTCTTCGGACAATAAATGGCTCTTAACCGATGTGTTAAGAGAGGAATGGGGCTATAAGGGCATAGTCGTATCCGACTGGGGCGCGACTAACGACAGAGTCGAGGGCATTAAAGCGGGTATGGACTTGGAGATGCCGGGGCCCTCCTCGAACGATAAGAAAATCGTAAAAGCCGTCAAAGAAGGCTCTCTTAAAGAAGAAGACTTGGATATAGTCGTTGAAAGACTTCTCAATTATATATCTGAAAGCGACGCTAACCTCGACAGAGAATACCGCTACGATTACGCGTTAAGCCACGAGCTTGCAAGGCAAATCGCCGAAGAAGGCGCGGTACTGTTAAAGAACGAAAATATCCTCCCCTTGAAAGAAAAAGACGAAATATTAGTGCTCGGCGAGCTTGCGAGAACGCCCAGGTATCAAGGCTCGGGAAGCTCAAGAATTAATCCGAAAAACTTATTGAGCTTTATCGATTATCTGGATTCGGTCAGCGCGAAATACGAATTTTCAGAGGGTTATACCCTTAAAGACGACGGCCTTGATGAGGAACTGATACAAAAAGCGGTTTCGCTCGCGAAAACCAAGCGAAAGGTAGTGATATTCGCGGGGCTTACGGACAGCTACGAGACAGAGGGCTACGACCGCTCCATGCTGGATATGCCCCTCGGTCATAATAAGTTAATCGAGGAAGTGTCAAAGGTCAATCCCGATGTCGTAGTCGTGCTTCAGTTAGGCTCGCCCGTAATAATGCCTTGGTTAGGCAGCGTAAAAGCGGTGTTGAATACATATTTGACGGGCGAAGCGAACGGCGATTCGACATATAACCTGCTATATGGCAAGGCTAATCCCTCCGGCAAGTTAGCCGAGACATTCCCGTTAAATCTGAATGATTATATAGGCTCAAAATACTTCAGAATGGGGCCCACGACAGTGGAGCACAGAGAGGGCATCTTTGTAGGTTACCGCTATTTCGATACTGCCAAAAAGCAAGTGCTGTTCCCGTTTGGTTACGGACTCTCTTATACGGAATTTTCCTATTCGGACTTCAAGCTGTCGGCGGACAAAATTAAAGAGAGCGACATGCTGAAAGTCTTTTTCAAGATAACGAATACGGGCAAGGTCGCCGGCGCTGAAATAGCGCAAATCTATGTAAGCAAGCCCGAATCCAAGATATTCAGAGCGGAGAAAGAATTAAAAGGCTTTGAAAAAGTCTTCTTAAAGCCGGGCGAATCCAAAGAAATTACGATTTCTCTTGATAGCCGCGCGTTTTCCTATTACAATACCGGCATTAAAGCTTTTTGCGTCGAGAGCGGCGCCTACGAAATTAAAGTCGCAAGCTCGAGCCGCGACATCAAATGGACGGGTACGGTCAATGTGTCAGGCAAAGTAAAGGAATCCGCGGACTTATCCGTTAATTGCCCTGCCTACTACAATCTCGATAAAGTTGATGTGATTGACGATAAGAGCTTTGAGAATTTGCTGGGATTTGCTATTCCCGAGAATACTATTCCCGTGAAAGGCTCGTTTAACTATAATTCGACCATTCAGGACATAAAAGACACGGGTATAGGCAAGCTCTTTATGAAGTTTGGCGTCAAAGCGATCAAGTCCCAGGCTAAGGATGTGGATTTTACTACGCAATTAGTGCTCGAAAATACCTACAAGGAAGTGCCTATCCGCTCGTTTGCGGGATTTAGTCAGGGCATCGTCAACGATAAGCTGCTTAACGCAATAATCAATTTCGCTAACGGTAAGACCATTAGAGGCATATTCGGAGTAATCGCCTCAATTCCCGGCGTGATTATAACGCTTCTTAAACTAAAGAGCCGCGAACGCAAAAAGAGAAAAGAATAAACCTGAAAATAATAGAGCTTATTAGTATACTATGGCAGCTATAACTACTCCTTTACGGCTTTATATTAGACGGGCTTTATACGGGTTTTACTATAAAATTCTTAAATAGGGAACGAATTCGTTCCCTATTTAATATTGGTCTTAACCCGCGATAGCAAACGCTTCTACTATAGCTGCTATAATAAGCACTGTTAAGCTAAGAATTAATATTATCTTTTCGGACATATCAAGCCTTAAATCTCTTAATTTATGTGTTTCAGACCATTTTTTCGCAATCAATGTATCGGATATCATTAGCGATTTAGGCAATGTAGCGGCGCATGTCAAAGCGTAAGCGGTAGTTTCCCACAAGCCGATTTTCAGAAACTGCAAATTAGCTTCCTTAACGCCGGCAAAAGGCACTTCAAAGCCGTTAGACCCCGCAATCCAGCCTATTGTAACGGCTTGTATTATTAACACAATGACACCGGGAGTAATAAACGAAAATCTCGCGAATATGTTGCCGAGCGCTATCAGAAAGCAGATAAACGTATTACACAGCACAATATAGAGAAATGTTGTCCACCATCCGGTACCGACTATTGCAACTGCAGCATCCACTGCCTGAACATTAATCCACGCCTGTTTGTTAAATAAATACGCTATGCCGAAAACAGACCATAACAATAACTGAAATCCGAGCCATATAACTACGCTTCTCTTAACCGCATTAATTTGATATACATTCTTAATTATTGATTTAATGCTTTTTTTCCCTCACTTTCCGCCATACTATACTCCTTTATTTCAGCCGCTCTTAATGCTTTTTATTCGCCCTATAATGAATTTAAGGTTTAATCATTTAATATATTATCATACAAATACGATTTGTCAACCCGCATTTAAGAAACTATACGGAATAAAATTTTATAATATCGCATATCTTTCAATGAAAAGGTAAGGAGATTATTTATGAGAAAAATTCTTATTGCGCTTATTATCATATCCGTATTTTTATTCGCATTCGCTTGTGACAAGCAGGAAGAAAAATTCAATTTATCCGACAATGTATCCTATTACGATACGCATCTTTATACGGGCGAGTCCTCTAATTTCGCTATAAAAATTGTCAGAGGTAAGAAAGAATTGACACCGGTAGCGGACGGAGTCGCGGGAGACCTCGTGGAATTCGCGACATTAAAGGTCACGCCGTTACATATGGACTTATTCAATAAGCAATACGCCTATAAACTCAAAGGCGAAAACGGCGAAATCACGGGAGAGCTTGCCAAAGATATGTTCGGAGTGTCTTTCTCGTCCGAGCTGACGAATATCGCGAGCGTCGGAGACCTCCAATCCGTAACGATAACCGCAACGGGCGTCGAAGAGACCATCGAGCTTACTAACAGGCTAAAGGATATGCTCGAATGGGAAGATGTGCTGTCCATTTCCGAGACTCAATTCAAGGACAAAATTCAATTGGAAAAGGATGATTTCAAGCGTGAAATCCATATCAAATACATCAATAACCGCACCGACCGCCACAGCCCGTATTACTGGTATATCGCGTATATCGCCTCTACTACCGATTACTGGGCGGTACTGCTTGACCCCGAAACGGGAGAGGTTGTATCTAAAAAATCCTGAATAATATCCGCATCAAGGAGTTCCGCGGCACAAACCTCGGAGCTCTTTTTGCATATAATGAATTATGAAAAAAAATAGCGAGGTAACAATATGATTACGGATGTGGAACAATATCTTACAAAGAACCCTTTGGGCGGCGATTTTAGCCAAGACGCGCTGAATAAGGCGCTTGTGCTCGTAAAAGAAGCCGTTCAAGACGAAAGGCACGACGAATTATTGTATGATTATCTGATTCAGGAGGCTCCCACGGAAGAAGAGAAAGAAATAATCCGCTCGATAAGAGACGACGAGAGAACTCACAGGAATTTATTTAAGGAAATTTACAAAGAATTTACGGGTGACGACATTGACGCTACGGACGGCGACGCTTTCACTAAACCCGACTCGTATATAGCGGGCGTAAAGAGCGCGCTTTTCGGCGAGCTTGCCGCAATGGAGAAATACCGCGTAATAAGAGAGGGCATCCCGAGCAGATGGTACAGAGATGTAGTATTCCGAATATTAACGGACGAAATGAAGCACGCCGATAAATACAATTACATATTAAACATTAATACAAGCAACAGGAGGGCAAGCGAGGCTCCCGCGCCGCAGGCCCCCGCTCCCGAAACTCCCATGCCGAGAAACATAAATACCGTCCCGAGACCTGCTCCGAGAACTAATCCCGCGCCGTTTGTAATGGCGTCATCGTATATGCAGCCTGACGGTTTTCCGCCGGGCGCGCTTCACAGAAGAGCAAGCTTTACATTAGAAGAAGCGCTTGAACTGGCAAGAGAAATCGGAGTGGACTTTCAAAGGGTAAGATATACTCCCGAGGAATTCAGACTGGGACTCGAACACGAATTAAATCACAGACGGCGTTTCTCGCCCGACATGAGCATAGAGCCGTTGACGCTTGCCAGGGCGGTGACTGAACAACTTAATGAAATTCCCGACTATTACACGAGACTTAGAAGAATGATATCGGACGCAAGACGGAGATAATTTTATTCCGCCGTCCGTCGAAGACGGCGGAATGTGTCTCCGCTCTAACGGCATCTTTTCCGCGATAACTGCATCAAAAGAACCCCGATGTAATAATACTATCGGGAACCTTTTTCCTTGTTCTCATCGAAAAATCTGCTCGTTATAGCTGTTTCATATCTTAAAATAAGGTTATTGTAGTATAGGCGATTATATAATTATAAATCTCTCCTACGCCTCTTATTAAACAAGCCCTGATAAGAGTCTGACCAAATGCTACTATGTAGCATTTGCGACTGGTCTAAGATAAGGAGCAAGCGACCAATAATAAGAGATTAGGTGTTAGCCTAATCTCGTAAAAGAAGCCGCATTGCGACAAGGGTTCTGAGTGGGGCGCCAGCGCGGAAAAGATGCCGTTAGAGCTGTGTTTACTTCCGCTGTCCGTTCAAGTACAGCGGAAGCAATTTATCTTTTTTCGATTATTGATTTGACTTTCATCAGCCTTACGATATTGCCTCGCTCGTTCTCGTCGAGTTTCATCGTGATGTATTTAATAGTCTCCCGCATCTGCGGTATCATGACATATTCAAGCGCGTTAACTCTTCTTCTGTTCTTTTCGATTTCGTTGGCGAGCATATTGCAGGTCTTTTCGACTTCGGCGAGCTTAATAAGTTTAAGGAGCTGACCCGATAACGCCGATATCGAGCCGTCGAGCTCGGAAGTAACTCCCGCAAACGAATAGGGATACAGTTCCTTGCCCGCGCCCTCTTTTATTTCGATATCGGGTACGCCGCAACTCATAACATTCTTTATAGAAGTCTTTAATTCCACGCTTATCCCCGGCATCATTACCGCCTCGGAGATTACGGCGTCGTCGGATACGGATTTCGCTAGCATAAAAGCCCTTAACGACTGTGCGAGTTCTCTCTCGACATCTTCTCTCAGCGCCTTATTCTCCTTAACATATACCATAAACTGTCTGATCATCTCGTCAGACTTGTCTTTAAGCAGTTTATGCCCTCTTATCGCGGTCTTAAGGCGCAGTTTAAGCCGCCTTAATTCCATTCGCGTGGGATTAACTCTGAGTAGCGCCATTTACCTTTTCCTTCATCAGCGGGTCATAGTATTTATCCAGATACGCGTCTTTGATTCTCTTTAATTCCGCTCTCGGCAGCTCCGTCATTAACTCCCAGCCGAGATTTAATGTCTCTTGAATTGTTCTGTTGGTCTTGAAGCTCTGCGAGATATAATTATCCTCGAATACTTCGGCGAATTTCGCGTAAAGCCTGTCAACTTCCGAAAGCGCCGCCTCGCCTAATATCGCGGACAGCTCTTTCGCGTCTTTACCTCTTGCGTAAGCGGCGAACAGCTGATTCATAGTATCGGCATGGTCTTCCCTCGTCTTGCCGGCACCTATGCCTTTGTCCTTCAACCTTGACAGCGAAGGCAACACATCGATGGGCGGCAGAATACCCTTTTTATACAGTTCCCTGCTGAGTATTATCTGTCCCTCGGTAATGTATCCGGTAAGGTCGGGAATAGGATGCGTCTTATCGTCTTCGGGCATCGTAAGTATGGGAATCTGCGTAATAGAGCCTCTCTTGCCCTTGATTCTGCCCGCTCTCTCGTACATAGTCGCAAGGTCGGTATACAGGTATCCGGGATAGCCTCTCCTGCCCGGCACCTCTTTTCTCGCGGCGCTAACCTCACGTAACGCTTCGGCGTAATTGGTAATGTCCGTAATTATCACGAGCACATGCATGTCTTTTTCGTACGCGAGATACTCGGCGGCAGTCAGCGCCATTCTCGGCGTGGCTATTCTTTCGATTGCGGGGTCGTTGGCAAGATTCATAAACAGCACCGCCCTCTCGATAGCGCCCGTCTTTCTGAAATCCGTGATAAAGAAGTCCGCTTCTTCAAAGGTAATACCCACAGCGGCGAATACGACTGCGAATTTCTCACTCTTGCTTAGCACAGTCGCCTGTCTCGCGATTTGAGCGGCAAGCTCGGCGTGCGGCAGTCCCGAGCCGCTAAATACGGGCAGTTTCTGCCCTCTGACAAGCGTATTAAGTCCGTCGATTGCGCTGACTCCGGTCTGAATAAATTCGTTGGGATAATCCCTTGCAGTGGGATTAATAGGCTGACCGTTGATGTCTAGTCTTTTCTCGGCGATAATAGGCGCGCCGTTGTCGCGCGGTCTGCCCATACCGTCGAATACTCTACCGAGCATTTCCTCCGAAACGCTCAATTGGAGGCTTCTGCCCAGAAATCTCGCTTTCGCGGTGCTGATTTTCATTCCCTGCGAGCCTTCGAAAAGCTGTACAAGCGCTTTGTCGCCCTGAACTTCCAATACCTTACCGCGCCTTATTTCGCCGTTAGCCTGAATAATTTCCACGAGCTCGTCATATTTTACGCCGGACACGCCGTCAACCAGCATCAAAGGTCCGACAATTTCTTTTATGGATTTATATTCTTTAAGCATTAATTCTCTCCTTCGCTGATTAAGCCCGAAATCTCCGCCTTTAGCTCTTTTTCTATCTCGTCGAATATCTTGAGATTATTTTCCTCGATATATTTCGCCCTGCCGATTCTTTCCCTGACTTTAATATTCAATATGTCTTCCAAGTCCACTTCCTTTTCAAGCGCTGTTAGACTCTGCCTGTAGCACTCGATAATCAGCTTTAGCATCCTGCTCTGCTTTATAAGCGTCGCGAAAGTGTCTACCTCGTGAAAAGCGTTTTGATGCAGATAATCCTCTCTGATAGATTTAGCGGCTTCCATTGTAAGCCTGTCTTTAGCGGACAGCGCGTCCACGCCTACCAGTCTTACGATTTCCTCAAGGCTTGCCTCTTCCTGAAGCACTCTCATAGCCGCGCTGCGAAGCTCAACCCATTCGCTTGTGACATTTTCGTTAAACCATTCTCCCAGCCTGTCCGAATAAAGGGAATAACTCTGAATCCAGTCTATCGCCGGAAAATGCCTTTTATACGCAAGCGTCGCGGATAAACCCCAGAATACCTTAACGATTCTCAATGTAGCCTGCGAAACGGGCTCGGACAGGTCTCCTCCCGGAGGCGATACCGCGCCTATTGCGGTAATCGAGCCGATTCTGTCTTCAGAGCACTTGACTTTTACAATTCCCGCTCTCTCGTAGAACTCCGCCAGTCTGCTGGACAGATATGCGGGATATCCCTCTTCTCCGGGCATTTCCTCAAGTCTTCCGCTCATCTCTCTGAGCGCTTCCGCCCATCTTGAAGTCGAGTCAGCCATAATCGCTACATTATAACCCATATCCCTGAAATATTCGGCGATAGTGATTCCCGTATAAATGGACGCCTCTCTTGCCGCAACGGGCATATCCGAGGTATTGGCTATAAGCACGGTTCTCTTCATCAATGGCTCGCCCGATTTCGGATCCGTCAGCTCGGGGAATTCGTTAAGAACATCCGTCATCTCGTTGCCGCGTTCGCCGCAGCCGACATATACTATGACATCGGCGTCCGCCCACTTTGCAAGCTGATGCTGAACGACCGTCTTTCCACTGCCGAACGGTCCGGGTACGGCGGCTACGCCGCCTTTTGCGACGGGAAAGAATGTATCGATTACCCTCTGACCCGTAACAAGTGGGTAATTAGGCGGCAACTTCTCGATATAAGGTCTGCCGCGCCTAACCGGCCATCTTTGTAACATAGTTACTTCTACATCGCCCTTATCCGTAGTAATTACCGCAACCGTATCGTCTATATTATAGCCGCCGGAATTAATCTTTTTTATCTTGCCGCTGATTCCGTGAGGCACCATTATCCTGTGCTCTATGACGACATTTTCCCGCACCTTGCCGAGTATATCGCCGGGGAATACTTCTTGGCCCGCTTTAACAACAGGCGTAAACTGCCATACCTTGGAATGGTCGAGCGCGGGCACATCCACTCCCCTCGAGATTCTGTCGCCCGTTTGTTCTCTCAATATGTTAAGCGGCCGCTGAATTCCGTCGTAAATACCCTCCAACAGTCCGGGGCCTAGCTCAACGGAAAGAGGATAGCCCGTGGAATACACATTCTCTCCGGGGCCAAGACCGCTCGTCTCCTCGTATACCTGGATTGACGCCTTGTCTCCTCTTAACTCGATAATCTCGCCGATAAGCCTTTTATCGCTGACTCTAACGACATCGTACATCTTGCAGTCAGCCATGTTTTCTGCGACTATCAGCGGTCCCGATACTTTAATGATTCTGCCATTTTCCTGCATAACTAATCCTCTCTCATAAATAGTATATCTACGCCTATTGCCTTCTCTACATCTTTCTTGATTGAATTCATACCGTAGCCCGTTGTGCCCTGCGAGCCGGGAATAGGCAACACAATCGGGTAAGCGGCGCTTTTGTAGCGGTTGACGATATCGCTGATTTTCTCGGCAATATCTTCGGTAATGAATATCACCTTATAATTTCTCGCCTGCTTTCTCAATGTCTCTCTAGCGTCCTCGTCCGAATACACGGCAAAGACATCCACGCCTATCGCCTTGAAAGCGAGCACGGAATCCTTATCGCCTATTACCGCAATTTTGTCTTTACGCATACAATTCTCTGAGCCTTTGCTTTATCTCAATCTTGTCCACCTTGTTCTTGATGCAGACAAGAATTGTTCTCGCCACTTTTATTTCGGTCATCTTCGCGAGGTAATACCCCGCAACGGGCGCGATGCCGAACATATCGTGCTTGTCCCGCCTGAATATATCGAGCAGGAAGTTATCCGTCTCCGCCTCGAATTCCACAAGCGCCCTGCCCTTGCTCTCGAAAGCCTTTGCAGCTAGGCGCTTATACGCCGTATATCTGAATTTCTCAAGCGCTATTTCGTCGCTTGACTCATATAATGGCTCATAAAATTCCGCGCTCAATTCTCCGCCCTCAATAAAGCCTTCGGTAAAGAACTTATTATTCATTTGCGCTCTCCGGCTTCTTATAAAGGAAGATATGTTAATAAGGTCGATACTCGCCTTCAGATATGTTAAAATATTCCGAGCGCCGTTACTTGCAACTTTTATCGAGTGATTATAATACGCCCTGTCCAGCCTGACATCTATAAGTCTCGGGCTTCTGTCCCCCGATACGAAAGCGCCGTCGATTTCTTCAAGCGCCTCAGCCATTTCTCTGTGAAGAGAGGAATAATCATCGTTCATAACGGCGTCCTTTAACGCGTCTATATCAATCAATCCGCCCTTAAGGAGCAGCTTATCATAATCGCCGGACGCGAGGTATTTCGCCTTCATAAGCGTCTTTAAGTTATGATAGTCCCTGCGGTAGAAGAATATTTCCATACCAGTCTTAGAGGGCATTATTTCGCGGATAAAAGCTACCGTTTTATCCTCCTCGGATTCAAGTAAAGCGTCAAATTTATTCGGATTATCGGGCACGATGCCGCCGCCGTAATTGCTCTCGGTCAAGACCTTAACCGCCTCGTCGAGCGTCGCCGAATCAATCATTCTAATCATCTTGTCCATGGTAAGAAGATTATTTTCCAGCGACTTTATTCTGGAATTGGCGTATATAAGTCCCGCGTCCATTATTTAACATCTCCGAATAATATCTTGTACACTTCGGATTCGATCTCTTCCCTTAATGCGTCAAGCTCGACCTTAAAGGTTAAGTTCTTATCGTAATTTGTTCCCGACAGAATTATCCCGCCCGTAAAATCGCCGAATTCGGGATTAAGCGTTAATTTTATGCCAAGTTTCTCGGAGGCGTCTTTTATAAACGCCTTTGTGATTATATCCTTGTCTTTTTTCGCAATCGTAACGGTATCGCCGTCTTTTGCCTCGGCTTTCAGCATATTGAATATAATTTCCGTATATTTCGCCTTTGGAAGACTAGTCAGACTCTCTTCGGCGCTGATAAAAGCCTCGTTTATCGCCTTTTGCTTAGCGTCGAGGATGATTTTTCTCACTTCGAGATTAGCAACCGTAACTCTTCTTGATTTAATGACGGAAATAAGCTCTTCTGCCTTTTTCTTCTCTGTATTAAGCAGGTTTTCCGCTTCTTTTTTTGCGGACGATATTATCTCGTCGGCGCGTTTTCTCGCGTCGGAGATGATATTTTCGGCAATAGCTTTGCTCTCTGAAGTTATTTTAGCGATTATTTCTTCTTTGCCCATAATATCAGACGGTAGTCACATCGGCTAAAAAGACCGCAAGGAAGGATACGAGCAGCGCGAGTATAGCGTAGGTCTCGACCATGACCGCCATAATAATACCCTTTGTCGATTCTTCGGGGCGCTTAGCGGTAAGCGCTATTCCGGACACGCATACTTTGCCCTGATATATCGCGGACATCAGCCCCCCAAGCGCTATCGGCATACAGCCCGCGAAAATAATCCAGCCGCTCGGATTATCAAGCGCAATCATATCAGAGAATAACTGTATTTTAACAAATACGATAAACGCGACGAGCAAACCGTAAATTCCCTGCGTACCCGGGAGTAATTGCAGAATCAGCACTTTTCCGAACTTGTCGGGGTCTTCGGATGTGACGCCCGCGGCAGCCTGACCCGCCGTGGCTACTCCGATTGCCGAGCCGATTCCCGCAAGACCTGCGGCAAGCGCCGCGCCGAGCAAAGCTATAAATGTACCTGTTGTCATAATATCCTCCTAATTTTCAATATAGATATATTTTGTATTTGAGCCGAACGGAACAAATTGATGCCCCGCTCCGGTATAGAATTTCGAGAAGAATTCGATATATGTCAGCCTTGAATTATGCACATACGCGCCGAGAGTGTTAATCGCGATATTAAAAATATGTCCTCCGATAAGCAGCGGTATCGCGACGATATATCCCGCATAGGATAACAATTCAACGGCAACGGAAGCAAGCTGATTAAGCACCATGCCTACGACGCCCGTTGCAAGACCCAAGCCGAAAAGCCTTGAATAGCTCAATATATCGCTCATAAGACCCGTTACATTATAAAGGTTCCCGAGTCCGCCCCCGACTTTTTTCAGTATGCCCTTTTTCTCGAGACCGCCGCCGAGGAACACTCCGAGGACGCCGATTATCGCTATGATAAATCCGACATTTTTCAGCGCGCCTAATTTAGGCGCGAGCGAAAGCGCGTATACGCCCAATCCGAGAAATACCGCGTACCAGCCGAATACATTAAAAATCGCGTCAAGATACTTTCTTTGTCTGAAAAGCGCTACCGCATGAATGCCCATTCCGAACATAATCTGCAACAGTCCGAGACCCAAGGACAGTCCGAGCATTCCTAAAGGGTTGTCCATCGGGTTAAAAAGCAGCGGCTTTAAGTTAATGCCGAACCAGCCGCCGAACATCGCGCCCCATATAAAAGTGGACACGCCGCCCATAGCTATTACGATAAGCAGCTTGCCTTCGCCCTTTCTCGGCTTTGCGTAGCGGTATAATATATAAGCGCCGAGCGCAAGTATTATCCCGTATCCCGCGTCGGAAACCATAATGCCGAAGAATATGAAATAGAATATCGCTACAAACGGATTGGGATCTGCTTCCCTGTAATCGGGAACGCTGTACATATTGGTTATATCTTCATAAGGCGAGACCATACCGCTGTTTTTTGTAAGCGTGGGTACTATCTCTTTTTCTTTAGGCTCTCTGGTCTCAATATAGACCGTGAATTTATCGTGCAGTCGGTCAATGCGCTGCTCGGCTTCTTCCGGGAACCAGCCTTCCATATAAAAGGACGCCTCGGTAAATCTGAAATTATCGTCGGCTTCCGCCTTTTTGAGTTCGAGGTTATAATAATCGTAGAGAATTTCCAAATCGGCAATAAAATTCTCGTAACCCGTAGATTCGAGTACAATATTATCCCTTAACCGCTCGAGTTGCGTGGTTTTCTCAATACATTCGTTGTATTTTTCGCGTGCCGTTACGGGAAAGTTAAAAGTATTCGGCGAATAATCCGCTTCTACCAGCGCGGACAGTATGTCTTCCTTTAGCTCTATAGCGACAACCGTAACAACGGCGAGATATTTGCCCGCGTTAAATATCATTATCTCCGCTTCAGGGAATCTGTCAGAGATGTCTTGGATATTCTTCAGCTTGTTAGCTGGTGCTAATCCCAGCATTACGGCGACATTCTTAGTGTCTTTGAATTTATTAAACGCTGCGTCGATTTCAAGATAGGGCTCTAGCTGTTCCATTAAGGATTTAAGCCTTATCATATCCGATTTGATATCGATAAGCCTGCCGTTTAATTTTTCGAGCTTGTCAACTATTTCCAGTAAATCCTTTTCTCTGTCGCAAATCGTCTCGAATTTATCATACTTTACGGCGGGAAGTCCGATTGTAAACGCTTTTTTCGGCGGCTCGTAATTGATTATCGCCGTAGTATTATCGGGCGCGTCGGAAATCTCCGGTTCGTCGGTTGATTTTAATTTAAGAAATTTTTCTTTGAGTTTAACCGCCTGAAGGCGCGTATCTTTTAAGAAATTAAATGCAAAAGATAATTTAGACAGCTTAGTCATCAGGCTGTCTTTAAGATAAATATCGCTATATTTCCGGGTATTGTCGAATTCGTCCGCGGTAGTAATCTCAACGCAACCCATTCTGTGAATAGCTTTTAACAGCTTGTTTCTTTCGGCCATAATGCCGACAAGAGCAAGCTTCTTCATCTTAACTATTGCCATATTTTCGTATAATCCTGTCGGCTATCATTCGGGCGGCTTGGGCTTTATTACCGCTTGTTTTCTCAATTAAGGCATCCGCTTCTTCTCTGCCTTTATTTATTATCTCCGTCGCCGCTTCGTCCGCAGCCGCCTCGGCCGACGAAATAATTTTCCTTACCGTTTCTTTAATTTCGGCGGCGATACTTTCATTTATTTCGTCCGATTTTCTCTCGGCGTTGAAAATTATTTCTTTGCCCAGAGTCTGAGCGGCTTTTATCTCGCTCTGCGCCGCGGCTTCGGCGTCAATTATTGAATTAATAATGTCCTTGACCATCTTCCCTCTTATTTCATATATGTATTTTCGATATCTTGAATTTTCTTTAACCTCAAGGTGTGGCGACCCTCTTCGAACGGCGTGTCAAGCCATACTTTTACGAGCAATTTCGCTTGCTCCGGTGTTATAACCCTGCCGCCCATACATACGATATTCGCGTTATTGTGCGCCGCGCATGCCCTCGCGGTAAATTCGTTGGTGACTACCGCCGCCCTGATTCCCTTAACCTTGTTGGCGGCGATTGATATCCCTATTCCCGTTCCGCATAAAAGTATGCCTTTATCGAATTCGCCTTTGGATACCGCTTCGGCGACGGGAAGTGCGAAATCCGGATAATCGCAGGATTTTTCGCAGTGCGTTCCGAAGTCGACAAATTCGATGTTCATATATTTTAGAGTGTCTAAAACCGCTTGTTTCAAGCAAATTCCGCCATGGTCGGTACCGATTGCAATTTTCATAAAATCCTCCTCGTTCATTATAATACAACGGCATAATTTTTTCAACTTGTTCAGGGCTTTTTAACCTCGGCCGCTTTAATAATTCTGTTCATTATCGAATGCCCTACGGCGTTGTCGTCGAAATTTTCGCATATAATATAGTCATACGCCTTTTCCGAGCGCCTTAGGGCCGCATATATATTTTTTGCGACCTCGGACAAATTATTTCCGAGATTTATTGTAAGCCTTTCGCCGTAGTTATTATTAAAGGTTAAGATTACGGGGTTAATTCCGTTTTTTACCAAATTATCGTATTTAGCCGCAATCTCCGATTCGTTATTTATTATCTCGACGGGTATTTCGGGCGCGTAATGGCGGTATTTCATACCCGGCGACGCGGGTCTTGAATCGTTGTATTTAACGCCGATTTTCTGCTTTAAGGCGTCTTCAATCATATCCTTTGTAACGACTCCGGGGCGGAGTACTGTGATTTCTCCCGTCATATCGAGGACGGTGGATTCAATTCCGACTTCGCATTCTCCGCCGTCGATAATAAGAGGAATTCTGCCGTTTAAGTCGTCGTAGACATGCTTAGCCGAGGTAGGTGAAATATGCGACGACACATTCGCTGAAGGCGCCGCTATCGGTACGCCCGCCCGCGAAATCAACTGTCTTGCAACGGGATGAGAAGGCATCCTGACACCTACCGTATCAAGCCCCGCGGAGACAATTTCTGGAATTAAACCGTTCTTTTTCAGTACAAGCGTAAGAGGGCCGGGCATAAATTTTTCCATAAGTATTATAGTATTATCGTTAATGTCCGTTGCGATATTATAGATATCCTTTATATCCGAAATATGAACAATCAGCGGATTATCCTGCGGTCTCCCTTTCGCTATAAAGATTTTATTTACTGCGCTTTTTGAGTATGCGTTCGCTCCGAGACCGTATACCGTTTCGGTGGGAAACGCGACAATGCCGCCCGATTTTATAATCCCCGCGCCTTCTTCTACCGCCTCTTCGCCGGATAATATTCTAGTTATAATCTTGTCGTCATCCGCGAACATATAAGGGTATTGTACTGTATATAATTAGTAAAGTAAAGTAATTACATTCCTTTACATATTATAACCGTTATGATATCATAAATTTAAGAAAAATGCTTGAGGGAGTAATATTATGTCGCAAATAATAAGTTACATAATCGACAAGCTGCTCGAAATAAGACAGGCGGTTGATGTAAGACTGGACAATCTGCCCTCATCTTTCGCAGTAGCGGTAGATATACTTAAATCGCCCGTCTCCCTGCCATTTAGCATCAGCCTGCCTTTTGATATCGATGTTCTGACCGCGATAGGCGCGATACTTCTGCTGTTTATAATTATAGTCTCGTTTATATCCACACTGGGGTTATTACATCCGTCCAAGCATACCTTAATGAAATGGGAAAATCTTAAAGCTACCAAAGCCTACGATAAGAAACAAAAAAAGCAATCGCATTCCGAGACAGCGGATTCGATATCGGCCGTCAAAGCGCATACCGAAACTGCTGATTTGTCTTCCGTTGACAATTTGCCTGAAGAGCAATTAAAGTCGGACAGTTCATATTCTGTTAACAATGATGTTATATCATCTGATATTGAGACGATAGCGCCTTCGGGCACAGATGCCGTCTTAAATCAGAAAAAGGACGGGGAAAAAGCGCAAATGGCGGCGACAGATACAAGCAAACCATCCAAAAAAGAATTAATAAAAGCCAAGAAGGAACAAATCAGACAGGAAAAATTACGGCTTAAAGAAGAAAAGAGAAAACAAAAAGAAGAAAAGAATAAGAAATCAAAGGGTAAATCCACACCCGTTGAGAAATCAGTGCCTCCGGTAAAACCTAACAAGAAACAAACGGATACCATGGAGGCATTTGTGCCCAGCCAACCGAGAAAAAGGGAAAGTTTTGATTATCTCGACGATATAATTGAAAATCAGCCTAAAATAACTCTTAACGCAGAGGGCGAATCTGAAATAAAGAAGACAAATATCATAGACAACGAAACGCCCGCAGAGCAGCCCGAAACACCCGCAGAGGAATCATCTATTGACCTCGATAAGCCTACTATCGAAAAAGAACTTGAAGATAAAAGCGCCGCAAAAGCGCCGGAGGCGGAAGTTAAAGATAATGTTATTGAGGATAAGATTGGCGAAGCAGCCGCGGCGGTTTTACAAATCCAAGCGGATAATAAAGTAAAAGCCCATGAAAACACCGAAACAGACATAGAAATAAGCGGGCCTGTCAAGAGTGATATAAAGAGCGAAGCTGATATATTTAACTATTCCGAATTACCCGTAAAAAAAGTTGAGAGGCCTGTAATTCCTAAAGCCCGCGAGAAAGAGAATGAGCCCCTTCCGGAAGTCGATAACGGCGTTTTGGACGATTTGGACGACGATATCTTTTCATTTATTAAAGGCGAAGAAGTAGACGAAAAAGAAAGCGCCGAAGTTAAAAATCCGGAAACAGCGGACAATATTAACGACAATAAGCCCGAATCAACGGATAAACCCTCTCCGGATATGGAAGTCGCGGATATTAAGGAATCCGCGGCGGAAGATATCGAGGCGCCGGAAATTGATGCCGCGGCAGACTCCGTACAGGCTGAAAGAGCAATAGAAAGCGACATTATCGAAGAGCCCGTCAATATGCAAGTCGAATCCTTTGGAAATAACAGCTCAAGCCCTAACGGTCAATACGAAATTATCAGTCAGGACGGCAAATTTAGGTTCGTTTTAACTTCCGATACCGACGAGCCGCTGTATACCAGCAGACCGTACAAGACTCTGACTACCTGCATTAACGGCACGCTGACATTCAAGAAAAATGTTCTTACGGGGACATTCACTATCAACAAAGACAAATTCGGCACATGCAGGTTTATCCTTACAAGCAAGACGAGCGCGCTCGTAAAATACGACGGCGAGCTTTTCAAGAGCGAAGAGGAATGTAAAAACAACATCGAAGCGGTAAAGAAATTCGCACCGATTGCGTCGGTAATAATGCGCACATAACAAACGGGCTCATAAGAGCCCGTTTTTTATTTGTAGTATCTCTATTTCTTAAGAAAATCAGCTATTATATCATTTACGGTCGTAACCGTCTGTTCGTCCGTAGTAATCGATATATGGCTTGAGCCCTCCATGACATAAACATTGTCGTCCGTTATCAAATTACCCGCGCAGCCGCTATATACAGACACTATTCCGTCGCCTTGGTCGTATTGCAGATAACTTGAAATCTTGCCGTTATTCGGATTAATCGTAATGGAATATAGCGTATCGATACCGCTTCCTACGATATAATGCGTATTTACTTTCTCTGAAATATGCTTTCCGTCAACAATATGACCGACCTGATATTCGTTATACTTTTCAAATCCGGGCTTTAATTCGCCATTGCTCTTTTTCGCAATAGCCGTTTCCGAGAAATATTCATGCGATCCTGAATGCGTAAGATAATCGTTGCCGAGCTTTATGGGCGTCTCGCCCTCCGCGTAAACGGGGTCGTCGGCGTATTTTTCAAAAGGCGTTAGCATATACATGCTCGGCAAATTCTTACCCAGATCGAGCAGCATGGGCTTAATAATGCCGACCATACTGCTTAAACCTTTATAATCCTCCTTGAAATCCCTTCTTCCCTCGGGTGTGGGAATGGAATTCAATTGCCCCTCAATATTGCAAATTAAGCCGTCGAGCATAAAGTAGCACGCATCCAGCGAACCGAAAAAAGGCGTGGACATCGGAATAAACAGCTTGACTTTATTCATATTATCCTGACTGTTCGCCATAAACTGGCTTACGACATTGCCGCCCATGCTGTGCGTAACGAGTATAAGCTCCTCATATCCGCTGCTTTCGACAAATTCTTCAAGTTTAGCGGCGGACTGGTAATTGTCAAGGCGCCAGTCATATTGCCATACAATTACATCGTACTCGTCCGAATAATTCTCGTATAATTCCTCATATAGCGGCTTAAACATCGTAAGCATCGTATATTTGCCCTTATCGTCGTCCATATCGGCAAGTCTTAGATTATGTAAGGGCTCGCCGTTTTCATCGAGCTTTAATTTGTCTATAAAGCCCGGATCATTGAACATTTCCGTAATGTCTTCAGGGCTTATCTCGTCTATCGCCCACACGACATCGCCGGTCTCCGCGTCATAGAAAGCGCCGCCGCAAATTCCGTGTATTAGTAATATCGCCTTGGTCTTCCCTTTTTCGCATCCAGATACGATAAACGTAAGGCTTAGCAACAGAGAAACAGTTAATAATATTGCCAGAATTTTGTAGATTTTTTTCATTATGCTCCCTCTAATATATATCTTATTCCATATGATAATTCTCATATGCCTAATTGCTCATATAACCCGATAAATTACCCCGTCATTTAAGGAAGACAGAGACTACTTTTCTGACATTTTCGTCAATCAGAGTGTATACCATAGTCGTACCTTTTCTTTTGCACTCGATAATTTTCATCTTTCTTAATACAAAAAGATGCTGGGATATGTTGGATTGGGACACCTTGATACATTCCAGCAATTCTGACACAATCATACTTCCCGAAAGAAGTTTTTTTATAATACACAATCTTATAGGATGACCGATCGCTTTTAACAATTCAGCAACATCAACTAGACATTTTTCTGTTAGCATATTTTTATTATACCATTTTTTGACAATATTTCAATAGTCAAAGTTTACCGACAAAAGTTTTCAGCATTACTTCGATACTCTTTTCTTCTACGCCGATTGCAGACGGCGTAGGATAAACTTTCCCTATCAGACCGCCGTTATGCGAACCGAGGGTCTTTACAAGGTACTCCGTCTTCTCGCGGATTTTGTCATGGTCGTTGGTAGAGAGCGTCGTCTGGATATCCACAGGCGAGAAAAACGTTATCCTGCCGCCGAATCTTTGATTTAATTCGTCTACTCCCATATTGTCCTGCTGGTCGCATTGCAGCGCGTCAAGCCCTATTTCTATAAAATCGTCGATGATATCTTTTATCTGTCCGCAGGAATGCAGTATGAATTTTATCCCGCGCTCATGCGCTCGGTCTATCATCTTCTTATAGCCGGGCTTGAAAATTTCGCGCCACATCTCGGGGCTTATCATAAGGCTGTTCTGAAGTCCCAAATCGTCACAACCCATTACCGCGTCCAGCCCTAATTCCGCGTATTTGTCTATTAACTTGAGATTTAGGTCTACGCATATATCAACGAGCTTTATTACATTATCCTTATTATAGTAAAGGTCTTCCATGAATTCGACATAGCCCCTTAAATATGTACACAGCGAGAATATCATATCGGGGATATTGCCTATAAGGAACTTGTTTTTAAGCACCAGCCGGCTTAATTTTACGAAAAGCACGCTCGAGAAATTCGTATAATCCGGCACCTTCAGCGTCTTTAGACCGCTCCAGTCTTTAAGAGGGCTGTCTATGACTTCACCCTTATTGCCGAGGCTTTCCCATACCGCGCCCCATACGTCTACCGCGGTCGTCTTGGTCAGCTTCTTTCTTTTGTATATTAACGAGGTCATAAAAACATCCGTCTTAATCGTAAACATTATTTTCAGAAAATCTCTGAACCTCTTCGTGGGAACGTGCATAGTGCACACTGGCACCCTGTCCGGTCCCTTAAACTCAAGCGCCCTTAATACTCTTTCTTTCCTTGTCATAATATCACCCTTGAAAAACATAATAAATTCTAATATATATATTATATCATATGTTCAATGGATTTTCATAGAAAAAAACAATGTTGTATTATAATTGATATGATTTTTTTAAAGATTAAGTATTCTTAACCTAATTGGTTTCGCAACCCATTAGATTTAGCATAATATAATTTTACTTTTCTGAGCATGCCTGTAACCATAGCGTAATCGGCTTGACCACAGGAGAATTATAGCAACAGGGAGCACCATTACGGTGCTCCCTGTTGCTATGGCTCTCCCAGTTGGACTCGTAGCGAACAAAGTGAGCGTACTCCGATATAGTGAGCAAAGCGAACGGAAATCGGCTCCGGTGAGGTTAGAGTACAACTAATGAGAAATAGCGGCTAGCAAAACTGGAGAAATAGAAAACGGGCATCGCGGATGCCCTTTTCTGTTGCGACCTAATGCGTCGCCGCTATTGGCTCCCCAGTTGGACTCGTAGCGAACAAAGTGAGCGTACTCCGATATAGTGAGCAAAGCGAACGGAAATCGGCTCCGGTGAGGTTAGAGTACAACTAATGAGAAATAGCGGCTAGCAAAACTGGAGAAATAGAAAACGGGCATCGCGGATGCCCTTTTCTGTTGCGACCTAATGCGTCGCCGCTATTGGCTCCCCCAGTTGGACTCGAACCAACGACAGCCGCATGCTCTTCCAGGTCGTCAGCATAGCTTCCTCCCCGCTTTGGCTACCGACAGTACACCGTACTGTCGGCTTTACGCGTCGCGCCCACTGAGCACGCTCAGCCGTTAGAGCTTGCTGTAACCATAGCGTAATCGGCTTGACCACAGGAGAATTATAGCAACAGGGAGCACCATTACGGTGCTCCCTGTTGCTATGGCTCCCCCAGTTGGACTCGAACCAACGACACTGCGGTTAACAGCCGCATGCTCTACCGGCTGAGCTATGGAGGAATGAATTCCGGCAGCGTCCTATTTTCCCGGGTCGTCTCCAACCAAGTATCGTCGGCGCTAGGAGGCTTAACTGCTGTGTTCGGAATGAGAACAGGTGGGTCCCTCCCGCCATTACCACCGGAATGGTAAAGTGTGTTTTTACGCACACTCACAACTGCACAGAGTTATTGTATTCTTGATGCTTTGATCAAGCCCTCGATCTATTAGTATCGGTCAGCTAAATACATTACTGCACTTACACCTCCGACCTATCAACCTTGTAGTCTTCAAGGGATCTTACTATCTTATGATATGGGATATCTAATCTTGAGGCGGGTTTCACGCTTAGATGCCTTCAGCGTTTATCCCTGCCGCACTTCGCTACCCGGCGGTGCCGCTGGCGCGACAACCGGTACACCATAGGTGCGTCCATCCCGGTCCTCTCGTACTAGGGACAGCTCCTCTCAAATATCCTACGCCCACGATGGATAGGGACCGAACTGTCTCACGACGTTCTGAACCCAACTCGCGTGCCACTTTAATCGGCGAACAGCCGAACCCTTGGGACCTACTTCAGCCCCAGGATGTGACGAGTCGACATCGAGGTGCCAAACCTCCTCGTCGATGTGAACTCTTGGAGGAGATAAGCCTGTTATCCCCGAGGTAACTTTTATCCGTTAAGCGACGGCAATTCCATTCTCTACCGCCGGATCACTAAGTCCTACTTTCGTATCTGCTCGACTTGTCAGTCTCACAGTTAAGCTCCCTTCTGCCTTTACACTCTTTGAATGATTGCCAACCATTCTGAGGGAACCTTTGAGCGCCTCCGTTACTCTTTGGGAGGCGACCGCCCCAGTCAAACTGCCCACCTGACACTGTCCGTCGTCCGGATTACGGCACGGCGTTAGAATTTCAGCAATCAAAGGGTGGTATCCCAAGGGTGACTCCACACAAGCTGACGCCTGTGATTCGCTGTCTCCCACCTATCCTGTACATTAATTACCGAAATCCAATATCAAGTTGCAGTAAAGCTCTACGGGGTCTTTCCGTCCAGTCGCGGGTAATACGCATCTTCACGTATACTACAATTTCGCCGGGTCCCCTGTTGAGACAGCGCCCAAGTCGTTACGCCATTCGTGCGGGTCGGAACTTACCCGACAAGGAATTTCGCTACCTTAGGACCGTTATAGTTACGGCCGCCGTTCACTGGGGCTTCAGTTCAATGCTTCGCTTGCGCTAACACTTCCCCTTAACCTTCCAGCACTGGGCAGGCGTCAGCCCCTATACGTCATCTTTCGATTTCGCAGAGACCTGTGTTTTTGGTAAACAGTCGCTTGGGCCTATTCACTGCGGCCTGCTCGCGCAGGCTCCCCTTCTCCCGAAGTTACGGGGTAATTTTGCAGAGTTCCTTAACAAGGGTTCTCCCGTTCGTCTTAGGATTCTCTCCTCGTCTACCTGTGTCGGTTTGCGGTACGGGCACCTACGGCCATATTTAGCAACTTTTCTCGCCAGTGTGAATTCGTCAACTTCGCTACTAGTTTTCGCTCCCCGTCACTGCTCAGCCTTTTAACAGCCGTACTTCACTAACTGTCAGCCTTACAGCTTGGACGCACCTTTCCATCAGTGCGCCTTGACTATCCTCCTGTGTCATTGCTTCATTTATGCGACCCTCGGTGGTACAGGAATATCTACCTGTTGTCCATCGCCTACGGCTTTCGCCCTCGGCTTAGGTCCCGACTTACCCTGGGTGGACGAACCTTCCCCAGGAAACCTGAGACTTTCGACGGCGGAGTTTCTCGCTCCGCTTGCGCTACTTATGCCGGCATTCTCTCTTGTATGCAGTCCACCGCCCCTTTCGATACGGCTTCTGCCCGCATACATTGCTCTCCTACCAATACCTTGCGGTATTCCTAAACTTCGGTGTCAAGTTTTAGCCCCGTTTATTTTCGGCGCATCACCGCTCGACCAGTGAGCTATTACGCACTCTTTGAATGTATGGCTGCTTCTAAGCCAACATCCTGGTTGTTTTAGCGATAACACATCCTTTTCCACTTAACTTGTACTTTGGGACCTTAGTTGTAGGTCTGGGCTTTTCCCCTCTCGACAATGAAACTTATCTCCCACTGTCTGACTCCCTGTCATCAAGTATCTGTCATTCGAAGTTTGTTAAGGTTCGGTAAGCTGTGAAGCCCCCTAGCCCATACAGTGCTCTACCTTCAGTACTCTAAACAGAGGCTAGCCCTAAAGCTATTTCGGAGAGAACCAGCTATCTCCGGATTCGATTGGAATTTCTCCGCTACACACAGCTCATCCCCGAACTTTTCAACGTCCGTGGGTTCGGTCCTCCACTGTGTCTTACCACAGCTTCAACCTGTCCATGCGTAGGTCATCCGGTTTCGGGTCTATGCCATGCAACTATACGCCCATTTCAGACTCGCTTTCGCTTCGGCTCCGCAACTTAATTGCTTAACCTCGCTGCACAACATAACTCGCCGGCCCGTTCTACAAAAAGTACGATACCACACTATTGTAGTGCTGTATCTGCTTGTAAGCATAGGGTTTCAGGTTCTCTTTCACTCCCCTCCCGGGGTTCTTTTCACCTTTCCCTCACGGTACTATACTCTATCGGTCACTAGGTCGTATTTAGCCTTGGGAGATGGTCCTCCCGCCTTCCCGCCGGATTCCTCGTGTCCTGCGGTACTCCGGATTCCTGTCAGCTTCCACTGGGTTTCGTCTACAAGACTGTAACTTTCTTCGGTCTGCCTTTCCAGACAGCTTCGACTACCCCGTTTCTTGCCTTTACAGGTCCTTACCCCTTCATATATTTCTATATTAAGGTTTGGGCTCTTTCCTTTTCGCTCACCACTACTCAGAAAATCGATTCTTTTCTTTCTTTTCCTCCGGTTACTTAGATGTTTCAGTTCACCGGGTTCCCCTCCATATACTATGTATTCATATATGGATACCTGCCAGTTACGACAGGTGAGTTCCCTCATTCGGATATCTGCGGATCTATGCTCATTTGCAGCTCCCCGCAGCTTTTCGCAGCTTGTCACGTCCTTCTTCGGCGCCTAGTGCCAAGGCATCCACCCTACGCTCTTTGTAGCTTGATCGTCTTAGACCTCTCGGTCTTCTTGTTATTTCTTTTTGATGTTTCCTCAGCAAAATATCTTGTGAAAATATTGTATTACTCTTTTCTAGATATTTGTTTTCTTTACTCTATGCAGTTGTCAATGTGCGAAATTTACGACATCAGCCGTAATTATTATTGTCAGAATAACCTTAGTTATTCTTGGTGGGCTCAAGTGGACTCGAACCACCGACCTCACGCTTATCAGGCGTGTGCTCTAACCTGCTGAGCTATAAGCCCGAGTTGGTGGAGATGAGCGGGATCGAACCGCTGACCCCCTGCTTGCAAGGCAGGTGCTCTCCCATCTGAGCTACACCCCCGAAGCTTTAATGCCATTTTCGACAGCCTAAATAGAATAACATTTTATATATTTGTTGTCAATTAATTTTCTGCTCCAATTAAGCAAAAATTAATAAAATTTTGCAGGCTGCACAGTGCATAAAAGCTAAGGTTTTACACGGGTTGCGTACTATATAATTTACTACAAAAACGAGTGTATGTCAATAGGGGTAATGCCTACATCAGCTTCTTCTTGATAAGGATTACGGCAGTTCCGGCGGCGACAAGCAGCGAGAATGCGACCATGCCGATAAAGCCCCAGCTCCCCTGCCCGGGAAGCCCGCCTACATTCATTCCGAGAAAGCTCGCAATCAATGTCGGCACGGATATCAATATCGTTATCGAAGTCAGAAGTTTCATTACAATATTGAGATTATTGGATATAACGGACGCGAAAGCGTCCATAGTGCCCGATAACACATCACGGTACACATTACACATTTCGAGCGCCTGACGGTTTTCGACGGCGACATCTTCCAATAAATCCTTATCCTCCTCGTACAGCTTGATGATATTGCCGTTAAGAAGTTTATCAATCACTCTGTCGTTGCCGCGAAGCGAGGTCGAGAAATACACAAGCGAATTTTCGAGATCCAGTAGCTGTATGAGCTCTTTATTCTTCATTGAACGGTGCAATTCCGTCTGAATTCTCTGACTCGCCTTGTCAATCTGCCTTAGATATTGCAGGTACTTTGTAGAGATATTAAACAGCAATTGGAACAAAAAGCGTGATTTCTTATTAGTGTCAAAGTCTCTCACCCTGCCGTTCATAAAATCTCTTATAATAGAGCTCTCTTTAAGGCAGACCGTAACGATAGTAGAGCCCTTTAATATTATTCCGAGCGGCACAGCGCCGTATGTATAGTAGTCTTCCTCGTCCTCGAGAATAGGCAGGTCGACGAGCGCGAGCACGGCATCGTCATAATTTTCGACTCTTGCGCGTTCCTCCTCGTCCAAAGGCGCTTTAAGCATATCCTCGGGAATACCCGTCTTGGATGCGACAAGCTCTATCTCGAAATCCGTGGGGTTTAGAAGGTGCACCCATTTGGAATCAAAAGAAAAACCATCGCTTAATACTTCCTCCTCGGGAAGGTTAACGATAGTCTTCAATAAAACATCGGTATAAGATATATTGATCATAATATCACCTCACTGTTCATATAAGCGTTTTGCCCTACGAAGCAGCGCGGCGATATAGCACCGCTTCATAGCGCTAAGTATTCGTACTCAAAGGGTCCGCGTCCACGAAACAGTACCTCCTTATTATTACATTGCTATTCTAGCATTAATAATCGGGCTTGGCAATTGATTGACCAAAAAAAACTAATGCGTTTTCTCAACCTTTGCGTTTTTTATATCCGTTATATCCTTGACCTCGACGGCGTCAATTGCCTCGCCCGCGTCGCCGGTAATAGGCTCGAAACTCTCGTCTATCTCCACTCTGTTCCTTTTAATATTGGATAAGAATATCCCGTTCGTCATCAGGTCCAGCGCCTTGAAGTAATATTTCTTGCCGTATATCTCTCTTACGAGCAGGAACAGCATTAGCACATATCTTAATACGACAAAGCAGAGCACGAATACGAGATAGCTTACCGCCTCGTTTATGCCGTCCAGTATCATTATATGAATGACGGCAAGAATAGCGCCCGCGACAAGCACGAAATCGTAAATATTCTTGACCGCCTTTTCCCTGATATAACGGTCGCGCCTTAAATAGCATTTTTCGTTGATATAATCGGTCAGCGGCCTTCCCGAGTTATTGGAATACAAGCTGAAATTCGCCCTTAACACATAAGGAAAATGCCTCATACATTTCATAAGAAATGACGAGACATTTGAATTGTCCACCCAGCCTTTTTGCTTAAAAAACTTTATTGTGCGCCTCGAGCCTTTAATAATCTTGCCCGAAAAACTCAGATAATCATACGCGATTATCCCGATAAAAGTAATCGCCATCAGCATTGCGTGCGATAGGGCAAAAGTGTTAAGCGAAATAAAAAGATTAAAATAATCTTTTACGGTTGATATAAGTTCCGACATCATAAGCTCCTCCGTTATGTACAATGTCAGACTTCAATCTCTATATCCTTACCGAAAAGATATATTACCCTCCTATCGACCCTGATATTCATTATTCTTTCAACCGCCATAGTGTATAATTTCAATTGCGAGGAGTATTTTTTCTTGATTTTTTCTATGTCGTCATATCCGGAACGCTTATAATCGACAATGATATTTTTATCGCCCAGTATTATCAAATCCACCGTGCCCTGCAGCAATACTTCGTCGTCGCATCCGTTATTTAATATCTCGTCCGCCCTGACCTTTAATATGAATTCCCGCTCTCTTAAGACTCTATTGGTTCTGGCGTATTTAATAACAGGCGAATTCAGGCATTTTAATATTTCTCCGCGGTCTATATCGTCAGCGTCTTCTTTGAGCAGAAGCTGCTCTTCAACAAGCCTTGAAATTTCGCTTTCAAGCCCGCTGATATCCGAACACTTCAAGTCTATATGCTGCATGAGCTTATGCGCAATCGAGCCTTTAAGCGCGCTGTCCTCTTCGAATAGCGACTTAATATACGCGTCACCGCTTTCGATACTCTTATTTATTGCCGTTACGGTGTACTTTATACCTGTACTTACGGATTCGGGATGCAAATATTTATGTGACAATACCCTATTTATCTGTTCGTAATATATAGGATCGACTTTATCCGAGAAATACGCTATATCGTCAGTCGCCGCCGTTTCTTTCATAAGCTCGTTGTAGCTTATAGTCTCGTAATGCATTCGGTTAAGACCGAAAGCGATAAGACTAAGAAAATTCTTGGCGTCTTCGGGCGTTTCTGGACATTCAATGCCGTCTTTATTTTCTTTACCCGTAATAATCAGATGATTTTTAGCCCTTGTCAGAGTAACATACAAGAGATTGAGGTTATCCTCTTTTTCCTTATGAATCTGCCTGTCTCTTAACACCTTATAAATCAGGTTTTCCCTCTTGACTCTTTTTTGGATATCGTAGCTCTTGAACGCAAGCCCGAGCTCGTTATCCGTTACGAATTCGGCGCCCTTTCCGTAATTAAACGGCGTATCGACTGAAGCGAATATTACGACGGGATATTCGAGTCCCTTTACGCCGTGCATAGTGGACACCGTTATCATATCGGTTATAGAGTAAGACGCCTTGAAAGAATTGTTATGCGTGTCGGAGTAACTGAGAAATCTATTCAAAGTGCGGTAATTATTATCCTTAACGGAGTCCAAATACGCGATAATGCTCCTGTATTTGCTTTCACCGTCTTTATGCGCCAATATATAGCGGTCATAACCCGTCTCCTCAATGATTTCCTCAATCAGCTCAAATACCGTCATATACGCGGCTTTGTTGCGATATTTCTCGATAAATGCGAGGAATTGCTTTACTTTTAATCCTATCTTACCTTTGGCTTTTGGCAAAAGCTCATAATAGAATTTATTACCCGCTTTGCCTATCGAGACAATCTCTTCATCCGTAAATTTCCCGAAATACGAGCGCATAACGGCGATAAGGGGAATGTCTTGACGCCCGTTGTCAATCAGCTTTAACAGATTTATAAGCAGCCTTATCTCGTCCGGCGTGTCTTCTTTGATAAATGTCGCGGTATTAAGCGGCAATCCGCGCTTGATTAGCTCGTCGACAATGACATTTGCCGCATGCGTTCTGCTTCTGAATATAAGCGCGATATCGCTGTAATTGATTTTTTTTACGCCGCGGCTCTTTTCGTCATAATAAGGCGTATTTAATAAATCGTTTATGACCTTATATATAATTCCCGCCTCGAATTGAGCGTTTGTCGTCTCGTCGTCGTCCACAGTGTGCTCTTTTACGCTGTATAATTTGTCGTCCGTTTCGTTTAATTCCTTGGGAATATCCTTATAGGTATACAGCGAGACCGCGGGGAAAGAATTGACCCGGTAGGGCGTATCGTCGTCGTCAAGCCTTTTCAGCATCGAGGTGTTCAGGTAATCGACCTGCCCGAATTCCGTCGTCATCGCCTTAGAAAAAACGGAATTGACATAATCGAGAATAGCCTTCCTGCTTCTGAAATTCTCATTAAACTTAATATTTACTCCGCCGCCCCGCCCGCCGAACAGCCTTTCTTTGCCTACAAATATCTCGGGCACTGCCTGGCGGAACCTGTAAATGCTCTGCTTGGAATCGCCGACCATAAAGAGATTATCGCCTTGTGAAATGCGCGTGATAATATATTCCTGCAGGTAATTGATATCTTGGTATTCGTCTATAAGCACATAATCGTAGCAGGATTTTATTTCGTCGGATATATTGTCGTCGCTCATTAATTTCGCCATAACGCGCTCAATATCGCCAAAGCCTAATTTATTATTCTTTTCTTTAATCTTATTAAGGTTATTGCCGAATAATTTGACTATTTTTAACACATTGGTTACGAATTCTCTTAATAACCTTATATCGTCCCGGATTCCGTCGTTGATATAGTCGCTTGTCAGACTGTTATCGTCATAGAATGATTTGATTTTCTTCTTGATTGAGTTTCTTAATATTACGGCGGAGCGGTTTACACTGGGAGCGTACTCTGGCATTACCCTTGCCGCAATTAACGGCTTTAAGCCTTCGAAAGTCCTTACTTTAATAAATTTGCTTATCGCGTCTATCGCTGAATCAAGCCAATCAACATATGCGCGCTGATCGAGCGCAAGCAGCTCGGCGCGCGAGCCGCTCAGGTAATCCGTTAGCTTTTCAGCGCGCTTATTTATATTATCTAAATACAGGTTTATAAAATCCGCGCTCTTTACATCGTCACCGTATTGCGATACCGCCGTATCCTCAATCCATTTATCGTAATCCTGGAGCGAATACGCGAATTTATAAATTTTTACGATTATTCCCTCAAGAGTATCGTCTTTGAGCATCAGAGCGAATATTTCCCTTAAATTTGAAAGCCCTTCATCTTCTTCAAGTTCGTCAAAACTCTTTTTCAGCGCCTCTTTAATGTAACCCTCTTCTTCGCTCTCCGCAGCAATGTCAAAAAGCTGGCTTATCCCCGCCTCCTGAAAATACTTTCTGAGTATTTTCGCCGAGAAAGCGTGTATCGTCGAGATATCGCACATCGGCAGCATATCGATTTGCTCTATTAAATATCTTTGCTTCTCTTTGTCGTCGGCAGACAGCTTGTTAAGCTCCGTCACAAGCGCGTCGAAAAGCCTTTGTTTCATCTCTGCGGCGGCGGCGTTAGTGAAAGTCATCAGTAAAATTCTGTTAACCGGCACCCGCTTATTAAGATTTTCGTCGAATACGATTATGCCGTTATCGATATAACGCTTTCTGCCGAGCACGATATCGATAACGCGGTTTATCATCGCGTGCGTCTTTCCCGTTCCAGCGGAAGCTGATACGAGCACATTGCTGCCGAGGGTATTCACGGCTTGTAGCTGGCTTTCGGTAAGTCTAGTCATTGCCGCCTCCGAATCCGATATTTCTCGCGTTTACGCCTTTTCTTTCGCTGATGTTTTCAAGTCTCGAGCGGCATATATCGAAATAGTCGCACCTGTTACACGCGCCTTGATACGGCTTTTGCTCTATATAGCCCTCGATAATTTCCCTTATCGCCTGCTTAGAGATATCAACGGCGTAATCAATCATTTTATGAAGCTCGCCGCTTTCCTTTACGCAGCTCTTTTTTAACATATCGCCGTAAACATCAAATTCATTATACACATCGGATACTATTATTCCGTAATACGGTGCGCCCGTCTCGTTATCCTTTACATATTTGTCTTTCAAGAGCATATACAGCGCGCCCGCAGGCTTGAAATTATCCTTTAACAGCGCCTTTAAGTAGATAAACAGCTGAATCTTCAGACCGTACTTTAATTCTTTAATCGTATTGCCGACATAACCCGTCTTATAGTCTATGACCATAAGATAATCGCCCATTTTGTCCACTCTGTCCACAATACCCTTGAACGCTATGCTCCTGCCTTTTTCGTATTCGATTGTAAACGCGTCGTTCAAGCCGAGGTCGACCTCGAACAAAAAGGGCTTAAAGCGGCTTTTATCAATGCAGTCAAGCACTTCGTTCATGGTCTTAGATAAGGACATTTCAAGAATTTTTTTCTTGTTATCCTCTATCAATCTGCTGAATTCGCCGTCCGACATCACTTCGAGGATAACGCTTTTTATCAGCTCGAATCTGTCTTTACCCGACTCTTTATCGTAAGACTTCAGCATAATCTCGAGAGCCTTGTGTACTATAAGCCCCCGTATGTTACTCTTTATTTCTTTTTCTTCTCTGATTTTCGCCCCGACGCCGTACCGCAAGAAGTGCTTATACGGACAGGTGAAATAATTTTCGAGCTGGCTTACGCTTGTTCTCTCTTTGGAGAAAAACACCTTATGCCCGTTCCTGATAAAGGGACGGGCATCCTTATATAAGTTGTTTATCTCCGATATTATTTCCCTATCTTTCATGTCAAGCATTTTATACGCGGTATCGTAGGGTATAAGCTCGTAAACGCTCGTCTTTCTTTCTTTTATTCTCCTGAGCGCTCCCGTGAGTTCGCGCATTGCGTTCTTAACGGAGGAGAATTTATACGCGTAAAGCTCAGCCCTTTGCTCGTTGTCAAGTTCGTATGAGTCCTCGTATTCCTTGTCGACGGACTTGATTTCAAGACCGAATATATCCCTAAGTTGCGTCATTACCGTGGAGGGATTGACAATTTCATTTTTCGTTAAAGCGCTGTAACTTACAATTAATTTGTGTTCTGGCTTAATCAGAAGTTGCAGGAGCTGTAACTTATCGATGTTGCATAGTTGCTTAACCGTAGGCGAAATATCAAGCCCCCATTCGCTGATTTCGTAGCCGGTAATTATGCCGTTGTCTCTTCTTCTGACGGGCATATCGGCGTCGTTAGCGCCTATTACGAACAGCACCTTAATCACGGAATACCTGCTCTCTAGCGGCTCTCCGATAAATACGCAATCTATGTAATGCGGTATCATCGAGATCTTTACGGAGCTGATATTAGCCGAAAAAAGCGTGGCAAATTCGTGAAATTCCATTACCTCGCAGCCGAGCATCTCTTTGATTTCGGCAAATATTTCTTTACTCTTTTCGGGTAGTTGCTTGGTTACTTCCTGAAAAGTCAAATCATTATAATCAAGCTGCATTTGCATCAGCTCTTTCATAGTCGCATCCGACTGAAGCGCCTCCATAAATTTCAATATCAAATCAATGAAATTCTCCGCAGAGCCTTTTGGCGCGTTATTAAGAATGCCGATACTTTTTATAAATTTTCGACGTATTTTCTCGGATATATCATAATTCTCGTCATCGGTGTAATTAAACGGCTTGAAAAGCTGCCTGCCGTAAATGCCGTACTTGATGCAGAAATTCTCGAAAATATCAGCTTCGCTCTTATCGATACGCATAAACGGATTCTTAATAATATCCATAGCGTAATCGATGGAATAATCTTCAATGACGAAATCTATCGCCGAAAGCAACAGCCTTATCAGCGGATGGTCTTTAAGCATTTTAGACCTGTCGATATAGTAGGGTATATCGAAGCGGTTAAAAATCCTCTCGATATAGGGCGTATATGTGTTAATATCCGGACATACTACGGCAATATCTTTATATCTCGCGCCGTTTATTATCAGCCGCCTTATCTCGCGCGTCATAGCGGTAATCTCGCTCTCGATATGGGGCGCATAATACAGTCTGATTTTATCCTCCGCGTCTTCCCTTTCGCCCGAATATGAAAAGAGTCTTTTTTCGATTACGGAGTTTACTCTGTCGAGCGAATATTCAGCGCAATACTCTTTTACGATTGCGCCCGACGCGCTCGCTATCGCTTCAATGTTGTATTCGGGGTAAATCCTCGTGTTATGCGCGTTATGCGCCGGCTTAATAAGGGCGATATGCATTGATTTGCAATGTTTAATAAGCGCCTTAATTACCTTTATCTCGATTTGAGTAAAGAAAAAGAAATCCGTAATGTATATATTGCTTGAATGTATTCTCTCTAGATTAGGTATTTCTTCCGCCAGTTTATCAAGTCTGGTCGTAGAATCGTGGTAATTTATTTCCAGCTCGTTTAGGTATTTGGTCAAGAGTAAAATGATATCGTCCGTCTTTTTTCTGACGCCGGGATTATTTATCCTGCCGAGCGCGGCTCTCAGCATATCCGGCGTAATGCCGCTGTTTCTTATCGAGGATATCGCCGCGTAGAGCTCTTTAGAGAGCGCGGAAATATCCCTGACCTTGCCGTAGCAAGCAAGGCTGTCCTTATTCGCTTTAATGACCTTGGCGAGCAGCATAACGGCGCTTTCGGGAGTCAGGCAGCGATGAATTTTATTTTCGAGCATTACAGCGGCAAGGCGGCTGAAACTCATAACATTGATATTCATCGAGCCAGCAAGGTTAAGTTTATCAAGCACCGCTTTTTCAATCGTAAGCGTAAAGCGGTCGGGCACAATTATGATATTGTCCGATTGAAGATTCTCCTTTAACGCCTTAGTCAGACCGTCGAAAGCGCCGCGAAAAGTATTGGAACTATAAATATTTACAGCCATATACTTAAGATTATACCTTATCGCGCCTTAAACATCAATCCCGAAAATACACCATGTCAAATTATCCGTCCACTGATGAAAAACATTTTTATATTGTTATTAATTATGGTATAATATGTTATCATTAAATAGAGGTCTTATGAAGAAATTAACCGTAATCGTCATAATAGCGCTGATAGTATTATCTTTAAGCGGATGCGCCGAATCCGTCGAGAGCACATTTACTTCCAATTGGCATAAATACGAGAAATACATCTATGATGTATATGAAAACGGCAAAGCCGGCGAGAAAGTCGGCGAACTTGTAATAATTTCAGAAAGGCTCACGAATCAAGATGTAAAGATAGGAGATAAGAACTATAAGTCCATAACGGGCACCTATATAAGCTACGAATTACAATTAGACAATTCCGACGACAGCGTGTTCGCGGAGACGTTTTTTAATACAAATTTTCAGTCTGTCGCAAGCTACAAGCACATAAAAGCTGACAAAGAGACGATAATAATAGCTGAATACAAGGGCGGCAAATATATTTATACAATGACGACAGACGGCGAAAAGAGCGGAGATGAAATCAAATTAAAGGCGCCGTATTACGATAACGAAATCGTATATTACATTTTAAGAAGCGCCGACCTTAACATTAAGAACTTTTCATTTACATTTAATTGCCCCATGCCTCAGATTAACGCGCTACAAAATAGAACTGCGGCGATTAAACCCGGCGAATACAAAGTAAACGCGCTCGGCGACGACATAGACTGCCATTTGGTTACAATGCGCGTTAACGGCAGAATCACAGGCAAGGCGTATGAAATCTATTACGCTAAACAAAGTCTTAATATAGACGGCGAAGATGTCCTGAATCCTTTGATCAAAATAGTCGAAGGCGAATACGCTTATGTTATAAGCTCTTTAACTCTCAATAAAGAATAATCATTTGTTAAAGAATTCTTTAACCAAAGGCTCGGATATCGCCTCGGCGCTTAAATTAAGCGTTAATTCCCGGATTTTAGATTTTAAGAGCACATTTTCCATATAGAGCAGATCGTTCTTAACTTTTAAGTTGCCGATAATCTCTTTCAGCGCGTCGACTTCTTCACGGTTATTTTTTTCGTCAATACAATATTTTATATCGTTAAGCAGGTTTTTAGATTCCCTTATCAAGCTCTCCGCTTCTTTTATCAGCGCGATGCTCTCTTTATAACCAGACCTGTCAGCCATAGTCCCTCCGTTTTCTTACTAATTATATGATTAGCGGATTAAGAAGTTGCATACAATATTTATATGGGAAAATTATATTTAATTGGCAACGGAATTATAAAAAAAGACGGCAAACCTATCTCTACATACGAATTTAACAAAGATGAAGAATTAATTTTCGAATTCACACCGTTTATCGGCAAGAAAGCTAATCTTGCTCCTTACGCCGTTACCGTAGGTATAACAGATAACGAGCCTGTCATAGAATCCGCGCTTATTATGCCGGTCAAATGGTATGACGATTACGAGTTAAGGTTCCTGCCCTTTGAAATTGACGCCTATAAGCCGCCCCAAGCGATAACGCAGCAATCTGTTTACACGCCCGAGGGCGATATAACGGTTACCGTATATCAGGATTCCAGGACCAGAGTGTCCGTCGAAGGCACGGGAATATTTTATATACATACGCCGTTATCCGACCTGACTGACGCCGAAGTCAAGATGAGCAATTCCTCGGACACTACGATTGCCGTCATCACCGGCAAAGCGGAGGAATTAAACTATCTGCTGATATTGATGATTAACAAGACCTGCCGCGTATTATATGAAAATATTGCGGACAAGATAATCTACAACCGCAACAACCTGAAAATCACAAGAAAACTGGAGGATATGAAAGGCAGAATACTTCATCAGACGCTTACATATAACGGCTCGGCGTACAGCGAAATCGAAAGAAGTTACGAATGCGCATACGAGCATACGATACGCCCGGAGCTCGTTCCCTACGCGCTTTTGGACGCTATGCAGGCGGGAGATCTCAAAGACGCCGCTTCATATCTCGACAAAAATCTTTCAGCGGAGAATTTGAAAGCCTTTTTTGGCGAAATATACGAGATATCCGAGCCGAAATATACTGAACACAAGGATAACGAAGTCGCCGTTATTATCCGTGAAGATCGGGGCTTAAAAGCGGTAATTTATAAATTCATAATAGAAAACGGTCTTATTACAAATATTATAGAAAGAGAATAGAGTTAAGGGGTACTATGGATACTTTAGATATACTGTACATCGCTGCGGGAATATTGTTCTTTCCCGCGATAATATGGATGATTATCGCAGGATTAAGAGTCAGAAAGGTATTCAGAAAATACAATCAGATTGCCTCCAGGTCCGCTATTTCGGGCAGTCAGATGGCAAAGGGCGTGCTTGAAAGAGCCGGACTTAACGAGATTGACGTCATATTGGTTAACGGCGCGTTAAACGACCATTTTGACCCTAGAGACAATACCGTATACCTGTCTGCCGAGACATATAATTCCACATCTGTTGCGGCGCTCGGCATAGCTGCCCATGAAGTCGGGCACGCGATTCAGCACAACGAACGCTACGCGCCCTTAAAATTCAGAACGGCGATAGCGCCCGTAATCAATATCACTTCAAGGCTCGCATTCCCGTTAATCTTAATCGGCATAATGCTGGAATTTTTTATGTATCTTAGAGAATACGCTAATTACGCGCTGATCGCGGGCATAATATTTTACGGATCGTATACGTTGTTTACGCTGATTACCCTGCCCGTGGAATATAACGCGAGCAGACGCGCAAAGAGCATTTTATACGAATCCGGCATACTGACTTTAGAAGAAACCAAAATGGCTTCCGAGGTGCTGTCCGCGGCGGCAAAGACTTATCTCGCCGCTTTTGTCGTCTCTTTACTCCAGTTCCTCAGACTGCTTTCGCTTTTTACCGGCAGAAGACGATGATTTCTCATCGTAAAATATGCTTGTATACCTGTTTCACGATTTCAAATAAGAGCCATAAATAAGCATTGTTAATCCTCAACTCTACCATAGCTTCTTACAAATCCGTTATTGTGCGCAATTTAGAATGACATTGAAGTTGCCATTTAGATTAATTTTGTCTCAATATAAACTTTCGCCGTCTTCATAGCTTTTATTAATTTATCGAGCCTTAAATAAGCAATAGCGCCTTCATACTGTTTACTCAGCGCTTTTTCAGATTTATTAATTATGGACGAGACCGCGTTTAACGCTTCAATTAGCTCGTTCTTAGTATAATTAACCTTTTGTTTTTCAATAAGCGATTTGGATATTATTAACGCTTTAATTCTGTTTAATAACAGCGTATGCTGCGCTGTTTTTGACTTGAATTTCAATATCATATTCTCGCAATTTAATATAACGGAAGAGATAACGCTTAACGCCTCGTCTATTTCCTCCGCCGAAAAAATTTGCATATATAATAACCGCCCATTATAAAGCTTCTACTACGACATTGACTCTTGCCGTCGTGTCCTGATACAGCTTCACATCGACCATTGTCCTGCCTATGTTCTTAACGGGCTCTTTTAACAATACCATTTTCTTATCCACGGCAAACCCCGATTCGTTCAACGCGTCCGCGATTTCTTTGGCGGTAACGCTGCCGAACAGCTTGCCGCTCTCCCCGCATTTGACCTTGACCGAGACCGTAGCGCCGTTAATCTTGTCATATAACTCCTTTGCCGCCTGTCTTTCAAGCTCTTTTTGCCTTCTTTCGGATTGCTTCTTTTGCTCGAGCTCGTTAACAGCCTGGGGCGTAGCCGCTACCGCAAGATTTTTTTTAATCAGAAAATTCCTCGCGTATCCGTCGTTCACCTCAATAATATCGCCGCTTTTACCCTGCGCCTTGACATCGCATAACAGTATAACTTTCATAAAGCCCTCCGTGTCCATAATATCATATTTTTTTTCTTCATTCAAGCGCCTTGAATATTATAAGATATCAAGGACATAATAAACAATGAGGCGCGTAAATGAAGGGTTTAAGATGCACTACTTTAAACTGCGAATACAATAAAAATATGCATTGTACCGCTATAAGCGTGGATATCGGCAAGAACGCCGCGTGCAAAACCAAAATGAAAAGAGAGGGCGGTATGCTCGCGCAGGTCTTTGAGAATTTCGAGGCGGCGAGCGAACTGGACGCGGAATTTGCCGATGTCACCGTAAGATGCAGCGCGGATTGTCTTTATAATGTAAACCGCATTTGCGGCAGGGATTCCATAACCGTTGAAGACGGAATAATGAGGACAAAGTGCTTTACGAGAAAGAAACCCATGTGAAATAACGCCTAATCGATAGAATTATTTAATAAAAAATACCGCTTACAAGCGGTATTTTTCAGAATTTAATATGCCTGACAGGCTGGAACGAACCGTTTGTTTTGATGTCTTAAGAGTAATTATTCATATTTCTGTTCAAGGGAATATGTCCATGGCATTTTTCGTATTTTGCTTATTCGTGGGAATATGTCCACTGTGAATTTCTCATTTTGTCCGTTTAAGGAAGCATGTCGACTTATTCCATATCCCCTTTGCCTAAATTACACTTTGAACAAAGCGTCTGCAAATTATCAATTACAGTTTCTCCACCTTTAGCCCAAGGAATAATATGGTCTATATGCAACTCGACCGACGGGTCTTTTGCCGGTGAAGCACCGCAGGCGCAGCACTTGAAGTTATCTCTTGAAAATATTAGAAATCTTAATCTCAAATTGATTGTCCGTGATGTTTTATGTTGATTATCAAATTTAACATCTGTTTTATCAGTTGCTTCTTGTGAATTTTCATCAATGGAATTTATGTAATTTATAAAAGATTCTAATGAAGCCCTCCAGCCACCAAATCTTTTTTCGTATGTCCCAACTGAATATTTTGACGAATCTCGCATTTGTGCATATGAGGGTTGCTTACCAATGCAAACCCAAACACGTTCAATTTCTTCAAATAAATCCTCATCACTAATATTTAGCAGCGATCTCGACATTTTTAATTCGGCTTTTTCCAAGCAACAAAACCAAGATTTAAATCGTCTCGTCAAAGTAGTAGCATGGAACTGTCCATACTGGTTATAATCATCAATTGTTACTGAATCTTTTTGAAGCAGTTTTGCTACCCTCTTTAGATCCTCAATCAATTCTTCATCTGAAGTATTTCTGTGATACTCATTTAACTCAAACTTCATAAATGCACCCACTTTCATACCGTTATCTATTTTGGCTTCTCAACCTATGGAAATCATCTTTCCTACCCACTCAACCTACTGGAGTTGCCGATTCAGATGTGGTGGATATGTTTCCACCAACGCAAAAACACACTTAGGGTCGAGTAGTCGATTTGGATGTCACTCTGAAACCCAGTATTTTCAAGGGTCATGGCGTGACATCAATACTACCGTCTCAACGTGGAACGAGCCGCTTGGATTGATGTCTTGGGCTGTTTTTTGAACCTTGCGTTCGTGGGAATATATCAATGGGTTTTTGGGCATTTTCCCCGAAAACGAACGTTCAAGGGAACAAATCAACTTTTTCAAATAAGCATCTGCTTATTTCCTGTTCTTTTACGATTTATTGATTTGCCCTTAATTTTTTCTTGAAGTTTCATCATCTTTATAGTGTGTAATACCAGTCAAGTGAAATAAAGACTCTAGGCCAAAGCCTTTATGAATTCAACAGCTATTTCAATCCTATCTTTGTCATCAGTTTCCTTTAGCCAGTACTCATTTTTAGAATTAGCGATAGCAATTAAATTATTAAACTCTTGTTTTCCATTCCTCGAAACATAATCTTCAGGAAATTTTACTTTCCAGCCGTCTTTGAGGCTTTCCAGAGTTATATTATTTCTTAATTTCAGCGGACTAAGATCACTGTATATACCATAGCACTCATTAACATTACAAATGGTTTTATCTGCAATTTTCAAAGCGACCGTCCTGACATATGGATTGATGTGGTAAGCCAGTAGCGAGTTTCCATTAAGTTTTCTCAACTCATATTCATTTAGCCATGCATAAAGATTTTTTTTATTATCAACAAACCCTCCATATTTTATAAAGTAATATCTCCAATCCCTTTTTGCTTGTTTTAAATAATCAATAATTATATTTTTCAATTTCTCTTCTGAAGTGGAACCCTTTATTGTAATATATTTACATATAAATTCCTTTAGTATTTCTTTGATTTTCTGTGATTCGTTTGTGGTCCTTGTAAGAATAATATTCCATTCTCCATCTCCTCCAAAGTACTTTCTTGCACCAAGTTGACTGTAACCTATAATAACAGAATAATCTCCTATCGAAAGTAAAGCTTTTATAACGGTTGAACTATTGTTTGACCATATGTCAGTTATAATTGAATCCAAATCTATAGCGGGGTTTCCTACAACTATTTCCAAAACATTATCAATACATCCTTTAAATAATGGATTGTCTTCTAGTTTATGAATTTTTTCTTTTAAATTTATATTATTAACAATCAGTGTAGCCTTTTTTATTTCCGAATCTACGGAATCTTTACTAAATCCAGGCATACTGAATCCCTTTTGAGTTAATATTTGATAAACATTTTGATTTTGTATAAGCAAGTCAGTCACATCTTTTAACTGTCTCTTCATAAAGTCAAAACGCAAATTGCTTGTATATCTGGTATTAACCGCTTGACGTACTCTCATCAGCAGATTTCGAATAACTCTTAAAAATTCCACTAAATCAACACTATAACTGTACTGATTTAAAAAAATACAACGTTTTAGTAGTGAATAAAGCAATATTTTTTCTGCTATTCCAAAAGAATCACCCTTTAAACACCTTTTCCAAAGATTACTTTTACCATCAAAAATGACCAGCTTACCTTTTTCATATTTTTCTGAAAAAATGTTGTCAATAAATTTATCCGGATCCATTTGAATTTTTATCCAAAAATCAAGAGAATCTATTAAGAATTCAATGTTCTCCTTCCTGCTATATACAGATTTTATCAATTCATAATTGATTTTAGGTACATTATTTTCATTATATAAAAATGGATTTGTTGTAGGTAATACATTCTGGTTTTCAACATAAAGCATTTCTGTAATAAAATATATATATCGCATAAAAGGATTATCGATAGTATTGGCTTCTTTATACTTCCAGAAAACATCTGTCCAGGCGTTATCTATCTTTAAAGAAAAATCCAGAAGCTTTTCTGGCAACACATCATCAATTATCTGAGTAAATTTTGCTTTAAAGTTTTCAAAATCCGTTAAAGGTTTTCCTCTAGCATTCATTTTTATGTACAAGTTATCAGTTAAGCCAAAGTTTTTAAGTTCCAAAAATCTAAATGTTATTGGAGGATCTGAATTAATATCACGTATTAGTTTTTCAAAGCAATCTTGAGTATCCCTAAAAGTCAGATGAATATCATCAAGCATTGTTAGCATTGATTTTATAGTTGGATCTTTTATCCATGACATATAAAACCAGTGAGCATCTTTAATTAAATCAGATATTTTATCATTTTCTTTGCCAAGATCATATTTAACACCTTTTTCTACTAGCGAATAGCAGAAGTCCCGAGAGCTTATTCTGGTCTCATAAGTAAATTTTGAAAGTATACCTTTTATCTTGCTAGTTTTATTTTCCTTTGTGGCAAGATACCAATGTAATAAAAAGAGAGTGGTCAATCTCTGCTGTCCATCTAATGGCAGTAATACCTTATCCCCTTCTCGTTCTTCTATAGAACCGTATACAAAATCAAAATCTAATGTATTGCTCTCATTAACTATTGCATTATAAAGGCTTTCAAGAAATTCCTTCCTTATTTCTGGTATTTTATCAACATTTCTTCCTTGGGCATAATCTCTCTGTATAATTGGTATTTCAATTCTATACTCATTTATTAGCTTCCAAAATGTATACTTAGTTGTTTGCATCACTATTCACCTCCGCTTGATTAGGCAAATATTTCTGTAAAGTATGTATTATCTCATCATAGTAATCCTTCCTGTCTTCAGGACCCCAAAAATGCAAATGTGATGCATTCTTACTATAATACTTCAAAAATACATTTCTAGTACAAATAGGGATAAAATAGCCTTCCTTATCCATTTTTATAATAATATCACGCTTTACATCAAAGAATGAATTGCCAAGTCTGCTATTTAAGTCCTTATCCAGTAGAGTTAGGTTATTTATTAAATGCATATCATCACTAAATTGGTCTTTAAAACAGTTCTGAACTTCTTCGAATAATTTATTAAATAATTCAGCACTTATATTATCCTCATTTATAGACTTCATTCTTTCAATGACTTCTTTGTATTTGTTTGCATTAATTCTTTCTAAACTTTTTATATGATCCTCAATCCACGCCATCCACTGTTTTACTGTACTCAAACCGTCAGTATTCTGGGCGTGAATGTGTTCAATGCTCCATTTTCCTCTTTTATAAGAATTAAAAGAAAAACGATAATTGTGTGTTTTCATTCTAAGTATTGTTTCTATATTAAATAGTAGAAGTACTTTTTTAATTTCATTCGAGTTCTTTTCATAATCCAGTTCTGATATCTTATAATTAACGTGTTGCCTGATTTTGTTATCAATATATTTTCTAAACTCAGTTTTGCTTTTTCCTTCAGCTGCATCTTTGAGTTGCTCAATTCTCTCTCCGCAAGTTACAAGATAACCTATTAAATGGAATAATTCCCTGTCATTAAACCAATCTTCAAATGTTAAAAAGTAAGCCTTAACTTCATCCCAAATCTCTTGAACACTGCGTTGCCTTAATCTTTCATTAAAATACCTAAAAGTATAAAAGTCATCCCCTCTTGAACTTTTCTTAGCCATTGCATTAAAAATATATTCGATTCTTGTTGGCATATCATTAAATTCTTTATTAATAAAGCTCCAAAACTCGTCATTTTGAAGAGTATATTCAATTCTGTCCCACTCACTAGCTATTTCTAATTGTTTTAACCTAAAAGTGTCATTATCGTTATTATTCTTGTTTGATTTTTGTAAAAATAATGCTTTTATAAGTTCCGCATTTGTAAGTGGTATTTTCCCGATGTTAAGCCTAGTAAAAATATTTATGGGATTAGAACCATCATTAACTTCATACCAGATTATTTTGGTAAGCTTACCTAATGCAATGCTAAATTCATCTCTAACAGTGTATTCTGATTCAACATTTTCTTTATACTCAAACCATTCTTTGATAGTTTTATATGCCTGTCCTATAAAAAAGTAATCAATATTTGATGTATTTGATACATCGATATTCTGTAGAAATTCTTTGCTTTTTTCTCTTGTCTCAAATTCTATGTCATATCTTTTTCTACCTAAAAAATACAAAATTATGTAGATTGTAGTTAATCGTTGCTGTCCGTCAATTACCTCCCACTTGTCGCCATTTTTCTTTACTACTATAGGTTGCAAGCAATAAAACTCATCTTTTTTTCTTTCTTGTTGGGAGAATTCCCAAATATCATCGAGCAGTTCTGTTACTTGGCGTTTTTCCCACCTATATCCCCTTTGGTATGAAGGGATAAGGAATTTTTCTTTTATTATTTCATTAATTGACAACAACTTAATTTCGTTTTCCATAAAAATATCCCCCTACTCTTTTTTCTTTCAAAATTATGATTGCTTCAGCCTGATAATATTACCCGGAAGAGCTTCAAACATATCCGGATAATGCCCACACCTTGCCCTTATCTGTGTATATTGCGCTTTACTGCCATCTTTTTTTAAATACAGCCTGCGCCTATATATCTCATCGGCAAGTTCAGCTGCATGCATCGTCTTGTTTTCTGCCTCAGATAAAACAATTCTCATGGCTTCATGAAGTGTATAGTTCGGCATCTCTTGCATGCCAATTCCTGCATCACTTAAATGGTTTTCATCATATTTTAAGACTATATAAATCGGCTTATTATCTTTAAGCAGAACGACTTTTCCATTTTTATCAACGACAGAAAATACATGTTCTATATTTGTTTTCAATGAATCAAAGGGAATTAAGCTATCAATTCTAATATCCATAATTCACCACCCCGCTACAATTATACAAGAAAAATATTTATTTGTCTATTTATTTGTTTATACATTTGTATAAAAATAAAAATGCCGCCAATTTAAGAAGACTTTCCTTCTCAACTGGCGGCAATCTTATTACAATCCTATAAGTTTATTTCTATTTCCAGCCCCGACTTAAACTCAACCACTAACCTATCATCATATACAATCACTTTTTCAACCAGTTTTCTGACCAGTTTATCATCAAACTCCGTAATATCACCAGTTTGCGTGTTAAGGAAGTCAGTCATCTCAGTGATCCGATCCCGCTTATCTTGGCGGAGGGCGTTTCTCGAAAGAGTTTCTTGCCTTAGATCACGTAGTCGGTAAATCTCATTGACAATATTATCGTATGCTTCCTTTGAATTTGCTTTTTGGATCAACTCGGTTTGGAGTTCTTCCAGCCTTTTATCAATGTCTGCTGTAGTCTCATCCAAATCCACGCTTAATACGGTTTCAATATTCTTCTTCAGTATGGCCAGGAAAGAGTTTTTCCCGCTGACGGCTATATTGATAGCTTCTACAATTTTCTCTTTAAGCGTATCTTCAAGTATAGTGGAAGCGGTACAAAACAAACCGGTGTTTTCCAATCTGCTGACGCATCTCCATACGATTGATTTCTTCCCTCGGTTATTCCAATGAACCCTGCGGAATATTTCATGACAGTTGCCGCAGAAAACCATCTGTGATAAAGGATGATTGTTGCTATAGTTTCTTTTCTTTCCGTTCTTACTTATATGCACACATCTTCTTTTGACAAGCTGTTCCTGAACCTGCATAAAAATTTCACGCGGGATTATAGGCTCATGGCTGTTTTCTACATAGTATTGAGGAACTATACCGTTATTGGGTACCCTTTTCTTCGATAAAAAATCTACAGTATAGGTTTTCTGCAGCAGCGCATCACCGATATATTTTTCATTCCTCAAAATCTTATTGATGGTGCTGGTATGCCATCTGGGATTGCCTGCACCCGTCAGAATTCCGTCAGCCTCCAAACCCCTAGCTATCTGTAGCATACTGGAACCTTCAAGGTATTCTCTGTAAATGCGTTTAACGATCTCAGCTTCTTCAGGCACGATAACTAAATTGCCGTCTTTATCCTTTGTATATCCAAGAAAACGGTTGTGATTGATATGGATTTTTCCTTGCTGATATCGGTACTGAATACCCAGTTTTACATTCTGACTTAACGATTGGCTTTCTTGCTGCGCTAAAGATGCCATAATGGTCAACAGGATTTCCCCTTTGGAATCCATCGTGTTTATATTTTCCTTTTCAAAGTAAACCGGAATATTTTTTTCTTTAAGCTGCCTTATGTACTTTAGGCAGTCCAGCGTATTTCTTGCAAACCGGCTGATAGATTTCGTAATTATCATATCGATTTTACCCTGCATGCATTCTTCTATCATCCGGTTAAATTCTTCACGCTTTTTTGTGTTAGTTCCGGTAATACCTTCATCTGCAAATATACCGGCTAACTCCCATTCTGAATTGCTTTTGATGTAGTTTGTGTAGTGCTCAATCTGTGCTTCATAACTGGTTGCCTGCTCCTCGCTGTCCGTAGATACGCGGCAATAGGCTGCTACCCGAAGCTTAGGCAATTCCTCGGCCTTTGCACTATTCCCAATTCGCTTACGAGCAGGAATTACTGTAACATTCCTGGTTGTCATCTAAAATCACCTCGCTCTTAATAAGACTATAAGCATACTCTGCCTGCTTAAATGGATCCTCGTATAGATTATCTGGCATTGAAGCATGAAACCTAAAATTCATGCATTTCTTTTCATTTCCTTTATGTTCATAAATCCTGCCAAGCGCCTCAGCTCGCCTGCGTCTTTCCAGTTGTGCTTTTTCGAATGTGTCTCTGCTGATAATGGGCGGATAGAATTTATCCTCAACATACCGTTTATCTGCCAGCATTCTTGCAATAGATGTGTGGTAGCGCTTAATACCCGCTTTTTGGGCTGCTTCGGTTAAAGAAAGCCCAGAAAGATAAGCCTCAAATAGTTTCTCAATCTTAACTGTTTCCTCTTCATTAACGACAGCCCTGCCGTTTTGAATGGTATATCCAAAAGGTATATGGCTCATCATTTCACCAACCTTTCCCTTAAGTTCAATCCGCATTTCATTTTGAAACCTATTTCCTCCTGTGAAAACACAATGATTTCACGGGTAAAATTCTCAAATATTTCGCTATCAAATGCATCAATCTGCTTTTCAGCTTTCGTTGCAAATTTAAGAAGCTTCTCAACCTCAACGAGGATAGTCTGACTCCCATCGATTGCGCGTTTTATGGCTTCTTTTTGTTCTTTTAATAAAGCCGCTTCTTTAAGCAGCTCATTTTTCTGTGTATTAAAAAGAGCGGGTTCCAGGTATCCCTTGGCCATAAGTCCCATAATCACCTGAACTCCGCTCTGTATTTTCTTTGATTTTTGTTTCCAGTTCTTGAATCTTCGCTATATTATCTGAGTAATTTGCTTTCTTTAAGCTTTGCAGCAATGGCCTTAGAATGAACTTATGACCGAAAATAAGCTTATTGATCATTACAACAAAGGCCTGATGGATTGCATCCTCTCTGACAAACTTCATGGAACAGCTTGATGCGTCCTTTATATGCTTTGTGCAGCACCATGCAATATATTTACGGTCACCGCTGCCATGAATTCGACGCTTAAAACTGCTGCCACATTCTGCGCATTTGATTTTCCCAGAGAAAGGGTAGCGTTTTTGATACTTGCTGCTTCCCTTAATTACACCTTTTTCTTTTCCTCTTTGCTTTAATATCTCTTGGGCGGCTTCAAATTCCTCATGGGATATAATGGCTTCATGATGATCTTTTATCATGTATTGATCCTTTTCCCCACGATTATAATGCCGCTTAAAATTCTCATCTGTATAGGTTTTTTGCAGAAGAACATCCCCAGTATATTTTTCATTGCTTAAAATGCCGCGGATAGTTGTCGCTGTCCAGTGTGAACCTCTCTTTGTTGGGATTTTATCGGAATTTAGCCCATCTGCAATTTTCTGTGTGCCTTTACCGTCCAAAGCCTCAGAAAAAATCCGCTTTACGATTTCAGCTTGTTCTTTATTGATAAATAGCTTTCCATCCACATAATCGTAACCATAGGGAGGGTATGAAATCTTGTATGTTCCGTTTTGAAACCTGCGCCTGATAGACCACTTACTATTTTCAGCAATGGATAAGGATTCGTTTTCTGCAAGGCTGCTCAAAATTGTCAGCACTAATTCGCCATCCATGCGCTGCGTGTTTATATTCTCTTTCTCGAAATAGATGAAAACACCGAGATCGGTAAGTTTTCTCACCATCTCAATACAGTCGGTTGTGTTTCTGGCAAATCTGCTGACCGACTTGGTTATAATAAAGTCAATTTTCTTGTTTTCACAATCTTCAAGCAGCCTTAATAGTCCAGTTCGGTTTTCCTTTTTTGTGCCTGATATGCCTTCGTCATAATAAATCCCTGCAAATTCCCAATCCGGATTTGCTTTTATATAGGATTCATAATGGTCCTTTTGTGCTTCCAGGCTTGCCATTTGCTCATCGCTGTCTGTTGAAACCCTGCAATAAGCCGCTACCCTCACCTTTGGCTTGAAAGCTTGGAGAGCATTGTTTCCATCAATCCTCGTTACCTTTCTCACTGTTTTCACCTCCTTTTGGTATGTGACATGTTACCTCTGTGTGCCGCTAATAGCAAGCCAATTAGGCCATAAGCTGTGCGTACATCGGAGAGAAAGTTTTAAGATTTAACTTGTCGATTTTGTTGAATTCTTCCTCTGAAATCAGTCCCGCTTTAAGCATCTTTTGCAGGATTTTATATGCCCGCCAGTAATCAACCTCTCTTTGAATTTCCTCCTGTGTTATCTTTGTATAGTTCGTTTCCTGCGGGTTATATGGTAAATGATTAGCCGCCTCTATCATTCAAGCACCTCCTATAAAAACTTGGGACAGCCGCGATTGGCTGTCCTTTATCGTTATTCCGGCAATTTGAGAACTTGTCCGGGGTAAATAGTATCTGAAGTCAGGCCATTGAGTTTCTTAATCTCCGGAAATCTTGTTCCTCTACCGAGTTCTTTTTCCGCTATTCTCCATAAGGTATCGCCTTTTTGCACTGTATAGGTTCTATTGCCCTTTTTATCAGGAATGCTGTTTACAATTACAAGGTTTTCTTTTGCTACCCAAGTGTTTATGCCTGCAATTTCTTGACCGCCGGATTTCTTAACCTTTTTGCCAAGCAATACACATTCTTTGCCGCCTTTTATGACCGGCTTGCCTTTGTATAAAGTCTGTGTGACCCTGTGGTAATAGTCATTTTTGACCCACGTTGGAACTTCCACACTGCCGGGGTAGTAATTCTTTACACTGTCCTTAAATTCCACCATATCTCCAACTCCAATATCAGTATTGGTATCTGTACTGTTCTCCAGTGCTTTTTTTACTGCTTTACGGAAAGTGTCCATATTCTCCCCATGCTTGGGAAACCAGTGCATTACATCAGCATGGTTGCTGGCAATACCGAGCTTATATCCTTCGGAGTGGCAGATGATGTCATTCTCATTAAGACCGTACTTCTTGCAGAGCATAACGCAGAGTTCAACAGCATTCTGCCACGCTTTACGGAAATAATCTTCCTGCTTTGCTGCATCATAACCCACCATTACCGACCCGGATTTATACGAAAACCCAGCAGGCTCACAGATTTCAAAGCCAATATGGGTATTGTTGGCTGCTCCTCCCGCATGCCACCCGCGATGATCCCAAGGCAAGTATTGCCAAACCTCTTTATCGTCTACAAAAGCGTGAACACATACCTGCCTGTTTATTTCACCGGCTTTGTAAGATTTGTTCCAACGGGAAAACCACTCAGCCGCCATTACACCCGGCACAGCTGTCGAATGTACCATGATTCCTTTAGGCGTGATTTTTCGACCAGCTGTATAGCAATCGTTTCGCGTCATGTATTTAGTAAAAAGCTTCATTTCTTTTCATCCTCCTCATTTGAGCGGCCATGCAGTTGTTCCAATGCGTTCTTCAGCTTTTCAGGAATGGGCAGTCCTATATGTGCTGCATTCTCAAGAATTGAAACTCCTTCATTACTTAGGTAAAAGAAAATCACTGCTGTCCGAATTGCTCCGCCATTGCCGAGCACCTGGCTGTCGATGATGTGTCCTACTCCTACAAGTACAAAAATAAGCACTTTCTTAAAGATGCCCTTGGCTCCGACTTCACTCGAAAGCTTTCTGTCTACAACGGCACACATCACCCCGGTCACATAGTCAATGGCTACAAAAGCGATGAGTGCATATAAAAATCCATCCAGCCCTCCAAGAAACCAGCCAAGAAATCCGCCAATAGCAGTAAAAACCGCCTGTACCCAGTTCCATACCGTTTTCATTGTCTTAACCCTCCGTTCAACTTGAATTTTGCATATAAAAAAGCGCCCTGCCTTAAAGCAAAGCGCTGAATATATAAAACTTTTAATCTATATTTGCTTCGGAAGCGCCTCCCATAACCGCATATCCTCCTGCCCAAGCGACCAGATGGCTATACCTCGCAGTTTCCATCGATAAGCCGCTTCATTTGCCCAGTAAACAATGCTGTCCACATCCTGATAATACAGGATGGAAAAACCGTCCGCATCTCCGAGAAAGAGACGGGATATCCAGATATTGATGTCTTTCGGTATAATCTTTACTTCATAGTCATTACCGCAGGAAAGCGTCAAAAGCTGCGAGTGGAAAAAATCATAGTCCATCGAAATGTCCTCACTGCGAGTTGCCGATTCCTCCACATCGCTATTTACTGAAAACACCTGAAATTCATCATCCCACGTGACACCAGTGCGAGCAAGCCTGCCAAAGCTGGTTATAGTTCCATCCGGAAGTTCCACATCAAAACGCTCGTATGGTTCATATACCCACGCATCGCCTAGTCTCAGTAGCTCGCATACCGTCCGGTTGTCCGAGCAGTATCCTGCATAACCACTACCACCGTTTACATTCACTGTGAAACGCAGGGTTGAAGCTGCACCTGAATATACTCTTACCTTATTGCCGCGTTTTCGCATCTCTATAGTATACATATTCGGATTAGCACGAAGATCGGCATCTGCAGTTTTTGAGAAACTGGTGGAATAGCTACCAAGCAAGGAATTACCTTGATAAAGCTCGACTCTTTGCGTGTCATAATTTAAGCAGCAGAAAATATCTCCAAGGAACACCCCAGCCCGTCCACTGCTATTTTGAGGGAAAGCCAGCCTTGCCCGGATATGAATATCGGAAAACCCGTCGTATTTCCATGCAAGTTTGCCATATCCCTCGAGCTGGGAATATGGGCGACTTTCTGTGCTGTCTGGGTCCTGCCAAACATCCCATTCGCCATCCAGCACAGTCCAGTAATTTTCAGGCAGGATGTTCCTGTCCCGAAAATCCTCATACCAAATAAGCGCCGAGTCGGGTTTTCTTCGCAACATTTCAAAGGTCAGTTTAAAACCTCGATCCGGCTCAACCATCACACCATTTACATCCTTGAACCGACGAGGAGAGAGCATGAAGTTGGCTTCACCGGCAAAGGGATACTCCGAAAATCCACTGCAAACCCTAAAACCGTAAAACTGGACTCCCGGCACACCTCCGCTTATGCTGACAGCATGCGTACCTGCCGAAAGAAACACACCCTTTTCAAGTGTCAGCCAGCAAAGCCTTCTCCAGTATGGCCACCATAAACGGTACTCGCTGAAAGTCTTTGAGTCACCAT
>JBMNLD010000002.1:0-629631 GCA_050952545.1 Christensenellales bacterium
TAGCCGAATCTCCACTTGAAACCGGCACTGAAAGTGTAATTGGGGAATTAGCCATCCCGGCGGCTGTTACAACAACGGTTGCGTTTCCCGCAGTTCCAATTGTTCCGGTCACGTAGATGTTTTCCTGCTGCTTAACCGGGGCAACACCGGCTGTTGTATTGGTCGAGGTCGAAACGGTGGTCAGTCCCGCGCAAGTTCCGTTTGAAATTGCAATATTAAGGTTTGAAACATTTGTTGCCGGTCACCATTCTGAAACCGCTCCTTCGAACCCTGCGTGGTACGGATGATAAGGACAGACTGCTCCGCATTCAAGAGTTGGAACTCCGTATTGAGGGCAACACCGACAGAAAGCAGATTCTTACCAATCTGATGGCAACAGGGGTCTTGGAGCCTGCCGTTTTCAATAAGGAAAACAATGCAATTCTGGCGGAGGAACAACGGCTTCGTGCAGAAAAGGATAAACTGGTAAGTTTCGTTGGTGGCGACAAGGTCAGGATGAAGGAACTGCAAAAGCTGATGGCTTTTACCTCCAAGGGTGAGATGCTGATAGCGTTTTCGGATGAGACGTTCCTTGCCTTTGTGGATAGCATTACGGTGGAAACAAGGGAACGGATTGTATTTCACCTAAAATGCGGATTGAATTTAACGGAAAGGTTGGTGATGTAAATGGCAGCACATATTCCATATGGATACCGCATTGAAGATGGCAAAGCCGTGGTGGATGAAATCCAGGCTGAACAGGTCAGAGAATTCTTCAAAGAATACATTTCCGGCAAGGCACTGATGGTGGCAGCCGAAACGGTAGGCTTGCAGTTGTTCCACGGCAGTGCAGGACGAATGCTTAGAAACACCCATTACTTGGGGGATGATTATTACCCTGCCATCATAGATCAGGAATTATTCGATAAGGCAGAAGAAGAACGACAATCCAGGGCAGGTCAGCTTGGCAGGGTCAGAGAACTGACGGCAAAGGAAGTCCCTCCTGCTCCCCAACATTTTACAATGGGTCGACAGACAAAGGTATTCTATGACCCATACGAGCAAGCGGAATATGCTTACAGTCTGATAGAAAGCGAGGTTGAAATGAATGGAACAGACTAAGAATATTACCGTGATTCCGGCACGAAGACGTGTCGGCAATACGGCAAAGGAATCCGAAATACCAAAACTCCGTGTGGCTGCTTACTGCCGTGTTTCCACGGACAGTGATGAGCAGGCCACCAGTTACGAGGCACAGGTGGAGCATTACACCGATTATATCCGCAAGAACCCTGAATGGGAGCTTGCCGGGATATTTGCTGACGATGGAATATCCGGCACGAACACGAAAAAGCGTGAAGAGTTCAATCGCATGATTGATGAGGCAATGGCGGGCAAAATCGATATGATTGTTACCAAGTCCATCAGCCGATTCGCAAGAAATACCCTGGACTGCCTCAAGTATATCCGACAGCTTAAGGAAAAGAACATTCCCGTGTATTTCGAGAAAGAGAATATTAACACGATGGATGCCAAGGGCGAGGTTCTACTTACCATTATGGCGAGCCTTGCACAGCAGGAAAGCCAGTCACTTTCGCAGAATGTGAAGTTGGGTTTTCAGTATCGATACCAACAGGGACAGATGACTGTAAACCACAATCGTTTTCTTGGATTTACCAAGGATGAAAAGGGGCAGCTTATCATTGAACCCGATGAGGCTGTGGTGGTCAAACGCATTTACAGGGAGTACCTTGAAGGTGCAAGTTTGCAGCAGATAGGCAGAGGCTTGGAGGCTGATGGTATTTTGACGGGTGCCGGAAAGAAAAAGTGGCGTCCTGAAACCCTGCAGAAAATCCTAAAGAACGAAAAATACATCGGTGACGCACTTCTTCAGAAAACCTATACAGTGGATTTCTTGGAGAAAAAGCGTGTGCCGAATAACGGCATTGTTCCTCAGTATTATGTAGAGAACAGCCACGAAGCCATTATCCCCCGTGACCTTTATATGCAGGTGCAGGAAGAAATGATAAGACGTGCCAACCTTCACAGCGGGCAGGAACGAAAAAAGCGTGTTTACAGTAGCAAGTATGCACTTTCAAGTATCGTGTACTGCTCCAAGTGCGGTGACATTTACCGCAGAATCGCATGGAACAACAGAGGTAAACATTCCATCGTGTGGCGTTGCTGCACCAGGGTGGAACACGGTCCGGGAGCCTGCGCTGCCGATACGATACAGGAATCCGAACTTCAGAACCTTGTGGTAAGAGCCATCAACATGGCACTCTGCAAAAAGGATACCATGAGCGAAAACTTGCAGAAAAATGTCGAGGCGGTGCTTACCGGAGCAGACGGCATTCCGCTTGACGAAATTGACAGCCGTTTGGAACAGCTACAAAAGGAACTCCTAAAGGCAGCCAACGCCAAAGGAAACTACGATAGCATCGCAGATGAGATTTACCACCTTCGAGAAGTAAAGCAGAACGCCTTGGTGGACAATGCCGAGCGTGAAGGCGTGAAACAGCGAATCAGCGAAATGCAGCAGTTCCTTGCAGAGCAGACGCAAAATATCACCGAATATGATGAGCAGTTGGTTCGCAGACTGATTGAGAAAATAACGGTCTACGAAGAAAAGGTTACGGTGGAGTTCAAATCCGGCACAAGCGTGGACGTAAGAAGATAAAGAAATATTCCCTACAGTTAGCACCTTGCAGAAATGCAGGGTGTTTTCTGTCTAAAGGAGTTGTGTAAATTTGTCCGTGAGTATTGACAAATTTACTAATCGGTATTATAATATATAATGTTAAAGTGTAAATGGACGGAGGTTATTCGATGAGAAAAAGTATATCTTTTAATGTAGACGCAGATGTGTTTGATAAATTTAACATGGCGCTTAATCTTTCCGGTGAAACATCTGACGAGGCTGCAGATTCGTGCCTTCGTTGGTATATTGCCCAGGCTTTCGGAAATGTATCGAAGGAATATACACCGAGGGCAACAAGGGTATCTGATAGTGCAGATAAAGATTTTTACGGTAAGGCAATTCAACGCATACCAATGTGGGCGTTAAAGCCAAGCCAATATAATCATAAGATAATCAAAGCCTACTTTATGGCAGAACATATCGCAGGAGAAGCAACCCTGCTGATGATGGAGCGTTTGTGCAGTGATAAAGAACGCCCGGATTTGTATGTTCCTACTTTCAAAAATAACTATTCACAGATGAAACTGGACGGTCCTAAATCTCATGGTAAGGTTTTTGAGGATGACGGTGACCGAGTTTGGATCTGGGATGAAGTAGAAGAAACCCTTATGAAATATAAGAACAGTTTTTATGTAGAGGAGGCATAACGATGAGCGTTTTAATTGATAACAGCATTACGATTTATGAGGCTCTTGAGCATATCAAAGACGGAAAATATGTTATGCCAGCATTCCAAAGACAGTATGTATGGAGTATGGAACAGATTGAAAAACTGTGGGACTCCATTCTTTTGGATTATCCTATCGCCACTTTCCTGTTCTGGCACGTGGATGATGACAATGTGAGCTGGGACACCTATTTCTGTAATTTCCTGTCTGAGGTTACCTTTGATAGCAGAAAACAGGCTGACAGCGTAAATTATGAATTAAGCAATATCGATGTTAAGATGACCGATACGGCAGTTCTGGACGGGCAGCAGAGACTTACCTCTCTGTTTTTATCCCTTTTCGGACGTGCCTATATCAGACAAAAACACGCAAGAAAAAAGATTGTTGGCGGCACGGTTGTAAAATTGCTTATCGAACTGAATAAGCACAAACTGACCGTTGACGAGGAAGAATATAACAGTAAAAAATATGACATCAAGTTTACTGAGAAGGTAGGTAAACTGAGTCCTACACAATTTGAAATCCGTGAAATCCTCAGTGATAAATTCCGTGACGATACTACGAGAGAACAAGCCATTGAGTCAGCCATTTCTAATGTTCCGGCTGACAGCAAAGAGTATGCTCGTGATATCCTCAATAAACTGTATAACAAGATTTTTGTGGAAAAGTTAATCCGCTATACAGAAATCCAGGATATGAAACAAGACGATGCTCTGGAAATGTTCGTCCGTTTCAACAGTGGTGGTAAGGCTTTGAAAAAGCACGAAATTACGATGTCCATTTTGGAGGCATATTGGCCTAATGCAAAAACAGAGTTCGGAAGACTGCTCGTAGATTCCTATGTTGGATTCGGTTCTGATTTTATCGTTCGTTCTGCCCTTATGCTTTATGGTGATGTTGTAAAATCCAATATCAATAAGCAGATTGCAGAAGACCTCAAAAACAATTGGCAGGATTTTAAGAAGACCCTCAAGAACCTGGAATCAGTACTGAAAGACATGAAAATTGAGGTCAGCCGTTTTTCAAGTAGTTGGAACGTTCTGTTGCCTATTATTTATTTTATGTATTACAACCCGGACTATGCAAATAACCTGGACGGTATTAGAGCCTACTTGATTAGAGCGGTTCTGTTCACTTATTTCCAATCCGGTACCACAAGTAAGCTGCAGCAGATGAAGAGCAATATCAATGATAATGAATATGAAATCACGGTAGATATGCTTGAGCAGATGAATGACCTGCGTGTAACCGACGGCAAAATTGATGATATTATCAATTCCGAAAAAGGTAGCCGTGTTGCGGGTGAGGCACTCTACTTCCTGGGTCTTGATTGGATAAACAAAAACTTCAAGTATGAGCAAGACCATCTGCATCCTTATGACAGATTTGACAGTACAAAGCCGATTTCTGTATCTATGGATGATTGGCGCAGATGGCGTGGCAACAGAAACCGTCTGCCAAACCTTCAGCTGTTGGAAGGCAGAAGTAATGGTAGCAAGAATGCTATGCGCCTTGTGGACTACTATAACGATATGAATGATGAGCAGAAGGCAGTGTTTCACAAAGAGGCCCTTATACCAGATGGAGTTTCTCTCGAATTGGAAAATTTCGAAGAGTTCTACGAAAAACGTAAGGAACTGCTAACGGCAAAAATCCGTCAGTTATTAGGATAAAACAATCATAAATAGAATGGAGGTGTACCACAGTGGCTGATATGAAACAGATACACGATTTCGCTGTGAAATGGTGCGATAAGTTCAGAGACCAGAACATAAACTACATAGAACTCGTTGACCACTATATGGCTGACGATTGTGCTGCTCTTGGCTTTGAGATGGACTGTGGTCATGCCTTTTCAGAAAAATATGGTAATGCAGCAAATAATCATGAGGCTTTGGATAGGATTATTGATGATGTGACCGATATTACCTTGCTTGGCTCTGCAATCTATTCCCAATGGCGCTATTTCAATCATTGGGCATACACAGGTGCAGAAATTTTAGAACCACAAAATCGTGCCTGGTTTATTTTGGCGTTAAGCAGATTAGCTATGCTTTCCGGAGATAATCCGTTTATCTTCCAAGGAACCCTTAAAAAGATGCGTGTCATTTCTAACAATATTTGCTATGGTCCTATGCCAGAGCCGAATGAAGAAGTGGAACAGCATTTGACTATCAACAATGAAGGCCGTGTTTGGTTTTCTGGATATAATTTTGGTTGTGGCGGAGAACGATATGAGAAAGCCAGAAGTAAGAACTTCAAGATAGACAAAGATGCCACGGACAAGCTGTTTGATGCGATTGCAGCTTATTTTGGCAATGAGTATATGGAAGTTTTCGCTACAGATATTGGTGATTGGGTTATGGAACTGACCAACACCGAAGGTCTCACATATAAATTCAGAGGTTCGCTGTGTGCTGATTTCGATTATGAGGGTACAGATTTATCAGACCTTATCCGTGATACTGTTGGTATGGATGATTTGTATGCGTTTGATGGAAACTGCAAGCCGGATGTGATTAACAAAATCACATTGGATTACCACAGGCTTACCAAAATAAAACCCGGTCAGAAACCGGAAGGTGCAGAGTGGGAATTTGTAACCTGGGATTATACCGAGCATTTGATTATCGACAGAGAAACGGAAACATTAGAGCATATTCAGAATATCGGTACAGGATGTAAGGTTTTACGTAAGTATGAAATCGAAGGCGGAATCGAGAGTCTGCTTGAGAATTTTGATGCAGAAGAGTTGTTTAGTCACATCGAAGGAAATCCCGATGATGTAATAGATACACCAAACGAAACCAAGGATTATACAATAACCATCGAGTATAAGAAAAATCCGAGCCGTACCATTGCGGGTAGCTACGATAAAAACGGTCTGCCGGAGGACTTCGCAGATTTTGCGGAAACGGTGTTTGACTTCATTCGTTTCTATGGTTTAGGAGAAATACTTGACCCATCAGTTTATGGCAAAGTAAAACGGCGCAAATCAGAATACATCTTTTGCAGCGTTACTTTTGATGAAGGTTACAAGAGTTATTATTATCTGACAGATGATGATAGCATTGAAATTGGTGACTTCGTGCTTGTGCCTGCAGGTAAGGATAACCATGAGGCGGTTGTAGAGGTAGTGAATATTGAGTATTTCAGTGAAGAAAATGTGCCTCTACCTATTGAAAAAACAAAGAGAATCATCCGTAAGTGTACGGACGAGGATTTCGACCCGCCTGTAGCGTAAGCGGAAAATTTGAATTCCACGGAGGATATTATGGCTTTTGATTTTAAGAAAGAATATAAAGAATTTTATATGCCGAAGAAAATGAGATTGCCATTTGGTTAGATGGTGGCTGGGGAGTTGATGCTCTCTTAGGTGAGGAAACAAGGGGCCACAATGATATTGATTTGTTTGTGGAAAAAAGCAATAGCAAAAAATTTCTTGAAATAATAAAAGAAAAGGGCTTTGCTGAGGTTGTCGAAGCATATACCACTACAGATCACACGGTTTGGAAGGACGATAAAGGCAGGATAATCGATCTTCATATATTTGAATTCGACGAACAGGGATATCTTGTTTTTGAAGGAGAAACTTATCCCCCGGAAGTGTTTAGTGGTATCGGGAAAATAGGAGATAAAGAGGTAAAGTGTATAGATGCTAAGAATCAAGTTTTATTTCACTTGGGATATGAGCATGATGAAAATGATGTTCATGATGTAAGACTTTTGTGCGAGAGGTTTAATATTCCTATTCCACAAGCTAATGTAATATTTGATTAACGATTAAAGAGGAGGCAAACACTATGGCCGGTAAAAATATGAATTATTTTCTTATGGACAGCGCTCCTAATGGACGCATAAAGTGTACACTTGCCAATTGGACAGGGGTTGCCTATAAGATTCCACGGGTAAAGCTCGTGGACTGCAAAAATATTGATTACCTAAAACAGAGTGGTGTTTACTTCCTCTTTAGTAAAGGTGATGGTGACAAGCCTTTAGTTTATATCGGGCAATCTGGAACTCGAAAAAATGGAGAAGGAATTTTGAACCGTTTGAAAGAGCATCACGCCTCCCCGAAACAGGGTCTTGAAGATTGGTATGAGGCGATAGCCTTTACGACTTCAAATAATATTTTTGGTGCAACCGAGATTAGCTGGCTTGAAAATCGATTCTTTGCACTTGCCGTAACTGCCAATCGTTATGAGGCTAAGAATGGAAATGAGCCAAATGCCGGAAATGTCACAGAAGAAAAAGAGAGCGAACTTGAAGAGTATGTGGACTATGCCAAAATTGTGATGGGAGTTCTTGGACATTTGGTATTTGAGCCTTTAGTAAAAAATCGAATAACACAAAACACAGCATGTAAAGAGAGCGATGACTACCTCGAATTTTCTATGGAACAAAAAATGCAAAATAGTGGAATGACAGTAAAAGCAACATGTAAACGCTCAAGTGAAGGATATATCGTTTTACACGGAAGTGTTATCAATTCTAAAACTAATGAAAAAACTTGCTCAGGAGTAGCAAAAAAGGCTCGGGAAAGAGCCAAGGTAGATGAAAATAATGTGCTTTTAGAGGATGTGCTTTTTTCATCGCCGTCTGCAGCTTCAATGTTTGTAACGGGTGCAAGTTCAAATGGATATACTGCTTGGAAAACAGCAGATGGTAAAACCTTAAAAGATGTTGAAACAAGCGAGGCAAATGAATTATAAAACATACTTTGCTTAACTGAAAAGTAGCAAGTTTAAACAAAATAGATTTCAGGGAGGATATGCTAATGGCTTTTCAAACTGCTCTGACAATCAAAGAAACGATTGCCAGTATTCATAGCAAGAAATATTTACTGCCGTCAATACAACGTGAGTTTGTTTGGGACTGCGACCAGATATCACAATTGTTTGACAGCCTTATGCTCGGTTACCCGATTGGATCGTTCCTTTTTTGGGAGGTCGGTGCGACAAACGTTAAAGAGTTTGTATTTTACGAGTTTCTCCGCAACTATCATGAAAAGACCTGCCGACATAACACCAAAGCCAGCGTTGTCGGGAACGAGACAGTGACGGCAATTCTTGACGGACAGCAACGGTTAACTTCTTTGTATGTCGGTTTGATGGGTACTTACGCTTATAAAAAACCGTATATGCGCTATGATAATCCTAAAGCATATCCAATTCGTAAACTTTACTTGAATCTCCTGAAAAAATCGGATGATGATGACTGGTTCTATGATTTTACGTTCCTTACCGATGACGAGCTAAAAAATGACGATGATCATTATTGGTTTCATGTTGGTGATATTCTTGACTTTGATAAACTTTCTGATGCAATGAAGTATCTCCAGAAAGTCAACAGCTATCTTGTAAAAATTGGTAAAGGCACATATGACGAAGATAAAGCAGAGTTTGCCACCGAAACACTTAGCAAACTGTGGCAAGCAATTCATGCCGACGGAACGATTAGCTATTATCTTGAAAAGAGCCATAAACTGGATAAAGTTCTCAATATCTTTATTCGTGTAAATAGTGGTGGAACCCCACTCAGTTATTCGGATCTCCTTCTTTCCATTGCTTCCGCTCAATGGGACGACCTGGATGCAAGAGAGGAAATCCATAGTGCAGTTGATGAGATAAACGCAATCGGTAGAGGCTTTAATGTCAATAAGGATTTTATACTCAAAGCATGTTTAGTACTGTGCGATTTTCCTGACATAGCATTCAAAATTGATAACTTCAACCATACTAATATGTTGAAGATTCAATCCGAATGGTCAAATATTATAGCAGCCCTGCGAGAAGCGGTAACCCTTGCAGCCAGACTGGGTTTTAACAGGGACAACCTTACATCAAATAACCTACTCATACCCATTGCTTATTACATTAAGCACATAGGTCTACCAACGAATTTTGCTGCAACACCCCAAAATGCTGATAACGTAAGGACAATCAAAAAATGGCTTATAAGTGCAATGCTGAAGCGTGTTTTCAGCTCTCAGCCAGATGGCGTCCTGCGCCCAATCAGAGAGATAATTGCCAAGAGCGATGGTTCAACAATCTTCCCGTTTGAAAAGATTGTTGAACGATTTAAGGGCACAAACAGAACGCACGAATTTACTGATGCTGACATCGATAATCTGTTATATCTTAAGTATGGACAGGGTGATACTCTGACCGTAATGTCGATTCTTTACCCGTGGGCAGATTTGCATAACTTATTTCATATTGATCACATTTTTCCGAAGGCTGAGTTCACAGAACGTAAACTTCGCAAGATAGGGATTCCTGCTGACAGAATTATGGATTTCATGGAAAACTTCAACTACATAGGCAATCTGCAATTACTTGAGGGATTGGATAATACATCAAAGAACGACAAGGATTTCAAAAAGTGGTTTGAGGATAATATACCTACCAAAGAAGCACAGTCTGCATATCGGCAGAAACATCTGATCCCTGACAATGTTGATCTTGCGTTTACTAACTTTCCTGAGTTTTTGGAAGCACGTGAGGCTTTAATAATAGACAGGTTAAAAAAAGAATTGCAAAGATAATGGAGGTGTATTAATGCCATTTACCATCGTCCGGCAGGACATCACAAAAATGAAAGTTGACGCCATCGTCAACGCTGCAAACACCGATCTGCAAATGGGTGGTGGGGTTTGCGGCGCTATATTCAAGGCAGCGGGAGCGGCAAAGCTTCAAGCTGCCTGTGATAAACTTGCTCCCATTAAGACGGGCGAAGCGGTTATCACGCCGGGATTTGGTCTGCCTGCTAAATTCATTATCCATGCAGCAGGTCCCGTCTATCAGCAATGGAACAAAGAGCAAAACGAGCAGCATCTCCGTTACGCTTATACGAACTCGCTGAAAAGAGCCATTGAAAGCAATTGCGAAAGCATAGCGTTTCCGTTGATTTCAAGTGGCATATACGGCTACCCTAAAGATGAGGCCCTTCAAGTGGCAACCTCGGCAATTCAAGATTTCCTTGCTGACCATGACATTGATGTCACACTTGTGGTGTATGACAAGGCAGCCTTCTCTATCAGTAGCGAATTGATCGGAGCAGTCGAAAGCTACATTGATGAGCATTACGTTGAGACTCATGAAATTAGGAGAAGACAACTGCTTGATGTGGAGCGGGATGCCTTATACGAAGCTGACGAGTATGGTACAAATTACAATGAGCCTATTTTTGAAGAGATGCTCTCCCCATCCGTGGGGGCGCCTCTCCCACTTGATGATTTGGTCGGAAACCTTGATGAGCCTTTTTCCCAGATGCTTCTACGCCTGATTGATGCTAAGGAAATGTCGGATGTTGATGTTTATAAACGTGCCAACCTTGACCGAAAGCTGTTCTCTAAAATCAGGAGCAACAAAGGATATATGCCAAGCAAGCGTACGGCTATTGCTCTTGCCGTGGCACTGGAATTATCTCTCGACGAAACCGACGACTTCTTGGAGCGGGCTGGATATGCGCTTTCACACGCTGTAAAGTTCGATGTTATCGTTGAGTATTTTATTACCAACGGCAAATACGACGTTTTCGAGATAAATGAGGTGCTGTTCGAGTACGATCAGCCACTATTGGGAGGTTGAGAATGCAAAATAGGTATGCTGGAGACGTTGGGGATTTTGGAAAACTAGGTTTGCTAAGGCAACTCATAAGTTCACAACTTGACATTGGTGTAAACTGGTATCTTGTTCCTGATGAGAGTCATAATGCCGACGGTAAACATATCGGGTACATAACAGACACGCGATATAATGGATGTGATGACTCGCTGAGAAATTCACTGAAAGAAATAGTTTATAGCCAGCGTAGCGTTTCTGCTTTGGAAACTATGGATCTCGTTCCAAACGCTGTTTATTATAATGAAATACTTTATTCACCCTCACGGACTTTTTCTCGACAGGATTGGCATATTAAAGCATTAGAGATGCTTAGCAGCGCGGATATCGTATTCCTCGACCCTGATAATGGTTTGCTGGTAAAAAGCGTATCCTCAGGCTCCGCTAAAAGCGTTAAATATGTGTTTCCGAACGAGATTGCCGATTATTTTACTGCTGGCAAAAGCGTAATAATTTATAACCACCGCTGCCGAGAGCAGGAATCCGTCTATTTGCAGCGTTTTGCTTGGATGCATGAGAATTCAATCCTAAAAGATGCCGTCATAGCAGGCGTGACATTTAAGCGGGGTACTGTCCGGGACTATATTTTTACCTTGCAACCGAGCCACGCGGCAAGGATCATGGGATGCTTGGATAATATGCTACAAAGCTCCTGGGGAAACCACTTCACAAAACTCGATTTATCTCGTTGATTTGTCGCTTTTCGAGCGACCCTACTTCCTACGAGAATTGTTATCCTTAAGTCACAATAAAACTTAAGGAGGACATGGCAATGAAAAAGGGATTAACTGAACTGGTATTTATACTCGACAAAAGCGGCTCCATGAGCGGTCTGGAAGCAGACACCATTGGCGGATATAACTCAATGCTTAAAAAGCAGCAGGCAATTGAAGGCGAATGTCACATTACAACTGTGTTGTTCGATAACAACTATGAACTGCTCCATGACCGGATTGACATTAAGGCGGTCAGCTCGATTACCGAAAAAGAATATCAGGTTGGCGGATCGACAGCACTTCTTGATGCAATCGGCAGTACGATTCATAAAATTGGTAACGCGCAAAAGCACACTGCCGAGGATTACCGCGCCGAAAAGGTAATGTTCGTGATTATCACAGATGGCGAGGAAAACTCCAGTCGTGAATACTCTGCAGAAAAGGTCAAAGCACAGATCGAAAGGCAAAAAAGAAAGTATGGCTGGGAGTTTATCTTCCTTGGTGCGAATATTGATGCGGTTCAAACCGCCGGGCGCTTCGGCATTGCTCCTGACAGAGCGATTGATTATCTAGCCGACAGTGAGGGGACGGAACTGAACTTTAAGGTAATGGCAAGTGCTGTGGCGACATTCCGGGAGGCGGGAACCGTTGACGAGGCTTGCTTTGAGGAAATCCGCAAGGACGTGAAGCGGCGAGGGGGTCGTAAATAATGCTCGGAGCGATTATAGGAGACATCGTAGGCTCGGTCTACGAATGGCATAACATCAAAACAAAAGACTTCCCGCTGTTCCGCGACGACTGCTTTTTCACAGATGATACAGTGATGACCATAGCCACAGCAGACGCTATAATGAACGGTGGCGAAGCCGACGATTTCATTGACGCATACAAGAAGTGGGGACGGCTCTACCCAGACGCAGGGTACGGCGGCAGATTCGGTAGTTGGATGCACTCAGATGACCGTAAGCCTTACAACTCTTGGGGTAATGGTTCGGCGATGAGAGTATCACCTTGCGCTTGGGTGATGAATTGCGGATTCTATGGGCGTACAGGTTGTTGGCCATCAAACGGTTGGGAATGTGTAACAAAATCTGCTGAGGTGACGCATAACCACCCTGAAGGAGTCAAAGGCGCACAAGCTACCGCAGTAGCGATATTTTTGAGCCGGTTCTACGCCGGAGGTCACGCCTTCGATTATTGCCAGCCGTGGTCGGTTGAAGAATTGAAAGATGAAATAAAAAAACTGATAGAATCTAATTTTGGATATGATCTATCCCGGACGCTTGACGAAATTCGTCCAATTTACCGCTTCAATGAAAGCTGTCAGGATACGGTACCACAGGCGATTATTGCTTTCCTTGAAAGTATGGACTTTGAGGATGCAATCCGAAATGCTATCTCCCTCGGAGGTGACAGCGACACGCTTGCTGCTATTACCGGTAGCATTGCAGAAGCCGCCTATGGTGTGCCAGATTGGATAAGGGACAAGGCTTTGAGTTATCTGGACGCACCGTTGAGAGATGTCTATAATCGGTGGACATCATACATAGAGAACAATTAAAATTATGGGAGTGAAATAGGGAGCAATTTATAGCGATTTTCTTTGACGTTTAAGAGCTAAAACAATAATGTTGACATATTCCCGCGAACGAGCAAAAAACGTTGACCTGTTTCCGCGAACAGATAGTACCCATAAAATCCATTATTGACCTATTCCCGCGAACGAACAAAACGAAAAATACAGACCAGACATCGAGGTGAGCCTATCGTTCCACACGGAATGTGTCGCAATATGTCGAAAAAAGTAGAAATGAATATTACCAGGAGAAATAATATCATCTTGATACGTTTTTTTTTATTTCTGCGAGTATTTTATTACATGCTTCTCTCGAATAGTAGAATCCATTCTTGATAACTCCAAGATGCCCTTCTAGGGCTATTCATGCCTCCGGCTTAGCCGGAGGTTTTGACTATTTTATAGATGACATCGACCTTATTTAGCATACTTTAGGGATTAGTACCCTATTCACTATAATAATTCTTTTTCAAAAACCTATTGACAATCTTTATGATGTTGAGTATTATAATGTTAAACATGTTTAAAACTAGTTTAATGGAGGTATTATAAAATGAACCCGGATGAAGCAAGCGCTAAAGATAAGATATTTCAAGCTGCAATGGAATTAGTGACCAAGGGAAAAACCGAACAGCAGATAACGACGAGAGAGATTGCATCAAAAGCTGGCGTGAATCTTGCGCTTGTTAATTATTACTACCAGTCAAAAGAGAATCTGCTCAGCCAGGTTGTAGGAACGATGATGGGCGAAATTATTGAGAAGTCCAACCAAAATAACCAAACAGGCTATCGACGCGCAGACACGGCTGCGGAATATGCTGCTCGCAACAGCGGATGCGGCGTTCAAATACCGCAATATCTGCAAAATCGCTATTTCACTCGAACTGAAATCCGGCTGCGGGAATTCCTGCAAATTGGTCACGCCCTTGCTAAAAGAGATATTGACTGAGTGCGATGAATCGGACTTGAATATTATCGCCATGCAGCTCATGATTCCATTTCACCATATTGTGCTGAAACCAGAGTTTTATAGCAGATATTTGGACACGGATTTTTTTGATGAGGAAAAGAGGAAGCAAAAGATCAATCAAATAGTCGATTGCGTATTATCCGGACGAATCAAGGAGGTAGAGTAATGATAAGCGAAAATACTATTAATACAAAACAAGGCAACGTCAATCGTGCGATTCAGACAATCGTTGCCACGCTCGGTGTCATTTTCGGCATAGGCGGCATGAGTCATGGCTTTTTTGAAGCGTTGCAAGGCAATACTGCCACGAATGGCTATGTAATTGACGCCATCGGAGAGGCAAACAGAATGTGGCTTCATGGAAATGAGCCTGCCTTTACCATCATCCCGAATTTTCTGATAACCGGTATTGCCGCCATGCTGGTGGGGGTTGCCGTCATCATCTGGTCGGCGGGCTTTATGCATAAAAAGCATGCCTCTTTGATATTTCTGTCGTTGTTTATCCTGTTGTTATTAGTCGGAGGCGGAATAGCTCAGATAATTTTCTTTATGATTGGATGGGCAATGTCCCTGCGTATCCATAAGCCACTCAATTGGTGGAGAAAGGTTCTGCCAGCAGGTACGCGCAGGTTTTTGTCAAAGCTATGGCGTCCTTTCTTGATTGTCAGCTCCCTGTTTATACTTATTACGCTGCAAATCGCAATATTTGGATTTGTACCCGGCGTATCCGATCCGGACAGCATCAGCACGGTAATGGTATCTACCTTGGGCGTCGGGCTGCTGTTCCTAATTCTCGCGTTCATATCGGGCTGCGCTCACGACATTGACAAGGGAGGGGTAACCAATGGATAAGAAAATATTAGTGGCTTATGGCTCCAAAAGAGGCTCGACTGCGGAGATAGCTGAAAGAATCGGTGAAACACTCAGACAAAAAGGCTTGCAGGTGGATGTGCTGGATGCCGGTACAGTAACTGATCTGACTCCTTACAGTAAAATCATCCTCGGTAGCTCGGTTTATATCGGTCTTTGGCATAAAAAAGTCGTGCATTTTTTGAAAAGGAACATAGAAGTATTGGAGAAATTGCCTGTTTGGCTCTTTATATGCGGCCCAACCGGCCCCGGAAACCCGATTGAACAGATGGACGGCTGGTTTTACCCTAAATCTCTCCGACCAGTCATTGAACGCATACATCCTCGTGATATCACCTGCTTTGGAGGAAAATTGGAGCTGAAAACGCTGAACCCTTTTGAAAAGTGGATCATTAACAAAGTACAAGCGCCCGAAGGCGACTTCCGTGATTGGCAGGCAGTTGCATCTTGGGCGGATACGACCCGAGAAGAACACTGATGCAAAAAGTAGCCTACCAGGCGACTGTTTCTGAATTATAACTCACCGCCAAGGGGATGCCAGAGGGGTACGACATCTTTTTTATACACTCAAGGCATGTTGAGATAGTGGTCTTGATGTCACGTGAAAAGCCTTGATATTATTGGGTTTTAAGACTACATCTAAATTGACTTCTCGACCTAAAGTGTGTTTTTGCGTTGGAAGGAACATATCGACGACATCTAAATCGGTTACTCCAGCAGGTTGAGTGGCTGAAATTTATGCGTGGTAGGTTGAATTGTCGGAATAGATTGCGGTATAATATATATGCTCGAAAGGCGCAAATATCAAGTAATACTCTTATATTATTAGGTGGTTGGAATATTTGGATAAAAAAATAGTGAACATTGAACTCACTGTACCGTACAAAAAAATAGTTGAAACAATCGGAAATAAACCGACTGCATATGAGACAACCGGTATTCCATTCTGGGATGATGAATATATTTCAAAATCAATGTTGGGGCTACATTTAAACCCTGATGTAGAAAGTGCCTCCAGGGCGCATGAATTCATGGATCGCTCAGTAGAATGGATTGTTTCTTTACTTGGGAAACAAGACGGAAAAATTCTAGATTTAGGTTGTGGTCCGGGACTGTATGCCAAGCGTTTTGCTGATAAGGGGTTTAGTATCACAGGAATTGATTTCTCGCAACGCTCGATTGCTTATGCAAGAGAGAATTATGGATGCGAAAAGAATGAATTCATCTATCAAGACTATCTGACGATTGACTATGACAAGGAATACGATTTAGCTATCCTTATCTACTGTGATTTTGGCGTACTTTCGCCTGAAAATCGGATGGCCTTACTCAAAAAAATATACCGTGGCTTAAAACATGGCGGATTATTTGTTGTTGATGTTTTTACATCAAATCAATATAAAGAATTCACTGATTCATTGACGGTTGAATATGAAAATGGTGGGTTCTGGCGGGCAGATTCTTATATAAACATTAAGCGTAACGTATCCTACCCAAATAAGAACTACTTGGAGCAATATACAATTATTACAGCTGATGATTGTGCAACATATAACATTTGGAATCACGGATTTGAACCACAAGAATTTAAAAAGGCTCTGCTGAATGCGGGTTTCGCTTCAGTTATTCTATATGGCGACGTTACTGGGGCAAATCTAACGGATGAAAGTCCTATCGTTTGCGCCGTATGCAGAAAATAACATATACCGCTAAATAGAAGCCAGATTGATACAGAATCTTTATTGTACACTGAACGGCATCCTACATTGTATTCTCTTAGAGCACTTTGCTTCTTATCAAGAACAGGTAAAAGCAGAATATTTTTGTGGACATGTTTCGGCGAACGGATAATTCATAATAACCACTGCCGACATATTCCCTTGTACGGGAAATCTGGAAAATACATATCCGACATCAATCTGATAACTCCGTTCCATGTTGAAAACTGTTGTCTTGATGTCTCGACGGGGTTATAATAAATGTGATGAAATTACTTAAACAAATAAATAAGCGGAACAAAATACCGCGGCGGATTGAAAAGGCGGAGCGGGGATATGCAGATTAAAGAGATATTGCCGTTCCTGCTTCCGGGGATATTGTTTCAGCTGTTGATGCAAATCCTCTGCATCGCGAACGGCGTAAAAGAAAAACGCCTGAAGCCGTTTGACCGCGCCATGTATATCTTATCGATTGCCGTTTTCGGTTTGGCAGCTATTGCCTTTCATCTGTTGCGCGCGGAAAAAACGCCGCCCAAGGACACAACTTGCGCCGAAGTGGAGAAAGCTAACCGCCTGACAAACAAGGGAATTTTCTTCCTACTTGTTATTTCGTATCAGGTCATGGGGCTGCATATGCTGGCGGAGAATGCCGATACCTCGGTTTATACACCCTTGCTCTGGCTGCTGACAATCTCTTTTTTGATAATGCTCCTTTACAATCTGCTTCCCGAAAAAAAGCGGTTTAGAGCCTTACCCCTTTTACCCGTGCTGCAACTGATTTTGTGCATTCCCATTCAGTATCTTGACGCATCCGGGGATAATTTATTTATTTCGATTATTGCGGGTTTCAGCGCGATAAATTATGCGCCGCTGACACGCGCCAAGGTATATGAAATCGGCGCTCTGGGCGCTTATCTTCTGGGAAGTACGGCAAGAACAATTTTTTTGCTGAAAGACGCGGGTATGAGCGACCTTGTACGGTATTTTTTCGTCAATACGATTGTCGTTCTGCTTGCCCTGCTTGCGTTTTACACATTAAAAAAACAGATGATTACAAGCATCAGGCTGGAGTCTGCCCTTAATACGGTCAATGAACAATCTGAAAAACTGAAAGGTTTAGCCGTAGTGGAAGAACGAAACCGCATAGCCGCCGAAATGCATGATACGGTAGGGCATACACTGACCGCTGCCGTACTGGCGTTGGAAGCGGCGGAGAGTCTTATTTCCGAGCCGCATGCAGCGCAAAAACTGCGTCAGGGAAAGGAACAGGTGCGTCGCGGGCTTTCAGAGCTTCGAGCTTCCGTCAGAGTGGTTCGGGCGGGAAACCAAACGGATTTCGCGGAGGCTCTTGATAAGCTATTGCAGGAAATCCGTTCAGATACAGGACTGGATATCCGTATCGTTATGGAATCGGGGATCGCCTTATCGCCGTTTCAGGCGGGCATTCTGCTTTCGGTCGTCAAGGAATGCGCAACCAATGCTATTAAGCATGGGCGCGCAACGGGAGCTGATATCCTGATAAGCGGACATAACAGGCAATTACGCTTTACCTTTACCGATAACGGCGTAGGAACGGATACGCTAAAATGCGGCTCGGGACTGTCTATCATGCGGGAGCGCATACAAAGCGCGGGCGGCACGCTCGAAACGGAAAGCGCGCCGGGAGAAGGATTCACAGTCAGCCTTATTATCCCCGCCGCGGAGAGAAAGGAGGATCAAGAGTGAAACGTATTACGGTCTTATTGGCTGATGATCAGACCATCATCAGGGACGGATTGCGCGCGCTGCTTCAGATAAATCCCGATATTCAAGTGGTTGCGGAAGCAAAGAACGGTACGGAGGCTTATGAACAAACATGCATTCACCGCCCGCAGGTCGTACTTATGGACATCAGGATGCCTGTAACGGGAGGCGTGGAGGCAACGCGCCTTATTAAGCGGGATTTCCCCGAAACAAAGGTCTTGATATTAACGACATTTGACGACGACGAATCCATTATAGGCGCAATCTCCGAGGGCGCTTCCGGGTATCTGTTAAAGGATATCAGCGGCGCTAAACTGTCCGAAGCCGTCCTGGACGCCGCGCGGGGCAGCGTCATCTTGCCGGGGAATATCGCGGCAAAGATTACAAAGCATATCGGCAGGCAGAAGCGGGCTGATATTTCGCTTTCGGACTTTACACGGCGCGAGTTGGATATTATTCGTTTGCTGATGCAGGGCAAAAGCAATCAGGAAATAGCAGAGACGCTTTTTCTGACGGTCGGCACGGTCAAGAATTATATCAGCCAAATCTACGGCAAGGCGGGAATTACCGACCGCGCTAACGCGATATTGTACTTTAAGGAATTAGGTTTTTAATATAAACATTTATTAACAACGGCTCCCGTTTTTTTTGACTTTCGGTATCCCGTGCGCTTTCAACGGTCTACCGATATCTTTTTTATTACCGGAAATATGACCCGGGTAACTTATCATATGACCGCTCTTACCTCTATACTGTACATAGAAACAGCGTCCAAAGGTTATAAAAATGAGACTGATAAAGAGTATTTATTAGAAAATAACTAAGCTCCGCGGTATCTGTCGATGGAATATGTTAAGCTATTTTATTAACAGTCTTGATGACGGACGCAATAATAAAAGAACAAGTATCCGCAACATGGGAAAAATCGTTAAAAATCAATTAAGGAGGTTTGTAATGAAAAAGCAAAAGTGGTCAGGAATTTTAAATGCGGGCACAGCCATCGGATTGTGCGCAGCGGTAGGCATCGTGCTCGGGGCATTGCTGCAAAATGTGGTGATGTGGCTGTTGATAGGCGCCGGCATAGGCGTGGTGCTCGGGGCGGTTATCCTAACTATAAGCCGCAAGACAAAAAGCCATTAAGCGAATAGGTGCGCATTATGAACGGATACGCGATTACTAAAGAAATGCTACTGATACTCTCTCCGCTTATTCTGCTTCAGTTGAGCCTGGCGGTTTACTGTGGCGTCAAAATCTTTAAAGAAGGCGTTCAGACCATGAGCAAGGGGGTATGGCTTTTTATCTGTCTGCTTGTCAGCGTAATAGGGCCTGTAATATTTCTTCTCGTGGGAAGGAGGAAAGAATATAAATGATTGCGGTAAAGGGACTTGCAAAAAATTTCGGCAGTTTCGTGGTATTAAAGGGGCTTAATATGCGTGTGAAAACCGGCGAGGTATACGGCTTTATCGGTCAGAACGGCTCGGGAAAGACGACAACCATGAATATTCTGGCCGGTCTTTCAAGACCTGTTCGGGGCGAATGTATCGTAAACGGCAGAGATATATCAAAGCTCGCCCATCCCGGCGACTTGAATATAGGATATCTACCTGAAGATCCTAAATTTTATCCTTGGATGACCGCGCGCGAAACTCTTGTATACTTATCCGGAGAGCGTGAAACCGCGCGTATTAAAGAGATACTCCGCTGGACGGGGCTCGAGGATTCACAGAACCGCCGTGTAGGCGGATTTTCCCGCGGTATGAAGCAACGGTTGGGAATAGGCGCGGCTCTTGTTCATAATCCCGAACTATTAATTCTGGATGAGCCGTCCTCGGCTCTCGACCCCGAGGGCAGAAGCGAGGTGCTTCGCTTAATCAAAGAATTAAAAAACATGGGTAAAACAATTCTGTTTTCCACGCACATCTTAGACGATGTGGAGCGTGTCTGCGATACCGTAGGCATGATTTACGGCGGGCGGATGATGTTTGAAAAACCGCTTACGCAGCTAATTAAAGAGAACTCTAGACCTATGTTCGATATTACGCCTGTTGCTGAATTAAGACCGGAAATACTCGATGCCGTCGGACAGCTGCCGGGTGTAATGTCCTTAACAAAGTCGGCAAGAGCCTTCACAATCAAAGCGGCTGATAATACCGTTTCAGTGTCGGTGATGAGGTTTTTGGCAAAGCATGAAATCGCGATAGAATCTTTTGCATTGAAAAAGGCGCGATTAGAAGATTTGTACTTGCAGGAGGTAAACGGAAAATGAGAACAGAAATCATCAAGGAATTGCGTTACGCCATAAGAAGCGGCAGGATTCTTATTATATTTATTAGTTTTCTGTTTTTCGCGCTGCTTACGCCTCTGATGTTAAAAGTAATACTTCCTATGGTATTAAACGGTCAGCTTGGGGAAGAATTCGCGCAGGACGCGGGATTGAATAAATTGACACAGCTTGACTCGATACGCAACTATATGGACGATGTGGTGCAAATAGGAACGGTAATCATCGCTTTTACGCTGTGCGGGCTGACGGCATCCGAGATTCGAGACCATACATGGGTGTTGTCCCTGTGCTCGGGTAAACGGTTCGGATTAATGCTCGGAGCAAAGCTTCTGGTATTCGGCGCGTCATTGCTTATTATTCCCGTACTCGCGCTGCTTGCCGATTACGGTTATTCAGGAATTCTCTTCGGCTTTGAAACCGGCGTTCTGCCCATTGTGTACTGCGGACTGTTGCAGGGGTTTTATGCGCTGTTTTTACTCTCTTGTCTGACGATGTGGGGCGTTTTGCTGAAAAGACCTGTACCCGCAGGATTTTTTACGCTGATAACGGCGTTCGGATTGCATTTAATATCTTCCCTGTTAAATATACAGAAATGGACGCCCTCCGGTCTGATTGTGGAAGCGCAAAAGATTATATTGTCGGGCGCCCCGTCATTATTGCTTCCGCTGACTATGACAACCGTTTTAGTTATATTAATAACGGCATTCACCTTGTTATGGTTAAGGCGTATGGAATGGAATGTCCGAGATTTGCACTAAAAAAGGAGGTTAAGTATGCAATATACAGTATTATTTCAAGGTCATAAAATCTGGGTATGGTTTATCTTACTATCCGTAGTAATCGGCTTGCTTGTTTCATTGTTCTCGGGAAGTCTGCATATCAAGCGGACTATGCGCGCGGACGCGCCGCTTGAGGATTTTAAGGGGCATATGAACGAGCGAATTCCCGCCCTTATGAAGCTGTATAAGATACCGGGCTGCAGCATCGCGCTTGTAAGGGACGGCGAAATCGTATGGACAAAGGCATACGGTTATGCGGATTCGGAAAGCGGCAGGCGATTGACGGCCGATACGCCAATGAGCGTGCAATCTATTACAAAATCCGTTACTGCGATGGGCGTAATGCGGCTTGCGGAAAAGGGCTTGATTGACCTCGATACACCTGTATCGCAGTATCTGAAAAGCTGGCAATTACCGCAATCCGGCTATCCGACCGAGGAGATTACGGCTCGCCGGCTGTTAAGCCATACTGCGGGGATGCCGCTGGGCGATTTTACCAAAATCTACTCTCCCGGCGAGGAGATTCCCTCTAACAGGGATGTGATGACCAATGAGGCGGTGTCCGTGCATGAGGCGGGAACGGGGTTTTCCTACTCCAATGTGGGTTATAATATTCTGGAGATTCTGATTGAGGATGTCACAGGACAAAGCTATTCGGAGTATTTGCATTCAGAGGTATTTCTGCCGCTTGGGATGGAAAGCGCCTCCTATGCAATAGACGCGACTTCCGCGCCTTATCCGCCTACGGGATACGACCTCAGCGGAAAGCCCGTGCCTAACTATCTCTATCCCTCAAAGGCTTCGGGCGGACTGTTCGCCACAGCCGAAGATATTGCGCGCTTTGCGGCGGCGGGAATGAAAGAAAACCCCGTATTGAATACTCAAAGTATAGGGCAGATGTATCAGCCTGAAAGCAATAAAATCGGAATTTACGGTCTGGTATTCGATTCATACGGATTCGGGCATTATATCGAAAAGCTGCCTAACGGACTGAAAAGCGTTTCCCATGGCGGTCAGGGCAAGGGCATAATGACGCATTTTCAAGCTGTGCCTGAGACAGGCGACGCTATAGTAATTCTCACTAACAGCCAGAGAAGCTGGCCGCTCATCTCATATATCCTTAGCGATTGGGCTCAATGGCGCGGCTTCAATTCGGTTGGTATGGGAAGAATTATCTGGGGGCATTACGGGCTATCGGCGGTCATAGGTATGCTGATGTCTGCGAGTTTGTTAATGATATTGAAATTGGTTTTAGGCTTTCACCGGCATAGACGGACTGCATTGAGAGTGCTTTTGACAGCGACGGCTGTAATATTGCTAGTGACTTTGATATGGTGCGTTTTTCAAGAGTATTTATTTGTTGCTTCGGTTTTTCCCGTATTGTCAATATGGCTCGGGTGCTCGGTGTTAGCATTCTCAATTGCGCTGCTGTTGTACGCATGGTTGCCGGGATTCTCGAAAAAGCGGGGCAAGCGCTAAGACAATTATTCACTGTCGTTTATCTGATACATCAAGTCGCTGCTGATAAGATGTTATCGAAATGCGGTAGCGACGGGATAAACAAATTATTATAGATTCAAGGAGGATTATCATGAAAAGTGCGGTAAAACGATATCCGATAATAGCGTTTACACTACGGTTTATTGCCCTGCATACGCTGACCTATCTCGTATTCGGAGTATTGTTTATGCTGGTCAGCGGGTACTTTGAGTATTTTATCCGCGACCCGATATTCGATTTAGTTATGAAGCCTGCCGATGCCCTCACCGTAAGGATCGCGCCCCTCGTCCAAGTTATACGCGGCGCGCTTTTGGCGCTCGCGGTCTATCCGTTCAGGGAGGTTTTTGAAGAGCGAAAGGGCTGGCTTAAACTTTTCGTATTATTGTTCATCCTCACAGGTATCGGCGCGGTAATAACAGGTCCGGGCTCGATTGAGGGCTTTCTGTATACCCGCTTTTCTTTCAATCCGCTCATCGGATATCCCGAAATCGGGCTGCAAATGTTTACATTTTCCCTGTTGTTTTGCCGGTGGCAGGGTAAAAGCGCAATTATCGGTATGCAATCAAATTAAAGGAGGTTTTACATATGGATCACATTGTCTATCTTGACGCCAAAGAAAGGGAATTGAATAAACTTATTAGCGGCGAAAAAAGTATGATTATCCGGGGCGCAGCGGGAAGAAAATTACCCTACGGGCGGGTTTATCCCGGCGAGATATTATGGTTTATCGAAAACAGCGGAGACGGGCTGGTTAAGTGCCGCGCCACAGTAAAAAAGGTACTTAACTCGGAGAAGCTGACCGAACAGGAATCGCGGCAACTTATTTCAATTAATCAATCGACGCTCTGTTTAAGCCCTAACCAGATTAAGCGGTGGGGCGGCAAACGCTATCTGGTGCTGATAGAGGTGGAGAGTTTACAGCTAATCACACCTTTTGCAGTCGACCGCAGCAACTACGGCAATATGGACGACTGGCTGCCTACGGACGACATCGAAAGTATAAAAAAATACCCCTGAGGTGAGAACAGAGAGCGCAAGAATTTGTCTATGAAGACAAAGTATTAAAACCAATTAAGCCGCTAAGGCGATTAGCTTGAAGTATTTTTTATCTTGACTATGATTAATTGTCGTGATATATTAAGGAGCGATAATTCATACCAAAGAAACATCGGGCTTATGCTCATCGCTGAAAATGCCAAATGGGATTTACATAATCGCATGGATGATATCATTGATGAATATCTATGTTATAACGGAAGCATTGTCAATATGGGCGTAAAACTCCGACGGCTCGATTTGCTATATCATAGGTTTAAACAAGGATATCCGCGCTAAAAAGCCCGGCGACAGCGTGCGAGTATCCATAAATGAACGGGAATAGCGTCGCAGAAATATAATCAACAGACAGGATATATACCTGTCCCTGAGGTAGTATGGCAAAGACAAGGAAGATGTTAAGCGATTATAATGCTCCTGAAATAAAATCGCTTATGGCACTAATCAAGACACAGAGCAAGGCGACGCTTATTAAATGGGCGGTCGAGTATTCCAAGCGGATAATTCTGCCGCTATATATAAAGCATTATCCTTATGATACGCGTCCCGAAAACGCGCTTGACGCCGCGCTGAAATGGCTGAACGGAGATATTAAGTTGCCTGAAGCAAAGCCCAAGATACTCGAATGCCATTCCGCAGCGCGCGGAACGGATAACCCAGTAGCTCAGGCGTCTGCAAGGGCGATTGCTCAAAGCGCGTCAACAATTCACTCGGCAAGGCATTGTCTGGGGCTTGCCCTCTACGGAGCGCTTGCGATAGCCTATGACCGCTTGGGAACGGACGCGCCATGGAAAGAAGTAGAAAAATACGCGAACAATGAATGCGGATTAATGGAAGCGGCTCTGAAAGCGATTTCGAGAGATAATGAGCCCAATCCCGCAAAAATTGACTGGAATTGCTGACTTTAATTCCGCTTGCCGTTATAGGCAAGCGGAACTGCTATACCGCTCTAACGGCGCCTTTTCGGCTCTATAGCCCCAATCGAAACCTCCATGTAATAATGCTATGGAGAACCCGATTGTGTCTATATAGCTCGAAAATTCATCCGTTATAGCTTCTTCACAGTTTCAAATTAGATTATCATTTATAGGCGTTATTATTTAAGTTATAAAATATGTCTTACTTTCGGTCGATTGAGCCTCTTCCCTCGCGTTTACCGCTCTGCTTGATATGCCCGTTATGCTGCTATTATAATTAATATATAATCAAGTCATTACTTCAGCTGTCCGTCGGACAACGGAAAAATTAAGCTATTGACACAAGCCGCATATGCCATTATTATTGTATTAACGATTTAATATGGCAAGGGCTTAGGAAGTATAAGCCTTTATTCATAATTAATCGGATTGAAGCAAGGCGGTAAATAAATGCGGAATAATGAAGTTGCGAATAACGGAAACGATAAATTGACCCGGCGAAACCTGCTGATGTATTCACTCGGCACATTCGGACGGGATTTTGTTTATGTATTATTTACCGTTCAATTGCTTAATTACATATTATTCACCAAGCAGATTACGAAATCGCATTTTGGGGCGATTACATTTATTATAATCGCGGCTAGAATTTTTGACGCGTTTAACGACCCGATAATGGGCGGTATCGTAGACAATACAAGGACTAAATGGGGCAAATTCAAGCCTTGGCAGCTCTCCGGCGCGATTCTCACGGGCGGCGTAATAATCACGACATTTTCAAATGAACTGCAAGGCGGCTCGTTCGTCCTCCTGTTCGGAATAATGTATTTTATGTTCAGCATAACATACACGATGAACGATATTTCGTATTGGGGAATGATGCCCTCGCTGACAAGCAACGAGCACGACAGAAGCAAATTGATGTCGGCGGCGCAGTTTGTCGCTTCAATCGGCGGCGGTCTTGTCGGGATAATCGTTCCCGTGATAACAATAGGCGATCTCGCCATACAGGGCAGCGCGGTTACGGGTTACAGGGTCATATCGGTTTTCGCGGTGATAATAATGATCGGATTCCAGCTTTTTACGGTACTGGGCGTAAAAGAGACAAAAATTCCGCCTCTTAAACAGGAAGATAGAATTACTCTGAAAAGAATATTCGTCAAAGTCGCGGGAAACGACCAGTTGTTGTGGTCGGCGCTGATAATGGTTATATTCAGCGTCGGGACGGGAGTAGTCGGCGGCGGTCTTATTACGGCGTATATATTCTTCGAATTCGGCTACAACGGATTACTGCTCACTTTCTTTTTCGTACTGTTCGGCGCGGCGAATATCTTATTTACCGTCACTTATCCGTGGCTTGAAAAGAAATTTACGCGTACAAAGATGTTGTATTCCACGGGTTTTGCGATAATAGGGGGGTATTTATTGATGATGCTGCTCGGTCTGGTTATTCCTACCGCCCCGCAAAATACGGCGCTATGGTACATAAAATTCGGCTCTATGATGCTCGCTAACGGCATTGCCGGTTACGGGCACGGCTTTTATATGATAATGGTAATCGCTATGGCTAATACCGTCGAATACAATGAGTATAAGACGGGCAAAAGAGAGGAAGCGCTGATTTTTTCGTTGAGACCGTTTACGGCGAAATTCTCGGGCGCGCTTATGCAGGGCGTCGTCACTATCGTATACCTTATCGCGGGAGTGTTAAATTATACCAACCGCATCTCCGCCCTTGAAAACGACGCCGCGCGCGGCATAATAACAAGCGAGGACAAGCTATTTCGGATAGAGGCGATAATAAACAGCGTTCCGACAGCCGCAAAAAATATCCTGCTCGTCAATATGTGCGTTATTCCCGCCGTGTTTATGTGTGTTGCGATGCTGATTTATAAGAAGAAATATATCCTGAACGAAAAGACTTACGCCGAAATCTTAACAGAAATAGAAAGCAGAAAAGGAGTAATTAATTAAAAAAATTGCCTTTTCGTTGTATTTACAACGGAATATCTATTAATCGGATGATATAATACACTCAATTCTACGGGTAAAAACCCGGTTAAGAAAAAAATAGGAGGTTATTATGGATAAGTACAGATGCATTCCCTGCGGTTACATTTACGACCCCGCTGTCGGCGACAGCGACGGAGGAATCGAGCCCGGCACGGCTTTTGAGGATTTACCCGACGATTGGCAGTGCCCTATTTGCTATGTCGGCAAAGAGGATTTTGAGCTAATTGCAGATTAACGGAGGATAAATATGAGTATGTTTTGTTATCAGTGTCAGGAGACGGCGGGTAATAAAGGCTGCACCATACGCGGCGTATGCGGCAAGACCGAAGAGACGGCGAGGCTTCAGGATGTGCTGATTTATACGCTCAAGGGTATAGCGGAGATTATTGTTAAAGGCAATATCGATATCGCCGCTCTTGATAAAGTAAATTACGAGGTCATAAACAGCCTGTTTATGACGATAACCAATGCGAATTTCAATTCGGATTCTATCGAGACGCAAATATTAAAAATGCTCAAGTTAAGGGACGAATTGAGAATAGACGCAGAGGGGCTTCACGATGCGGCGACATTTACGGTAAATTCAAGAGAATCAATGCTCGAAAAATCACAAAGCGTCGGAGTGCTCGCGACAAAAGACGAGGATATCAAATCCTTAAGAGAGATGATTACATACGGGCTCAAAGGCATGGCGGCATACGCCGAACACGCGAAGAATATCGGCAAGCAGAATCTTGAAATAAACGCTTTCATATATAAAGCGCTCGCCGCTTTGCTTGACGATACGCTGACCGTTGGCGATCTCGTCGAGCTGACATTGAAGACGGGAGAGCACGGCGTTAAGGTAATGGCGCTTCTTGACGAGGCGAATACCTCAAGGTACGGAAATCCCGAAATTACTAAGGTCAATATAGGCGTAAGAGGCAATCCCGCGATACTTATTTCAGGCCACGACCTCACCGACCTCGAGCAATTGCTTGAACAGACTCAGGGCACGGGAGTGGATGTGTATACCCACAGCGAAATGCTGCCCGCGCACTATTATCCGTATTTTAAGAAATACGAACATTTTACGGGCAATTACGGCAACGCGTGGTGGAAACAACTAAGCGAGTTCGAGTCTTTTAAGGGGCCGATTCTCTTCACGACGAATTGCATAGTGCCGCCAAGGAGCGAGGAGGTAAGGAGCAGGATATTCACTACGGGCTCCACAGGTTACCCCGGATGCGGGCATATTGCGGCAGACGATAACGGCCGTAAGGATTTCAGCGAAATTATCGCGCTTGCCAAAACTCTTCCTCCGCCCGAGGAAATCGAGACGGGAAGCATTGTGGGCGGGTTCGCGCATAATCAGGTCTTCGCGCTCGCGGATAAAGTCGTAGATGCCGTAAAGTCCGGGGCGATTAAGAAATTCTTTGTCATGGCGGGTTGTGACGGGCGTATGAAATCCAGAGAATACTATACGGAATTTGCCGCGAAGCTGCCGGAAGATACCGTGATCCTCACGGCAGGTTGCGCGAAATACCGCTACAACAAGCTGGGATTAGGCGATATAGGCGGTATTCCGAGAGTCCTGGACGCAGGTCAGTGCAATGATTCGTATTCGCTCGCGCTTATCGCGCTCAAATTAAAGGAAGTATTCGCTCTTGACGACATCAACAATCTGCCCATAGCCTTTAATATCGCGTGGTATGAGCAGAAAGCCGTGATTGTGCTGTTATCCCTTCTTTATCTCGGAGTCAAGAATATACATTTAGGCCCTACGCTTCCCGGATTTCTATCGCCGAATGTCGCGAAAGTGCTCGTTGAGAACTTTAATATAGCGAGTATCGGCGAGGTGGATTCCGATATCGCGCTCTTTATGAAAAATCCTTGAGACAGGGTAATTTCAGACTGACAAAATTGTCGCAATGCGGCTTTTATTACGAGATTAGGCTACGCCTAATCTCTTATTTTTAGCCGTTTGCTACTTATCTCGACCAATCGCGAATGCCGCAGCGGCAATTGGGTCGGAGAGGTTGCGGTTCTTTTCGCATTGACTTTTGACCTATATTTGTTATAATGAAATTATAATAAACGGACAAAGCCCTCGCTGTTAGACGGTAACAATATTAAAACAAGGAATATTATGAAAGAATATAAAAGGCCTTATGAAAGCTGGACGGACTTAAGAGAAAGGCGTAAGCAAATCGAGATTAAAGAGCCTGTGAGGCTTCTCGACGATAACGGCAACCTGCTCGTTAAAGGCTGGGCGAGACGCAATATTTTCGAGTACGACCGTACTAAGGCAAGGCCGCAATGGCGCGGCAAGGAATGGGATTTCTATCAGATAAGCAACGGCAGACAGCTCGTGCAAATCAGCACCGCGAATATCTCAGTCGCGGGATACGCCATGGCGACATTTATTGATTTTGCAACGGGCGAGACGCATTCGGCGCTTGATTATCATATAGGCGGCAAGAATAAATATGTGCTGCCGGCTAACGGCAATACGCCGAATTATTATAAGTATAAACACGGCAAGGCGGAGCTTGAATTCGACACGCGGGAAAATTACAGGACAATAAAGTTTAAGGGAGCGAGCAAGAGCGGGCGCGTGGAATGCGATTTTCATATGGATATGTTCGATAACCACGAGAACATCACGATTGTTACGCCGTTTAAGGATATGCCGACGCGCTTCTTCCTGACAATGAAGCAAAACTCTATGCCGTGCTCGGGCACATTCAGGGTCGGCGACAAGATATATGAGTTCTCTAAGGAAGACACATTTTGCGTGCTTGACTGGGGCAGGGGTGTATGGCCGTATAAAAACTGCTGGTACTGGGGCAACGGCGCGAAGTATATTACGGACGATAAAGGGAATAAGCATATTTTCGGATTTGAAATTACCTGGGGCATAGGCGATGAATCTTTCGCAAGCGAAACCTGTCTGTTTCTTGACGGCAAAGCTCATAAAATCGGCGCCGTCGATGTTGAGAAATTCCCTAAAGGCAAATGGATGCAGCCGTGGCATTTTGTCTCGGACGACGGCAAATTCGATATGACGATGACGCCTTTTTATAACAACGCCACTAATATGAATGTGCTGGGACTTCTCAAAATGCAATGCGACCAGCTGCACGGGATATGGAACGGCACCGTCGTCCTAGAAGACAATACAAAACTCGAAATAAAAGACATGTACGCATTCTGCGAATATGTAGAGAATTTATGGTAATTCCGCTTGCCTCATCGCAACGCGGCTTCTTTTAAGAGATTAGGCTATACCTAATCTTTTATTATTAGCTAATTGCTCTTTATCTTTGACCGGTCGCAAATGCCGCAAGCGGCATTTAGTCGGACTCTTTAAGGAAAGCCCAGATACAGTTGCGCTTATTACTATGTGCCTGATGGCGGAGATTATGTATTTATTTATGAGGACGAAGCGCATGAGAGCACAATGTTCGGACATATTTTCGGCAAAGAACATCATACGGACAATGATGAAGTAACACAATATTGGGCTCCTGAATGTTATTCAACATTCTCTATACCTTCTTCTCTCAGAGAAGTATCTATTACCGGAAATGTTACCTCAATAGAATTGGGAGTATTTTCTAACTGCTTTATGCTAGAGATGATAGAACACGATTCGGTTACTGAAATTGCGATCGGGCGTTCATGTATTGCACAAATCTAACCGAAAGGCATTATTAGAAATAATAGGCGAATCGGCATTTGGACACTGCGGGAGCATGTGGGAGATTATTATCCCCGCAAGTGTGAATACTATAGCGGATTAGTCTAAAACCTCCGGCGTCAGCCGGAGGTTTATTATAGGACTTAGTAACCTGTAACGGTTAATTAGATGCAATAGCCTTGCGCTATCGCGCTTATATTGGGCTTGATTACTTTCAGAGTGTCGAATTCGCCTTCAAAGTCTTTGCCCTCTACGACAATCTTGTATTCGCAGCAAGCGCCCGTCTTATCGCAGGGGCAGGACTTGTCGCAAAAAGTTATCGTAAACGGCTCGCTGATTTCGATTTCAAGCTCGTCGATGTTGTTCTCGATGTCAAATTCTTTCAGGTATTTCCAGGTCTCCAGGCATTCGGATTTGCCGTGGCAAGTCTTTATCAGCTTGAAGAGCAGTTCAACCTCGACTTCGTGTTCGCTACCCTCCTCGTCCTCCGCTTCAAATACGATAAGGCTTGAAAATTCAATCTTCACATCGGGCTTGAACAGGCATGACGTATCCACAAAAACGCGGTCTAATACGAAAGATTGATTTTCTTTTACCTTGCCGTCGTCTAATTCGAATATTGCATCATGAGGTTTTGAGCCGCATTCCAAGAAAACTTTTTTTGCGGCGGGTTTGTTGCATACTTTGGTATCTTTATTATCATAGTCATAGTAACTTTCCATATTAATATCTCCTAGGTATTATTAAGGGAATAGCTTCCCCGTTCATATTATGAGATTTTGTTATATAATGTCCATTATATTTGACATATAAGACCTGCCCGTAAGTTGTACCAATTATCAAGGATTGTTATAAACGCAATATGTCATAATAATGAATTTATATTATGTCATAATATTATAGTCGGGTGCATTATGGATGTAAGGCTTAACGAATACAATTCAAGAAGGAATTTTGACAAGTCTCCCGAGCCGGAGGGCGCGGTAAACCAATCTGTCAAAGAATTAAAATTTGTCGTTCAGCATCATTTGGCAACGAGAGACCATTACGATTTCAGGCTTGAATATAAAGGCGCTCTGCTTAGCTGGGCTGTGCCCAAAGGTCCTTCCTTTAACCCTACCGAAAAGAGACTTGCCGTCCGAGTAGAGGACCATCCTCTTGATTACAGGAATTTCGAGGGTACAATTCCTAAAGGCGAATACGGCGGCGGAACGGTAATGATATGGGACGAAGGCAGCTGGGAACCTCTTTATAACGCCGATGAGGGGCTAATAAACGGGCAATTGAAATTCAAGTTGAACGGAAAGCGGCTTAAAGGCAATTGGTCGCTTGTCAGGTTAAAGGCTAAAGAGGACGATAAGGATAATTGGCTGCTAATCAAAGAAAAAGACGATTACGCTCTTGATAAAGACGGCATTTCATTATTTACCACAAGTATAAGGACGGGTAGAGCCATGAAAGAAATCGAAGAGGGTAAGGAGGTTTATAATGTAAAAAACCCCTTTGAGTTCACAAGCGTGCAGCTTAGCAAATTAGTGAACGAAATACCCTCCGGCGACGACTGGCTGTTTGAATTAAAATACGACGGTTACAGGATTATAGCGTATATTGAAGATAACTCGGTCAAGTTAATTTCAAGGAACGGAAAGGATTATACCAAATATTTTTCCGCGGTAAAAGAATCGCTAATCGCGCTTTCGAACGGCAGAGCTATGATATTGGACGGCGAAATGGCTGTTACGGACGAATCGGGAAAAACGGATTTTCAGAAAATGCAGAATTATATCAGGACTTCAAGCGGCAATCTTATATATTTTGTTTTTGATATACTCGCGTTAGACGGCGCGGATTTGAGAGGGCAAACATTATCCGAAAGAAAAGAGGCGCTTGAATTCCTGATGAAGAACGCTCCGGCGCGCCTCCATTACAGCAGACATTCCGTAGGCAGGGGTAAAGAAAGCTTTGCCGCCGCGTGCGAAGCGGGAATGGAGGGAATTATAGGCAAAAGGGCATCGTCGGTTTACGGCGGAACGAGAAACGGCGACTGGATTAAATTAAAATGCGATAACAGGCAGGAATTCGTAGTCGGCGGATATACGCTTACGGGCAAGAAAACAAGCGGCGTAAGCGCGCTTATTCTAGGTGTATACGACAAGAGCGGGCTTGTATATGTCGGGCGCGCCGGCACGGGCTTGACGGAATCGGATATGAAAGCGCTCGAAGCGAAATTCAAGCCCAGAATTGTATCAAGTTCTCCTTTTATAAAGCCTCCTAAAAAAAGAGCGGATGAAGAGATATTCTGGATTGAGCCCGATTTCGTCGCGGAAATTAAATTTGCCGATTGGACCAAAGAGAACCTGTTGAGACAAGCGAGTTTTAAGGGACTGAGGTCGGACAAAAATCCCCGCGATATTATAAGAGAAACGGCAACGGCGCTTCCTGAACCCGACGAGCCGGAGCCGAAAGAGCCGGAGCCTGACAAAGGCATGATAGAAGGAGTAAAAATTACAAGTCCCGATAAGGTCATTTTTGCCGAACAGAACATATTAAAGGCAGATGTCGTGATGTATTACGAAAAGGTCGCTGAACGCATGCTGCCGTATATCCGCCGCAGAATTTTGAGCATTGTCAGATGCCCTAAAGGCGTTGGGGAAAATTGCTTTTATAAAAAGCATCCCGGGCAAGGGAGCAGGGGGATTGTAACAATAGAGCTTGATTCGGACGGAAAGAAGCAAGAGTATTTCTATATCGAGGATAAATACGGGCTTATTTCTGAAGCGCAAATGGGAACGCTAGAATTTCATACATGGTCTAGCGCGGCGGATAAGCTTGAGATGCCGGACATTATGGTATTCGACCTTGACCCCGACGAGGGAATAGATTTAAGCGGAATACGCCGTGGCGTTACCGACCTTGAAAGCATATTGAAAGAGCTATCATTAAAGGCGTATTTGAAGACGAGCGGCGGCAAAGGTTATCATGTAGTAGTACCTTTCAGTCCCTCCGCTTCATGGGAATCTTTCAGTTCGTTTGCCAAACGCATCGCACAGGTTATGGAGACGAGATGGCCCGACCGTTACACGATTAATATCCGTAAAGCGAGACGCTCTAATAAAATATTCATTGACTGGATAAGAAACACAAGAGGCGCTACGAGCATCGCGCCGTATTCAATCAGGGCCAGAAAAGGCGCGAAAGTGTCTATGCCAATCGGTTGGGATGAGCTTAACTCTTTCGCTCCAGACGGCATCGATATGTCCGGCGCGCTCAAGAGGTTAAGCCTTGAAGACCCCTGGAAAGATTTCTTTATAAACAATCCTAAGCTGAAATAAACTTGTCAGGCTTTTATGTTATTGCATTTTCCCTGCATATTTATTACAATGTATGTATGACAAAGGAAGGATTATCATGAAAGACGAAAAATTAGACAAAATACCCTTAAACCTGTACATAAAAGAAGCGGCGTTATACATACTTCAATACAATAAAAAGTATAACAAAACTATTCCCTTAAACCCGAAAAACGCTAAAATGATTGCCCATAGAGGTCTAAGCAATCTCGAAAGGGAGAACACGCTGCCTGCGTTTAAGCTTGCCGGAGAGCATACATATTACGGTATTGAGACGGATGTGCATAAGACGGGAGACGGAAAATATGTTATAATTCACGACGATAATACGCTGAGAGTCTCGGGCGCATATCATATTGTCGAAGCGACCGACGAGAAGACGCTTACAAGCCTTAAACTCTACAACATGAGCGGAGCGCCCTCGGATAACCACCGTATACCCTCGCTTACAGAATATATAGAAATCTGCAAGAAATATGATAAATACTGTGTGCTGGAATTAAAAAACCGTTTTGATGAACATGATGTATATGAAATAGCGGATATCATATCAAAAGCGGGCTACCTAGATAAGACCATATTTATCTCATTCGATATTACTAATCTCATCAGTCTACGCAAGAAATATCCAGCCCAGCCGGCGCAATTCCTTACTTCAAGATATACAGACGGCTTAATCGGCATACTTAAAAAGCATAATCTCGACCTCGATATTTTTTACCGCGCGCTTAATAGAAATAGAATCGAATTGCTACATCAGGCGGGGATTAAAGTTAATTGCTGGACGGTTAATACCCTGCGACACGCAAGAAAACTGGACAAATGGGGCGTTGATTATATCACGACCAATATATTGGAATAAACCCAGTGTAATTAGTAATATGACTATTGAAGAACTCACCGATATCGTCAATAATTGCTCCAAATGCTCTCTTTATAAGACGCGCACAAATTGCGTAGTAGGCGACGGCAATATTAACAGCCCTATAATGCTGATAGGCGAGGCGCCCGGCGAACAGGAGGATTTGCAGGGAAAGGCGTTTGTAGGAAAGTCCGGAATGCTGCTTGATAAAATGCTAATGTCAATAGGGCTTGACAGGAGCAAGGTATATATATGCAATATAATCAAATGCCGCCCGCCCGGCAATAGAAATCCCGCGAGGGATGAGGAAGACGCATGTATGGATTATCTTAGAGAGCAATACAAGATTATGCGCCCGAAAATCGTCGTCCTGCTTGGAAGCGTCGCGTGTAAAGCCGTGATTAAGCGGGATTTTTCGATAATGAAAAATCACGGCGAGGTAATAAAAAGATCGGAAGTAATGTTTCTGCCGACATTTCACCCGTCGGCGCTGCTTAGAGACCCTTCTAAAAAGATTTTGGCGTGGCATGATTTACAGAAGCTAAAACGCCTTATCGAATCGCATTTAAGCGTTTAACGGCTGTCTAGCAATTGAAATTCGTTCTTATTGTAACTGATTATGCCTTCCTTTCTAAGTTTTGAAAGCTCGTTGGACATAGCGCTTCTGTCGACGGATAAATAGTCCGCGAGTTCTTGTCTGTTGAACGGAATTACAAAACGACTCTTTCCCTGCCTTGCATATTCGTTCGAAAGATAAGCGAGCAACTTTTCCCGCGTAGTCCTCTTGGTAATGCATTGCATTTTTCTCGTCAGCATAAGATTTTTTTCGGATACGATATTAAATAAATTATTTATCAGGCGATTATGAAATTTACACGCTGATTTACAGACATTTACGACTTTGTTGAAATAAAAGTATATGATTTCCGAATTCTCGGCGGCTGTTACGCTGATATTTACTGGCTTGTCCGCGCGGTACGCGTAAACCTCGCCGAACAGCTCTCCCGCGGAAATTTTAGCGATAATGCTCCTGTTGCCCCAGAAATCGTCAAGCGTAAGATGTGCAGAGCCGTTCATTATCATGCCGATAGAAGAAATTTTGTCGCCTTCGGCAATAATCGTCTCGCCTTTTAAGTATTTAACCATCTTGTGGGTCAGACACTTAAGTATCGAGAATAATTCATCTTTTTCTATGCCGGCAAAAAGACGAGTTCCCGACAGAAATCCAACTATTTTATGCATTATTACCTCATATGTTGTAAAAACAACAGATTTCTCATATAGATTATATTATAATCTTATTACCGAAGTCAAGGAGGTAACGGATATGAAAAGGCGAATAATTCATATAGATCAAGATAAATGCAACGGCTGCGGCGCATGTGTTACCGCATGCCATGAAGGAGCGATTGCGATGGCGGACGGCAAGGCTAAGCTCATTAGAGAGGATTTCTGCGACGGACTCGGCGATTGTCTGCCCGCATGTCCGACGGGCGCGATAACTTTCATAGAAAAAGAAGCGACGCCGTATGACGAGGAAGCGGTAAAAGCGCAGAAAAAAGCGCCTTGCGCCTGCCCTGGAAGCATGGCGAAAGCTTTTAATAAAAAGCCCGTAGCCGAAAGCGGCACAGAAGAATTCTCGGCGCTTATGCAATGGCCCGTTCAGATAAAGCTCGTCCCTGTAAACGCGCCGTATTTTAACGGAGCGAACTTACTTGTCGCGGCGGATTGCTCGGCGTACGCTTACGGAAATTTTCATAAGAAATTTATGAGAAATAAAATTACGCTTGTCGGATGTCCCAAGCTCGACGAAGTCGATTATGCCGAAAAACTGACCGATATACTGAAATTAAACGATATCAAGAGCGTAACCGTAATAAGAATGGAAGTGCCTTGCTGCAAGGGAATCGAAAACGCGGTCAAAAACGCCCTGATAAATAGCGGCAAATTCATACCGTGGCAGGTTGTTACGATTTCGACGGACGGCAAAATAATCGAATAAGGAGGTTTATCATGAAATATGTTGTTGACCCCGACGAATGTATCGGCTGCGGGCTGTGCGAGAATATCGCGCCCGAAGTATTCAGAATTGAAGATGACAAAGCGGTGGCGTATAATGATGACGGCGAAAACGCCGAAGAAGCTATGAACAGCTGTCCGGTAAACGCCATAAGCACAGAATAAGGAGGTAAATAAAATGATTAAGATATATAAAATGACTGACAGCAACAATAAGTTAATAGAAAGGGTAATTATAGATGAAAATATTCATTATAACCATATGATACTGCCGTCTAAAGAAGCGCTGCCCGTTCATACGACTAACTCAAATGTCTATATGACCGTTTTAAGGGGCACGCTGACTATATCGCTTGATAACAATGAAAGCGAAAGCTATGAAAGGGGAACGATAATAAATATCCCCAAAGGCGTCGAAATGTTCGCCCGAAACGAGAATGAGGAAGTATTAGAGATAACCGTTGTTAAAGCGCCTGCGCCTTAATCGCAATGCGACCTTTTTCCCGACTCTATTATTCCGCTGTCCTCTACGGACAGCGGAATTGTAATTTCAAATCAGATTCTTTTTGAGGACAACGAAAAAATAAAGACAATCGGGACAAAAACATGTTATTATTTATACATACATAAATAATGAGGCATTAAATGAATTCGGGATGGAAAAAGAATACGGCGTTGTTTTTGTCCAGTCAGGCGTTCTCGCTGCTCGGCACAATGCTCGTTCAATACGCTATCACATGGTACATCACGCTTGAGACCAAATCCGGTATAATGATAACGATATCCATTATTTGCGGATTTCTGCCGTCTTTTTTTATTTCGCCTTTTGCGGGCGTATGGGCGGACCGCTTCAACAGAAAGGCGCTGATAATTGTGTCCGACGCCTTTATCGCGCTGTCCACGCTCGCGCTTGCAATTATTTTTATCGCCGGCTATAAAGCGATATGGCTTTTGTTTGTCGCGTCGGCGATCAGATCCTTCGGCTCCGGTATACAGATGCCTTCAGTCGGCGCGATTCTGCCGCAGCTTGCGCCGCAGGACAAATTGATGAAAATTAACGGCGTAAATAGCAGCATCATATCGGGAATAACGCTTGTTTCTCCGCTTATAAGCGGAGCGCTACTAAGCTTTACGGCAATAGAAATAATATTCTTTATAGATGTGGTTACCGCCGCGGTCGCGATAGCTATACTTATTTTGCTGCTTCATATACCTGTGCTCGCTAAAGCCGCCGACGGGCAGAAAACGGGCTACTTTAAGGACATTAAAGAGGGTTTAACATATATCAATAAGCACTCTTTCGTAAAGACTATTTTTATCTTTAACGCAATATATTTCGTACTTGTTTCGCCGCTTTCTTTTCTTACGCCTTTACAGGTCGCGAGAAGTTTCGGCGACGAGGTATGGCGGCTATCGGTATTAGAGGCGGCTTTTTCATTGGGAATGATGGCGGGCGGTCTGATAATTGCCGCATGGGGCGGCTTTAAGAACAGACTTTATACCATGGTCGGGTCAAATTTAATAGTCGCGTTCTGCACATTCAGTTTAGGCATTATCCCGAATTATATAATATATGCCGTCATTGTAGCTCTTATAGGCTTAGTCCTGCCTATGTTCAACACTCCATTTACGGCGCTGTTACAGGAAAAGGTCGAGGGTGACTTTCTAGGCAGGGTGTTCGGCGTAATGAATATGATAGCTTGTTCGATAATGCCGCTATCAATGCTCCTCTACGGTCCGCTGGCGGATATCGTAAAGATTGAATGGATGTTGATTGTCACAGCGATACTGATGTTTGTTCAGGTTATATTTATGGCGTATAACAAATCCCTGATTGAAGCGGGCAGACCGGCGGATATTCCGCTGTCCTCTACGGAGCCGATATAGGCAAGAGGAACAAAAAGATGGACAAAGTATTAATGTTATGATATTATTTTTTGAGTAAGGAGTATTTATGAGAAAGCTCGGCTTATTCGTGTGTATAATATTTATAACTGGCATGCTGGCAGGTTTTATGTCGGGATGTAACAAAGCAAAAAAAGGCATTATAATCTTGCCCGGCGTATGCGGCAGCGCTCTTGTGGACAGCGATACGGGCGAGGTGATTTGGGACCCTCTCGGCGACGACATCACGGTAAAAGAATTATTTCTTGAAGACGGGGGATTAAATCTCTCCGGCGAGACGGGGCAAAAAATTATCGGCACGGGCGCGAATATTATAAGCACAATCGACCAAGAAGACAATCCTTTAATCAGAATTCTGGTAGACGAAAACGGCGAGAGCATAGACAAGAAAATCATGCCCGCGACTATGGACACCGATTCGCCCAAGAAATACGGCGCTCTCGGCTATTACGAGCAGATGTGCGTAAGGCTGAGCGAGAGGTATAAAGATTACGAAGTTTCGGTATTTAATTACGATTGGCGTATCGATAACAGAATCAGCGCGAACAGGCTGGAGCAATACATAGAAGATAAGGGATATGACAAGGTAATATTCGTATCACACAGCATGGGCGGAATAATCGCTACGGATTATCTTGCTAAGAGCGAAGCAAACAGAGATAAGGTAGAATTGTTTATCAGTGTCGCTACGCCGTATTACGGCAGCATTAAGGCGTTGACGATGCTTCTTAACCCCGGAGGGCTTCTGGATATTCTTCCCGACATCGCTAAGGATATGTTGTCCAGCACGGTGGAAAGCACGATAGCCCCTATTCTAAGGAGTTATTATGTAATATATCAACTGCTGCCCCAAGAGAATTTATTTGATTCTCCCGAATACGCGGATAAGCCGCTGCTTTCGATTGACGGCGAAGAATTAACCTACAATGATTTGTTGGATTATATCAAGGGCGAGGATTGGATTAAGACAACCAAAGGCGAGATAAGACCTCAAATTAACGGCATTATCGATTATCATAGCAGCCATTATGTCGAAGTTGACGGAGCGCTAAAGCATGTAACGGAACTCGTCAATACATATTATCTGGCGGGCAACGGTATGAATATGGAATTATCCGTAGAATTGTCAGGCGGCGAATTCAATATAACCCGCAATACGCTCGGCGACGGCACGGTGTCCGTTTACAGCGCGACTCTGGGCAAGAGCGTCGACGATGAAAGGGTGTTTATATACGATGATGTCAATCATGGCGCCATTGTAATAAAATTCACCGAAATAATAGAAAAGGATTGTTTTGAGCTCATAGATTCGATTGGCGTCGGAGAGAATTAATGGTAATCGGCCCTGAATATAACGAAAATGAGAGAGAAAACCTGTTAAGACTTTCGGACTTTCTCGATGAAGAATATTTCGCTTGCGATTATAAGATAGTTAAGGCATTCATCGATAAATCCGTTAACGCAGAGGGATATTTAAGGCTTTCAAAGCTTTCGTTAGCGGCATATATCTATGGGATTATTAAGAGCGGGCATTGTGTCGCGCTCTTAAACGGCAAAGACGAATCCGTTCTTGTAAAAGCGGGAATCGCGTACGCAATAGGCATTCCCGTATTTTTATACAAATATGACCCGAGAGTGAATTTCATTGCAGGTGAAAATTCTATGGCGCTGGGGCTTTCGGGATTTAAGCTTTATAAGAACCTGAAAAAGCTAAAGAAAGCTGTTAAGAATAATCGCGTAAGCGATAATGAATATCCGGATTTTATCGAGAAATTACTAACAACCGGCGGAGAGGTTTACGAATACCTTAAACAAGGTCGGGAAATAACGGGATTATTAGAGCATTTTATTGATAAGAGCGATTTCGACGCCGGGATTAGGGATATTAAAGACATACAGATTAACGCGCGTAAAGCGTATTGTTCGGGACCGCTGTTCAGCCCCGACGAGCAACGCGAAATGAAATATATATCGGACGCTTTAGAAAATTCTGGTTACGAGACTTTTTTGCCGCAAAGAGACGGAGCGGAGCCGTATGTATTGAAATCGATGGGCGGTAAAATATCGGCAGCCTGATAGCGCAGCCGTTTACGAGGCTTATACATAAAGTTATTTTCACCGTGGATGTCAAGGAGATTATCAATTGCGGGTATTTCGTCTTAAACCTTAACGGCAGGTATTATGACGAAGGCGCAATGGCGGAGGCGGGAATAGCGTTCGCTACCGGCAAGCCTATTGTAGCGTATCATAACGATTTAAGAGATTTTTCGCCCGCGGGCCCGCCGCCGGCGCTTGCGGCTATTTGCTTAAAGCGCGTCAATAATTACAAGAATCTGCCCGAAGCATTGGACGGGCTTAATAAATCATCTGAAATTACATTGTCCGAAAGACTGATCAAAGACTATAAATCGGGGACGGAGCACTCCAGAATTATCTCAAAGTTCTCCAAACCGTATAACGATATGTATAACTGGCTCGGAGGTAAAGATGAATAAAGTTACTGTATTCGGAAGTTTTGTAACGGATTTAATGATGCGGGCGGAAAGACTTCCCGTTCACGGCGAAACCGTAAAAGGCATATGTTTTGATACGGGCGCGGGAGGCAAAGGCTCCAATCAGGGGGTGGCGGCGAGTCTTTCGGGCAGCGAAGTCGTGATGATTACCAAGATAGGCGACGACGAATTCGGGAATTCGGCCCTGAAATCTTTTCAGAGCGCGGGTATTGATACGAAATATATCTTTCGCGACGACAGCCTGCCTACGGGCGCGGCGCTTATTATGGTCGACGACAGGACAAGCGAAAATATGATTATAGTAACTTTAGGCGCGTGCGGCAATATTAAACTTGCGGAGATTGATTCGGCAATAGACGATATAAGGGGCTCAAAGGTGTTTCTGACGCAATTAGAGACAAATCTTGACGCCGTATATCACGGGATAAAGCTCGCTAAATCCATGGATATCCCCGTGATATTAAATCCAGCTCCCGCTGAGCGCTTTGACGAGGAACTTTATAAGCTGATAGACTATTTTACGCCGAACGATACCGAGGCGGCGTATCTTTCCGGAATAGAGATAAAAAGCGTATGTGACGCGGAGAGAGCGGGTAAATATTTCATTGATAAAGGCGTGCTAAACTGCGTGTTTACATTAGGAAGCAAGGGCGCGTTCTTATATAACAAAGACACAGCTGAACTTTACGAGCCGTTCAAAGTCGATGTAGCGGACACCACGGGCGCGGGAGACGCGTTTAACGGCGGTCTTGCCACCGCGCTTGCCGAGGGGAAACCTATCGGAGACGCGATAAGGTTCGCCGGCGCGACCGCCGCGCTCTGCATTACCAAGACCGGCACCGCCAAGGCAATGCCTGAAAGAGCAGAAATAGATAAATTGCTTAACGGATAATTATGGAGAATTTCGCGTTCGCCTTTATAATCACGATTTTTGCTGGGCTAAGCACGGGAATAGGCAGCGTGCTCGCGTTTTTTACGAAAAAAAGCAATTACAAATTCCTGTCCGTCGCACTCGGCTTTTCGGCGGGGGTAATGATATATATCTCGATGATTGAGATATTCAACAAGGCAAGAGAAAGCCTTACTAGCGAACTCGGCCAGGTTAAAGGCTCGTGGATAACGGTTATAGCTTTTTTCGGCGGGATGCTGATAATAGGTTTAATCGACAAGTTAATACCTTCTTCCGAAAACCCTCACGAACTTCATACTGTCGAGGAAATCAATCAAGAGCCCGGACACCATATCCGTCAGATAAATAAGAGAGAAAAAGCGGCGGGGGCGGATAAGCTCCTGAGAATGGGAATTTTTACGGCGCTTGCGATTAGCATACATAATTTTCCCGAGGGTCTTGCGACATTTATTGTCGCGGTAAAAGAGCCTAACCTCGCAATACCCGTTGCGTTCGCGATAGCTATACATAATATCCCGGAGGGTATAGCGGTCTCTGTGCCTATCTACTATGCGACGGACAACAGAAAAAAGGCTTTTTTATATTCTTTGCTGTCCGGGTTATCCGAGCCCGTCGGCGCGCTTATAGGCTATCTTATCTTAATGCCGTTTATCGGCGACGCTTTAATGGGCATAGTATTTGCCGCAGTCGCGGGTATAATGGTATTTATATCGCTTGACGAATTGCTGCCGTCTGCAAGGGAATACGGCGAACATCATCTGTCCATTTACGGACTTATCGGCGGAATGATAATTATAGCGGTAAGCCTGCAATTATTTATTTAGCGAAATTGCGCGGATACAGTACATATTTACAAAATTCAGGATGTAATGCCGATGTTTATGTCTATTAATAAATGTCTTAAATTCTCTTGGATAGTCTATGATTCTTAAATAAAACCGCCCTTTCGGGCGGTTACGGTCTATTTATAGGGTAGGTTATTTTGCTTTCGCAATAAGCGTCATTTGAATCATTTCGATTCTGAAATATATCTCATCGCCTTTATCGTTCAGGGTCATTATCGTGTACGGTTCGCCATTAGGCTCTTTTTCGCCGATGTAGACGGCGGTATAATCATTGCCCGTGTAGTCCGAATGCACCTTCACTAATTCATATCCGGCGGTATACTCTATGCCGAGACCTTTGGGAATCTTTATATTAGCGGGAATTTGTCCGGTCTCGTTTAACTGAGTGAACATCTCTACAATTTCGGGGTCGTCGAAATCAAATCCAAGGAGCTTGACATTAATACTCGCATCGACTTTTTCTAGAGTGCTCTCCATATCCGCGAGGTCAAATCCGGGAAGATATTCCTGCGCCATGCCGTGAATAACGGATTTGATATCGAAATTCTTGACCTCGTCCATTTGCAGAAGCGAGTTAAGCATTACTGTCACATCGTCCCTTATTCTTAAATACAATGTGGCGGTGCCGTCTTTTCTCAATGTTACATTACTGCTCGGGTCGATGAACGCGTTAAACGGAGCGTCCATGATAGTGCTGTTATCGACATCTATGTAAAATACCGTGTCCTTTCTAACGCGCGAGGGATTGCAGGAGTAAAGGGACGCAATCATAATCAATATCAGTATAGCTGTTAAGCCAAGCTTAAATAATCTCCTCATAATCTCCCTCCTCAACAGTAATCGGGCGTCTTGCCCTCTATTGCGTTAAAGTAAATTTCGGTGATTTCCCCGCAACTTCTCGCGTCGTCAATTTGTCTCGATATCGCTTTTACATCCACGCTGTCATTGAACATTCTTTTTAATTGCTCTTTTCTGATTTTCTTGTAATTATTAACCGCCAGCTTTTTATCGGCGAGGTTTAACTCCTCGAGTTTAGCCTGAATTAAGTCAGCTATTACCGCATGCCCCTCGTTGGAGGGATGAATATCGTCGCAGAAAATCAGCGCCCTGCCGCGTTCTGTGTCCTCTTGATAAATCCTGTCGAATTCCGCCTGGGCATCAATAATATAATAAGCGCCGGGATTGTCTTCAAGGTAATCGTCTATTATGCCGTTCAGCATATCGAGCACATCACCAGCCAGCTCTCTGTACTCCGACGGCTCAATGCCTTTAAGAGCTAATTCTTCCTGAACGGCGGGACGAATCAGCGTAGTAACTTCAAAAACGGGATTATACACTTTCTGAAACATTATCACCGCGTCGGGATTATATTCCCTTAATACCCCGACGATATCCGAGAAATTATTTCTCGCGTTATCGAGGACGGAATTAAGAAGCGAGTAGTCGTCATTAGCTATATCTAAAATCAATCTGCCTATGTCGTTTAACAAAAGGTCGTTGCCTAGAATCGAGATATGTATAATATCCGCGTCTTTAAGAAGCGTCCGGGTCATTCTCGCGTCGGTGTCTTCCTGATTGATTATTCTCAGCAAATCCCCCGTCTGATGACCGCTTACGGCGCGGTTTCTGAATTCGTATTCGTTTCTGATTCCGATTATGCTGTAATAGCCGTACCTCTGCCTTTCGGACAGCGGAGACATTCCCGCGATAGCCTCGGCTATCGAATCTCCGAGATATACTATCATTAAGGGCTGGGTATTACAGCCGGAAAGAATAAAGGATAACACTACAATAACGGTAAGCGTCGCAACGATTAGTTTATTCTTCATATTATTCTCCCTTTTGCTATATAAATAATAATAATCTCTTAAAAAGATAAAGTCAATAGGAAAAAAGGTCAATATAAATGATAAATATTCCGTATATTTTAATTCCGAGTAATTTTATTTATTTTATATTAGTGCGATAAAAAAGGTATTGAATTGTATAGAAAACTGTGATATATTATATATGTATTCTTTATGCTGTCTCATCCCCCCTTTTTAGACAGCGAAGCACCTTTTTTAGGTGCTTTTTTTATGTGAAACAAAATATCCTGTGTTATAATATATCTTGATGAATAAGTTGTTACTTAACAAGAAATTACTGATTATCATATTGATATTCACGCTTATCGTCCTGGGTTACTGCGCATATTATTTGGTTAACAGCCTTACCGACGACAGGCGCGCCTGTCCTGAATTTCAGACGGATATCCGAGAAATCGTATTAAGTTTCAATACCCCCGGCGGCAGGGTAATGAGCATAGCGCACAGGGCTGACTGGCACAATTATCCCGAAAATTCGCTGGAGGCGATTAAATCCTGTATCGATATGGGAGTAGACATCGTCGAGATAGATGTTCAGAAGACCTCGGACGGCGTGCTTGTACTGTGCCACGACATTACAGTAAACAGGACTACGGACGGTATGGGATTTATCTCTAATATGACTTACGATGAGATCAAAAGGCTTTATTTAAGAGAGGGCAAGGGAGGGCCCGGCGCAAAGGTCACTAAATACAAAATGCCGACGCTCGCCGCCGCGCTGGAGCTTACCAAAGGCAAGATAATGATAAATCTCGACAAGGCGACCGGTTACAAGGACGAAATTTACGATATGCTCGTTCAATATGATTGCCTTGACACCGTAATGTTTAAGGACGATTCGAGCGCGGACGAAATTATGAAATGGTTTAACGCGTTAAAGGCGGAAGGCAAGGCTGTGCCGCTATTTGTATGTAAAAGCGGCGCGAAAAGCGACTACGAATTGTTAGAGACCGCGGACGCCTTTATCCAAGGCGATAGCAGTCAAATGATTGAAATGAGCTTTTTAAGCAAATCTTACGCCGCGGCAAAGAAAGAAAATCTTGATTACATAAAGCGGGGGATGCGTACCTGCTGCACGATGATGTTCGGAATTCAGGCTGCTTCATTAAACGATGACGAGACGGGCTGGGCGGATGTCATTAATATGGGCTACAATACGATAATGACGGACGAAATTCAGGAACTTACGCTATACCTTAACGCTATAAATAACACTCGAGACGCGGGCGTTATCGAGGCGGAGCACTTTAACGATTACTCAGGCGTAAAGGTGTCGCGTTACGATAATCTCAATAAGGTAGTAACGGGCATAGGCGATAAAGATTCGCTGATTTACAGAAATATCGATTTCGGCAGCGGCAAAAGCTCAATTTCTTTACATATAAAATCCGGTAAAGAGGGCAGCGTTAAAATTTATATAGAGGGCGAGAATAATCCCCGCGCTTCAATTGCAGTCGGCGAGTCCGACGATTATATAACCGTAACAGACAATATAGGCGAAATAAAGGGAATTTGTAATATAAAATTAGTTTTCGGCGGCTTGGACGCCGGGCTTGATTATTTCAGCTTTTCATAGTGACTTCGTCCCAGCCCGAATAGACTGCCCGCACATTTTCGGGTCTGGCGCCCGGCCCGAATTCGCATTGCGCGATACAGCCCCCGTTAGCCCATAATGCGCCGTATACCTGCCTTACCGCTTCTTTGATATCCGAAACGCTGCCGTAGGGAAGCAGGTGCTGACGGTCTATCTCGCCCCAGAAAGTGATATTGCCTCTGAAGTCTTTAAGGTTGTCAAGACCGATACAGAATAGCTGACTGTTTAACGCGTCAAGCCCCGCGTCTATCAGCTTGGGGATAATCGCGAGCGTGTTTCCGTCCGTATGCATAAAAGTTTTTTTATTATATTCTTTCGCTAGCGCGATATAGTCTTTATACATCGGCATAAATAATTCATTGAAAAGCTCCGGGCTTATGAGCAGCGAATTCTGACTCCCCCAATCATCCATAAAATAAATTGCGTCGATATCGGTAAGACACCATTTCTCAAGCAGGCGCATATAAAAGTCGTGCATTTTCTCCATAAATTCGAACATCCCCTTAGGACGCATCATAAGGTCTATGTACAAATTCTCCGTGCCGCGTATAAACTGAAGCTGCTCAAACGGTCTAGGACAGCACCCCGACAGAATGAACTTATCGGCGTATTCAGTAGCGATTCGCCCATTTACTTCATCGATATCAAAGGATAATAATTCCTCGGGAATATGCACCTTATCAGCGTCCCGCCATTCGTCGTCAAGAATAAGCGGTTCTTTTACTTCGCCGTTATAGCCCTCGCTGATATTAATAAATACCGAGCCCCATTCGTCTGTGTAAACGCCTTTTTGCGTCTGGACTCCCGAGACTTTTGCGAGAGGCGTCTTTAAGCGGGCTTGAATCTGTATAATGTCTTCGGGATAGTCCGTTAATATTTTACTTAATTCTTCGCTATGGTAAATCCTCGCGTAGTCAAGACACCACAGCTGTCTCGGCGCTCTTTCGGGCGATTTGAAATTAAGCGTATCGTATACTAATTTTTTTGAATTCATAAATGTTCTCCATAGTTAAATGTAACATAAACGGATTAATTTATCAATTATATTCAATAAGCGGATAACGGGCATCGCAAAGAGCGGACGGTATAGTCAAATCAATTGTTTTCAGCGCAAGAAAACGCCTTAATGATGCTGATAAAGCTACTTGAACAGTAAAAGAGGGTAAAATAAAAACCCGGCGTGAAGCCGGGCTTTTATAGATTACAGATTATTTCTGTGTTGAGTAAGATTCTGCTTCCTTGATTCTCGTAGGCGGAACTCTGTGACCCGCGGGTACCTTTATTTCGCTTAAAGTGTTGCCGTTTGAGTCTTTAACATATAATGTTACGTCGTTGTCAACTTCTTCGCCCGGTTTGTAAGTCTGGTTAGCCATCTTAATACCTCCTGATTATTTTATTCATACAAATAGTATTTTTTAGCGGTTGATAATTATTCACGGATATACGAGAATTATTTATAATAGCGTCAAGTGTCCGGCACCGGAATGAAATATTTCATAAATCAAGGCTTATCGATATTAAGAATATGTCGAAAATATATAAAATTAATAAGGTCTTGAAAAATTTGGGATTATATATTATGATTAGATTATGGAACAAATTGACATTTTGATAGAAATATACACCAAAATGCTCTCAATCTATAACAGGAGATTAAAAGCGATTGTTAAGAGTTCGTCTAACGATTTAACTTACGTGCAAATAAATTATCTTGAAACTACCGCTAATCTATGAGAAATCATAAGTAAAATAGTTAACCTTATAACCTCCTCGGCTAATGACGGCGTAAATATAGCGGTAAATTGAATTATATTACTCTCTATTCAAAAATTTTACTAACGCCTTATTGTAGCAAGCCGTCCTCGCTGCGGCGGTTATGGTTAATAATATCTCCTGCCGGTGCCTTGTCACCGGCAACGGGATATTAAGTTACAAGTAAAAGGCTATTGTAAGAAAAGGTATTTACTAAGCCCCCATTTTTGCGGTTTTTCGGCGAGTTATTGTCGGAAAACCGTTTTATTATTGCCTCTTGAATAATAATTATTATTATGATATAATTATTATAACATTGGTTTCAGGGGTAATGAAATGTTAAAAAATAAAAAGGTAAAAAAGATTCTGATTATAACCGTTGTAATCGTTTTGCTAATCGGCGGCGGTATTTTCTATTATTATAAAGATATGATATTCAATAAACCGCAGGATTCCGAGCTCGGAGTGTATTACGGGCTATTCGGTTACGCGCCCATGACGAATGAAGATTCTTTGTACATAGACTATACTGATAGATTCGCGAGTTATAACGCCGAAATTCAGGCGGCAATGGCGCCGGACGCGACTGCCGAAGAGAAAGCGCTCGCAGCGTATATCATATATCGCGTCGGGTGTCTTGCGGATGCAACGCAGGTTATGAGCGCGAAATACTCGACGGGTGAGGGCGTAGCGACGGGTATTGTGACATTAGGCGACAAAGAGATAGATGTCAGTGGAGAGATGAAGGTAACCGCCAGCTATTACAACCTTAAATATCCTTTTATCATACCCTCGTCGGTAGATAGTATATATGACGGCACATACGGCTTATATGTAGCCAGCGAAGAGTATACCCAGATCCCTAAAGGCGGCGTGTCGGGAAGCGACGAGAATATCGTAAAAGCGGGCGAGCCGTCTTTAAGAAGCTCGCTGCCTTTCGCGAGAAAGACAATAATCACGCCGGACTATAAGGTCGTATGGAACGCGATTACTTCAACTTGCGTAATCTCGCCCGAGAAAGCGGTAGCTGAATTTCCCGATAAGAAAAGGTATTTTGACAAATACACTACTGCCGAAATAAAAGCCGAGGAGGAAGAAAATGAACTCGTAAGACCGTATGACGAGGATTGGGGCGACATTTACGGGTTAAACGCAAGGGATATGTCCATACATATCATTAATCCCGACACAATTATCGGCGACAGCGTGGTAATCGCTAAGCATACGGGCGCGGATATTGCGGGTAACAGCATTGATTATTATTCGGTCGAATTCGATATAGATACCGAGACGGGCAGGGGCACTAAAGACAGCGCGACATATTATTCCGAGCAGATTTACAAGGCGCAGGCGCCGGAAATGTTCACGAATTTTCTAGAGGGCTATTATCTGCATTATTCGGCTCTAACAGTCAAGATGAGCGTATTTACCAACGGTTATTTCAGGACTTTTGAGACGGACGAGGTATGGTCGATGGGCGGCGTGATAAAAGGAATAGGCTCGATAACCGCCGAGATTACATCGGTAAATAAAAGCGCTGAAGCGTTCTGTTACGATTACGACACCATAATGCAGGGCTATGTCAACAGGTATTTCGGAGATAACGATAAGGTCAATATTCCGATTGAAACGCTGCCGTTTTATAAGAGCGATTTAGCGGGATTTACTCCTAAGCCGTACGGCGAATACAGATAATTTTACTTTTATAATAAAATGTATATAATATTTGTATACGACTATGGAAGACAAAGATAAAGATATCGATAAGAACCCCGTTGACGAAAAGCTGAACCGCTACTTAAAAATAGCGGGCGCGGCAGCGCTTACATTGATTATTGTCTATCTTATCCGCCTTGTGGCGGGAGACTTTGTAAGAAATGTTTTTTCCACAATAGGCATTATAATAACTTCTTTTATCGTTGCGTATCTGTTAAGCATATTACTTGAACCCGTAATGAAATTGCTTGAAAAGGTTAAAATCAGCAATTCAAATGTCAGGGCGGGAATTGTTACAATATTCTTTCTCTTAATAGTTATCGGCATAATTATGATAGTTATCATGCCCGCGTTAAAATCTCTTGTCGATTACGCTCAAGCTAATGATATTGTCGGGAAAGTAAAATCGACTTATATAAAATTTCTTGAGATACTGCCGTCTCCGGTTGCGGATTATCTTAAAGAATACACTTCGGATATAGGCGGCACGCTCTCTAAGGTTAATCTGGAGAAGATAACGCCTTATATAGTCAAGGCGCTCGGAGGTATGCTCGAGATAATTCTCACTATTGTGTATACATTCCTATTTTTGTTCTTTATGTTGAAAGAGAGAAAGAGATTAATCGACTCGTTTCAAAATGTCATTCCCGCCAAATATATTGCGCACTACGAGAATTTCACCAAGAATTCCGAGAAGGTTTTCAGGGAATATATCAAAGGTTATTTTACGGTAATCCTGTCGCTGTTTATGATTTCTTTTATAACTTTTCTGATAATCGGCGGCGTAACCAACCAGGGCAATTTAGTTAAGTACGCGTTGCTTTTCGCGCTGATTTTGGCGTTAACCGATTTGGTGCCGTATATCGGGCCGTTTATAGGCGCGGTCGTCGTAATGATTATATCCGCGATTTTACTGAATAATTTCTATATTATCCTAGCAATCGGCATAGCGTTAATCGTATTTCAGGCGATAGAGGGGCTGATACTTCAGCCTGTAATTATGGGTAACCGCGTACTGGTGCATCCGCTCGGGATTTTTACGGCTATGCTGCTGTTTACCGCTATGGGTTTCGGCGTAATGGGCGTTATTCTCGCCGCGCCGGTAGCAAGCCTTATTAAACTTACCTATAACTACATCAAGAGCGAGAAGGTTAGTTCTTAATTATTCTGTCTCTGTCGCCCGGGTCATAGAGCATATCGCTTATCAGATATTCCGCGACAAATCCCGTAATTAATGAGTCTATATATATGTGTTCGGAGTCCATATGCCTGACTACCTCCGTACCCGCGCCTGCTATCATATCGTCAATAACCGCCGGCAGGACATTGATGACTAAGTCGAGATTGTCAAGTTTCATTTTATTTAAGGGCGACGGCAGAAGACTTCCGAAAACAGTCTCAATAAGCGCCAATATGCCGCTGTCGGTAACCTTTAATTTGCCTTGGTTAAACAGTAACTCCAAGTCGATATCGATATTTATATCCGGGTAAAGCGCGCCGATGTCGCCGCTCAATCCGTTTATGTAGTAAAACAGCGATTTTACCGCGATAACGAGTAATTTCATTTCAACGGAATCATTCGGGATATTTTCGTCTCCATGGTTAATAGCCATTACAAATCCCGCCGCCAGATCTTCAACGCTTGAATAATCGGATTCGGGCATTACGCCGCCGTTTGCCGTTACAATTTCCTCGATAGAAACGCTGTCGAAGTCATTAGCGTATAGCGGCGCTTTCATCAGCGGAATAAGCGCGCCGTCGGCAAGAAGACCGAGTAGTTGTCCTATTTCGCCGCCTATATTTGTCAAATCGCTTATTTCGCCCTCGAGCCCTAACCCAGCCTTGAAGTGCTCTACGATATAGCGTCTGAAATCATTCTCAATGAGCGCGCGAGCTTCTTCGTCGTTATAGTCCGAGACATAATCCATATTGAGCTTATTTATATCTCTGACTCTGATGTCGAGCTTATTCCTGCTCTCCTTAATAATCCTGTATGCGCACGGATAGTACACGGTGGACGCGGTCTCGATATCGTACAATACATTGCCTTGGCTCGTCGTGTATTCTGCAATGTCCATTCCGTGGTTATGCCCCGTAAAGATGTATCCGGCGCCGTTATCAGCGAGCGTATCCGCAAGCTCTTTATAAGAATCGTTGCCGATTATCCCTTCGCCTATTAAATTACCGAGAAATGACGGAAAATGATTGAGAAGCGGAATATGCATTATGACTATCGGTGTCTTTTTCTCAGATTTGCACTCGTCAAGGCGCCCTTTCACCCATCCGATAAGCCGTGAATCCATATACTCTTTATATTCTCCGGTATCCGAATTAAAGTAACTTGTATTGTCTATCGCGATAAGCCTTAATTTCTTGCCGATATCGGCGGCGTAGGACAGAGAGCCGGTATCTGTGGAAATTGCGTCTTTATAGCCGAAATCGTTGAAAATTTCTCTGAACTTATCCATTGTGACGCGTTCGGGAAAGCGGTCTTCGCTTGAGGGCGCGTCGTGATTGCCGTTAATTATAAAAACCTGTTTTCCCGCATCCTTTAATTTCTTAAGAATATCCGCTGCGGCAACGAGCGAATCGTAATCGCCGCTCTCGGTTATATCCCCGGGGATAAGCACGGTCTTAATTTTACGGTTGGATATTATTTCGTCGGCAGCGCTTTGTAATATCGCCTCGGACAAGTGAATCATCTTGCCTTTTTTCGCGTATGTATTATGTGTTTCATAATCCGTGAAATATGTTTCGGCTGTGATATGCAGATCGGATAATATCGCGATTTGCTCTCCGCTATTTTCATAAACGGCGGTAAATATCACCGCGCCGGAGAGCAGGATTAACTCAAGAATAATGATAACGGAAATAATTTTTTTGTTAAACATAATAAACCCTATTAAGCTCTTAATCTTGTTAATAATAACATATTCTTGTTAATTTTAGGTATTAATTTTATTGAATATATGATATTATTGTAAATAATAATATTTGAATATGGAGGGAAGTTTATGAAATTTGCCGTAGTTTATGCAACCAAAACAGGTCATTCCAAGAAAATTGCGACAGCTGTAGCAGCGGGGCTCGGCGTAGACGCCTACGATGTCAAGAAGACGCCGATTTTAGAAAAAATTGATCTGCTCTACATAGTCGGCGGGATTTACGGGGGCAAGAGCTTGCGCGAAATGATGGATTACGTCAAGACCTTAAAGCCCGATAATATCAAAAAAGCCGCGCTTATCACTTCTTCGGCGAGCAAGAGCGCCAAGCAGACAGATGTCAGAAAAGCGCTTATAGATAACGGCATAGAGGTTATAGAAGAAGAATTCAAGTGCCCCGGCAGCTTTATGGTATTAAAGCTCGGACACCCGAACGACAACGAGATAAAGAACGCGGTTGAATTTGCGTTAAAGACCTCAAATGAGTAAGGAGAGAAAATGAACTATATACTCGGCGTGGTATTCGGCATTTCAGCGGGAATATCCAACTTCACAGGACAAATACTACAAAAAAAAGCGATTAACGACTTGAAAAAAATCAAAAGCGATTTAACCATGCCGGACCTTATTAAAAGGCCTCTTTGGATAACGGGGATGCTCTCTATTCTAGTGCTTGGAACCCTGTTGCTTACCTTTGCGCAGCTCTATATCGGCGCGGCATTAATACCAGGGCTTATGGCGTCGGGATTTATCGTGCTCGCGATAGGCTCCGTAAAACTCCTCGGCGAGCAGTTAAAAAAAGAAGAAATCATCGCCATAGCCCTGTTAATTGTGGGAATAGTAATGATTTCTTTAAGCAAATTAACAATAGAAGGCAGCCTGGAGCGCTTTAACAACAGAGCCTTTTTATTAAGAATATTCATAGTCAGCGGCGTATTGATACTAGTATGGCTGACGCTGTTTTACGGCGGAAGAAGGACAAGCAAGAAAGCGGTATTGATGGCGCTCGGCGCGGGATTGCCTTTTGTCATAGCTAACATATGGATGCAGCCTTTCCTGCTGTTTGTAGGGGCGCTATTTAAGGGCGAACTTGCAGGGAAGATGATAATTATCGCGATAATCGCGACAATAATGGTCGCGGTGACAAATATCGTCGGAATAGTTCATCTGCAACAGTCAATGGCTGAAGGCAACGCCAGCATAGTAATACCGTTTCAACAGATACCGCAGCAGCTTTCGCCGCTGATTATTTATTTTATAGTGTATCTGCTCGCGGCGCCCGGCGCGGCGTCTTACGCGTATCTCGGAGCGGGTATGCTGATAACGATTACCGCGGGATTTATTCTGAGCAAGAGACAGAGCGAACTCGAGAGTGTAATAAATACATAAAGAGGTTACTATGCTTCAAGCTGCGTTTATAGTGCCGCATCCGCCGATAATTATACCGTCGGTGGGACGCGGACAGGAATCTGGAATCAGCCTTACGGCGAAATCCTTTGACGAAATCGGGCGAATGATTAATTCTATCGCGCCCGAGACGATAATTATCACGACTCCTCACAGCATAATGTATTCGGATTATTTTCATATCTCGCCGGGAGGCGGCGCCCTCGGAAATTTATCAAAATTCGGTGCCGCTGATGTCGATATAAGCGTAGATTACGATACCGATTTAATTAACGAAATAATAAGAGAAGCGGGCGATACGGGTATCCCCGCAGGCACGCTCGGCGAAGAAGACAAAGCGCTTGACCACGGATGTCTGGTGCCGTTGTATTTTATTAACCGCCATTACCGTGATTATAAGCTGATACGAATAGGCTTATCCGGTTTAAGTTTAGACGAGCATTATAAGCTCGGAATGTGCATTAATAAAGCCGTAGCTATAAGCGGCAGAAAGGCGGTATTTGTCGCCAGCGGCGACCTGTCCCACAGATTAAAAGCGGGCGGACCTTACGGTTTTGCCGAAGAGGGCGTAATATTCGATAACCGTATAACCGGGGCGATGAAAACGGGCGACTTTTATAAGTTCCTGACTATAGACGGCGCGTTAACGGAAAAGGCGGCGGAATGCGGATTGAGGTCATTTGTAATAATGGCGGGCGCGCTGGACGGCGTGAAAGTTAAATCCGAATTATATTCTTATGAAAACACTTTCGGCGTAGGCTACGCCATAGCGTCATTCGAGCCCGACGGCGAAGAGGAGAGCAGAAAATTGCTTGATAAATATCTGGAATCGGAGAGGGCTAAAATTAACGAGATTAGGCAAGGCGAAGACGAATATGTGCGCTTGGCGCGGATGTCGGCTGAATATTTTGTGTTAAACAACGCTTATCTTAAAGCGCCTGACGGGCTTAGCGGAGATATGCTAAATAATCGCGCGGGCGCATTCGTATCCGTCAAGAAGCGCGGCGTTTTAAGAGGCTGCATAGGTACGATCGCGCCTATCAAAGAGAATATCTGTATGGAGATTATTCATAACGCCGTAAGCGCCGTAAGCGAAGATCCGAGATTCGAGCCCGTTAAGGCGGACGAATTAAATGAGCTTATTTACAGCGTAGATGTCTTGTCGCCGCCCGAAAGTATAAAAGGCAGGGACGAACTTGACCCCGCGCGCTACGGAGTAATCGTGTCGTCTGGGTACAAAAGGGGCTTGTTGCTGCCTAATCTCGAGGGTATAGACAGCGTAGATAAGCAGATTGATATCGCGAGAAGAAAAGCTGGAATAGGCGCCGATGAGAAATATACTCTTGAACGGTTCGAGGTAATAAGGCATAAATGAAAGCCGTCTGCGTAATCTGTCCGCACCGCTGTAAACTATCCGAAGGCGGTAAGGGGCTTTGCGGCGCAAGGATTATGAGCGCGGGCAAGGTAATATCCGAAAGTTACGGCAAGATTACTTCAATCGCGCTTGACCCGATAGAGAAAAAGCCGCTAAAAAGATTTATGAGCGGCTCTATGATTTTATCCGTCGGCAGTTATGGCTGCAACCTTAAATGTCCTTTCTGCCAGAATTACTCTATTTCAACTGAATGCGGCTTTTCGAGGGATACGGTATATCTGTCGCCTCAAGAGCTGATAGCTAAAGCGCTTGATTTAAGGTCAAGCGGCAATATCGGCGTCGCGTATACCTATAACGAACCGCTTATAGGTTACGAATATGTATATGATTGCGCCGTCCTCGCAAGGGAAAACGGGCTTAAAAGTGTAGCGGTGACGAACGGCTATATCAACGAGAGTCCGCTCATTAAATTATTGCCGTATATCGACGCGATGAATATTGATCTGAAAGCGTTTAACGCGGATTTTTATAAAAAAATCGGCGGTGGACTCGAAGAAGTTAAAAGGACTATCGAAATTTCATCTAATAAATGCCATATCGAGGTAACGACTCTGATAATACCCGGCGAAAACGACGGCGAAGACGAAATCGGGAATTTATCGTTATGGCTCTCGTCCGTTGACAGGAATATCCCTCTCCATATCTCGAGGTTCTTCCCGAGGTACCGCTATCAGGACAAATTGCCAACGCCGGTTGATAAAGTTTACCGCCTGGCGGATATCGCGAGAAAGCACCTTAAATATGTATATACGGGCAATTGCTAAGAATAACGGATATTGAATTATTATTAGCCTTATGATATAATGTCTTAGACGGGGAGATTATTTTATGCTTAATATTATTAATTTGTCCAAAGCTTATCAGTCCGAGAGCGGCGTAAAAACGCTCGCGCTCGATAATATCAATCTTAATTTGCCAAGTAGCGGCATGGTATTTGTAACGGGCAAAAGCGGCTCGGGAAAATCCACGCTGTTAAACCTTATCGGCGGCATAGACACGCCTACGGGCGGCGAAATCATCGTACACGGCAAAAGCCTTAACGAGTTAACGCCTAAAGATTACGACGCTTACAGGAATACATATGTCGGGTTTATTTATCAGGAATATTATCTGTTAAAAGAGTATTCGGTCAAGAGCAACATCGCACTTTCGTATGAGCTGCAAGGCGGGAAAGTTACGGACGAACTCCTTGAAAACGCGCTTATAGCCGTGGATATGCAGGGACAAGGCAAGAAAAGACCCAATGAACTCAGCGGAGGACAGCAGCAGAGAACGGCTATAGCCAGAGCGCTAATAAAAAACCCCGATATTATCCTTGCCGACGAGCCGACGGGGAATCTTGACGGCGCGACAGGCGGGCAGATTATGAGACTGCTCAGAAAAGTCTCGGCAGAAAGACTTGTAATAATCGTCTCGCACGATACGGACGCCGCCGCTAAATACGGCGACAGGATAATCACCCTGTCGGACGGAAAAATCGCTCGGGATATAATAAATCATCCCGAAAGCGAAGAAGAGGACGGATTGATTGTCTCGGGAAAAGAGGTAATACTTCCCGACCGCGCGCTTACGGATGAAGAGATAGATGCGATTAACGAAATCGAAGCCTGCAAACTCTCCGTTAAAGGCGCAAAAGAAGTAAAAAAACAGAATATCAAGCCCGCTAATCGGGAAGATACCAAGAGCTATTCCGCGGAAAAATCCCGCTTGCCCTTCAAAAATATAGCCTTTATGGGACTTAACAACTACAAATTAAAGCCGTTGAAATTTATCGTTACCGTAATACTCAGTCTTATATCCCTTGTATCCTTAGGCTTGGCGATGATATTATCGGGGATTGATAACGCCGAAGCGGCAGCGAAAGTATTTAAGGAAAACAACATTAAGACTATATCGATATATCAGAGACATTACTATCTTAATCCTCCCGATAATGAAAAGTTCTTAGAGAATATAGAGAAAATAAAAAATAAATACGGCTCGATTGATATTTTCGAGACTTATATTATGGATTATAATGTTTATCAAAAAATAGATTATGATCTTACCAAATATATAGAAGTAAGAAAAATCAATATCATTCCCGAAGCCGGATTACCTAAGCTCGGCATAAAGGTGTTAATCGGGGAATATCCCGAAGCGGACGAAAAACAAATCGCTATAACGGATTATCTCATGGATTTATTGATTGAAGGGGGCATATATTCAAGTCGCGAAGACGCGATAGGCAAGCCGTTTAATATTTACGGTCAAGACGATTATATAATAAGCGGCGTTCTTAATACTGATTACAAGAATATATACAAGGATATCATCGCTAAAGGCATCGATTATTATGGGGATCGTTCGGACGAAGAGATTTTATTCTTATTTGACAGAGCATTATTATACATGAGCATATATGCGGCTGATTCTGAGATTATTGACAACCTTTACGGTATGAGAGAGGATTATATTAGAAAAATTATGTTATCCGAAGAATCATACATAGAAGCGTATAACCTTAAATATATGAAAAATGTTTTCAGCGGATTCGGATTTGAGCTTTTTAAATACGGCGGCAATGTATATGAAAATTATCAGGATATACCCGAAATCAACTTAAATGACGATGAAATAATCATAAGCGAATATGAATTAAGAGGTTTATTACCCGAAATTGCTAATTTAGAGGAAGCTGTTTTTCCGCAGGACGCTACGATTAACGGCGATAACTATAAGATAGTCGGCGCTTATAAAATGACGCATCGTAGCGGCCGCTTTGTCAATGAAAATGTTTTTGCTTCCCTTGAAAGCGTTAAGGAAATATATAATAATTATGAACAAATCGCCGTTCTTTCGGATAGTTATCTGTATAACAGGGAGTTTCTTCAGGATATCGATAATAGTAAGATTAGCCATAGCTCGCCCTATTCGGAGTTTATTTATGAAGCCGTAGGTTCTTTTCAGGAAATAAGCATAATTTTTTCGGTTATGGGCGCCATACTGTATTGTTTATCCATCGGGCTTACTTCTTCACTCATCAGAATAGGGATAAAATTAAGGAAGAGAGAAATAGGCATTCTAAGGGCGCTCGGCGCTTCAAATTCGGATACGAAAAAGATTTTTCTTTTCGAGAGCTTCGCCTTGTCTACGCTTGTATTCCTGCTTTCTACGGCAGGTTTATTCATACTGTGTAACTTTTCGGCGCAAGGATTTTATAAGTTTTTCGAAATTTACATGACAGGAGGTATCTTCGCAAGAATACTCTATGTCACGATAGAATCCATACTCCTGATTTTCTTTATCGCGTATGTAATCTCCGCTTTAGCGGTGCTGGAGCCGCTTAATAAATTCAATAAGATGCATCCTCTGGATATGATAAAAGGGTATTTTAATGATAAAAATTCTCAACATAAGCAAAAGCTATAAGAGCAGGCAGGGGCTTATCTCAGAAGCCGTTAAGAATGTGTCGCTTTCGTTCGGCGATAAGGGTATGGTGTTCCTGACGGGCAAGAGCGGCTCGGGCAAGACTACGCTATTAAATCTTATCGGCGGAATGGACAGGGCGGACAGCGGCGAGATAATAGTTAACAATAAGTCTTTTAAGGACTTTAAGTCCTCGGACTATGACGCTTACCGTAATAAATACATAGGTTTTGTCTTTCAGGACTTTCTTCTGCTGGAAGATTACTCGATAAAGGAAAATATCGGACTTGCATTCGAGCTTCAGAGAAAGGAATTTAGCGACAAAGAAATAGACGATATCCTTGATAAGGTCGGATTAAGCGGTCTTAAAGACAGAAAGCCATACGAACTCAGCGGCGGACAAAAACAGCGGGTCGCGATAGCGAGAGCGTTAATTAAAGATCCCGAAATAATCCTCTCGGACGAGCCTACGGGCAACCTTGACAGCGCGACGGGCGAGGAGATATTTAAGTTGCTTAAAGAGCTATCAAGGGAAAGGCCGGTTATTGTCGTGTCTCATGATAACGAGTCCGCGAGAAATTACGGTGACAGGATAATAAACTTATCGGACGGCGTTGTCGAGTCCGATTACATAAACGCGCCGGATATCCCGTTAAATAAGGTAACCGTTATCGGGGGCAAAATTTATCTTCCCGACAGGAAATTAACTCCAAGCGAAATTAAGCAAATCAATAAAGCATTAAGCGGGGGCGCGAAATTAAGCAGGCGTCCCCAAGCGAAATCCGTGGAGGTTGACGATAACAAAACATTTATCAAGACTAAAAACCGCCTTCCCAAGAAAACCGCGTTAAGGCTCGGAGCCGCGGGATTAAAGCAAAGACCCAAGAGGGCTATTATGACAATAGTGCTTATGGTGCTGGCGTTTACCTTAATCAGTATGGAATCCGTGATGCTCTTTTATGACGATAATAGGGCAATGGCGAATATACTCGACATTACCGATACGGAATATGTATTGTTCAGAAACGGCAAAGCAAATGCGGAAGGGTTATTGATGAAAAGTTATTACCATTATCTGCCTATAGAGGATTATACGGCGATAAAAGAAGAATACAATGACCTTAATATCAGCCCGATATACAGGATTAACGACCGCTTTGCATATAAAAGAAACGGAGATGTTATAGAAAGAGATATAGCGGGGCTTATAGTATTACCGCAAGAATCGCTGGATTTATTAGGCTATTCCATTCTTTACGGAGATTATCCCGCTTCGGGTAGCGGTAAAATCGCGATATGCGATTTTGTAGCGGACGGCATGATAGATAATGATATATATTCTTCCTACGCCGATATAATCTCGAAAGGATACATTTACAGGGGATATTACTGCTATCCCGTCAGCGGCATAATAAATACTCGTTACAAAGAAAGATATGCAAATACATATTTTAATGAGCAGATCAACAGCGAAGAAGCCGATAAATTCATATTTGAATTATATAATTATTTCGGCTTATTCTTTACATCGGATATTGAGTCGGCTAACAAAATTTTTAACGACAGAGGCGAAGTAGTAAGATATGCCGAATATATTAATCTGGAATATTCTGTAAGAGAGAAAGAAATAGGCGGCAAAAAACTTACCGAAAAGGTATTGACCGATGAAAAAACCACCGTAAATTATATGACGGAATGCGTTAATAAAGAGGATATAGTCTTACATGATAATGAAGTGCTGATAGATTCTTTCTTATCATATGAATTAAATAACAACCGTAAAATGGATTTCCCTCATAACATTTCAATAGACGGCAAAGAATTAGTTGTAGTAGGAACTTTCAGTAATCCGGATTATTACAATATAATTTTGACAAGCGAAGCGGTTTATGAAGATTTTGCCGTTGTCTCGAACGGTTTATGCGGCATATTCAGCAATATTTACGACAGTAAAGCCAAGAATAAGGCGTTTTTTGAGGATTTGTACGGCAGGGGTATAATCCATGATACATATTATTCCGTTATTGTTACCGAAGTAAATTATTTGATTTATTTTCTGAAATATGTTCTGCTCGGCGTGGCAGGGTTTTTCCTTATATACGCGGTAATTATGCTGTTCAATTTTATCTCGATAAGCGTTAACTCTAGGAGCAGAGATATAGGGATTTTAAGGGCAATGGGAGCTACCGCTGGAGATATCTCGGCGGTTTATCTCGTCGAGGCGCTGACGATAGGCGTATTCTCGGCGCTAATGTCTTATCCGATGATTATCGGCACGACTCATTTATTAAACTCTGTCTTAATGAATATATCCTATAGCTTCAAGACCACTATTATTCCGATTTTCAGCCTTGATATAATAACAATGGGCATAATGATAGGTCTGGGTATATTCTCCGCTTCCGCGGGCGCGCTATTACCCGTCTTCAGACTGTCAAGAATAAAGCCCGTCGAAGCCATTAGAAAGGTTTAATTCCGCTTGCCTGTAACGGCAAGCGGAGCACATCACCGCTCTAACTCGTCGCAATGCGGCTTCTTTTACGAGATTAGGCTACACCTAATCTCTTATTATTGCCGATTGCTCCTTATCTCCGACCAGTCGCAAATGCTACATAGTAGCATTTGGTCGGACTCTTGTCAGGGCTAATTAATGTTAATCACATAGTCTTTCACCGTGCCGTCATCAGCGGTTACTCTAACATATATGGTATTTACGCCTTTAATTAAATTTATTTGCCGCTTATTTCATTGGCGTATTCATTATCCGAATAAATCTTGTAGCTTGCGCTCTCGCTTACGCTGAACGCCGAGCCGAACGAAAACTTATCGTTATCGGTGATAGTCGGCGTTATTATGTTGCCGTCGCTTAGATTATATCACGACTAATAAATACGAATTTTCGAAGTAGCGTAAAGTATTTATCTTCTTAACCAGAGTTTAGGATAAAAAAGCAGCAGCATAGGTAGGATTTCAAGCCTGCCTATGAGCATATCAAGAGCTAATATTAGCTTGGCAAAGCCGCCGAACGCCGAATAATTGCCTAAGGGGCCTATATCTCCGAATCCCGGTCCGACATTGTTAATAGACGCGGCTACCGCCGTAAAGCTGTTGATAAAGCTTATAGAATTGCCCGGAGTATTAAGCGAGATAAGCAAAACCGAGATAAAGAATATCATCATATATATCGTAAAATACCTGAGCACGCCGTGATGGACGGAGACATCCATAGGCTTGCCGTCGAACTTTAACATAGATACCGACCTCGGGGAAACAGCTTTTTTTATCTCCCTTATGCCGGACTTGACAAGTATAATTACTCTTGAAATCTTTAAGCCGCCGCCCGTTGAGCCAGCGCACGCTCCGATAAACATCAATAGGAATAATATCATTTGCGCAATTAACGGCCATTTAGTAAAATCCGCCGTTGAAAAACCCGAAGTGGACATAATCGAGCTCACCTGGAATAACGAGTATCTAAATGATTCGAAGAAACTCGAATAAACGCTGTTAACGGTAAGGCTTATGGAAATTATAATTACGGAGACGGCGAGAACGGACATAAACACCCTTAATTCCTCGCTCTTTAACGCCTGCCTGATATTGCCTATAAGTATAAGGAAAAATATGTTGAAATTAATTGAAAAGATTATCATAAAGACACTTATTACCGTTTCAATATAAGCGCTGTTATAGGCGGATATGCTTAAATTTCTGCTTGAAAAGCCGCCCGTACCCGCGGTGCTGAACGCGTGTATAACGCTGTCAAAAAGCGGCATTTTGCCGATTATTAGCAGAAGTATTTCAACAATTGTGAACACTATATAGATACCGTACAGGATTCTCGCTGTAAATCTTAATTTGGAAACGAGCTTGCCCGCTTTGGGCCCGGGGCTTTCGGCATTATATAAATGCACCGTATTCGCGTCGGACTTCGGAATTATCGCTATGACGAACACGAGCACTCCCATCCCTCCGAGCCATTGCGTAAGGCTCCGCCAGAAAAGCAGGCTCTTAGGCATTGACTCGACATCGGTTAATATCGTTGCGCCCGAAGTCGAAAAACCCGACACCGTCTCGAAAATACTGTCGATAAAATTCGGTATATAGCCGCTGATAAAAAAGGGCAGACTGCCGAACAGTGACATTAATATCCACGAAAGCGCCACTACGCTGAACCCTTCTTTCGCCGTAAAAGATTTATTACGGGGCTTTATGATAATTAATAGAAAACCTATAACGACTAAAAGGGCAATGGTAATAATAAAAGCCGTGACGGTATCTTCTTTATAGCCTACGCCGATAAACATAGGCATAAGCAGGAGCGCCGCCTCGATTAGCGCGATTTGTCCCAATATATAGCCTGAGAGTCTGTAATTCATTTCAAGATATCGTTGAGGTCGTCGAGATAACCGTTTGAAGTGACGACAATCACCTTGTCTCCCGTTTCGATGGTCTCATTGCCGTGAGGCGTGATGACCTTATCGCCACGCAGGATATTAGCGATAAGCAGGTTGTCAATCAGAGTTAAGTCCTTCAGGGGCTTGGATATGCCGAGAAATTTCTCGGTCGCGATAAACTCAATCGCTTCCGCTTTGGCATTGACAATCTTATAGAGATTTAATACCGAACTGCCTTTGGAGTTCTGCTTTGCCCTTACAAATCTGATTATCTGGTTAGCCGTTATTAATCTCGGCGAAATAATGCTTTCGATGCCGCTTGACCTCAACATCGAATGGTAGGATAATCTGTTGATTTTGGTGATAATCTTACGGACATTTTCGCTTTTGGCAAATAGCGATATCATTATATTCTCTTCGTCCGAGCCGGTCAGGATAACGACTGCGTCCGAGCTCGTAAGTCCTTCCTCAAGGAGCACTTTTTGCTCCGAGCCGTCGCCGAGAATAATATCGGCTTTATTCAGCTGTTCTTTTAACTCGATGCATTTATTCTCGTCTTTTTCAACGATTTTGACTTTTACGCCGATTTGTTCGAGTTCTTTGGCAAGATAAAAGGATATCTTCCCGCCGCCTATAATCATTACGCTCTTTAAGGCGCTTTTCTTGAAGCCGATTTTTGTTAATATCGAATGAATATTTTTAGACGAAGCTGTGATATAAATTTTATCGTCTTGTTTTAATACGCTGTTGCCGTTGGGGATGAATACATCCTCGTCCCTTTGGACAGCGCATATCAAAATGTTAGTGTTGAATTTCTCTACTAATTGGTATACGGGCAAATCAATCATAGGATTGCCTGCCGTAAGTTTAAGCTCAACGAGGTCGACTTTGCCGTCCGCGAACGGCTCTATCATTATGGCGCCGGGAGACCTTAATATTCTGAAAATCTCCATCGCACCCTCATATTCGGGATTGACCATTAGCTTCAGCCCGAGCTCGCGGCTCATAAAGAGCTTAAAATACTCGGGATTTCTCACTCTTGCGATAGTGTCCGTTACGCCGAGTTTTTTTGCGACCATACACGACAGAATATTGATTTCGTCCGAAGAAGTGCACGCGATAAGCAGGTCGGCGGTATCGATTTTCGCATCGTTCTGGACATCGTAATTCGCGCCGTTGCCTATTACGCCCATTACATCGTAGTCGTTTACGGTCTTGTCGATAACATTCTTGCTGCGGTCTATGATAATAATGTTGTGGTCTTCTCCCGATAGCTGTTCAACCAGCGTTAAACCTACTTTACCTATGCCGATTATGACAATATTCATATCTCACCTAGTTAAATATTATAGCATAAATAATGTTTTTTACCAACAATTTGGTAAGCCCTCATAGCGGCTATTGTAAAAAAAGGCGCATTAAGTTATAATAATTATTATGAATAATATGACGCAGAAAGATATTGTTAACGCAAGAGATAAAATAAAAAGGTATATAATCGAATACTTAAAGAAAAACAATAAATCATTAAGAGACGCGATTTTTGACCCGGTGCTCGTTAAGCTCGGACTGACTAAATTCGAAATGGCCGACAAAAGCGGCAACAGCGTGTATTCAAAGTACAAAAGCCTTACGGGCACGGTATTAAACGAGCTGGTGAGACTTAATGTCATCCATTACGAGGGCAGGGAAATACGCCTGACTTACGACTTTGACATAAGGGCGCTTAAAGAGCATTTTTTCAATAAATACCTGACCGAAGAAGAGAAAAAAGACAAGTCCGGGGACTCCAAAGCGTTGACGCTAAGGCATATCCTCAATCGCTCAATCAAGAAAAACCGTTCAAAGATTTTTTCCTCTACTATGGAAGAGGCGATAGCGATTATCCAAAAGGACATAGATATCGCGGGGCTTAATCTCTATGATATGGATTATTATCCCAATACTCCTCTCGGCAACAGACTGAGAAGACAAAGGGAGGTCTATAACGCTTTCAAGGCGGGCAAGATAGCTATCGACGAATACGAATACGAGCTGTCTAAAGCCTTAATGGAAGCTATCAGCATAGCGGGCGGAGAGTTTTTTGAAAGGCTTTCGTTGAATCTGCTGCTCAAGGTATACGGCGGCAGCGTTATAAGCAACAGATTGACGGGCGGGTCTGAAGACAACGGAATAGACAGCGAGATAATCGTTACAGACCCTCTCGGATTTATTGAAAAAATCATCGTTCAGGCAAAGACCAAGTATAACGAGATTTCAAGCATCAATGTCAAGGTATTAAGGGAATTTATCGGCGTAATGACGGCGTATTCCGCGGATAAGGGCGTGCTTATATGCAATACCCAGTACCATAAACTGACGATCGCGCTATCAAAAAAATGCAGGAATTTAATCCTCATAGGCAAGAAAGAATTATTTTTCCTGATGAAGAAGCACCGCGTCGGGATAATTTACGACAACGCCGATATTCCTTATGTCGACGACGGAGTATTCTTGTTGAAATAATTCCGCTGTCCGTTCAAGGACAGCGGAATAAACATAAAAACGCTATTTTGACTTTATTCTAAAACCTTTTTGAATAATACAATAAATTTGAAATCGTATGGCAGCTTAAAATAGCCTATTTGTCTATGATTTGGCGCCGAGGCGACCGCAGATAGTATTATTGTAGTTAACATTCTCTATACCTCTTAATAAAAAGACCTTACAAGTAGGAAGGCTTATCGATAGCCATAAATATGAATTTTTTTCATTAAACGGGCTTTTATCAGGCGTGAAAATATATGCGGAGAGTGATATTATCACACCGTATAAATATATTTATATTGATTGTCAAAAAATAAACACAATCCGGAATAATTTGTGAAAAATTTATTGATATTGCAAATAAAGTGTGATACAATTGTGATATTGAGCGCCGAAGGCAGTGTTTTTCGCCTTTAATGTCGGGTCTGAAAATCAGGTTTTATCCTAATATATATGAGACTTTAGAAATATTTATATTATCGTTCGGGATAAAGCGAATTCATAATTTATCACTTTAAGACTGTCGGTATTATGCCGGTCTGAAATATATAACAATAGGAGGTTAAAATGTCAGAAAAAAACCAATGCTGTTGCTGCTCTGCCGACGACAAGCAGAAATACGAAGAGATAGCGAATATCATTGACCTTTACAAGGATAAGGACGGCAGTCTGATTCAGATACTGCACCTTGCTCAGGAAATATACGGATATTTGCCGATCGAGCTTCAGAGGTACATAGCCGCGAAGCTCAACAAGCCTTTATCCGAGGTCAGCGGAGTGGTCACATTTTATTCATTCTTCTCGACCATGCCTAGAGGTAAGCACTCTATCAGGGTGTGTCTCGGCACAGCCTGCTATGTAAGAGGCGGCAAGAGGATAATCGAGCGGCTGAAAGAACTCCTTGATACAGAGGTGGGAGGAACAACCGCCGACGGCAAATATACTTTCGAGATCGCCCGTTGCATCGGCGCCTGCGGACTTGCGCCAGCTATTATGATTGACGATACGGTATACAAGCAGGTCAATCCTAAGAAATTAGAGTCAATACTCTCTAAGTATTAAAAGGAGATTATCGATGGAAAAGATTAAGAGCTTAAAAGATTTGGATATTATAAAGAAAATATACGCCGACGATTTAGCAAAATATAAATATCAGATACTCGTATGCAGCGGCGCCGGATGCGTTTCGTCCAACTGCGGCGATGTCAAAGACGCCGTAATAGGCGAACTTGCGGCGATGAACCTTGCCGATAAAGTTAAAGTAATGGAGACCGGCTGTATGGGCACTTGCGCCGTGGGGCCTGTCGTATTGATTCTTCCCGAACGCACTTTTTATACGAAACTTACGCCGGAGACGGCGAGAAATATCGTAAGAAGCCATATAGGCAGGGGCGAGATATTAACGGATAATACATATTACGATTATTCGCTTGAAAAGCATATTCCCTGTATAGACGATATTGATTTCTTCAAGGAGCAGGTTAAGATTGCTTTAAGAAACTGCGGCGCAATGGAATACGGCAGTCTTGCCGCATATATAGCGAGAGACGGTTACAAGGCTATCGCCAAAGCGGTAACCTCTATGAGCAGCGAAGAAGTTATTGACGAAGTGCTGAAATCGGGCATTAAAGGCCGCGGCGGCGCGGGCTTCCCGACGGGCATTAAATGGAAAGCGGGATTAAATTCCGTAAGCGACGAAAAGTATATGGTCTGTAACGCGGACGAGGGCGATCCCGGCGCGTTTATGGATAGAAGCATTATCGAGGGCGATCCGCATACCGTAATCGAAGGGCTTATGCTGGGCGGTTACGCGATAGGCGCAAAAAAAGGTTACATATACATCAGAGCCGAATATCCTCTTGCGGTAGAAAGGCTGAAAGAAGCGATAGATAACGCGTATTCCGCGGGTCTATTAGGCGCGAAGCTGTTCGGCACGGATTTTTCATTCGACCTCGAAATCAGAATCGGCGCGGGCGCGTTCGTTTGCGGCGAGGAGACTTCTCTTATGTCTTCTATCGAGGGCATGAGGGGCGAGCCCAAGCAAAAGCCCCCGTTCCCGTTCCAGAAAGGTCTTTTCGGCAAGCCTACAATCATTAATAATGTCGAGACGCTAGCCTGTATTCCTATAATCATTCTGAAGGGCGGCGATTGGCACGCTCAATACGGCACCGAGAAGAGCAAAGGCACCAAAGTCTTTGCGCTTGCGGGCGATGTATTAAACACCGGTATCGTCGAAGTGCCTATCGGTATGTCAATAGGCGATATTCTCTATAAGATAGGCGGCGGCATCCGCGACAAGAAGAAATTCAAAGCGGTGCAAATCGGCGGTCCGTCCGGCGGTTGTGTTACTCAGGAGAATTTGAATACGAGCGCGGATTACGAGTCGCTGACCAAGCTCGGCGCTATTATGGGCTCGGGCGGCTTTATCGCGATGAATGAAGACACCTGTATGGTCGATACGGCGAGATTCTTTATGGATTTCATTCAGGACGAATCCTGCGGCAAATGTTTGCCTTGCCGCGTCGGCACTAAGAGAATGCTTGAAATCCTCGAGAGGATAACGAGAGGAGAGGGCAGAGAGGGCGATATAGAGCTGCTTACCGAGCTCGGCGAGAATATAAAAAAGACCGCTATGTGCGGACTCGGACAGACCGCTCCCAATCCCGTGCTAAGCGCGATTAAATATTTCAGGAACGAATTCGAAGAGCATATTAAGTATAAGTATTGCAACGCGGGCGTATGCGCGGATCTGTTCTTGTCGCCTTGCGAGAATACCTGTCCCGCCAATGTCAATGTGCCGGGATACCTTTCGCTTGTAGCGGCAGGCAGATTTATGGACGCGTATAACCTTATAAGGCAGGAGAATCCGTTCCCCGCCGTATGCGGCAGAATTTGCACGCGTCCCTGCGAGAGCAAGTGCAGGCGCGCATCTATTGACGAATCCGTCGCTATATGCGATATCAAGAGATTTGTCGCGGATTACGCGAGAAAGAACGAAGCCGCCTCCAAGAAAGATATCGTATTTCCTAAAAACGGCAAGAATGTCGCGATAATAGGCGCGGGCGCGTCCGGACTCACCTGCGCGTACTACCTTGTCAGAATCGGCTACAATGTCGATGTATACGAGGCGGAATCCGAGGCGGGCGGCGTGCTTGCTTACGGCATTCCCGAATACAGACTTCCCAAGAAAGAACTTGAGTACGAGATTAATCTCATAAAAGAAGCGGGCGTAAACATCTATCTCAATAAAGAAGTAGGCAAGGATATCAGCTTTAACGAGCTCAAGAAGAAATACGATTCGATTTATATCGCTACGGGCACGCAACTGCCGTTAAAGATTAATATCGAGGGAGAAGACCTCGCCGGCGTAATCCACGGTCTGACATTCTTAAAAGAAGTCAATCAGAATAAAGAAATTCAATTAGGCGATACCGTGGCGGTGATAGGCGGCGGCAATACGGCGATAGACTCCGCGCGCACGGCGCTAAGAATGGGCGCTAAGAAAGTCATCATTTTATACAGAAGGACGAGAGACGCTATGCCCGCGTACGATACGGAAATACAAGAGGCGTTAGAAGAGGGTATCGAGCTTATGGAACTTGTAGCGCCCGTGAAATTCATAAAGGGCGCGGACGGTAGGATAGCCAAAGTCGAATGCGTTAAGATGATGCTTGGCGAGTTCGACAATTCGGGCAGAAGAAAGTCCGTAAAGGTCGAAGGCTCGAATTTCACCGTTGATGTCGATACGGTAATACCCGCAATCAGCCAGTATTCAGACCTGCCTTTTATCCCGAAAGAAGAAATCAGCGTTACCAAATGGGGCACTTTCGTAATTCACGACGAGACCTTAATGACCACTATGGACGGCGTATTCGCGGGCGGCGATGTCGCAAGAGGTCCCGATACCGTCATACGCGCGATAGCGGACGGCAAGAAAGCGGCGGAATCCATAGACAAATATCTCGGCGGCAAGGGCAAGTTAAATAAAGGCGCTCAAATCGCTATCCCCGAAAGTTATGACGACGATGAAATCGTAGAGCACAATCGTTTCACGCAAGAGGTGCTGCCTGCGGATAAGAGAAAAGATAATTTCGAAGAGGTCGTATTAGGATATCACAAGCTAAACGCAATGGCAGAGGCAATGCGTTGTCTCCATTGTGACAGGAGGTAGGCAAATGGTAAATTTGAAAATTAACGGCAAAGATATAACCGCCTTGGAAGGCACTACAATTTATGAAGCCGCTAAGGCTAATAACATCAATATACCCAATCTGTGTTATCTTCAGGATGTTCACAAATTCGGTACTTGCAGGATATGCGTCGTCGAGGTAAAAGGCGCTAAGACGCTTATTCCTTCTTGTATGACTACCGTAACAGAGGGAATGGAAGTGCTGACGCATTCAGACGAAGTCAGGAAAGCGAGAAAGGTGCTGTACGAGCTGCTACTCTCCGACCATTCAAAAGAGTGTTTGAGCTGTAAGAGAAACCAGAGCTGCGAATTGCAGGAACTCGGCAGAATGCTCGGCGTGGACGAGACGAGATTTGAGGGCGGGCGTTCGGAGTCGGTGATTGATATCTCTAATTCAATCACCAGAGATATGACTAAATGCGTTTTATGCAGAAGATGCGTTACCGCATGTAACGAAATACAGGGCGTTTCGGTAATAAACGCGCAGAACAGGGGCTTTGACACCGTTATAAGTCCCGCTATGGAATTGCCGCTCGGAGACGTCAATTGCGCATACTGCGGACAATGCACGATTGTGTGTCCCGTAGGCGCGCTCAAGGAAACCGACGCGATTAAGAAAGTATGGGACGCGATTTACGACCCGAATAAGCGCGTAGTCGTGCAGACTGCGCCCGCAATAAGGGTTGCGATAGGAGAGGAATTCGGTAACGAGCCGGGCTCGAGGGTTACCGGCAAGCTTGCCGCCGCGCTGCACAGGCTGGGATTTGACGATGTATTCGATACGAATTTTGCCGCCGACTTGACCATTCTGGAAGAGGGCACCGAGCTGATCGGTCGATTGACAAAAGCCGTAAAGGGAGGCAAGACTACGCTACCGATGATTACAAGCTGCAGCCCGGGTTGGATTAAATTCATAGAGCACACATTCCCCGATTTAATAGAGCATCTGTCAACCTGTAAATCGCCGCATACGATGCTGGGCGCGCTTGTCAAGTCCTATTACGCCAACAAAATCAATGTCAAGCCAAAAGATTTTTATGTCGTATCGGTAATGCCCTGCACCGCCAAAAAGACTGAAATTGTAAGAGACGAGATGAAGAATAACGGTCTGAATAATGTGGACGCCGTGCTGACTACCAGAGAGCTTGCCGCTATGATAAAAGAAGCGGGCATAGACTTTAACAACCTGCCTGACGAAGAATTCGACAATCCCTTGGGAATGTCAACGGGCGCGGCGGATATATTCGGTCTGACGGGCGGCGTTATGGAAGCGGCGTTAAGGACGGCGTACGAATTGATTACGGGCAGGGAGTTGCCGTTTGACGGATTGCACGTAACGCCTATTATAGGTTTTGACCGCATCAAAGAGGCATCTATTACGATAACCGACCCCTTGAAAGAATACGATTACTTTGACGGCGTTACCGTAAAAGTAGCGGTAACAAGCGGGCTAAAAGGCGCTAGAGAACTTATGGAGCAGATTGAACGAGGTGAATCGCCGTATCATTTCATTGAAGTTATGGCGTGCCCCGGAGGATGCATTATGGGCGGCGGTCAGCCGAGATCGGACGACCCCAAAGTCAGACAGAAGAGACTTACGGGAATATATACCGAAGACGAGAGCAAGATAATGAGAAAATCTCACGAGAATCCTTATGTGACATCGCTGTATAAGGAGTTTTTGGAGCATCCGAACAGCCATATATCGCACGAGTATTTACATACGCATTATGTAAAGCGCGGCGAGAACAATGAATTGACGGACCAGAGGTTCACTGTCAAGAAGTGAATAAATTATTATGCCGGCGCTTTTTGCGCCGGCAAGAAAAAAAGCGAGGTAATTATGGAAGGATCAAAAGTAAGAATAGGCGACAATGATTATCAGTGTGTGGGTAAATGCAAGGATGACTGGACCTTCACCCCGCTCAATAAGGACAACGAAGAGGTTGTCATACTTAGCGACGCTGATATATCGAAAATGCAGCTAGAAAACAGTTTTGTATTGTTGGAAGAGTGATTTCGTCGTCCTATATCGGACGGAGGAATAAACACCCGTTATAGCTGCCATAGTATCCTAATAAACACTATTATTATAAGCTTTTTATTAATGTTTTCAAAATAATTGAATTGTTGAAAACATTAAAATTAAAGCTGCTCATGTTAATATCGCTCTTTTTTTTGTCTTTATCGGAAATTTTTCCGACAATTTTCAAAATATTATTGAATTCATAATGAATAAATGCTATAATATCTCGGTAGAGATATTTTTTATTATCGGAATATAATATATTAAGGGATTAGGAGGAGTAATTATGGAGGCTGCTTTTGTCTTGAATAAAGAATCGGATAAGTCCGCATCTAAAAGTAAGACCGTAGATAAACTAAAGGTCTTAAAAATTCAGCGCACCTGCGTCCATGACGGTCCGGGTATCAGGACGACGATATTCTTTCAAGGTTGCGGATTAAGGTGCAAATGGTGCCAGAACCCCGAAGGTCTCGCGCCGGACAGCGTCAACGCGGAGTTGATGACCCCCGACAAAATTCTCGATGTAGCTAAAAGAGACAAGAAATATTATTTCGGCTCTAAAGGCGGCATTACTCTAAGCGGCGGCGAGCCCTTGCTGCAAAACTCCGACGCGCTTGTTACGCTTCTCGAAAAAATCAAGAAAGAGAATATCAATATCGCCCTTGAGACGACATTGCACGCGCCGTGGGAGAACATCGAAAAAGTCGTTAAATATATTGATTTATTCCTGATTGATTTCAAGGTCGTAGGAGACGAGGATAAGCATAAGGCGCTTACCGGCGCTAATAGCACGCAGATACATAATAATCTCAAGAAATTACTAGAATTAAAGCCTAATATCCGTTTCAGAATGGTAATAGTTCCGGGGCTTAATGATAATAAAGAGCATATTAAAGCCGCGGCGGAATACATTAAATCATTGGGTTACGATTCGCTTGAAGTGCTGAAATACCATAATATGTATGAGGACAAGGCGAAGAAATTAAATCTTGAAATAGAATATCTTAACATCACGCCCGAGCAGAGCAAGGAAGCGGTGCATAAAGCCGTTGAATTGTATAATAAATACGGCGTGAGAGCGGACTATCTCGAAGACGCGTCCGTAAAGGAATCGGATTTCACAGGACGCGTTAAGCAAATCAAGAAAGACATTTTAGAGAGTCCGCGCGCGTTAAGTTTTGAGGTCTCAAGGCTCAAGACCAAATATTATAAGAAAAACGGCTTCAAGAAGCCCACTCCTATTCACAGGGCAGAAAGGCTCGCCTATGTGCTAAAAAACAAGAAAATCACAGTCTACCCGGGCGAATTGCTAGTCGGCAACTTCACGGATAAGAGAGTTGCGGGGCAGGTATGGGAAGAGCAGTACGGCGTGCTTGATATTACATTCTTATACAAAATCAACCGTCAGACGCCCGTGGCGTTTGAATGCTCAAGAAAGGAAAGATGGCATTTTTACATGCATATAGCTCCTTTCTGGTACAAGCACAGTATTCTCGGCAAGGTTAACCCCAAATTCTCGGATTTAAGGGCGATGCTGGCGCGCTCATCCGAAATGATTGCGGGATTTAACAATAATATGGCGGCTATCGCGCATTTTATCGTCAATTTTGAAAAATTAATAAAGCTAGGCACAACGGGAATTATTCAAGAAATCGAGCAATATAAGAAAGATAAACCCCAAAACAATCAGGATTTCTATGACGGCGCCATTATCGCGCTCCGCGGTCTCGAAGAATGGGCGGAAAGATACGCGGATCACTTGCTGGAGATGAGCAATAACGAGACGGACGCTCAGAGAAAGCAGGAATTAGCGGAGATGTCCGAGATCTGCAGACATGTGCCAAAATACCCCGCGAGAACTTTCCACGAGGCGCTGCAGACAATGACATTCTTGCAGATCGCGCTCTGTATCGAGGCGTACGAAAACGCGGTTTCGTTCGGCAGGATAGACCAGTATCTTTATCCTTATTATAAGAGAGACCTTGAAAAGGGTATCATCACATACGAAAAGGCCAAAGAGCTTCTGTGTCTGTTCATATTAAAGATGGACGAATGCATTCTCGTTAACGACGGCGACAGCTACTTGAATATCAGTAAGCTGTTCGAGACGCTTTCGACGGATCAGGCGCTGACTTTCGGCGGCGTTGACCGTCAGGGAAAAGACGCGACCAACGACCTTACATATATGCTTGTAGACGCCTGCGAGCTTACACCGCTTGCGGTCAATATGACGGCGCGTATTCATAAGAACAGCCCCGACAAGTACCTGAGGAGACTTGCGGAAGTCTATATCAACGGCTGTCCGATGCCCGAACTCTTCAGCGACGAGATTTATATTGAATCATTAATGCGCCATTACGACACTACAATCGAGGACGCGAGGAATTATTCAATTGTCGGATGCGTGGAGCCCGTCGCGAGCGACGACCATTTCGGCAATACGGACTGCGCGAATATGAATCTCGCGCTACCGCTGCTTCAGGCGCTGAAAGGTCATGAACACGATTTGTGGAATTACAGCAAGAAAGAGCAATACGAACGGCTGTACACCAAGCTGCTCGATTATGTGTTTAAGGGCGGCAAAGGTAAAATCGGCAAGAAAATCATTGACTCGTATAAGAAAAAGGTCTATAAGAGAAATGTCGAAAGAGGGCTATACACCTTTAATCCGCCTAAGGATATGCAAGAATTGCTTGAAAGATTCCAGGCAAGGCTTAATCATCTCGCTAAAGGCGTGCTTTCGGATCATCAGAAAATCGAAAAGGTATTAAGAGAGCATTTCACAACGCCGCTTGCATCTTCATTATTCAGAAATTGTCTTGAGACTGGCAAAGACGCGTACGAGGGCGGCTGCAAGTATAATACCAGCGGAATTCAGGCGGTCGGTATTACCGATGTAGCGGATTCTTTTTACGCGATTGACGAGCTCGTATTCAAGAAAAAGCAATACACTCTTCTCGAGATAATCGACGCGATAGACAGCAATTTCGAGGGCGAAAAGAACGAGAAAATCAGAGAGGCGCTGCTCCAAGTTCCCAAGTTCGGCGACGACTCGTCCGAAAAAGCTTCCGAATGGGTAACCAAGACAATGGAAATGTATAATAATGCGCTTGATTCAGTGCCCAATTGCCCGAGAAACGGCAAATACACCGCGGGATATTACGCGCTCAATGTCGCGGACAGATACGGCAAAGTAACACAGGCGCTGCCTTCCGGAAGAAAGAAGGGCGTTCCGCTCGCTAACAGCGTCACTCCACATTACGGTATGGAGGAGTCGGATCTGCTGTCTTCTCTGAATTCACTGTCCAGAGTTAATTTCACGGATTACGCGGTTAACGGCACTACCGTTACATTCACTATCGATACCGCGCTGTTCCAGGGCGAGGGCGGAGTGGATAACCTAGCGAGCATATTTAAGACATTCCTCACCCAAGGCGGAATGCAATTCCAACCCAATGTAATCAACCGTGACATATTAATCGAGGCGTACAACAATCCCGAGAAACATAAGTACCTTATGGTCAGAGTAGCCGGGTATTGCGCGTACTTCAACGAATTATCCGACGAACTCAAACGAATAATTATTAACAGAACCTGTTATGCGTGATAATTTCCGCCGTTCTTGACCGAACGGCGGTTTTTTACCGCTCTAACGGCATCTTTTCCGCGATAACTGCGTCAAAAGAACCCCGATGCAAAAATGCTATCGGGAACCTTTTTCCTTGTTCTCATCGAAAAATCTGCTCGTCATAGCTACTTTACTATTTCAAATAAGGTTATTATTTTATAGGCAATATGATATGGTTTACACAATTTATGAGTTGAAACAAAAAAGAAAAAGCTAATAAATAGCGTCTATAAGGATACTATGGCAGCTATAACGGATGAATTTTCGATCTATTTAGACACAATCGGGTTCTCCATAGTGTTATTACATGGAGGTTCCGATTGGGAATAAAGAGCCGAAAAGGCGCTGTTAGAGCGGTATAGAATTTCCGCCGTCCTCGCGGACGGCGGAAAAAATCATTTCATTATTTTGTAATACATCCGCTCCAGTTCATTCTTATCCATTTCTTTGGGTACGGGATAGAGAGGATTGCCTTCTGCGGATGCGCGTTTTGCCATTAACGGGATATCCTCTTCCTTTATGCCGTCGATTTTGTCGGGGATATTCAAGGATTTATTCAGATCCTTTATAGCTTTAATGAACTTATTAGCCTTGATCTCCAAGCTGTCTTCGGGCGCGGAATTGTCGATAAGGTCGTTAAGCTCGGCAAGCGGCTTCCATGCCTTATCGCCGTATTCTTCGAGGAAGTATGTAAGAATCACGGCGTTGGCGAGCCCGTGCGGCACCCCGTAAAAGCCGCCCAAGGTATGAGCGACCGCGTGCACATAGCCGACATAAGCTCTTGTGAACGCGATGCCCGCATAATACGCCGCAAGCTGCATATTCTTTCTGGCTTCAAGGTCGTCGCCTTTGTCATATGCTTTCTTCAGGTTGTCGAAAATCAGTTTTACCGCTTTACGCGCCATTTCCCGGGTTTCTTTGGTATTGCTATGACCTATATACGCCTCGACGGCATGGGTAAGCGCGTCTATTCCCGTTGTAGAAGTGATATGCGGCGGGAGTTTTACGGTAATCGCCGGGTCGAGTATCGCGTATCTCGGAATGAGTGAAGTGTCGTTAATAGCGTATTTCTCATGGGTCTTGCTGTTGGTAACGACAGCGGCGAGAGTCGCTTCGCTGCCCGTTCCGGAAGTCGTGGGAATCGCAAAAAGCGGCGGCAACTTCTTCAATATCTTTAATACGCCTTTCATCTTCTGCACGGGCTTGTTAGGCTTTACAACCCTTGCTCCGATAGCTTTCGCGCAGTCCATAGGCGAGCCTCCGCCGAACGCGATTATCGCTTCGCAATTATTCGCTTTGTAATCGTTAAGCGCCTCTTCGATATTGTCGATTGTGGGGTTAGGCACTGTTTTGTCATAAACCGTACAGGAAATTCCCTCTTGCTTCAGCCCTTTAAGCAGGGGCTCGGTGAGCTTTAACGAGCTTATTCCCTTGTCGGTCACGAGCAGAACGGATTTAACGGATAAAGACTTGATAAAGCCGGGCAGCGCCTCGATGCCGCCCTCTATCAGCTCGGGCTTTCTCCAAGGCAGTAACGGCGTTACAATACGGAACGCGCCCTGATAAATTCTGCAAAACGCTTTTTTACAAATATTCATATACTCCTCCTTGCAATATATTTATTGTATAATATTTAATTATATTTGTAAATAATATCCGGCATAAATAACGACAAGGCATATAATTAAAATTTACGCCTTAAATACTTGCAAAAGACGAGGATAATCCTTATAATAAATCTGGCAATCTAATCAGCAGAGTGCCAGAAATCTTCAGAAAAGGAAGGGCGAATTATGAAAAAATTCAAGACCGAATCGCAAAGAGTATTGGACATAATGGTTAATTCCATTTATACGCACAAGGAGATTTTTTTAAGAGAACTGTTGTCAAACGCAAGCGACGCAATCGATAAGTTATACTATAAGAGTCTGCAAGAAAATCTCGGGCTCAGTCACGGGGACTTTTATATCAGGATAGAGCCCGACGAAAAGAGCAAAATCCTGAAAATATCCGATAACGGCATAGGCATGAACGAGCAAGAACTAGAAGACAATTTAGGCGTTATCGCCAAAAGCGGCTCGCTTGACTTTAAGGCGGCAATGGATAAAAAAGACGAAATCGATATTATCGGACAATTCGGCGTGGGCTTTTATTCCGCGTTTATGGTGTCCGAAAAGGTCGAGGTCTTATCGCGCGCGTACGGCAGCGACCACGCTTACAAATGGACTTCAAAAGGCGCTGAGGGTTACGCTATCCAAAGCGCGGAAAGGGATTGTTACGGCACTACCGTGACGCTTTATCTAAAACCCGATACCGAAGAAGAAAAATATGGCGAATTTCTTAGCGAATACAAGATAAGAGAGCTTGTCAAGAAATATTCCGATTATATAAGGTACCCTATCAAGATGCAGGTCACTAAATATAAGCCCGCGGAAGACAAGGATAAAGAGCCCGTAAAATACCTTGAAGAAGAGACCTTGAATTCGATGATTCCGATATGGAAGAAGGCGAAATCGGAGATTAAGGACGAGGAGTATAACAGTTTCTATAAGGACACTTTCTACGATTATAATGACCCTATGAAAGTAATTAATACTTCTGTCGAGGGGGCTGTATCTTACAAAGCCGTATTGTATATCCCGTCCAAAGCGCCGTTTAACTATTATATGAAGAGCTACGAAAAGGGCTTGAAGCTGTATAACGGCGGCATAATGATTATGGAAAAATGCGCTGACCTGCTGCCCGACTGTTTCAGCTTCGTAAAAGGCGTCGTGGACAGCGAACTGTCGTTAAATATATCGAGAGAGACCATTCAGCAGAGTTATCAGTTAAAGAAAATCGCCGTAAATCTCGAAAAGAAAATTCAGAGCGAACTTGAAAATATGCTAAATTCGGAGCGCGAAAAGTATGAAAACTTCTTCAAAGAATTCGGGCTTCAGATTAAATACGGCATATACGAGAGTTTCGGTTCCAAGAAAGAATTGATAGATTTGTTAATGTTCCGTTCGCTTAAAGAGAACAAGCCGGTTACGCTGAAAGAATATAAACAAAAGATGATATCCGACCAGAAATACATCTATTATGCGTCGGGAAAATCAATCGATGCCGTTAAGGCGCTTCCGCAGGCGGAGAACATTATCGATTCGGGCGCGGACATTCTGTGCTTTAGCGATGATATCGACGAATTCATCGTAAAAATACTCAACGAATACGATAAGGTGGAGTTCAAGTCCGTTTCCGCAAGCGATACGGGAAGCGAAAAGGAAGAAAATTTAACCGATAAGGATAAGGAAATACTTGAGTTTATTAAAAATTCTCTTAACAATAAAGTCGAAAAAGTCAAGTTGAGCACCAGGCTAAAAACTCATCCCGTATGCCTTACTGCCGAGGGCGATTTGTCGATTGAAATGGAAAAAGTCTTTAATCAGCTGCCGAACGCCGCCAATGTTAGCGCCAAGAAAATCCTTGAAATCAACGCTGGACATCCGATATATAATAAAATTAAGACGCTCTACGACCAAGATAAGGACACGCTGAAAGATTACGCTAATATCCTGCTCGTGCAGGCAAAACTCATAGAAGGGTTGCCGATAGATAATCCGTCCGAGTATTCAGACCTTGTGTGCAGGAAATTAAGCGGCTGATTAAAATGCCGTTTACCTAGACGATTTGTACCCGGCGACTACGCCGGGTTATTATTTTACGGGTACCCGGTCATTAGAGAATAATATATTCGGATAAACTAATAATACATTTATGAGACATAAAGAGCTTGGGAGCGTATCGACATTCAAAATCGCCGCGGCATATATCGGCACGATTGTCGGCGCCGGATTCGCGACGGGGCAGGAGGTCATGCAGTTCTTTCTTAAATTCGGCGCGTCCGGCATCGTCGGCATAGGGCTTGCGACGCTGCTTTTTATCTTATTCGGGATATTGATTATGGAGCTGGGGATGTCTCTTAACGCGGATTCGCACATCAAGATAATAAGACATTCAAGCGGGAAATATCTGAGCGTGTTTATTGACGCTATAATAACTTTTTTTCTGTTCGGCGCGCTTTCCGCTATGATTGCGGGCGCGGGCGCGTTATTCGAGCAGCAATTCATACTTCCCTCGATAATCGGCAATATCATAATGGCGGCGTTAACTGCGCTGACCGTACTGACGGGCTTTAAGGGAGTGCTGAACGCGATAAGCCTCGTAGTGCCGTTCCTGCTTATCTCGGTGCTCGGTATGAGCATATACTCAATCGTCACATCTCCGCCGGCAATCGGCGAAACCTCTGTCTTAAACGACGGCGGCGGCCTTATAGGCAATTTTTTCTTTGCGGCGATACTATATGTGTCGTATAACACAATAATTTCTATCGCAGTGCTGGGCCCTCTCGGAATAGAAGCGGGAGAGAGAAAGAAAATCAGAATCGGCGCTATACTCGGCGGCCTGGGACTCGGACTAGGCTCCGTATTAATTTATCTTGCGCTAGCGGGCAATGTCGAAAGCGTCAGATACCTCGAAGTGCCGATGATTTTTATTGCGGGCAGGATATCCAATATAATCGTTATACTTTTCGCCGTCGTGCTTATCGCGGAAATTTACACGACAGCAGTCGGCTCGCTGTACGGCTTTGTCAAGAGGATTTCGGATTCGGAGTTTATTAAAAACCGACCTGACAGACGAAGAATCGAGAATTTAATTGTAATCGTCGCGACCGCTCTGGCGTTGCTTTCAAGCCGTCTCGGCTTTCTGAATCTTGTAAAATACCTTTATCCCGTCATAGGTTATGCCGGTCTTACGCTGCTTGTATCTCTTATTATCAAGCGCGTTAAGAGCAGACAGCAGACATAAATCGGTATTGAATTAAGATAATTCTTCTGTTATAATTATAGTAATTTTACGGAGGGATTATATGAAAAAATTTAATTCTTAAATTGCAACTACAAGTGCAACGGTTTGTATAATAAGTTTGTTTTACAGTTCCCTTTACCCCTCGGGGTAAAGGGAAAAATTTTCTAATTCTTGAGCGAACACTTGTTCTGCGGATTTGTAGCCAAGTCGCTTTCGGGGGTAGGTGTCAATCCAATTGTTGATACGGTTTAATGTTTCCTGATCAATAGAATCGAAGCTTTTGCTTTTAGGTATGAATCTACGAATCATTCGATTGTAATTCTCGTTTATGCCTCTCTCAAAAGCGCTGTATGGATGAGCATAATATATTTCGGTTTCAAGCTGGCTGCAATCTGCAAATTCGCTTCCGTTATCAAAAGTTATTGATTTAAACAAATACATATTATCTTTTAACTGCCTAAATGCCTTTAATACTGACGATGCGCTCATATCCGGAAGTTTTAGCATAAAGCCTTTGTTTGTTTTTCTCTCAACTAATGTTAAGATTGCCCCTTTATGGCCTTTTCCTGCTATCGTATCCGCTTCCCAGTGTCCAAATTCTTCCCGAGTCTCAACATTAGGAGAGCGAAGGTCTATACTTCTGCCTAATTGCCTTTTATGCGCCCTTATACTTCGTTTTTTAGGTTTTAACCTTACTTTCATCAATAAATCTATATTTTTTACTCTCAACAGGCCTCTATCTATGTAATTGTACACCGTTTTCGTACATACCTTTATTTTAAATCTGCCTTCAGGCAAACTGCCTATTACGGCATCGGGAGAATATTTGTCTACCAGTATTTTCTGTTCTATGTATTTTACAAGCTCCATATCTTTGAATAATTTGTATTTACCACCTGAACTAGACTTGTTTGCCCTTGCCACCTCATTGCCTGTCTCAGCAAAGTAGGCTTTGAATTCTTTATATGGCAGCCAATTCTCCAAATGCTCTTTTTTTATGGGCTTTGAATACTTCGCCTTGCGTTGTATTACGCTGCCCCTCTTTATCTCTCGGCTTATGGTACTTTTACTTCGCCCTAACGCTCCCGCTATGGCCCCTATGCTAAATCCCGCTTTAAAACATCTTTCAATTTCTTTACGTTCATATAAATTTAAATGTGCATATTTCCTCTTTTTTGTGGTATACTGTTCTTGATTCATAGTGACCTTCCCCTTTGTATGTTTGTTGTGACAAACTTATTATACAAAGAAAAAGTCTCACTATGAATCTTTTTTTAACCGTTGCACTTCATTTTACAATCTTCCAAAAAATTTAATTCTAGAATTTTCTGGCTTGTTCTTCACTGGCTTATCGTGGTTAATTTCGTAGTCGAGATTTTTTACGGAATGTATCAGACCTTTTTCGTGCTGCTGCCGCCCGGCGGCTCGCCGGGACCGCTTTTTAATTCCGCTCAGGAAGTATCATTCGAACTCATGGTCTCAAGGCGGCTTTATGCGATTGAGACCTGGATTGCGATAGCCGGACTTGCAATATATCTTGCTATTGTATACAGAAAAAAGCTATTTTTCGCTAAAACCAAGGAATCTGGGAATGAAGCTATCAATTAGTATTAAAATCAAATTTGCGGCGGCGAAAGTACTTGTTAAAGAATTAAAAATAAATCAATTGATAACGGCGCTTAACGGAATGAATAAAAGAAAAAGGGCGGGCGAACCGTTCAAGGATTTTCCCGCGCCCGAAAGCGACAAAGATAAAGAATCCAGAGAGCTTATATACGAGGCAATACTGCTTTACCGCGAGCTAAAGCGAATCATTCCCCAAAGCGCACAAAGCGTAATCAGAAAGGTAATTACCGCATCCGCTGTCGCCCAGTTAAACGCTCTGATTCCGAGATTGAAGAAAAAGAAAATCAATTCGATGCTTAATGACGAGCTAAAGCAAAAACTTATAAAAATCGTAGGGCATTTTCCCAACGCGGAATGGGAAGTCGAAAAGGCTGAGGACGGCGAATTCATATTCAAGATTATTAAATGCCGTCTGGTTCAATTAATAACGGGGGCGGGACACCCCGAGCTTTCGGACGCTTTTTGTCAGGGCGATAAAGCGTACTTTGATAAGTACCAGAAAGATATAATTTTCATAAGAGACCTAAAAATCGGTAGCGGTGACAGTTATTGCGATTTCAGATTTAAAATTAAATAGACAACATTAATATTTAATGATATCATCATTATTAAGGAGAAAATTATGCAGATATTAAATGAAATAGCGGCTATGCTTATGAAGGGCAGAGCCAAAGAAGTAAAAGAACTCGTTCAGACCGCGCTTGACAGCGGGGTCACGCCCAAGGATATCCTCGAAAAAGGGCTAATAGCGGGAATGAGCGTAATAGGCGAGAAATTTAAGGCGAACGAAGTGTTCGTTCCCGAAGTGCTGATTGCGGCGCGCGCGATGAACGCCGGTCTTGAAGTGCTGAAACCGCACCTTATATCAAGCGGCGTCAAGCCGTCCGGAAAGGCGCTGATTTGCACGGTTAGAGGCGATCTGCACGATATAGGCAAGAACCTTGTCAAGATGATGATAGAAGGTCAGGGAATAGAGGTTATAGACCTCGGCGTCGACGCTAAAGAGGACAAGGTAATAGACGCCGTAAAGCTACATAAACCCGATATCCTGTGTCTTTCGGCATTACTCACTACTACAATGCCCTCTCAGAAAGAAATAATTGACGCTTTGATTAAGGCGGGATTAAGGGATAAGGTTAAGGTTATGATAGGCGGCGCGCCCGTCACCGCCGAATACGCTAAAAGCATAGGCGCGGATGCTTATTCGCCCGACGCGGCGTCGGCTGCTGTTATGGCTAAAAGCTTACTTTCATGAATAAACGCGCGTATAAAGAATATCAGCTTAATAACAAGCACTTAACGCTGCCTATTCTGATATATCCCGTCGCGGCGAAATTAGGTTACAGCGTGGAAGAAATGTCTAAAGACTCCGATAAGACCGTTGAGTGTATGAAATATATCGTCGCAAATTATCCTGTCTCGCTGAGTTTATGCCCCATGGACTTATCCGTCGAAGCCGAGGCTTTCGGCGCGAAAATCAGATTTTCCGACGACGAAGTGCCGACCGTAGTCGGAAGCGTTATTGAGACTGTTAACGACATCGATAAAATCAAAATTCCCCATAACGGTACGCACAGAACCGCGAAAGCCGTCGAGACGATAGTTAAGGCAAAAGAGAATTTAGCGGATAAATATGTAATCGCTTCTTGTATAGGGCCCTATTCGCTTGCGGGACGACTGGTTTCGATGACGGAATTAATGGTCGGCTGTTATGAAGACCCGGACGCTGTGGGCGCGTTAATTAATATATGCGCGGATTATCTTACGCGTTATATTCTGAACTTAAAGAGCGCGGGAGCGGACGGAGTCGTTATGGCGGAGCCTGCGGCGGGCTTGCTGTCGCCCGAATTCGCGGCGGAGTTCTCGTGCGATTATGTAAAGAAAATTATAGACAAGGTCAATGAGGATTTCTTGTTTATTTACCATAACTGCGGCTATGTCACGAAAATGGCCGGTGAACTTCAGAATATAGGCGCGGATATTTACCATTTCGGAAATGCCGTTGATATATCCGAAATGCTCGATTTAATGCCGTCCGATACAATTATATCCGGCAATATCAATCCCGTTATGCTTACGGATTCTGATTGCTTGAGCGTAAAGACCACTGTATCGGATCTGCTTAACAAATGCGATAAATACAGCAATTTTGTCTTATCCACAGGCTGCGATGTGCCTCCCAAGGCTAAATTCGGCAATATAAACGCGTATTTCGACGCCGTTAAAGAATTTTACGGCAAATGACGAGCAGAGAAAGAATAGTACGGATATTAAACAGGAGGGAAGTCGACAGGTGCGGCTTCTGGTTGGGGTATCCGCACAGGGAAGCGCTGAAAATTTATAAAAGATATTTCGATGTAAAATCGCATTACGGGCTCGCTCTCAAATTAAAAAGCGACCTTTTATGGCTGAGCGGAGAAAGGGGCTCAATAATTCCCACCGTAATTCTGCCGAGAGGCTTGAAAAGAAAAAAGAGTTTAAGCGAGCAGGGCAGGCTGTATGACGCGGAAAGCGTCGAAGATGTAATAAAGGTAATTCACAGCCGCCGCAAGCGTTATCTGTACCCGATATTGAGATTTCAGCTTAAATTCGCCGAGAAACATAACCTTGCGGTATTCAGCGGCAACGGCACATACTTCTGGCACAGGCTCTTGGATTATTTCGGTATGGAAGAGTGCTTTATTAAGATGTATACGCATCCCGAAGTAGTTCTCGAGGCGGCGAACAGACTGGTGGATATTTATCTTACGGCTAACGGCGAACTCTATAAGCGTTTTGCGGAGCGGATAGATGCGGTGTTTTTCTTTAACGATATGGGCACGCAGCAGGATACGATGATAAGCACGGAGCTGTTCAGGTATTTTGTGCTCCCCGGACTGAAAAAGCTCATTGATCAGGCGAAGAGTTATTCCCTTAAAGTGGCGCTCCATTCCTGCGGCTCGATAGAGAGATTTATACCCGATATGATAAACGCCGGCGTCGATGTGCTGCATCCGATTCAGGCTAACGCGAGGAATATGGATGCGAAAGAGCTTCAATCCAAGTACGGCAGGGATTTGATATTTATGGGCGGTCTGGACACGCAGAATATTCTTCCGTTCGGCACGCCGGACGAGGTCAGAGCCGAAGTAACGAGGTTAAAAAATATTTTCGGCAAGCACTTCATTCTTTCGCCGAGCCATGAGGCGCTGCTAAAAAACGTCAGCGGCGAAAATGTGTCTGCGATGGCTAACGAGGCTGTTAAATGACGGGCAGAGACAGATTTCTTGCCGCTCTTCATAATGAAAAACCCGATAGATTACCGTGCCAGGTGCATAATTTTATGCCGTATTTTCTAATAAAGAAATTGCTCTTTACGCCGCGGCGCGCTTACGAGTATTTCGATATGGACCCCGTGCTCTATATAAATCCCAGATACCTCTTTAATGAAGAAGACAAGAAAAAATGGATTAAAAGCGTAAAATTCAAGTTCGTGAAAGGCGGCGCAGTCCATTATGAAATCAAATACGCAACGCCCGAGGGCGAGCTTAAAATGCTTTGCTCGACCGATAAGTATACAAGCTGGGTCAGCGAGCCGCTTATAAAAAGCGAAGAGGATTTCGAGCTATACAGAAAGTATTACCCCGTCCCAGTCGCGGCGGACTGGAAGCGCGTAATAAGGGCTAGGGATTATGTAGGCGACAGGGGAATTGTCAGAATGGTATCGAGAGGATTCGGTCAGAGCGGCGCGTTTCAGTCGCTGGCGTATATGACGGATACCGTTAATCTAATATATAAAGCGTACGATTCGCCCGAATGGGTGCATTACGCGCTTAATGAAATCAACAAGAAGAATATAAAGACCGTCATTAATTCGGGCAGAATTCAAGCCGACCTTGTGGAGACCGGCGGCGGAGCTGGCTCGTCCTCGGTAATCGGTCGGGATATGCACAGGGAATTCTGCTTGCCGTACGATATCGAGCTTCATAAGGCGATAAAAGAGCAGGGCGCTCTGATTTCGTATCACCTCTGCGGCGCGGTTATGCCGTTGCTCGAAATTGTCTCGTTAAACGGCGCGGACGCGCTCGAGACCATGACTCCCGAAGGTATGGGCGGAGATTGCGACCTTAGGGAGGCGACAAGTAGAATAGGCGATAAAATGGCGTTTATAGGCGGACTCGATCAGGGTAAATGCTTTGAAAGAGGGGATGAAACAATCGTTATAGAGGAAGTGGAGAAATTATTCCGGAGCAAGCCGTGGGGCGGTTATATCTGCTCGCCGTCCGATCACTTCTTCATAGCGAAAAAGAAAAATATTTTAGCTTTCAGTAAATTCTGCAAAGAGTGTTTATATCAATGAATATAAGTAGTGAGAATGTAAATAATGTAGGCGCAAAAGAACGGTTCTCATTCTATATGGCGGCGTTTTTCAGGGATATGTCGTATGCGATAATGGCGTTTCTATCTTACTTTTACATAGATGTAATGGGGCTTAGGGGCGCGGCGCTCACGATAATAATGGTACTGTCAAGGCTGTGGGACGGCGTCAACGACCCGATTATCGGAATTTACTTCGATAAGAGCGTAACGGATAAAGGCAAGGCGGCGCCTTTTTTCAAAAAGACCGCGATACCCGTCGCGATACTTATCATATTTCTTTTCTTCTCGCCGACATTTTCGGATGATCCCTCAGTAAATAACCGGTTCAGGGCGCTGTACGCGTTAATAACTTATATCATATTCGAGGGCTTGCATACGCTAAACGGCACGGCGTTTATGAGCCTGTTTAATTCGATTACCCCGAATCTCGAAGAGAAGAATAAAATCATATCCGTCTCCAGGGTCTTTTCGAGCGCGGGCACGGGAGTAATAGGCGGCGGCATACCCGTAATGCTTTCTTTCTTTGAAAACAACGATGTCGCGGCAAAGACCAAAATTTATTTTTTTGCCGGTGTATTTGTCGGCGTGTGTTTTATTATCTATAACTATTTAATGTATAAAAATGTCAGGGAACGGGTGTATCTTGTGCCTGATAAGCGCCCTAAAACGCGGGATATGGTCAGGAGTTTTATGAAAAACAGACTGCTTTTCCTGATGATTTTATCCAATTCCGTCGCGGGCATAATTAATCCCGGCAATACCGCTTTATGGTTTTATACATACAATCTCGGCAACGCCGCGTATATGACTTATATAGGCTTTACCGCGGTGCCGATGCTTATACTTAGCTCGTTTTTGGTGCCGTATCTTACCAAAAGGTGCGAAAAGCATCACATTGTAATCAGCATGTCGATTTTTCAGGTTATCGTTAACGCCGTTTATCTTATCGTAGGCTACGGTAATATCTTCTTGGTGTTTTTCTTCAATATGCTGAATTTCCTGCCGGTTTTGATGAAGAATATACTTTATTGGAATATGATCTCCGACAGCATAGATTATGTGGAATACAAGACCGGCGACCGGAACGACGGTATGGTGTTCGCGATAGAGGGTTTCTTGGGTAAATGTATAGGCTCGGTAGGCGTTATTTCCACGGTAATAATTGTCGAAATAATCGAATATGTTCCCAACGCGCCCGCGCAGTCCGAATACACAATGAAAGGTTTGTTCTATGCGCCGCTCATTATCACAATCGTTTCCGTCGCGTTATCTGCTTTGCCGTATTTTTTCTATCGGTTTACAAGAGCCGAACACCGGAGAATTCTCAGCGAGTTAAAAAGCCGGAATCTCGATAAGGAGTGTTTATGAAATACAAAGTCAATGAGGATGAATGTATAGGTTGCGTTCTGCGTTTGCCCCGAGGTATTCATATTTGACACATACGAAAAATCGTGGAGCTACCGAGACCCCGTCGATACCGACAGAGCGGAAGAAGCTATGACGGGGTGTCCCGTATACGCGATTTACAGAGATTAATAATAACCGCTGAATTATACACAATATATAAAAAAGTATAAGAAGGTGGAATATGACAAGATTAGTAAGAGACATAATGACTAAAGATGTAATCACAGCTGACAGCAGAGACAGTATTTACGATGTCGCATCTAAAATGAGAGACAATATGATAGGCTTTATCCCTATTACCCAAGATTTCCGACCCGTCGGCGTCATAACCGACCGCGATCTGGTAGTCAGAGGATACGCGGAGCAGATTTCGTATGACAGTCCCGTATCGGAAGTGATGACGAGAGAGGTAATAACGATTGACGACAGCGCCACGGCGGAAGAGGCGGTTAATATTATGTCCGAGAACAAAATCCGCCGCCTTGTAATTACCGAAGGCAACAGAATTACGGGCGTAATCGCAATAGGCGACCTTGCGGTCAGGAGAGTGTTTGTGGACGAAGCGGGTCAGGCGCTCTCGGATATTTCCACGCCGACGAGACAGCAGCTGCAATAAATTATCTTACGGCAAGCCCCTGCACGCCCGGGATAGGCACATCCGACCACACGAGTTCCTGAATCTTATTCAACTGACCGTTGTTTTCTATCTTGAAAGCGTACAGGGCGCCCGTCGCGCCGTTTAAGACATAGAAGAATTTGCCGTCAGGGCTTATTCCCGCGTCTGTCGGGAAAGTCGCAGTATTGTTGTAATCAATTAATATACTTCCCATATATTTAAGAACTCCGCATTTCTCGATATGATAGACGGAAATTGTCCCGCTCAATGTATCAGTCGTATACGCGTATCTTCGGTCAGGCGTTATGTAGACTCTTCTCATGCCGCGCTGACCGTTTTCGACAGAGCCGCTTATTACGGTCAAAGAGCCGTTTATGTACACTTTATACGAGGAAACGGCATTTCTGCCTTCTTCTGCGACAAGCAGAATGCAGGGACCTAGAAAATCCATTCCTAGCGGTCCCGTACCATGTGAGACATTGATCGCGGGGCGGGTTAATTTCTTGCTGTCAAGCACATTAAATATGCTGATACGGTCATAAGATGTCTCGGTTACGGCAAGCTGCGAGCCGTCAGGCGAGAAAAGCACGCTCCCCGGCACGCTGTCGGGAGCGCTCAAAGGCTCGGTTGAGCTAAGCCTTGAAAACCATCCCGATTCGTTTATGCGAAAACCTGTTACATTAGGCGGCGCTCCCGCGTTAAGCACATAGAGCACATTGTTGCAAAATGCAAGGCTTACGGGCCTGATTCCATACGAATCCGTTACATCCGCAAGGGTTATAACGCCGGTGTCGGCTATTCTGAAACTTGAAACAGTATTATTTCCCGCGTTTACCGCGAATAGAAATTTATTGCACGCGTTAATTAACGAGTATTGGGATTTAAGAGGGTCGACGCCCGCGTCCGTTATTTCTGCCGAAACATCCGAAACGCCCGAGCCCCTGCCGCAGGTCTCAAAGCAACCCATTAAAGATATAATTCCGTTCCTCCTTCTGTTGAACGCGATTACTTTATTGCCCTCGAATGAATTGGTCATTATATAAACAGTACCCATAGTTCCTCCGTCATTGTTATATTTTATGCTTTCTCAATAATTCTTTGTGTAACGCTTGGCTTTAATGAATATATATAAAGTTTTTAGGAGATTGTGATATAATATTGTCGGGTGGTAAAATGTTAGGTAAAATCAGTCTCAGTCTTAAATCAATGGTAGTATTCAGAAACCTTATTAACGACAGTGTTATAAGTAAGCTCATCGAAATGCTCGACGCCGAAAGGAGGACTTCGTTAGAGCAGGTAATAAGTTATTCGGAATTTGCCGCCGAGCTTATGAAGTATAACGAAAATCTTACGGAATACATTTTAGAGAGAACGCTTAACGATGTGAATTTCTATGTGTTAAAGAGAGCGCGGGGCGAAAAAATCGACGACCGTATCAGAGAAACGGTGATGAGCGAACTCGACACCTTATATGAAGCGTCGCAAGTAAAGCCCGAGTCCGTAAGACAGTATATGGCGTACGACGGCTATCTTCCGGGCTGGAAGACTACCGAAATGAACTTTCAGGACAGATTTATCAAGAAGACGCACGCTATTGCCAAGGAGGGATACGGAATATACTCTGAATATGTAATGTTTATCGTAAAAGACGGTAAAATTACGCCCGTAAAGTACCATGACGATATATCGTTATCGGATTTAGCGGAATACGACTCCGAAAAACAAACCGTAATCGATAATACTGTAGCGTTTATGTCGGACAGAAAATTTATGAATGCGCTTCTTTACGGCGACGCGGGTACGGGCAAGTCTTCCCTAGTCAAGGCGATTGTCAACGAATATGCGCCGTCCGGGTTAAGGCTTATTCAGATATTAAAAGAGCAAATTCCGCTTATTCCCGAAATCGTGCTTGAATTAAAGGATAATCCGCTGAAATTCATACTGTTTATAGACGACTTGTCATATGACAGCGACGAAAGGGAGTTCACGCTGTTAAAGGCCGTATTGGAAGGCTCGGTCTTCATGAAATCCCGAAACACGGTCATATACTGCACGACCAACAGAAGACATATAATCCGCGAGACTTTCTCGGACAGAGAGGGAGACGACATACATGTCAACGAGACGATAGAAGAATTATGCTCTTTAAGCGAAAGATTCGGATTAAGAGTGGGATTCTTTAAGCCCGATAAGAACAGATACCTCGAAATTGTCCGCAAAATGGTAAAAGACGAGGGAATCGAACTCTCCGAAGAATTTATTGAAAGCAAGGCCGAAGAATTCGCGCTCGTAAGAGGCGGCAGGTCGGGACGAACCGCAAGACAATTCGTGGATATGCTGGTACAAAAATATACAGAATAATTTTATTCCGCTTGCCTATGATGGCAAGCGGAATTGCTATACCCGCCATAACGGCATCTTTTCCGCGCTAGCGCCCCACTCAGTCCCATGCCGCAGTCCGTCGAGGACGGCTGAACAAGAATTCTCCCGTCTTCATAAAATGTAAACAAATGGATGCAACGAAAATTATCAATCATGAATTCAAGCGGCAGTACGCTTACGACAATACAGTAATGCTGAATATGACGCTTGAATCCGTAACCGCAGAGATACCCTATAACCGTTATGGAGAAAAATTAATCAACAGTGCGCTGTATATGCAGCAAAGCGCTTTCGTAAAATATGTCACCGCCAACCTTTACAAGCAAGCGATTAAAGAATACAAGAACAGCAAAAGCGGCGGCTTTCCTTTCAGAGCTTTCGAGGCGGTGCTCAAATATTATGTGACATTTAACGAAAAGTGCCATATCAGCATGTACCGCGACCAGTACGAATACACGGGCGGCGCGCACGGAATGACCGTAAGAAAGTCGGACACTTTCAGCTTAAAGACGGGAAGACAATTGCCGCTTGCGGCGTTTTTTCTCCCGGAGCGTAATTATAACGCGTATCTGATAGACATAATAACCAAAGAAGCGGACAAAAATTACGAAGAGAGCGCGGTATATTTTGAAGATTACAGGGACTTAATCAGGAAGTATTATAACGAAAGCCGTTATTTCCTCGACGAAAAAGGGCTGAACATATATTATCTGCAATACGAAATCGCACCGTACGCCGCGGGTATTATCGTGTTCAATATTCCCTATGAAATGATTGATTATCCTCCCTCATGTAAATAAAAGGCGGTATTTGACCATCCTATATGTATGAAAGCATATTTTAAGGGCTGGTACTTTAAGCAGAGCGAAGGGCACATAAGCCTCGCTCTTATTCCCTCATATCATATAGACAGGTATAAAAACAAGTATTCTTCAGTGCAGATTATAACAAATCAGCATACATTGATATTAAAATACCCGTATGAAGAAATGTGCATATGTAAAGATAAGATAGTTGTCGCGAATAATATTTTCTCCGCTTACGGCATAAGATTTAAGTCTAAAGACCCCGCTGTCGATATAGACCTTAATTACGGCGAATTCAAGACGCTTGAGAGTAATATTATGGGGCCGTTTAAGTATGTGCCGTTTATGCAGTGCCGGCACGATGTGATAAGCGTATATCATAAGGTGTCGGGGAGGGCTGTGATAAACAGCGAAGAAATAATATTTTCGGATGGCTCGGGCTATATCGAGTCTGACAGCGGAACCTCCTTTCCTAAGACATATCTGTGGACGCAATGCAGTTATTTCGATAAGGCGCCGTGCTCGCTGATGCTCTCTGTCGCGGATATTCCGTTTATTATCGATTCCTTTACCGGTTGCATATTATTTATTTATCATCAGGGCAGGCATTACAGGCTTGCAACATATAACGGAGCCAAGATGCTGGAATTTAATGAAAAGCGCGTGCAAATCGCGGGAAAAAATATGTCTTTTACCGCGGAACTCATAAAAAAGAACGACAAAAAACTGCTTGCGCCCGTAATGGGCGAACTTATAAAACCGATACACGAGAGCATATGCTCTACGGTAAGATACAGGTTTATTAAAGATAATAAGACGGTATTTGACTTTGTTAACGACAATTCAAGCTACGAGTATGTAAAAACAGATGAAAAGGCGCCTTTATTATGATATAATCTGGATATGGATTTAGTGGAAATAATTATAACCCAAGCAGGCGGCACGAGGACGATTATTGTAAAACGCGGCGATAACCTGCTTGACGCGTTAAGGGCGAACGGAATACATATCAACGCCGCTTGCGGCGGACGCGGCGTCTGCGATAAATGCAAGGTAAAAGTTGCTTTTTCGGGCGCAACGGAATATGTTAAATCCTGCGGTTATGAAATAAAAGGCGATATCGCCGTTCAGGTTGAGGATTATAAAGGCAGAGGGCTTTACGAATTAAATTCAATAGACTATGAAGTAATAAAAGCAGAAGGCTACGGAATCGCTGCGGACATAGGCACGACAACGGTTATAACTTATCTTGTCCGATTATCGGACGGCAAAGTTATCGATGTAGCCGACGGATTAAACGCCCAATTATCTTACGGGGCGGATGTATTATCGAGAATATTCGCCGCAAAGAGCAGCCTTAAGGATTTAAGCCGCTTAATCAGAGAGCAGATAAACGGACATATTGAATATTTTGAAGATAAACACAGAGTTAAGGTAATCAAAGCCGTAATAAGCGGCAATACGACAATGCTCTATCTTCTTAAAGGTATTGACCCGGCGGGATTAGGCGTTTATCCGTTCGGAGCGGAGGAGCCATTAAGTCAAAGCTACGGCGATATAATCAATTGCGGCGATACCCGCTTTCTCCCATGGGCGTCTGCGTATATCGGCGGAGATATCGTCTCGGGAGTGCTGTCTTCAGGTATGATGAAAGACGGTATCAGCATACTTGTGGACATAGGCACGAACGGCGAAATTGTGTTAAACCGCAGAGGAGAGCTATACGGCGCATCGGCTGCGGCGGGCCCCGCTTTTGAGGGCGCGGTAATAGCGTGCGGCATGGGCGGTGTTCCGGGCGCTATCGACCATGTATATTACGATGAAAAGTTAAGCTATTCGGTCATAGACGGCGAAGCAAAGGGCATATGCGGCTCGGGTCTTGTCGACGCAGTAGCCGTAATGCTAAAGACGGGTATTCTAGATAAAAGCGGCGCAGTAGCGGCACAAGATAAGCTGACAGACAATAAATTCTATTTAACGGACAAAGTCTATATTTCAGACAGGGATGTCAGGCAATATCAGCTTGCCAAGAGCGCGATTAGGGCTGGAATCGAGGCGCTTACTGAATACGCGCGCGTAAATCTTGCCGACATCGATAAAATATATCTGGCGGGCGGATTCGGCAATTATCTTGATATCGATAACGCCGTTTACACCGGGCTTTTACCCGTAGAATTTAAGGACAGTTATATAAATACCGGCAATTCAAGCGGTCAGGGCGCTATTATGTGTCTGCTTAATCCGGGCTTAATTAATAAAGCTTACGAAATCGCAAAGGCAATCAGAGTAATCGAATTATCCGGCAATCAATCCTTTATAGAAAAATATATAAATTATATGAGTTTTTAGAATATGGGAATTGCAATCATCATAGCAGGTATCGTAACAGTTTATTTTATAGCGGTATATTTTACGGCGGGCTATCTTATGGCGGTAAATATTATCAATCCCAAAAAGCGCTCTTTAACCAAAGCTCTGAAATACGAACTCGTCATAAAGAAAATTCCCGAAAGCGCGACCATGCACCCGTTTATCGAGCTGTACATAAATAACGGCAGGGGGCAGACGCTTTCGGCAAGGTACTTTAAGAGCGATTCGGATAAATTCGTATTGCTGCTCCACGGGCTTAATTCTTCAAGCATAGGCATGCTCGGCTATGCGGATTTATTTATCGGCAGAGGCTATAATGTCATTGTTCCGAACCATATCCGAAGCGGAATTTCAGACGGAAAATGGGTAACTTACGGCTATTACGAGAGCAGGGACGCGCTGTTATGGATTGATAAAATATACTCGATTAACCCTCTTGCGACAATCGGAATTATGGGCGAATCAATGGGAGGCTCGACTGCGTTGATGACGGCGGCGAATTTCGATAAGGCGGCTTTCTGCATAGATTATTGCGGGTATTCATCTATGAGTAGCGTAATAAAAGACATTTTAAGGAGCCGCTCTAAGCTCTTGGTTGCCATGCTTCCCGCTATAAGATTGTTTATTAAACTTCTCGCGCGCTTTGACATAAACGATGTAAATCCCTATAAAGACGCGAAAAATATCAAATGTCCCGTGCTCGTGCTCCACAGCAAGGCGGACAAGCTCGTAAAATATTATCATTCCGAAGTTATTATCAATAACCTTAATAATTACAGGCATATCTGCTTTGAAAATTCCGGACACGGGCTGTCTCTTTCGGTGTACAGAGAAGAATTTACTAAGGCGATGTACGAATTCCTCAACGAAAATTATTAAAATATATTTTATATTTTTTCTCATAATATATTCATTAACGATTAAAGGAGATGAATATATGTTTAGACATGAAAAGCAATTATTACACCCGGTAAAAGTCGACGGTCCCAACCCTAATTACGCCGCGATGCTTCTTGAACAGTTGGGAGGCCCCAACGGCGAATTAAAGGCGGGACTTCAGTATATGACGCAGAGCTTCAGAATTCAGGACCCCGCAATTAAAGATTTGTTTCTCGATATTGCCGCCGAAGAATTCTCGCATTTAGAAATGGTCTCGACAATGATTAATATGCTAAACGGTGACAAATTGGACGCAAATAACGCGACGGTCGGCTCGATAGAAGCGCATGTTCTGGGCGGACTGCTGCCAAGCCTTACCAACGCTTCGGGGCAGCTGTGGACTGCGGCTTATGTCAACGCAACGGGCGATCTGCCGGCGGATATATTGTCTAATATCGCCGCGGAGCAAAGGGCGAAAGTCGTCTATGAGTACCTGTACAGGCAGATTTCCGATAAAGGCGTAAGAGATACTATAGACTTCCTGCTTAACAGGGAAGAAGCGCACAACACGATGTTCAGAGAGGCGTTTAACAAGATTCAGGATACGGGCTCGCTAAAAGATTGGGGCATAACCAAAGATTCTAAGCTGTACTTCGACTTATCCACTCCCGGCAAGTATTTCGGCGCGCACAAGAATCCGCAACCTCCCGAATTTACCAATCCCGACCCTCAGTAATTCCGTCGTCCGTCGAGGACGACGAAAATCCTCGCCGCTCTAACGGCGTCTTTTCCGCGCTAGCGCCCCACCTCAGAACCCCGATGCAAAAATGCTATCGGGGAACCTGATTGTGGCGCTATCATCGAAAAATCCATCCGTTATAGCTGCTTCACAATTTCAAATGAGGGCATTATTTGTGTCTTTTAATGTGTTATAAAAATTTCATTATTTGAAACAAAAAAAAAGAGAAAGCCAATAAAATAATAGTGCTTATTAGGATACTATGGCAGCTTAGAGCGGTGATTACTTCCGCTGTCCGTTCAAGGACAGCGGAACAAATCATAATTCGTCTATTCCTTCAAACTGCATATTGTAATACTTTGCATACAGACCGTTTCTAGACATCAGTTGCCTGTGGGTGCCGCATTCCTGAACAACGCCGTCGTTGATGACGCAGATTTTGTCCGCGTTTCTTATAGTGCTTAACCTATGCGCGATGACAATTGTAGTGCGCTCTTTGGATAACTCGTTCAATGCCGCCTGAATATGTTCCTCGCTCTCGTTGTCAAGCGAAGAGGTCGCTTCGTCTAAAATCAATATATCGGGGTTTTTTAGAAAAACTCTTGCAATAGATATCCGCTGCTTCTGACCGCCGGACAGTCTCGTGCCGCGCTCTCCGACATAAGAATCGTATCCGTCGGGAAGCGTTGCGATGAATGAATGTATATTGGCTTTTTTCGCAGCCCCCGTAATCTCGTCGTCCGTCGCGTCAGGCTTGCCGTAACGGATGTTTTCTTTTATCGTGCCGCTGAAAATATATACATCCTGCTGTACGATTCCGATTGAACGCCTTAACGATTTAAGGCTGAATTTTCTGATATCCGCTCCGTCTATTGTAATCTGACCGCCGTCAAGGTCGTAAAATCTAGGCAGCAGCGAACAAATAGTCGTCTTGCCGCCGCCCGAGGGTCCGACAAGGGCAACGGTGCTGTTTTTCTCGATTGTGAGGTCGATATTTTTTAATACGGGCGAATGACTTTCATAAGAAAACGATACATTCTTGTATTCGATTACGCCTTCTTTTATTACGATATCTTCTGCGTGCGGGTCGTCGTATACTTCAGGCTTGGTCTCGATTACCTCAATAAATCTTCTGAATCCCGAAAAACCGCGCTGAAACATCTCGGTGAAGTTAATAAGCATCTCCAGAGGGCTTATAAATATCCCTATATACAGAAAATACATAGCAAAATCCATAGCTTTAAGGCTGCCCTCCGAGACGAAGAACGCGCCGCTTATCAGCGCGCCTATATAGAGCAATCCCTGAAACAGCGAATTTACGGAATGGTAAATGCCCATTGCCTTATACGAACTGCTCTTGGACATAAGAAAAGCGTTGTTGGATGCATCGAACTTTCTGTGCTCGAGCTCTTCGTTAGCGAAAGATTTGATGACTTTGATTCCGAGCAGGGAATCCTGGACTCTCGCGTTTACGCCCGCGATTTTTCTGCGGTTGTCCGTGAACACTTTGTGCATCTGTCTGTTTTTTATTATGCTGAATACGACCATTGCGGCCGTAATTGCCGTGAGAATTAAGGTAATAGGCACATTTATAAGCATCAACAGCGTAAATGAGCCTATTAACTTCAGCGTCGCGATAAGCAGATTCTCGGGACCGTGATGCGCGAGCTCTGATATGTCGAACAGGTCTGTTACGAGCTTGCTCAGCATTTCGCCGGTGTTGTTCTTGTCGTAATAGGTAAAGGACAGCCTCTGGTAGTGATTAAAGAGCTTCTGACGCATATCGCCTTCCATTCTCGCGCCCATGATGTGCCCCCAGGATGTGATAAAATACTGACAGAAATATCTTATTATATACATTGCGACAAGCCCCGCGGCGAAAAATACGATTAATTTAACTATGTCACCCGCTGCCGTGAATACATTATTCGTAAGATACCTTAAAATCTGGGGAAATGCGAGGTCAATTACCGATACCATAACCGCGCACAGCATATCGATCAGAAACAGCTTCTTGTAAGGCTTATAGAAAGTGACAAATTTTCTTATCATTTATTTAATAATAACATTTAGAGAATAAATTTCCAACGGTTTAGCCCTTATAGGGTTTTCAATTAATGATTGACTGACTATTTCATATATGTTAATCTTGACTTATATGAAAACATTTAACCGTATAATTGCAGTTATACTTCTTATCGTAAGTTGCTTTACGCTTTCAGGCTGCAAGGGTAAAGATATCGCGTACGCTAAAGGCACCTTTATACAATCTTGGATGCTTAACGGTTTCAGCGATGAAGATTACATCGAAGAATTTGATAATATGGCGGCTATGAAGATAGAATATCTCGTCTATATGGACGCCGCTTTCATTGATAGCGGCGGAGATTACAGCGAAGTTACATATCCTTCCCATGACGAGTCGAGGACAGGCGACGGTTTTAATACCGGTATTCTCGATAAAGTTCTTTATTATTGCAACGAGTACTCTATTAAATGCTATATAGGGCTTATCAACGACGGCAGATGGTGGCTCAATACCGATCTGACCGATGAAAGCAACAAATCCCTTTACTTAAACAGCTGCGCCGAAATGGCGGAAGTGCTTGAAGAAATTTACACGCTCTATTACGATAAATACCCGGCGGCGTTTTACGGCGTGTATTTTCCGACCGAATTATATAATCATTTCGCTTATTCCGTCGACGCGAAACGAAACGCTTACTCCTATGCCTGCGCGGAGGGTCTGAATACGGTCATTTCTAAAATTAACGAACTCAATCCCTCTCTGCCGCTGATGTTGAGCCCGTTTATTAATCCTTTGTCCGGAGTGTTTTGCAACGCGGAGAACAACGGCGAATTTTACTTAGAGCTTATCAATAAAACTAATTTTAGGGAATACGACCTCCTGTGCCCGCAGGACAGCATCGGCGCGAGGGATTTTCCCGTTCAAGATGTCTATCAATGGTATGACTCTTATGTGTACGCGCTGGATAACGCGAACAAGAAAATCACATTCGGCATAAATGTCGAATGCTTCTCGACGGAGGGTGATATAGATTATCTTTATCCCGCGAACATCGCCCGGTTTGTCTTACAGCTTGAGGCGGCTAATAAATACACCGATAACATTTATTCTTTCGCTCTGCCGCATTATTATAACGGGCGCATTACGGAGGAGGGCTTTTCCAAGTCTTACGGCTATTATCTTGAAAACGGCGTAGCGGAGAAGACGCCGCCTGAAAAGGTGAATAACTTTAAGGGCGTAATTAATGACAATAAAGTCACGCTTTCGTGGGATGAGAGCACCGACGAATACGGCATTTCGGGATACAACATTTATAAGTGTAACGCGGAAGGCGAAGATAAGATTTTGCTAAGGAGAGGAGTATTCGATAACAGGGAAATTCAGCCGTCGCTCGAATTAAGTTATTCTAACGGGTGTTATTTCGCTATCGAGGCGGTCGATTGTACCGGCAATGTATCTAAAAAGAGCTATTGCTTAAAAGATTAATATGAAGAAAGCGCTTCTGATAATAATTATTATGCTATTACTTAGCCTTTATTTTTACGGATGCGGTAAGGAAGAGGTTAAATTCCTGAAGGCGGTAGGCACGGATATCGTAACGGATAACGGCGAGGGCGATGTAATAAGGCTTATCGGCGTTAACGCCGGCGGCTATCTCGTTATCGAGGAATGGATGTGTCCCGTCGCGTCGTATACGCAGTTTGAGATGGAGGAAACGCTTTACCGGCGTTTCGGCTCGCGAGCCGGCGAACTGTTAGATATTTATATGGACAACTGGTGGACGGATTATGACTTTGATATTATTAAGCAAACGGGCTTTAATACTATCAGACTGCCGTTTACCTGGCGTACGCTGCAAAACAGCGATTATTCGTTCAAAGAAAACGCCTTTATGAGACTGGACGAGTTCATATCCGAAGCGGGAAAAAGGGGCTTATATGTGATTTTAGACCTGCACGGCGCTCACGGCTCGCAGAACGGCAGACACCATTCGGGCGATGTCAGCACGGGGGGCGCGCTCTACACGAGCGAAGAGAATATGAGACGCACCTTAGAACTATGGGTGGAGGTAGCCAAACGCTACAAAAATAATCCTACGGTCGCGGGATACGACCTGCTTAACGAGCCCGAGGGCGTGCCCGGCGGAATAATGTTGCCGGATACGCCGCATTGGGAGTATTACGACAGATTGTACCGCGCGATAAGAGAGGTGGACGGTAATCATATAATCATTATGGAAGCTGTATGGGAGCCTATGAATCTGCCGTCGCCGAGCGTCTACGGCTGGGAAAATGTCGTATACGAATACCATTTCTATTACGGAGGCAGCCAAGGGTACGATAACCAGAACGATTTTATTGATTCCAAAGTGCAAATGAACGACGCGATGGGGCATAATGTGCCCGTGCTCGTCGGCGAATTTACATTCTATGATTCACCGTATAGCTGGGAATACGGGTTAAATGTTTTCAGGGAACAGGGCTGGAGCTGGACAATCTGGACACATAAGGTTACGGGCATAAGCTCTTGGGGATTATATAATCTAATAGACGATTTCGTCAGGGTATATCCAGAGACCGACAGTTACGAAGAAATAGCCGACAAATGGTCATCTATAACGACCCAAAATCATTGCGTTAAGAATAATTGGTTATATGAGCTTATCCTTAACCATATCGCCGCGCCTGTTAGTGAGGAAACGGCGAATAATTAATTAAATTAATATAACACTTATTAAGAGGAAATTTATGAAAATCAAAACAATAGCGGATTCCAGAGCGGAACATACGCAGATAGTGTTTTCGGAGCATATAAACGGCACCGGGAGACTTTTCGGCGGACGGCTTGTCGAATGGATGGACATTGTGGCGGCGGTCGTAGCTAGACGCCACAGCGAATGCGAGGTTACGACTGTGTCCATTGAGAGCCTGAATTTTGCCGCGCCCGCAAGGCTTAACGATACGCTGGTTATTATCGGCGAAATGGTAAGCGTCGGCAATACCTCCATGAAAGTCAGGGTAACGGTGTATGTCGAAAAGCTCTCCGGCGAAAGGCAATTGATAAACACCGCGTATTTTATTCTTGTCGCGCTCGACAAAGAGGACAAGCCCTGCCGCGTCTGCCGTCTCAGAGAATAAATTATGCGCGAAAAAATCGAGATAATATTTGAAAATGAGCGTATAAAGGTTGAAAAAATCCAATCGTTCGGATGCGCAAGCCCCGAAGGCTTCATATACGACCAATCCGAAGACGAATTCGTAACGCTCATTAAAGGCAGCGCCAAGCTCCTGATTAGGGGAAGGGAAATTGAATTAAATCAGGGCGGACATATTTATATTAAGGCGCATACGCCCCATATAGTGAAAAGCGTCAGTAACGACGCGGAATGGCTGTGCGTTTACATAAAAAGTTGACCGTTATTATTAATGTTATTTAATCGATTATTATTGTAAATTTATGTAAGCGGGTATTATAATGTAAGTATTCCGGAGGTTTATATGAAAATTACGAGATTGCTTGTGATATCATTGTTGCTAATTTGCGTAATTACGCTCGGCTCGTGCGGCAAAGAAATTATATCGGCGTATGATATCGCCGTAAAAAACGGCTTTAGCGGAACGGAAGCGGAATGGCTGGAATCCTTAAAAGGAAAAAAAGGGCTCTCGGCATATGAAATAGCGGTCAGTAACGGCTTTAACGGAACGGAAGAGGAATGGCTGGAATCCTTAAAAGGCACAAAAGGCGATACGGGCAACACCTCGGACATTGCGGCCGTCAATTACGCTATTAACAGCGTCGTTTGCGTGTATGCCGACAGTTCCGCCGGCGCGGGAGTGATAATCAGCGACAATAAGGAAGAGGGCGATGCTTACATAATCACTAATTATCATGTCGTATACAGCGCTCAAGACGGAATCAGCGAAGATATCGGCGTCTATCTGTACGGCACGGATAGAAAGGATATGTCTCTACCGCAGGATAAAATCCCCGTCCAATACATAGGCGGCTCTATGCAGTACGATATAGCCGTATTGAAAATTAATGATTCCGACCTTTACAAGAACAGCTCGGCTTATCCCGCCGTAATTCGCCGCGGAGATGTGTATCCCGGCACTAAAGCGATTGCTATCGGCAATCCGCAGGCGACGGGAATATCGGCAACGATAGGAATAGTCAGCGTGGATTCCGAATACATCGAGATGACGGCGGCCGACAATTTAACGAAAGTGAGCTTCAGGGTGGTGAGAATAGATACCGCCGTAAACAGCGGCAACTCGGGCGGTGGGCTCTTTAACGGCAAGGGGGAATTAATAGGTATTGTCAACGCCAAAATAATATTATACAATATCGAAAATATCGCGTACGCGATACCCACTGATGTCGCGCTTAATGTTGCCGAGAATATCATTAGAAATTGCGAAGGCAGCGAAAACGATAAAGTGTTAAGGTGTATGGTCGGCGTAAGTCTCGGTCTTGAGGAAAGCTGCGCCGTATACAACAGCGAAAGCGGTCTGACCGATATTATTCAGACGGTATCCGTTCAATCCGTATCAGAAGGAAGCATAGCGGACGGGCATATAATGGTCGGGGATATAATAAAGAGTATTGTCTATGAGTCTGAAACGGTAAATGTCACGAGGATTTATAAAATCGTGGATTATTCGCTGAAATTCGAACAGGGCAAGACATTTGAACTGAATATTTTAAGAGACGGCGTTGAGATGCAGGTAACGCTGACGCTTCAGGCGCCCGTAACCGTTCCTTAAGACGATACAAAGAGCAATTTAACGAATAAATGTCCGATGATAATTCGGACATTTTTGCTATTAAGACATAAGGTAAAGGGTTAGTCTTATAATCCTAATCTGAAATTTTAACGAAGATTGTTATATATTAATATACCAAATCTTTTGATATAGTAAATTATAAATTAAGACTATCTTAATTATTATTGTTTACACATTGAGAAATCCATTGTATAATAATGTTCAAGGAGGTCGCTATGGAAACAATGCTTGATTTAAAAGCGTTGATGAGAATTGTATTTAAGTATAAGTTTCTCATTATATTTATTACCGTGTGTTCAGCCGTCGCGGCCTTTTTATATACCACGCTTATTATACAGCCGCAATACATATCCGAGGCGCAGCTGTTAATTTCAAACGATATCAATAGCGACGGTTTTCTGGATATGAACGATATTAATTCGGCGCAGAAATTAGCCCAGCAGAGCGCCTCGTTACTCAAAAGCAACACAATAATGAAGCAAATAATAAACGAGCTTAACCTGGATTATTCGCAGTCTGCCTTAAAGGAAATGATTACGCTTTCAAATGTTAATAACACCTCGGTAATAAACATTACCGTAAAATGCGGCGACCCTGCCAAAGCCGCCGCCATTGCTGATAAATTCTTAGCGATTGCGCCGGCGGAATACTACAGGCTGCTTGATTCGGGTAGCATTACCGTGTCAAATCAAGCCTCATACAACGACAATCCCGTATCGCCGAATAAATTAATCAATACCTTTATCGGTATTTTTATGGGATTTACGCTGTCGTTATTCCTAGTATTATTGTTAGAGAAATTTGATAACACCTTAAAAGCCGAAGACGATTTGAGCGATATTTACGGTATACCCGTATATGCGGAGATAATTGATTTCAATGTCAGGAAAAAAAAGAGAGATTAACATAAGGTTATACAGGCGCTGCCGTATGAGAATGGACGCTAAATACCTCGTCAATTACGATACTGATTTTACTATTGTCGAGGCATATAAGACGGCAAGGCTCAATATGATGTTTACCAAGGCGACTGGCGATAGAAAAGCGTTTGTGTTCACAAGCTGCCTTTCGTCTGAGGGCAAGACTACGACCTGCGCCAATATGGGCGTGGTCTTTGCAAGAATACATAGGACGCTTATTATAGACGCCGATATGCGAAAGTCGAGCATACATAAGCTGATGAATACTTCTAACGATAAAGGGCTGTCCACGGTGCTCGGCAGAATTGATAATTTAGAAGACGCAATTGTAAGCTCCGGCATCCCCAATCTCGATATCCTGCCAGCGGGCCCCTTGCCTCCCAATCCCAACGAGCTGCTTGCGTCGGATTATTTGAGAGAAATTATTAATAACCTTGAAGAAAAATATGATTACATTATGATAGATTCGCCGCCGATAAATGTCGTCAGCGACGCGTTTCATCTTAATAAAAACACAGCGGGAATAATCTTTGTCGTAGCCGAGGGGATAACTTCGCATCACGAGATCAAGCGTGCGATCAAGAATATTACACTCTCTAACGGCAAGGTTTTGGGTTTTATTAAAGTATGCTGCGAGCCAGCAAGAAATAGTTATTCGTATCAAAGTTACAGTTATAAAAATACGCCGTCAATATGACGGCGTTTATATCGTTACGGTTAAACAAGTTAAAATATTATATCTTTCAAGTGGCAGAATAAGCGTATGAGAATAGGCTATTCGTGCAAGACGCTTGCCGTTCCCGGAACGGCGTTCAGAAGCTGCACGCTGAAATACGCAAATGAGGATAATATCGGCAGACTGACTTCACTTAATTTAGCCGCGCTCGATAAAACTATCGAATACAATCAGGCTAACGGTATCAAGCTGTTCAGAATATGCTCCGACCTCGTTCCGTTCGGCTCGCATCCGGTAAATAAGCTGAATTGGCGGGAAATATATAAAGATAAATTCCTGTCGGTCGGCGGAAAAATTATTAAATACGGTATGCGGGTATCCGTGCATCCCGGACAATATACGGTGCTGAATTCGCTTAATGAAGATGTAGTCGAGCGCGCTGTGTCAGACCTTATTTATCATGCCGATATTTTAGACAGCTTAGGAATGAACGAGTCGCATAAAATTATTTTGCATATCGGCGGCTTATACGGCGATAAGAAGAATTCTATTAACAGGTTTATACGGAATTTCAGCCGTCTTCCGGATAATATTAAGCGCCGTTTGGTTATCGAAAACGACGATAAATTTTACGATATATCCGATTTAATCGGTATTTCTTACGTTACGGGGCTCCCCGTAGTAATGGATATTCTGCATCATAGAATGCTAAAGCCCGACAACAGGGATATCGGATATTGGTTAAACCTTGCGTTTGATACGTGGAAAGATACGCCTAAAATTCATTATTCCGACCAGAATAACAATTTAAGAGCGGGCGCGCATTCCGAGTCTATCGACATTGACAATTTCCTGAGCTTTTTTAATACCCTTACAAGGGATACGGATATAATGCTGGAGGTTAAAGACAAAAATATATCCGCATTAAAATGCATAAATCTCACAACGGCAGATAGAAATCCCGAAAGATTAACGGCGGAAGAAAACAGGTATAAGTATAAGATACTCGAATGTTCCCCGGCGCATTATAGGGAACTTATCGAGCTGGATTTGGACGCGTATCCCGTTTATGAATTTTATTCCATTACGAATAAGGCGATGAGTGAAAAACCTGATAATGACAACAGGCTACGCGCCGCAAGAGAAGCGTATGAAAGTATTAGCAAGAATCTGACCGCATCAGAAAAGGATTATTATATGAAAGCAGAGAGATACTCTCAGTCCGAAAAATTCCCGGTTAAGAGGCTTAAAAACATCCTGTATAAATATTCGATAAAGTACAATTTAAGTCTTCAAGAGTCATATTACTTTTTATAGCACTCCTTGAGGTATTCTTTATACGCCGCGAGCACTTCTGGATTTTCTTCGAAAAAACTCACCATAGCGCTGATTTTTCTTAATGTGTCTTTGCTTATGTTGTGCTCTATTAATTCAGTTTCAAGCAGGATATTATTGTCGATTCCGATTATCTTCAGGAATTTTTCTACGGTCAGGTGCCGTTTTAACAGATAACAGCCTACGCTCTTGCCTGAATCGGTCAGCACTATTATCCCGTATCTTTCATAGTCGATAAGGTTTAATTCGCCTAGCTTTTGTACCATTTTTGTAGCAGAGGACGCTTTAACATGCAATAATTCCGCCAGCGTATTAATTCTCATAAAGCCTTCGGTCTTGCTGTGGCGGTATATCATTTCGAGATAATCTTCCATGGACGGCGTCAGGCTCTTGTCCTGGTCAAGCAGCTGATAGCCTCTTACCGTGTGGAATTCTGCTTTTGCGGATTTTTTCATGATTAGTAATGTATATTCATAACAATATGATTTTATTTTTCATATTTTGGTGTAGAGAAAAAATTTTTCACTCGACTAAAACGGGAGATAATAAAAATGGTTATGGATGAAAATATACCTTTAAGCGTCCTGCCTAAAGGAAAAAAAGCCAAAGTAAAATCATTAACTTCAAGCGGCAGTTTAAGGCGCAGAATGCTGGATTTGGGGTTAATAATGGATACGATTGTCGAAGCGCTTCTTAAAAGCCCGTCGGGAGACCCGACGGCTTATCAAATCAGAGGCGCCGTCATAGCTTTAAGAAAAGAAGAAGCCAACAAGATACTTGTTGAAATAATTTAGTCGGAGGCAGCATGAAAGCTAATTCCGAAAACGGAATTGAGGGGTTGAAGATAAAGCCGCTGGATATTGTGGTCGCGCTGTCCGGCAATCCCAATGTGGGTAAAAGCACAGTTTTTAACAGTCTGACCGGTCTGAAACAACATACGGGCAACTGGCCCGGAAAAACCGTTACCAACGCTATGGGCAGGGTCAGTCACCGAGGCAGAAATTACGCGCTGATTGATCTGCCCGGTACATATTCGTTAATGGCGAATTCCGCGGAGGAAGAAGTAACCAGAGATTATTTGTGTTTTATGCGACCTCACGCGACAATCATCGTCGCGGACGCGACCTGCCTTGAAAGAAACTTAAACCTCGTGCTTCAGACGCTTGAAATAACCGATAAGGCGGTGGTGTGCGTAAATCTCATCGACGAGGCTAAGAGAAAGGATATTGTAATTGATACGGCGAAATTAAGCGAAATTCTGAAAGCGCCCGTCGTCGCAACGGCGGCAAGGCAGAAAAAGGGGCTTAAAGAATTAATGGACTGCGTGTCCGAAGTGTCTGATAAAAGCGTCGGGGCGGATACGATTAAGATTATTTACGAGGATCGCATAGAGACCGCGGTGTCTATGATCCTTGATGAAGTCCATAGTCTTACGGGCGGTCTTGTCAGCGCAAAATGGCTGGCGTTAAGACTCCTCGACAGAGACGATACCGTAATCAGGGCAATAAAGAGCAATTTCGGGATCGATATGCTGTCGGACGTGGCACTGACCGAAAAGCTCAACCTGGCGCATATTTATCTTAAATCCCAAGGCATAGGCGAAGAGGAGTTCAGGGATTTGATTGTTTCAAGGCTGGTTAAGCTGTCCGAGAGTATAAACGGAGAAGTTGTAACATATAAAAACCGCAATTACAACAGCCGGGACAGAAAAATCGACAGGATTTTAACATCCAAGAGTTTCGGGATACCTATAATGCTACTGATGCTGGGCTTAATCTTCTGGCTGACAATTTCGGGCGCGAACTATCCCTCCAAACTCTTATCGGATCTATTCTTTTTTATTGAAGAAAAACTGTCCGGAATGCTTATGCGCCTTAATCCGCCCTTGTGGCTTCACGGCGTGCTGATAGAGGGAATGTACAGAACTCTAGCGTGGGTCGTGTCCGTAATGCTGCCGCCTATGGCGATATTTTTCCCGTTGTTTACCTTGCTTGAAGACCTCGGATATCTGCCGAGAGTCGCATTTAATCTCGATAATTTCTTCAAGAAAGCGCGCTGTCACGGCAAGCAGGCGCTGACTATGTGCATGGGCTTCGGATGCAACGCGGCGGGTATCGTGGGTTGCAGGATTATCGATTCGCCTAGAGAGCGGCTGATTGCGATGATTACCAATAGTTTCGTTCCGTGTAACGGCAGATTCCCGACGCTTATCGCGATAATTTCAATGTTTTTCGCGGGCTATGTGTTCGGCCCGCTACAGAGCGTAGTCTCCGCGCTGATGCTGACGGGGGTGATACTGCTCGGGATAATTATGACGCTTGTTATGTCAAGGCTTCTTTCTATGACCGTCTTAAAGGGCGTGCCGTCCTCATTCGCGCTGGAACTGCCGCCGTACAGAAGACCGCAGATAGGTAAAGTTATTGTCAGGTCGATATTTAACAGAACGCTTTTCATACTCGGCAGAGCTGTCGTCATAGCGCTCCCTGCCGGAATATTAATCTGGGTATTTGCGAATGTCGCTCCAGGGGGCGTCAGCATTCTTACGCGCGCCGCAGATTTCTTAGACCCTATCGGTAGATTTCTCGGCATGGACGGCTATATCTTAATGGCTTTTATCTTAGGCTTTCCAGCCAATGAAATCGTAGTGCCGATAATTATTATGAGCTATATGGCGGAGGGGAGTCTTATGGAGCTTAACAGCCTGACCGAACTTAAAGACCTGTTTATATTAAACGGCTGGACCTGGGTAACTGCCGTGTCCTTAATGCTCTTTTCGCTGATGCACTGGCCCTGCGGCACAACCTGCATGACGATAAAAAGAGAATCCAAAAGCTTCAAATGGACCTTTATTGCTTTCCTCCTCCCGACTATTACCGGCTTTATCATCTGCTCGGTGTTCGCCAATTTAATGCGACTGCTAGGGGTAGGGTGAAAACTTTATTTATTAATATCCATATTGACATTTTTAATCGGAGCGTTTATGGGCAATAAGCGTTAGTCCGTCAGTGTTGGAAACATCAGAGCTTGTTTCCCTTTCGCACTCGCAAATACACCCTTTCGGGGTATTTTTGCCTTTTTATTATACAAGCCTTCATGATTGAAGTCATTATATTGCTTTTACCATATGATAATTAAGGCGTCGGAGCGTTTATGGGCAATAAGCGTTAGTCCGTCAGTGTTGGAAATGTCAGAGCTTGTTTCCCTTTCGCACTCGCAAATACACCCTTACGGGGTATATTTGCCTTTTTATTATCCAAGCCTTCATGATTGAAGTCATTATATTGCTTTTACCATATGATAATTAAGGCGTCGGAGCGTTTATGGGCAATAAGCGTTAGTCCGTCAGTGTTGGAAATGTCAGAGCTTGTTTCCCTTTCGCACTCGCAAATACACCCTTACGGGGTATATTTGCCTTTTTATTATCCAAGCCTTCATGTCTGCAAGCATACATTCAGTCTTGTCTAATAAAAAGCACACCCTATGGGTGTGCTTGGCTCGTTTGGTGGGCAATAAGGGACTCGAACTGTTGCAAGGCAACAGCTAGCGGCGAAGCCGCGTAACATAATTCGGTGTCCATGATATAAGCTAGACAGCGACAAGCAAAAGGGAGACATAGCAAAAATACGGACAAAAAGTCCGTATTTGCTATGCGACTATAAGCGCAGTCGTTGTCTGTGGGAACGGGTCAAATGGTGGACTTCGCCGAAACCGAGCGCATAGACTATCACAAAGCGTTGGAACTCGCCCAAGCGGCAAACGACCAAAAGACCGTCGACAAACTGCTCAAAAACGGCGAGCCGCCGTACTACGGCGCAAACGTCGCGTTGAGAAGCGCCGTCTATTTGAACTATTTGAGCGCGCATATGCAGTCAGATCCCAACATAACAAACCCCGGCTATAACACGCTGCGCGACGTTTTTTCGTCGGAATACGGCGTCATCGACAAAATCAATTATTTCTTGGGCATAATTAACACTTTCGGGCATGTCTATCAGCAGCTTTACGGCATCAACCTCGCCGTCGACTGCAAAAAAAATCGATATTCCCGTCTATTTTTTCGAGGGCAGGTACGATATCAACGCGCCCGTTTCGCTCGTCGAGGATTATTTCGCGGTTTTGGAAGCGCCGCACAAGGAATTGATTTGGTTTGAGCATTCGGGGCACAGCCCGTGGATAAACGAACGGCAAAAATTCGTCGACGAGCTTCTGAAACTGCTTTAATTGGATTTGATAACGACAAAGAAGAATAGGCAAGATAACGACCAAGCGAAAAACTAAAACGGAATTATGGAAAACAAAAGAAAAAATTTAAGAAAAATTTTAACGGTTGCGGCGCTTGTTATTTTTGCGTTGCTTCTTTGCGCGTGTGCCGAAAGCGGAACAGTCAACGAAAACAAAACCGAACAAGCGTACACGGCGGTTTTTGAGGCGGCGACCGCGACAAAAACTCACGGGCTTAATTTGCGGGCGGGCGACAGCCTCTCCGTTGCCGTTTCCTTGGACGGCGGCGACATAAGGTTGAGCATAGCCGACCCGAGCGGCGTCGAAATTTACGCGGGAAACGCGCTCGTTACGACGTCTTTTACAATCGACGTCCATTCGGACGGCGTTTACACGGTGACTTTAACGCTGAAAAAGGCGAGCGGTCAAGTCGGCGTAATCAAATTCCAAAATCAATAAAATTCGTCGATATACGCTTGAATTGTTTGCCTCGTGCCCCTGTAAGGACCGGGGTTTTCCATTTTATGGCTGACTGTCGCAGTCGCCCACAAAAGCGAATCTTCCAAAGACCGCGTCAGCCTTTCGCCTATGTAGCTTGCGAACGTCGTGTCGCCGCGCCCGCTTCTGCCGCTTAGGTTGCGCGCTTTTATGGGGCAGGTCGCAAGCGTTTCGCTGTCGTACGCCAAAACCTCGGTGTTGTGGGTTATGACAACTTCTTTCGCGCCCCAGCAGTTGAAGACGCGCGCCGCCCTCTCGCGGTCGGTGAACCCCGTCAAAATTTCTGCTTCGGCGGCGTCGGTTTTGAAATAGGTTATGTAAGGCAGCAGCTCTTTCTTCTGCTCCCAGTCGAAAAATTTCATTTCGGTGTTGTCGCCGCCCGCGTGTCTGAGCATGGCTTGGACGTCCAACGCTACCGCGCCGCGCTTGGACAGTTCGACGATTAACTCGGCGGAAAAGTCGCCGTAAATCAACCCCGCGAGGTGATAGATTTTGCAGTCGACGTCGGGAATGTCGTCGATTGTGAAAGGCTCCGCTTGCGAAATGCAGACGCATCTGCGCTTTTCTTTGTCGGCGGTGAAGTACTTGTTTTGAATGGAAGTGGATTTAGCCGAAGGAATAAAATAAATATCCTCTTTTGGGATAACAAGTTCTGAAAGGCGCTCTTTGTCGCGCTCGGCGAGTTTTGTCACCGCTCCGACGCGGTGCCCGCCCGCGAACGCCGCCGCGCTCGAATATATAACGGCGCCGCCCACTTCGATGATTTGGTGGTCCAAGTAGTCGATATTGTAGTCAAGCGAGATATGACCGATTGTCAAAATGTCGTATTGTTTTTTCATAATCAATCCTTATATATTTTTCTGCCTAAAAGCGTCAGCAGTTCGTCGGGGCGGTTGGTCGTGATATTGGCAAGTTCGGGGTGCTTGGAAAGCCTTTCCATTTCCGCCTTTTGGTCGACGACAAAGACGGAAACGGGCAGTTCCTGCTTCTTACATTCAGCCAAAAATTCCTCGGTGCAAATGGTGAAACGGAGGTTTAGTCCTTTCAAGCGCTCGCATTTAAAACTGTCTATGCGTGCCTTCATTGCCGATACATCGGCGAGCGTCGGAGTTCCGCGCAGTTTGAAAAAGGATTTGTTGAGATAGACTTCGCCCGCGTATAGGTCCTTGACGTCGTTTTCGCAGACGCTTCCCGTGAATATTATGTTAGGCAGAACGCCTATTTTTTGCGCCAAATCGAGCACGGGCTTGACAAGTCCGCGCTGTTTTACGTCGCAGTTGATTTTGAAGCCCCGCTCTTTTATGTATTCAAACGCGTGGGATAAGGGAAGGCGCAGCGAGGGAATGAGCGAGGGCAGGTGCGAAAGATAGAGCAGTCCGCCCGCTTTCCATATATCGACCTCGACGACATCGACGGCATAGCCCGATATATTCTCGAAAAAGCTCTTGCTGTTGCGGTGCGTGCCGAGCGCGCCGCCGTGCGCGGTTACAAGCATTTGTTTCACCTCGGTGTAAGATAACCAAATTATAGCATAAAAATTCCCCGTTTCAAGCACATTATTTTCCGCGTTCCCAAAGATTGGGCTTTCGTTTTGCGCCTTGCGGCGCGCGCCCGCGCGCGAGATTGGCTGTGTCGACTTTTTTTGAAAAGATAGTCTTTATCGACTTGGGACGCGCGCCCGCGCGCGAAATTTGCTATTGCAACGGTTATGTTTATGTGTTACCATAAATTAAATATAAATCGTTAAATTTATGTTTAATTCCAATTTTGAGGTTCTCAATGCAAGAAAACGCAACGCCCCAAATCTCGCTTGATTCTCCGCAAACAAAGAAGTATATTCCAAAAAAAGAACTATGGATGTATTCCGTCGCCGCGCTCGGTCAAGGTATGGTTTACGCGATTATGAGCGGATTTATCTCCGATTTTTACATAAACGTAATGAACCTGCCCCTTCTTTTCGTGCTGCTTTTGATGCTCCTTGCGCGAATTTGGGACGCCGTCAACGACCCGATGATGGGCATGATTGTCGACCGCGTGACGACCAAATGGGGCAAAATGAAGCCCTACGTCATTTTCACCGCCGTTCCCATTCTGCTTTTGACGTTTTTTATGTTTTATTCGCCCGACGGATTGACCGTCACCCAAAAAATGATTTACGCGGGCTTTATATACATCGGCTGGGGAATGATTTACACGGCGAGCGACGTTCCTTTTTGGACGATGCCCAATGTTATGACGGCAAATCCCGCCGAACGAGCGACGACGATAAGCTTGGTCAGAACGCTCAACGGCATAGATTCCGCCCTTCCCATGCTGATGTTTTTCGTACTCGGGTTTGTCATGCCTATGGTTACCGACGCGACGGGCGTCGAAATAGACAAAAAAATCTATATGACGATGGCAATCGTCTGCTCGGTGCTTGGCATGGCGCTGTTTGTCAATTCCTATTTCCACGTCAAGGAACGCGTGCTTATCCCCAACAAGCCGCGCAGCAAGGACAAGAGCGAGCCGTCCACGCTCAAACGCATTTTCACATGCAAGCCGCTGATGATTGTCATAATCATGGGCATTTTGTCCAGCGGAAGGTACATGATGCAGGCTGCAGCTGTGCACGTCGCAAGATACGCGTTCTATATAGGACCGTCGCTTGAAGGGCTGACCGATGCGGCGCGCACGGCGGCGATAAAGGGCAGTGTTTCCACCGTCTCATTGATTTTCACCGTCTGTTCGGCTATCGGCATGTTCGGCTCGATGATTTTTATGCCGCTATTGTACAAAAAGTTCGACTACAAAAAGATAGTCATCGTGACTTGCTTTGCGGGCTTTGCCGCAAGCATTTTGACGACCGTTATCGGTGCGCTTTCCATTTACACGACGGCAAGCTATCTTGTCTATGTCTGCATTCCGTTTATCGTCATACAATGCATTCCGCTGGGCGCGCTCAACATAACCGCCTATGCCATGACGGGCGACAGTTTGGACTATTTGGAATGGAAAACGGGCTACCGCGACAACGCGCTCGGCTCCGCATGCCAGTCGTTTGTCAACAAGTTCGGAAACGCGATTGCGACTGCCCTCATCGTTTTGATGTATATTTTGATTAATTTGAATCCCGAACAAATGCTCAATTCCCAAGTCGTTCAAGCGGCGACCGACCTTGCGACAAACAAGCGGTTTGCTATGTTCAGCTTGGTTTCCGTCATACCGGGTTTAAGCCTCGTTTAAATCAATATGCAGAAAAGATGCATCTTAAAAAGTTAGATAATTATTTGCAATTTTTTGATGATATTAAAGATGATTATGTTCAGGTCGAAGAAGCTAAGCTAATACGAAAAGATATGTTAGATATCGATACTGTTAAACTTTCTAACATAAAAAACGATTTGTTATTTTATTTAGATAGTTTTGGAGATATTGATAGTGAGTCATACAATGGATATGGTTCATTGCCTTTAATAGGGATTACTTGGAATAAATACTTATTAGTTGGATTGTGTAGAAGTTATTTTACCAATGAAATATTAATAAAATATGATGGAAAACAGTATAAAAAAATTACTTATAAGCTGTCTTTAAACCATTGATTTAAACCTTAAAATACACAATAGTTGAAAAATATTACGAAAATATTGTAAAACTATTGTGTTTTTTCTTTTTGTTGTTTATAATATAAGTGAAATCAATGAGAGGTGTAGGATATGGAAAACAAAAAAGATAATTTTAAGCGTATATCTGAAAATAGAGTATCAAAGATTTTGACTTTACTTTCTCAATTAACTAATTTAAGTAATTCATCTTTTTACGAATATACTGATGAGGACATAGAGAAGATATTTAATGCTATTGATGAAGAAGCTAAGAAATCAAAAGAAATATTGCTGAAGTCAAATGATAAAAAAAGAAAGAATAAAAGGTTTGAGTTATAGGAGGTAACAAATATGTCAAATAATAAGTGGAGATTCCCTGCAAGTAATCATGGTGAGAAAAAAGGTATTAGTAGTGGTGATACAGAAACATTTAAAAAAGCACCTTTCCAAGCATTTGCAAGAGAAATCTTGCAAAACTCTATTGATGCAAGATCAAGTGATGAAGAGCCAACAAGAGTAGAGTTTTCTCTTTTCAAAATAAAAACTGATGATATTCCAGGCAAGCAAGAGCTATATGATGCTATAAGACGTTGTAAAGAGTTCTGGTCATATAAAAAAGATTATGTTGCTGAATATGATTCAATGTTGACAGCACTTAGTGCCAAAGAGATTGTCTGTCTTAGAGTTAGTGATTTCAATACAACTGGATTGATAGGTGTAGAAACTACTAGACAAGAAAATAATAAATTTTTAGCATTAGCTAAAGGTACTGGTGTTTCTGAAAAAAGTGGAGTCATGGCTGGAGGTTCAAAAGGTGTTGGTAAAAACGCTGCATTCCTAATGTCATCTTTGCGTACAGTTATTTATTCTACAAAAAGTAATCAAGATATAGATGGTAATTCAGGTAGTTTTGAAGGATCTATTGGTGTCGCTGAACTAGTCTCTGGTTATGTTGATGATACCATTATTGAAAATAGAGATTATACTCAAGGAACAGGATATTACAGTATGGACGACCTAAATGGTGCAATGAACTCCATAATGAATCTTGATCCAAATTTTACTGAGAGAAATAATGAATTTGGAACTGATATTTACATTCTTGGTTTTAACGATGAACTTGATTGGGAAAAAGAAGTAATTAATAGTTTGTTAGATTCGTTTATGGTAACCATAGTTCGAGGTGAACTTGAAGTTAATATTAATGGTAATGAAATCAGTAAAGATACAATTGAAGATCTTGTTTATGACAATTCCATTATTAATAAAGGTAATAGAAGCAATGTTATTTCTCAATATAGACTTATTACTAATAAAGATAATAAAGTAGTTCCGTATGATATTGAAACTGAATATGGTATTTGTCAATTATATATCCTTCCTTATGATAAATCTGAAGAAGAATTAGCAACTCATAAATGTGCCATGATAAGACACCCATTAATGAAAATCAAAGATGAGTCTCTTGGCTCTAGTTTTAGAGTATCTGCTATGTGTATCATAAATGAAGGTACATTAGGTATTAAACTTAGAGATATTGAAAATGCGCAACATAAAGATTGGGAAGTCAACAGAATAAAAGATGTATATGAGAGAAAAGAAATACAAGGAATTATTAATAGTATTAAACAACAAATAAAAGACAATGTTATTGATTGCCTTAAACTTGGTGATAATGAACCATTAGATCCTAATGGTGCTGGAGACTTCTTGCCAGATGTTGATAATGGTGGTGATTCAAGTTCTGGTGCTAATGGTCAACAAAAACCAATTGAAAATGTATCAATTTCTAAGCCAAAACCTAATAAAGTTATTGAAAGAAATACTAATCAAGAAAATGATAATGGTAACGGTCTAGAACCAGATATTGGAGAAGTTGATGATAGTATTGATGGTGATGTTCAACATCCTACTGGTACAAACGATAAATCTGGTGAAGGAAGACACCCAGGAAGTGAATCTAGTGGCGAGCAAGAAGGTGAAAATATTGTCTTTAAGCGTGCAAAATTATCGGGTGTTAAGTATAAAGTGATTTCTACTAATAAAAATGAAGGAAGAATCAGAATAATTTTTACTGCACCAATTGATTTTGAAACATGCTATTTGAATATTGCTTTATTAGATGATGCCAATAATTCTGTTGCTGTAGATATTGAAGAATTGAATTGTAACGGAATTGATATCTATAGTGAAGATAAAAAAGAATATGGTCCATTTAAAATTACTCGAAATGAGAAGATTGTTTTGAATGTAAAGACTAATTCAAGTGGTTATTTTGCTAGTGAGGTGAAAGTAATATGCAAGTAAAGAATAAAATATTTCCATACCCAGTTTTAAATAATAATAAGTTATATTCAAATTTTCCGGATGCTTCATTTGAAATAGTTTATGAAGCTGAAGAAGATGAATTTGCATATATCCTAAAAAACATAAAATTCTCAACAGATAGTAAATTAATTAATGACTTGTTTGATAATCAAAAGATAGATATTAAACTAGTGGTTGAATGCTCTGATACAGTCTTTAGAAAAGCTTTTAATATCAGTAAAGAGCCAAAGAGTATCCGACTTTTGAAAAATGACTTTACTGAAAAAGTTGATGTTTCTATGTTTGCAGTTGCAAAGGAAAACTTTAGAATTTCATCAAACGAATTTGATGAAGACTATCGCGACATAGAATTCGAAATTGAAAAGTATGATATTTTATGTGCAAATGATGGCTTCAATGTTAGATTCAGACATGATGAAGCAGAGAATAATTTAGTTAAATCAATTTTTTCAATAATTCCAAGCGATAATATTAACGATGGTACATTTGAAGTTAATTGTGAGTTAGGAAAAAAGATTACTATTTCTATATCTGACGCTGATTTTAAAAATATGAATATAGTTAATACTGTTCCAACATATAAAGAAGTAGTATTTAATATGCTATTAGTTCCTGCATTGATTGAAGGTTTGACTTTATGTTTGAAAACTGTCCAAGAAGGAACTGATGATTTAGATGATATTGGAAATAAATACGTTTGGTTTAGAAGTATATTAATGTCATATAAACGTTTATACGGAAAAGATATTACAATTGATGAATTTAAGAGTTCATCACCTGTTCTTTTAGCACAACAATTGTTAGGAAAGCCACTAGGCGCAGCTTTACATAAGCTTGTTGTTGAAACAAATAAAATAGACGAAGGAGGAAATGATAATGAGTAAAATCAACATTAAAATGCTTTCAGAAGATGCATTAGTATATTTGAAAGAAAACGCTGAGAGTATTGCAAAGAAAATTGCAGAAAATGAAGATAATTCTTGGATTAAAAATACCATTCCTCAATCTATACCTCTATTTGTTGAAAAGAAATTACAAATTGAAGATTTTGATTTGTTAGATAATCCGGAATCAGCCGACAAGAATATAGATTTTCAAAACTCTGTAAAAATTTATGAGTCGTTAAAAGAACTTCCTAGATATATTTTATGCGACCAAAGATTCTGGCTTTGGCTTCACTTGGATAAGTTCTACAAAACAGTTAGAAATATGATGAAGATTAGAGGGAAATATTAAGATCTATTAATTGTAATGGTTCAGAAAGAAGAACTGGAAGAGAAGCTATATTCTGGGGAATGGATAATAATATTCCTTTTCCGCAGGCAAATGATATGACAAAGATTATAAAACTTGTTATGGCTGATGAATCTGTGATTAATGATAAGGCAAAAGCCATGGAATTAATCCATGTAAGTACGACTAGACAAGTAGCATATTATTTCTCTGCACTTCAATTTTTAAAGTATCTAAAGCATGATAAGACATTTACTGATAGAGCAAATAATTTGATGAAAAATGAAGGTAAGATTATCCTAGATATTTATAATCAGTTATTAAATAATGAGATGTTTGGTAATGCTTATAAGCAATTTAAAGATTCAAAAAAAGTAAATGTTGAAGTCATTAAAATGAAATAAGAAAAAACAAGCCTAATTTAGCGGACTCAACTGTAAATAGAAGAGTATCAACAATTAAGGCATGGGTTGAATGGATGTATGGCATTGATGGTCTAATGTAGACTTTATACATCTTATTTTACAGTAAATAATTGTAGTGATTTTATTCTTAAAATTACATTTAGTGGAAACTAATGGTATAGGTATGCTAAAACCTGTTGTTTAGGTGAAAAAAATAACATTTACAAATTTAAGGTCAAATAACTATAGAGTTATTGTAGGTTCAGTAAATTGATAAAATAACTCTTTTGTTATATAATTATTCCGATAATCTGAAGTACCAGAAAGTTGAGGAAGGGCTCAAAGGAGGTACTTGCTATGGATTATCGAAAAGCCATATTAGATAAAGAAGCAACAAGTATTAGACTTAGGTCCCTTAGAATCAAAGCTAATCTAACACATGATAGACTAGCTGCATTACTTCAACTAAACACACCTCGTGTGATTTATGATTGGGAATGTGCAAAGAAGATGCCTAATGTTGAAAACTTGTATAATCTGGCTCTAATATTTAATATGAAAATGGAGGATTTACTTGTAACCAAGTAGATCCTTCTTTTTATTTTTGAACTATAGTACATTTTGAAATTTGACACTTCTGTTATAATAATGACGAAAACTGTAAATATGTTCTATATATTGAAATAAATTTCAATAATATGATATAATTATAGTTGGATACAAATGCATGTTCTGAAACTGTGGAGTAAGAACTTTACCTATATGGAATGTTGGAGCGAATCTTATGGTTGGGATATACCATATGAGGAGTAAACCAATAGTTAAAAGCTAAATTTCAAGAGTGGTATTGCGTGTCTAAACAAAATAACATGTGAAGAGGATGAATGTTATTGAAGTGGCGATAGGCTAATACCTACCGTCACTTTTTTGGTTTTAAGGAGGTGTCAATAACATGAAGAAAAAGAGCAAGGTTATAGGCAAGGACTACGAAAAATTAGAGAAAGAAAATCGATGCGACAGGATCGATTATTATGGCTTGATTGCCAAAGATGGCAGAATAAAAATTGACACAAAACGTTATAAAAAATTCTTTACTATTCCAGATAGTAAAATTGAAAATAGACACTCCGTTTATTACCTTCCGACTAAACAACATAGATCTGAATATCAATGTAATTGGTTTAGAGATCTATTAACAGGTTATAAACAATTATGGTTTAAAGAATATAAAAGCTTCATTGATAGTATTAAAACTCCAAAGCAAGTAGAAGATGATGCAAGAGTCGCACATTTAGCTGATGGAGTGCTTGATTATGAAGAAGCTAATGAAAAAGCATTTATAGCAGGCATTAAAAGAGCAAAAGATTATAAAGTAATTATTAAATCTTTATACGCTCAATTTTTCCATCAACTAATGTCTAGCATAGATGCATTATGCTTAAAGATGCTAACTGCCTGTGGCTATAAAGAAGAAGATTATACAAAGAAGCAATTTGATATTTATATGCAGGGTTTGCAGGGTAACAATGCAATATCGTTCAGACAATATGATAATTACAAACTTTATGATAGAGCATTCACTGTTTGGAACTTTCTAAAGCATAACTCTCTTAGATCATATAAGATCTTGAAACAATGGTATCCTAATATGGTTTGGGACCCAGAAGATAGATATCAAAATGGTGAATCTGCACTTTCTGTTGTTAAGCTAGATGAGAAATTCATCTTAGATTGTTTGGATAACTTACATTTATTCTTTGATGAATTATGTGCGAGAGCTTTTAATGAGAATGCTGAAGACGCACAATGGGATTATGATGATTACTTCTTGAAGACGTCGTACAAGATCAAATAGATGTTATTGTCAATCCACTAGATATATAGGAGGACAAAAGAATGGCATATATATTTTTATCTTTTAGTGAACATTTAAATAGAGGAGCAAACTCAAAAAATGATTTTTATAATTTATCATTAAATGAACAATTTGAATTGCTTCAAAGAAGAATCCCATTGGAAAGACAAGTATCTAATTTTAATACTTTTATTGAAACATGTTTCCCTACTAACTTTAATAAGAAATATTATATTTCTTGCCCTAATTTCTTAAGAGAGAAACATCAAGTAGCAGAAGACAAACCATCTTTTTTAAATAATGTAGTTATTCGACCAGAATTAACTTTATCAATGAAAAGAGTTCTACCTGACAATCAAAACATCATCTTAATTGGTGATATTTATGAAGGTGGAAAATTAAAAATGTTACAGATTAAGGGATTACAATTAATTGATGATTCAATGGAATCTCCATATGATGTAAGAGTGGATGATTATTCGGTTTGTAATTCATTTGAACGAGGATATTGGAGTATAAATCATGTTGATTACAATGATACATTTTTTACGCCTAACAACATTAAAACGATTATAGATAATTGCTGGACTGTTGAACATCCTGAGGAAATTAGAAAAACATATGAAGTTTGGAACAAGTATATTGGATTTAGAAAATACTATCTTCAAGAACAATCAAAACGTAATTTCAAATTAGATAGAGCTATGTTTGTTGAAGCATATGCTGTAAATAGAAAAGATTATAAAAAGAATGCCTCAATTTATGATGAATATCTTCTTGATGGAAGAGATGAATTCAAATGGGGAGATATGATTGTTTTATCTGAAAAGATAGAAGATGCTGAAGAATTTCCACTTATTAGATTGGATATTGAAAGAAATAGAAAAGCATTTAATGAAGCAAAAATTACTAAACGTGGAAAATTGGTTAATGAAGAAGAACGTAAAATTCGTTCATTATCTAGTGATAATGTATTTATTACTTCTATTGATCCTGAAAGCAAATCTCAGCATAAGGATAGAAATGGTAATCAACAACAAGTTACATTCGGTGAATTATTAAATGCTGGATATGCATTAGGCGATAGATTTAAAATTGTTTCTTATGATATCGAACCCACTGATCATTTAGAAGAGTTAGATTTAGCATATACAAGAGATATAGATAAATCATATAAAAATATAGATGCTAAGTATGAGAAGATTATTAAAGAAGAAGTAAAGCAAGCAGTTAATTTATATGAAAAAGAATTAAATAAACAAGCTAAAGAAAGAATTGATTTTTATAAAAATGAATTAGATAGTTCTTTAGAACAAGATGTTTTAGAAAATAAAGATAAAAATATTATTAGTTTAATTGATAAAAAGAAAAAAGAAATTGAAACTAATGTTACAAAGAATATTAAACAAGATAAAAAAGAAAAAGATAATGAATATGCTTTAAGAATAAAAGCATTAATTGAAGATGAAATATCTAAAATTGATGTTAAGTCATATTATGTTGAAAGAAATTCTAAGTTATTACAAGACAATGCTAAAAGTATTGAAATGGAATTAAAGAGATTATTAACACAATATGAAGCAAAAAAGAATTCTGAAATCACTAACAAATATAAAGATGATGTTAGAAATGAAAAGATTAAATCAAAAGAAGAACTTGATGCTAAGTTAAAGTTTGATAAAGAAAAAGCTATTGATGAGGAAACAATTATTAGATTCTCATTATATTTTAGATTAGGAGATCCTAATAATGTTATTTCAGACAAACAAAAGAAGGTCGTAGATTCATGCGAATACATTGTTTATGATAATCGTGCTGAAAAAGCTAAGATTTCAAGACAAGAGGCAGCCTTAGATAATTTCTATTCTGGATATGTTAAGAATCCATATCTTTCAACATATCTTTTTAACCCAGAAGAATTAGATACAGTTAAAGCAGAACCTAGTGATTGGATATGGTATTTAGAATCTCTTAATGAAAAGCAAAAAGAAGCAGTTAGAAAGGCAGTTTCAAGTAATGGTATATTCTTACTTCAAGGTCCTCCAGGAACTGGTAAAACACAAGTAATTGCTGAAACAGTAGCTCAGTTAATTAAAAAAGGTAAAAAGGTATTAATTTCATCTGAAACACATAAAGCAATTGATAATGTATTTGAAAGATTACCTAAAATTGCGGAAATCGTACCTATTAGATTAATTCCTTCTAATAATGATAAAAAGAAAGAAAACGAATATGATCCAAAATTCCTAGTAGATAATTTCTATTTAAATATTTCTTCTAATATGAAGAAAGCTGTTAATAGATATAAGAATTTTGAAAAGAACAAAATAGAATTTGCTGAAAACTTTGATAAATTAAAGTTGGCAAAAGCCAAAATAGAAAAATCTCAAAAGGTTTTAGATAAGGCTAACGAAGAAATCAAAAAGTTTGAAGACAATGCTAAAGACATTAATTCTAAGATATCAGTATTAAATGATAAAAAGGACTTGGTCAGAATTGATATTGATATCTTAAGAAGAACTAAACGTCATATTGAAAATGATAATTTGAGACCTGATGAAGATGTAAAGGTTGACTTGATTGTTGATGTAAGAAAGAAACTAGAACCTTTATTTGAAAAAGATGTTTATATCGATGATGATTTAGGTCAATTATTAAAGAATATCAATTCAATTAAAAATGATGAAATAGAACGTGAATTAGCAGTTATTAATCCTGAATCCAATAAAACTATTCTTGAAGTTAAGAAAAATGATTTAAAGGCTGAATTAAATAAATATGTTGATGAATTAGGAGACATTATTGATACTAATAATGAGGAAAAAGTTGAAAGAAATTAAAAATGAATTAAGAAAGGTTTTGAAAGAACTTAAGGCTGAATCAGTTGGCGTATCTTTAAACGATTTAAAACTTAATAAGATTTTTAATTATTCATACTTAGTTGCAAATATTTCTTTAATTCCAGAAGTTATTAGAACTGTAAAAGATAGAATTATTGAGATTAAATCTTCAACGATAGAAGTTCTAAATAAAGAATTACGTACTATTGAAGATAAACAAGCAGAACTAGATAAAGAAATAGATTCATTAAAGCAACAAATAAAAGTAATTAATGAAAATATTATTGATATTCAAGAAAGAAATGATGTTAAAGATATTCAAGAAGCCAAATATAAGCTTGAGAATGATTTAATAAAATTCTTTAAAGATTTTGAAATTGCTGAACCTTATAAGGATGTAGATGAAGGACTAAAGATTATTAAACGTAAATGGTCTGAGCTTGAAGATGATTTCCAAGCGAAGGAACAAGAAAATAAAGAAAAAATACCTATGTATGAAAAGATCGCAAATTACATCACTAGTGAAGATGTAATTGAAGAAGATAGAAAGGTATTTACTAAAGACTTGTTTGAAAATGCTAATGTATTTGGTATTACATGTACATCTAACGATAGATTCAGCGGAAGAAATGTTGATGCATTATCTGAATATAATATCGATGAGATTGATATTAAATCCGTTGGTATTGATGTAGTTATTATCGATGAGGTTTCTAAATCAAGTTTTATAGATTTATTGATACCTATTCTTTATGGTAAAACAGTTATCCTAGTTGGAGACCATAGACAATTGCCTCCAATGTATGAATTCTCCAAATTAAGAGATGATGATTTTGAAGGATTAGATGAGACAATTATTAATAAAGAAATTAATAAAGAGTTTACTAAATTGTATGAAGAGTGTTTCTTCAAAACTCTATTTGAAAGAATACCAGATAGTTATAAAACTATGTTAGTTCAACAATATAGATGTCATGAACATATTATGAATGTATTTAACCACTTCTATAAAGGCGAATTAAAACTAGGTTTTGCAGGTCAAAACAATAATAAACGTCATAATGTTAAATTACTATCAAATGGTAGAAATATTATCGAACCAGATAAACATATTTATTTTGTTGATTGTAAGCAAAATGAAACGCATGAAGCTGATTCAACATCTATGTACAATACTGGTGAAGCTAGAGTTGTAGTTGAATTAATCAGAAAAATGAATACATATTTCAAGTCGCATCCAGAACTTGAAAAGCTAAGCATTGGTGTTATTTGTACATATGGAGACCAAGCTAGAAGAGTAAAAGAATTACTTAAGAGTGAAAAGGTTAAAACAGATGCATTTAAAACAGATGTTGAAAAAATGATTGTTTCAACTGTCGATGATTTCCAAGGTGATGAAAGAGATATTATCATTTTATCTACAGTTAGAAATCCTGAAAATCCAAAAAGAAGTGATCCTGGATTTATCCTAGCTTATCAAAGAATTAATGTTGCTTTATCTAGAGCAAGAAGAATGCTTATTATGGTAGGTAACAGAAAATATCTTGAAGAAAAAGGTGTGATTGATTTACCAGATGTCTATGGTCGTGTTGGTAAAGAACAAAGAAACTTCAGAGTTTATGAAGAAATCTTAGCTACTATAGAACGCTATGGTAAAGTAATCGAAGATATTGATGTATTAGATGATAAGGAGGCGAGAATAAATGGATAAGTTTAAACTAGAAACTTCTATACAATTTCCATTCTTTAAAATGAATGAACTTGTTACATATTCTGAAGTTAAAAAGCCTAGTGGTGTTGCTTATATTTTACTAGTTCTAATTAGTGAATCTAAGAATAAAAACGATAGATTATCCAAAGTATTAGAAAACTTCGGAATACCTAAATCTCTACATTATATTTTCGCTGATAATGTCCAATACTTAATGGAACAAGGAATATTAGAAGAATTTAATTTTTATAAAACTGAATTTGATAATTACCTAATTGGTTCATTTCAATTTACTTCAAAAGGTAAAAAGATATTTGCTGAAGAATCTATACCTACAGGTATTAATAAAGAATTAAAAGTCCCAGTATTTTATAATATTGCAATGAATGAACTATCATTGAAGATGGATAATGATTTAGATCCAAAACCATTAATGGACTGTGCTATTACTCCTGAATTTATGGATAGATTTAAGAACGAAAAGAATGTTGAAAATTTCTTAAATCTTCAAAAAGGAAAAGGAATAAGTGTTAAAAAAGAAGAAATCATAACTAATGTAGAACAATTAGATCAAGAAAATTGGATCGGAAAATATGATTGCGATATGAACATTAATGGCGATGATATTGAAATTAAATTTGATGAATTGCTATTACAAAAATTCTTTGATGCTAATTACAATCAAAACATGGTTAATTTAGCTATTTCTTATAAAAACAGATTTAAGTTTAAATCATCTTTTAAAGATAATCTTAAACTAAGTAATTATGGTTTTGATAGAATTGCAGGAATAATTATTCCAAAAGAGATAGATGATGTTTTAAAACAAAAGAATCAATTATTACTTACAAAGGGTAATTATAAAACTTCAAATGGTTATATGATTACTAGTTCGGAGTCTATTTCAAAATATGATGATACGATTGAATTTATTCAAGTAGATATGCACGATTCTGTTTATGCATATATTCCAGGCAATTTTAATTTTAACAATAATCTATTTGGAATTATTACAATTCCTCTTGCTTTAAAGATTAAATTGACTGAAGAAGAATTGAAAAATGTCATTAAACCTTATGTAGTATCATTATCTACATATAGTGAAGATAATTTTAAAGAATTAGTTAAGGTCACAAATATCACTGATGACTTGAAGCTAGCAAAAGAGATTATTGAAGGTTATGTAAATGAAGATGCTGAAAGTAATATTGTTTTATTAAATGAAATGAAGCCATATGCTATATCTAATTCAGGTATATCAAATATTTATAGAGAATTGTTAGAAAAGAATTATAGCAATTATATGGATACCATCACTGAAGATAATCTTGATACAGCACTTAAGATAACTGCTTCAATTCCTAAGTTCTTAAATATTCCAAATAAGGATGTTTTATCAAGAATATTTAAGAATATAAAAGTTAAAAACGAGTTAGAAACTTATGAAACATTAGTAAGTAAAGGCTTTGATAAATCACTAGTTGTTTTATATGTTAATCCAGTAATTGAAGCATTAAAGATAAGAAATTCTGAAGAAAAAAGCATAATTGATTTAATTAACTATGATGATGCTTTATCAGAAATGAAGAGAATAACTTCTATTAACGATTACAAGAGTTATTTATATGATGAAGAAAAGATTAATCATAATGATTTCAAAACAAACTATAATAAAGCATTTAATCTTCAAAAGAATATTGCTGTATTTAGAAGTGGTAATGAAGGATTATTTGCTAATTATGATGGGTTCATGAATTTATTCTCAACTATTAATGATGATATTAATTTAGTTGAAGCTGCACTTAAGAATCCTAATAATTTAAAGCCAGAATTAATTGAAAAGAAAATAGCTAGTGGTGAATATCAATTTGTATTTGTTAATCTTTCTGCAAAATTAGAAACAATTTTAAAAAACAAATATAAATTAGATGGCAAATTATCTGATATGTTAAATGACGCAAGATCTAATGGTATAATTGATAAGAAGGTTATTAGTGATTTGCATGATTTTAGAGATAATAGAAATGCATATGTTCATCCTGAAGATAGAACATCAAATTATAATGCTGATGATTTAAGAAGATGGTCTAAAGAAATCTTTGATTTGGAGGTGGAAGGAAAATGAGTCAACAAGTAACCGTTGATTATCAAGGTGTATCTATTCAAGTACAAGCTAAATGTGACACAGCTGTTCATTCATTGTGTCAAATAGATAAAGTGCTTGATAGAATACATAATACAGCAGATAAACTTGAAACTGCTAAAGTAAAAGAGTATGAAGCTTATTTGCAAAAATCCAAGGAAACAATCAAAGAAAAGATTGAAGCGTTTAAGAAGACTCTAGAAAAATACAAAGAAGCTAGGGCTTATTCAGTTAATAATCATCAACCAGATTATCAACAATTCATTAACTTTACTAATAAGGTTCAAGCTGAATCAGAAGAATTAATTAGAACAGTTAATGAATTAACTGGTTCTAAACTTGCAGTAATAGATCAGATGATTGATGAAGGCTTATTAAATGCTGGTCAGGAAACAACTCAAGCTATGTTAGATAAATTGCATGGTGTAGTTTCAATCTCAAGTGACATTTTATCCAAGATAAATAACATTGAAGATGTTTCATTAAGAGAACTAGCATATAAAGAAATCCTTAAGAACGATAAACTTAGCTTTGATGAAGTAATCACTAAAGCACAAGATGAATATGATATTCTTTTAGGAAAACAAACAAAAAAGGTTATTCAAGAATATAAAGAAGAGCTTACTTCTAAAGGTATTACTACAGAAGAATTAGATAAAGCTAAATCTATTGATGAAGCTAATGCTATTGCTAATGAAGCAATTACTGATGAAACGGTAAGAAAAGAAACTTTAAAAGTTATTATTAAAGCAATCAAAGATAGAGGATTCATTGTTGATACAAAGAAGAATCTTAAGATTGATAAAGAAAGAAATATTGTTAAATTAGTTGCATTAAAAGCATCTGGACAAATGGCTGAGTTTGAAATTCAACTTAATGGTAAGTTTATGTACCACTTTGATGAATATGAAGGCCATGCATGTAAGAAAGATATAGAACCATTCTTAGAAGATTTAAAGAATATCTACGATATCAATATTCTTCATGAAGAAGTAACGTGGGAAAATCCAGATAAGATTCAAACTCAAAAATATCAATACATAAACAAAAACAAGGGTACTAATTAGGAGGTAAACACATGTCTTTACAAAATAGTTTTAATAAAATCAGAAGAAATGCTGGAATTAAAAAATGTGTCATGATTGATGGCAATGTTGGTGACGTTTATCTAAATGAAAAGAATAATATCGTTACATTAAGAGAATATCTTGAAGCAATGTTCAAGGATATGGATTATCAAGACATTGTTTACTGGGATAGAGTTGAAGGTGCAACTGGTGCAATTGATAAGCTAACTTTAACTGATGAAGTTGAAGTAGAAGGTGATGCATACGATTTAGGTGATGATGAAGAAGAAACACCAAAAGCACAACAAGGTTTATTTAAATCACCTGCTGAAATTTTAAATGTTGTTTATAAGAATGTAATTGATAAAAAGAAGAAAGTTGCTTTTATTATTAACTGGTCAGAATATCTATTTAGTGTTAATGGGTTAAGTGATGATGAAAGACAAAATATTACATTATTAGGGAAAGCATTAAAGGATAGAAAAGTTGATTATTTAAATACTGACTGCAATGAAAGTGTTGTTGTCATTATTTTAAATAAAGCATCTGGATTACCATTATCTTTCTATCAAGGGAATCCTGAAGTTGAAATTGTAACATTACAAAAACCAGATAGAGAAGAAAGAAAACAAATGATTCAAAAAATAGAAGATTCATTTGAAGTAAGATTAAAATCTGGTACTAGTTCATTGCTAGATGCTGAAAATATAGATTGTATTGATATGCTTGAAGATTTTACTAATCGTGAGATTATTCAATTATCAAGAATGTCTAGAAAAGAAGATAAGATGACTTTTGATAAGTTGTTCTATTTATTTAAATATGGTGAAAAAGAAAATCCATGGGAAAAATTAGAACAATCTAGAGTTAAAAACATTAAAAAAGAATTATCTGATAGAGTTATAGGTCAAGAAGAAGCGATTGACAAAATAGAAAAGACTGTTGTTAAAGCATATATGGGTTTAACAGGCCTTCATAAAACTTCATCAAGATCAATGCCAAAAGGTGTATTCTTCTTTGTTGGTCCTACTGGTGTAGGTAAAACTGAGCTTTCAAAGGCTTTAGCTAAATTCTTATTTGGTGATGAACAAGCTTGTATTAGATTTGATATGTCTGAATATGCTCAAGAGAATAGTGATCAAAAATTAATAGGTGCTGCACCTGGATATGTTGGATATGAAGAAGGTGGCCAATTAACAAATGCTATTAAAGAACACCCATTCTCAGTTGTTCTGTTTGATGAAATTGAAAAGGCTGCAAAACCTAATCCACGTATTCTAGATATATTCTTACAAATTTTGGAAGATGGTCGCTTAACTGATTCTAAAGGTGAAACTGTATACTTCAGCGACACAATTATAGTATTCACATCTAACTTAGGTGCTAACCAAGTTCAAGCATCATCTGATAAAGAAGGTGTAGCAAAAGAATTTATTAAGATTGTAAAAGATTACTTTGATAATGAATTAAAGAGACCAGAATTATTAGGACGTATCGGATACAATAATATCGTTCCATTTAATTTCATTCAAGATAGAGATTTCCAAGTTAAGATTTGTAAGAACAAACTAAAACCAGTTATCAGGGGAATAGAAGAAAAATATAAACTTGAATTGGAATTTGAAAAAGAATTGGAAGCTATCGAATATATCCTAAAAGCTGTAGATTCATCAAAAGGTGGTCGTGATATTTTAAATGCTATCAATGATAGATTATTAGATCCTCTTGCAATGTTCTTATTTGAAAATAAAGATGAGTTACGTTCTTTAAAAGGAAGTAGAATTATTACAAAGGTAACTAAAGATGGATTCAGCTTTGACTTCGATTAAGTTTAATGTAGCATATATAAAATTATGCACTAAAACTGAAGGTCCGTATAAGAGATGCTGCATTTGGTTTCAAGGATGTAACATCAATTGCAGAGGATGTTGTAATAAGAATTTGCAACCATTAGTTCCAAATCATATAGTTACATTAAAAGAACTTATCGATATTGTTAAAGAAGCTAAAGATAAGTTTGATATAGAAGGTATAACTCTCAGTGGTGGAGAGCCTTCTTTACAAACTGGTTTAAAATACTTTAATAATGAGATTCGTAAATTAGGATTAGGAATCATAATGTTTTCAGGAAAAAGCAAAACTTATCTAGATAAAAGTCTAGTTGAATCTGTTGATTTATTAATTGATGGTCCGTTTATTGAAGAACAACTTGATGACAAGAGAGTATTATTAGGTTCTAAGAATAAGGAACTATCTTTTATTACTGATAGATATAAAAAAGAAGAAGGATACTTCGACAATCCTATATCTATTGAAGAAGTAACAGCAGAAGATTATATCTTCATAAATGGGGACTGATTATGGATAAAAAAAGAATAGAAAGTGAAATGAGAGAATTAGAAATTAAAATTCATTATCATTTTAATGACATATCATGGCTTGCTAAAGCTATGGGTTCTATAAAAATACCTGTTCCAGGTCAAGGAAAGAATGGTTCTGAATATTCTAATGAAGGCTTGGCTACTGTTGGTGATACTATATTAAAATCAGTTATTGCTGATAAGTTTTATAGAGAAGGAATAAGAACCAAAGGTGAGATTACAATTAAAAAGAGCGGTATAGAAGACAATGCAACAATGCATGATGTAATGATCTACGAAGGTTTAATTGATTATTCTTATAACGATTTACATTTCTTCAAAGATCCAAATATTCCTGACCATGAGCAAGTTGTGCATAAGGCACATGATCCATATATTGAAGCTATGGTTGGAGCTGTGTATTATGATTCAGGAAATTATGACACAACTAAACGCTGGATTCTAAAGTGGTTATTACCTCTTTTAGAGAAGTATAAATAGCACCAATTCTAATAGTAAATAATGTTAGTTATTTGTATCTCAAAATGACATTTAATTGAAAGTAATGGAAAATGTATGCTAAAACCTGTCGTTTAAGTGAAAATTTTAATTTAACAAATTGAAGGTCAAATAACTATAGAGTGATTGACACTTAAATAGATAGAAAGGTAGGAGTGATTCTTACCTTTTTTCTTTTTACAACATAGCTACTATATAGGTCGTTAATTGAAAAGTATTATCTTAAGCAAATTATATTTACTAGATAAATCTAGTAAAATGGAAGCAATAATAAAGGCGTGGTGGTAATTTGGATAAGAAAGAATACTTAAGTCGATATCATAATTTAATAGAACGAATTGAAATATAAGCTAGACAGCGACAAGCAAAAGGGAGACATAGCAAAAATACGGACAAAAAGTCCGTATTTGCTATGCGACTATAAGCGCAGTCGTTGTCTGGTGGGCAATAAGGGACTCGAACCCCTGACTTCCTCCATGTGACGGAGGCACTCTACCAACTGAGTCAATTGCCCTCTCTGGTGGAGATGAGGGGGATCGAACCCCTTACCTCTTGAATGCCATTCAAGCGCTCTACCAACTGAGCTACACCCCCGTATGAGCCTAATAATTATAACATATTTTACAGACATTTCAAGTAAATTATATAAATTATTTGTCATAATAGTTTTCTCTTTCTGATAAATATAAGAATAATTAAAAGGGAGGTAAAGTTATGGAGACTATTTATGTGCCGAGTATTACGGCATTGGTTTATTTAATGATTATGATGTATAAAGAGCTAGTCGGCAAATCCGAAAAGTTTCGCAAAATAATCCCGATGCTTGCGGGAATAATGGGTATGGGGCTGTCGGTGCTCGCTTTTTATACCGCGCCTAACCTGTTGCCCGCAAAGGATATTATTAACGCGCTGTTGATAGGCTGCGTAAGCGGTCTTGCCGCAACGGGCGCGAATCAGATATTCAAGCAGTTAAATAACGGCAAGAAATAATTAATCCAGCCCAAAAGGGCCGCTTAATTATAAACGATAAAGAAAGAGCTAAAAAGAGCCATAAAAATATACTGTCAATTAGTATACTATGGCAGCTATAACGGATATTTATTCCGCCGTCTTCGACAGGCGGCGGAATTATTATTTGACATTTTAATTAAGATCGTGATTAAATTAATTTATGAGAGTTTTTGTCGCGATAAATTTCAGCGCCGACGTAAAAGACGAGATATACGCCGTACTTAAAAGGCTTAGGGAGCAATGCGTAAAAGGCAGGTTCACAAGCTATGACAATCTGCATTTAACGCTTGCGTTTATCGGCGAAGCGGACGGCAATGAAATTCAAGATATTATCGCCGGACTCAATATGATACGCGCAAGGCCTTTTACTTTTACGATAAGCGGCTCGGGTAAATTTCACCGCGCGAGCGGCGACATTTACTGGCTCGGCATAAACAGCGCGGAACTTATTGCATTAAGACGGCAGGTGTACGCTCTGCTGAAAGATTACAATATCGATTCAAAGTTCACCGCCCACATCACTCTGGGAAGAGATGTAAGGGTAACAGACGATATCACCGTTTATTACGACGATATAACGGTCGAGGTTACAAGCGTTGAATTAATGAAATCCGAGCGAATAAGCGATAAGCTCGTATATACGACGCTTTACACTAAGACCTTGCAATAATCGGCGCGCGGTTGTATAATATTTCAGAGGTTGTTATGTTTAAGTTTATTATGAAGAAAGTAGTGCCCATCCCCAAGCTGCTCGAGCATGATTCATACGCGTTTATAGGCGCGCACCCGGACGATATCGAGGTCGGTTGCGGCCCCACCGTCGCAAGGCTTGTCGAAATGGGCAAGAGAATCTGCTTTATTGTCGCCACAGACGGCAGATACGGAATGTATGACCCGGAAATGACCGTCGAAAAGACTGTCGAGCTGAGAAAAAAAGAAGCGGTTAAAGCGGCGGAAGTACTCGGCGTAAAGGATGTCAGATTCTTGGGTTTTCCCGATGGCGGCGGTTATGATGTAAATGAGTTAAAAGACAAAATCGCGATCGAGCTAGCGGACTTTGAGCCCGATTTAATCTTTACAATCGACAACCATGTCAAATCCGAGACGCACCCAGACCACATCAATTGCGGCAGAGCGTCCGAGATTGCGATGCTTACCTGTACATTACCGCTGATGATGAGAGAGCTCGGCGTAAATAAGACCGCCAAGCCCAAAGGCATAGTTTATTATTATACCGATAAGCCCAATTCGTATATCAAGATTAAGAAGCGGCATTTATTAAAGAGAATCGAGGCGCTCGAGGCGCATCACAGTCAATTCATAGCGGGCGGCGAGATGAGCGAGAATTTTCATCTGCTGAAATTGCTCTTCAAAGTAATGGCGATAAGATACGGCCTAAAGAGTTTCAGAGTTTACGCGGACGCTTATAGGGCATTAAGCGTAATGCATTTGCATTGCGCTCCCGACGCGAGTGACTTTTAATTCCGCCGTTCTTGACCGAACGGCGCAATGTCGCGCCGCTTTATCGGCGCCTTTTCGGTTTATTGAAATCATCATAATTTCACTGTCCTTAATAACGGACGAGTGACAATGTTATTCTTTCTTGATATTTGTGTATTTATTAAGTAAATAGGTTAAGCCGAATATTATTCCCATTACTACGAATATCGCCGCCATTCCCTTAAATAATAAAAACAATGTTTGTAAAAACATACCGACCTCCTTACAGCATGCCCGGTATCAGCGACAATATGATGCCGCCTGCTACGACCGAGGCAATTTGACCCGATACATTCGCGCCTACCGCATGCATTAGCAGATGATTCTCGGGATCGGCTTCAAGCCCCATTTTCTGCACTACTCGCGCGGACATAGGAAACGCCGATATGCCCGCTGCTCCAACCATCGGATTGATTTTGTTCTTCGCAAAGGCATTATAGAGCTTGGCGAACATTACGCCGCCGATTGTGTCGAATATAAACGCGAAAAGACCTAATAGCATAATCGCGATTGTCTGCCATTGCACGAAATATTCCGCGCGCATTGAAAAGGATATCGTAATTCCGAGCAGCAGGGTGACGAGATTTGCAAGCACTTTCTGCGCGGTCTCGGATAATGAATTGAGCACGCCGCATTCGCGTAAAAGATTGCCGAACATAAGAAATCCGACGAGCGCGACGGATGCGGGCGCGATAAAGCCCGCTACGACAGTAACGAAAATCGGGAAGAGTATTCTTGTCGTCTTGCTGATATTGGCGGGGTTATAATTCATCTTAATAGAGCGTTCTTTCTTAGTCGTGACCGCTTTAATCGCGACCGGCTGAATTATCGGCACCAGTGCCATATACGAGTACGCGGCGACGGCGATAGCCCCTAAATACTTGCTTCTTAACACCTGCGATACGAGAATGGAGGTAGGGCCGTCCGCGGCGCCGATAATGCCGATAGACGCGGCGTCTTTTAATTCAAAGCCTATCAAAGACGCTACTATTATTGTAAGGAAAATACCAAGCTGAGCCGCGGCGCCGAAGAATAACAGCTTGGGGTTGGAAAGCAGCGGTCCGAAATCAATCATTGCGCCGATACCTATAAACAGCAGCAACGGCAACGCCTCAGACGCCTCGATTCCCGTCTCGAACAGCCATTCAATTATGCCGTTCACTTCGCCGATATTCTCGATAGAGTAATTAATTACGCCGCTTAAAGGCAGATTGACTAAAATAGCGCCAAAGCCCATAGGAAGCAAAAGCGCGGGCTCCATTTCTTTCTTTATCGCAAGAAAAATCAAAAGACCGCCTATTGCGAACATTATAAGCTGCTGCCAGGTGATAGCTTTAACTGCATCTAACAAAAAGTCCATATGTACTCCTTCATTGGTCTCACTCTATAACACGAATCAGCATAAAGCTGTATAGACGACCCGGTGCGTAAATCGCGATGCCAGATTTTGATATTTTTATACTAGTATATAGGTTATGACCTTATATGTAAATAGTTTTGCTAACTTTTTTGTTTATTGTCCACGATAGGAGTAAATCCTTCTCCGAACGCCTCGTGCGCGTTGACCGCGAAGATGAACGCATTCTTGTCAATATTTTTTACGAGTTTCTTTAATGAATTCGTCTGTGTCCTGTTGATAAGGCACACTATCATATTCCTCTCTTTACGCGTGTACATCCCCGTGCCCTTAAACGCCGTAACGCCTCTTTTTAAGTCCGCCAGAATCGCCGCGCTGATCTCTTCGATTTTCTCCGAGAAAATATAGTATACCTTAGTGCGTTTGCCGCCCTCGATTAAATAATCTATTACTTTGGAAGTCAGGAATGTCGTTAAAAACGCGTATAAAGGCAATATATACGACTTGAACACCAAGCCGGACATTAAAATCACAATGAAGTCTATGATAAAAATTATATAGCCGATATTGTGCGTGTGAAACTTCCTGCCGATGACATTGGCGAGCATATCGCTGCCGCCCGTCGAGCCGCCCGCGCGGATGATAAGCCCGAGCCCTATCCCGTGAATGGTCGCTCCGTATACCGCAGACAGCGCCATATCCGTCATCTGGGCGGAGAAATTCTGAAACGCTTTGATATTGGAAAACACATCCATTGATATCGTGAACACGAGCGTGGATATAATTGAAAGCACGCCGAACCTCGAGCCTAAGTGGCGGTATGAAAATAAGAACAGCGGAATGTTCATTATAAGCGTCAGCGCGCCTATGGACAACTTAATAATCCCCGAAGTCGACAGCACCGTCGCGATTCCGGTAAAACCTCCGACGGGAATTTTCATCGGCGCGAGAAAAAGTATAATGCTGAAAGACATTATCGCCGCGCCCGCGATACAGGTCAGCGCGGAGGCTATGAACTGTTTCTTGGTCTCAAAAATTTTATTCATTGTATCCTCACATATACTCTGTTATATTTCTTATAATATTCGGTCAGATTGATTATATAATATAAATCTTAGAATAACAAACTAATTAAAGAAAAAGCCGAAAAATAGTAGCGTTTATTAGGATACTAACGGATGAATTTTCGAGCTATATAGACACAATCGGGTTCTCCATAGAAAAGGCAGAGACGGGCAGAAAAAAACCGAAGCGCTTTAAGGAGCGAATGCTTGGCAACGGACACAGAATAACGGGCAAGCAGAGCGGTAAGGATTTCCGTCGTCCGTCGAGGACGACGAAATTATTTATAAGGCATTGACACGGGCATACGGATAATGAGATAATTGACAAGGAGGAAAAATATGGATAAGACAATTTTGAAAGATATTTCATCAAGAAAATTTCTTGTGACCGGCGCGTCGGGATTTCTCGGCAAAGCGATTGTGAAGCGTTTGCTTAATGACGGAGCGAAGATTATTGCCGCCGATTACAGAATACATCCCAAGCTGAAAGAGCTTGAGGGCGACAGCGTCGCGATATGGAATGTGGATTTAACGGGCGCGTATGAATTTCCGGATGGCGTAACCGATGTCATTCATGCGGCGGGCAAGGTCTCTGACTGGGGCAGCTACGAGTCCTTTTACAGTATTAATGTGGACGCTACGCTTAACCTGATGAAAAAAGCGAAGTCTTATGGTGCTGCTAAATTCCTTTTCGTAAGCTCTATCGATGTGCACGGCTTTAACGGACACAATGAGGAGACCGAAGACGGAACATATTATCCGACACCGCAGTATCATTATCCTACAACCAAGCTGATTGCCGAAAAGCAAGTCAGGGAGTATAACTCTCCCGAAATGAAAACGGTGTGCATTAGACCCTGCACGGTTTACGGCCCCGGCGACACCACGGTGCATAAACTTATTATGGAGGCTATCGAGCAGGGCAAAATGGGCTTTATAGGCAAGGGCGAGTATTTGATTTCGAGAATATACATAGACGACTTAGTGGACGGTCTTGTCAGGGCGCTGGAATTCGGCAAGGGAGGAGACGCTTACAATATAGTGTCGGGAGAAAAGATTAACTGGCTTGAATGGGTGGACGCGATATCCGAAGAATTAGATGTCAAAACGCCTAAACTCAAGACGCCGTATTGCATCGCGTACGCCTTAGCGTCCGCGATGGAAGGCATTTGGAAGCTGTTTAAGGCCAAAAGCGCGCCTGTGCTGACAAGAATGAGAATAGACCACGCGGGACACGACTTCTATTTTGTCCCGAAAAAAGCCGTGGAAGAACTCGGGTTTCATTCTAAAACAAACTGGAGGGACGGAGTCAAAAAAATGGTCGAGGATTATCTTATAAATAAAGGCAATTAATTTCAGAGAATATTTTTGCATTTATTACAAATAATTACATTAAAAGGAGGACAAAAATGCAAAAACTTAAATCTGGTCAGAATGCACCTAAATCCGGAACCTATAAGGTTGTTGACAGCGATGGCAAGACCCTTTACACAGTTAATGTAGAAAAAGGCGAAAGAATGCCCCCCACACAGGGAAAGAACAATCACTTTGAGCTTCAGAGCTAAATGTCAGACCGCGAATAGCGGTCTGAATTTTTTTGCCGCCCTTTCGGAGCAATGAGGGTTCTGAGTGGGGCGCCAGCGTGGAAAAGACGCCGTTAGAGCGGTATAACAATTCCGTTGTCCGTCGAGGACAACGGAATTTATTTGCTAATCCTAATCATATGAGATAGAATATTAAAGTCATATGAAAATTACCAGGATATCCGCCAATTTATTGCTGATGATTATTACCGTCTTTTGGGGACTGGGTTTTGTGCTGTCGAGAATGGCACTTGATAACGGTATGACCGCGTCGTTAATTAATTTTCTCAGGGGGCTCTTGTTTCTTGTTATGACGCTTGCGTTCTTTCATAAGAAAATTTTCAATATGACCGCTTACGATTTCAAGGTGGGGCTGCTTGTGGGAATTTTTAATTTCCTCGGCTTTATTACGCAGACTATCGGCGCAAAATTTACGACGCCTTCAAATAACGCTTTTCTTACGGTGACAAATGTGCTCATGGTGCCTTTTATCGTGTGGGCTGTCTATAAGAAGCGCCCGAAAATAAGAATTTTCGTCTCGGTTATCATATGCCTTTACGGCATGGCGATACTGACGGGATTTATAAGGGAGAGTTATTCGGTAAACATCGGCGACTTATATACGATTGTGTGCGCTTTTTTCTTTGCGTTGTCTATTGCGGTAATCGGAAACAGCGCACTAAAATCCGAATTTTCCGTTATAGCTTTTATGATGGCTGCGGTGCAAATGGCGGGAAGCCTCGTTTTGTTTATTTTTCAGGACATCAAAACTCTGTCTACGGTAAATTGGGCCAGCTCTGTTATTCAAGTAATAATATTAGGCGTGGTATGCTCGTTTTTCGCGCAGACCGTGCAGGTCATAGCGCAAAAGCATACGAGCGCGTCGGCGGCGGCGCTTATTATGACACTGGAGGGCGTATTCGGCGCCGTATTTTCAATACTGTTTAAGTATGAGGTATTAAGTTATTCTCTTATTATCGGCGGATTGCTCATTATGCTCAGCCTGTTTATTTCGGAATACGATTTTAATTCCCTAAAAAAGCCAAAAGATTAAAAAATATATATGATATAATTAAAAAAACACTCTGATTGGAACAAAAAGACCTTTTTGTTACACTTATTAAGAGAAAGGAGTATCGTGATGGCAAGCCGATCAGATATCTTTTTCAACGAGGTATATGAAGAGCATTACAAGAGCGTATTGAAATTCATTATATTGAAGGTGAGAACGCTGGACGATGCGGGCGATATCGTTCAGGATGTATTCGCGGAATTTTATTCGATGATATTAAAAAAAGGAGCGGATTATGTAAAAAATCCCAAGGCGTTGCTGCTGAAGATATGTAAATTCAGATTATACAGGTACTACGGCTTGCTGTATAAATTAAGAAACAAAATCAGCGTAACAGACGGGCATAATGCGGATATCGAACTAATCGATTACGAGATAGACGACAAATATGCGAATATGTTGGATATGGACGCGGTCTATAAGATAGTCAGGAGAAAACCCGGAGATATCCAGAAAGTAATTTATATGTATTACTATCTCGATATGACGATAAGGGAAATAGCCTCAGAGACACACTTAAGCGAATCCGATATTAAGCACAAGATTTACAGGACACTTGAAGAAATCCGAAAATTATTAAAGGAAGGTGACTGAAAATGAAAGAGAAAGAATACCTAAAAACAGTACTTAGCGAAAAGGTTACAAATAAAGAAGCAATCAGAGCCGAGGCAAAGGAACGTGCTAAATCCATAAAGAGCAGAGGTCGTTATATGTATAAAAAAATTATATTCTCCGGAGCGCTGGTACTAATTATCGCGCTTATTGCGAGTATCGTGGTCTTCACGCCGCAGAGCTTAAGATACTCCGAACCCGAAAAGATCAACGGCTATGAGGAAATATATAAGGTAATAGAGAAATTTAATAAAGAGAATAGCAACTTTGAACTCTCAGATATATTCAGCATTCAGAAAAAAGAAACCGACATAGCAGTCGCTCCGCCGGGAGCGGCTCAGCCCGAAACGGCAGTAAACGGAGAGGCTTCGGGCAGGGATTATTCAGAGACGAATATCCAGACCGAAGGAATGGACGAGGGCGATATCGTAAAGGTCGACGGAAATTATATTTACAAGATTAATTCCGCGGGCTGCGTCATAATCGCCGCAAACGACGGCAATTTGGAAAAGGTTTCGACGATAAGCGTCGAGAACTATATTCCTAAGGAGTTATTTGTTATAGGGGACACGCTTGTTATGATAGGAGGCATATATGAGCCCGTATATTATCATAACTCAATCAATTCCATTACCCCCGAGCCCATGCGCGACTGTTATTGCTATGTCAGCTATGATAAGACGGACATCAGGATTTATGATATCTCTTCAAGAGCGAATCCGGAATTATTAAGAAAAATTACCGTTGACGGCAACTATTTTACATCTAGAATAATAGAAAAGAGCAATGAATTGCTGTATATGGTAAATTATAGTTTCAGTTATTCGGCGGAAGACACATATATTCCGGGTATTTCGGATTCCATGGTAAACGGCGGCGAGGAAAAGCCGATACCCGCTGAAGACATCTACTATTACGACGATATAGCGGGTATATCGTATTTGATCGTCGGTAAAATCTCCCTCGACAATCCGGAGATTTCTCAAAAGTCGGCGTTTCTTGGGCTCGGCGGCGAAATCTATGTATCAAGTAAGAATATTTATGTCGCGACTTATGACCGGTCTTCGACTTATAAGACCAATGTCTGGGGGTGGAAATGGAGTACGGGTACTGATATGGAGCGACTGACCAGAATCGTAAAATTAAGCATTGACGACCTAAAGCAAAAAGCGTCAGTGAGGATTCCCGGGATGATAAAAGACAGATATTCATTTGATGAGTATCAGGGATATTTAAGGGTTGCGACAACGGATAACGCCAATAATATATTTGTATTGGATTCGGGATTGAATATAGCGGGCAGTATCAGAAACATCGCGCCAGGCGAGACGATTTATTCGGTAAGATTTAACGGCGCTATCGGCTCGCTTATTACTTTCGAGCGAATTGACCCGTATTACGACCTAGACTTGTCAGACCCCGAAAACCCTAAAATCTCCAAAGGATTAAAAGAAGCGGGAGTAAGCCATTATATACATTATCTGAATGATTATTATACGATAGGAGTAGGCAAAAACAGCGGAATTAATGGCGGATGGGTGGAATGGAAAGAATTAAAAGTATCGTTGTATGAGCACTCAAGCGGCAATCCCGTCAATATCAAAACGGTGCTGCTACCCGAGCAAAGCGATAACATCATCTGTCATTCCGAACTTTTCTATAACCCTAAAGCGCTGCTTTACAATAAAGAGAGAGGGCTGTTCGCGTTTACCTACGAGGCATGGACTTATAGCTATTACAGTTATTCCTCGTATTATCAGGGGCTTGCCGTATTCAGCTTTGACCTTGAAGCGGAAGACGCCCAAGATATGCTCGTATACCGCGGCACGCTGACGAATATGCAAGATGCGGCGGATGTTCATCAGGACGATTATTATAACAGTTATATGTCGTTTGTATCAAGGGGCAAGCAAATAGGCGATTATATCTATACGATAAGCGAAAGAGTGATAACCTCTTACGATATCGAAACACTCGAAAAGGTCGATGAACTGATAATACTGGATTGATTCCGTCGTCCTCGACGGACGACGGAATAATTTACCAAAATATATAAACGGTCTGCCGTTAAAAATATTAATGAGGTTTACTATGAAAAAGACTTTATTGATATTTTTAACGGTATTTATAATGATGTTCACTGTAATGTCGTTCATTAATACCGCAACTATGCCCGAAGCGCACGCGCAATCCACAGTATATACGGTAAAATGGGGCGACAGCATGTGGAAGATAGCCGTAAAATTCGAAGTAGGGCTGGCGGAACTCATTAAGGCGAATCCGTCCATTAAAAATCCCGCGCTAATATATGTGGGTCAGAAGATATATATCCCGGAAGCTGCGCCGTTAAAGACCATTGAGGACGAAGTATTGAGACTGACTAATTTGCAGAGGTCGTATAACGGTCTGCCGCCGCTGACCTATAATTGGCAGGTGGCGAGAGTCGCGAGAATTAAATCCGAGGATATGATTAAGAATAATTATTTCAATCATATCTCGCCGATTTACGGGTCGCCTTTCAAGATGCTCGAGTCTTACAGAATTTATTTCTCCTCGGCAGCGGAAAATATCGCTTACGGACAGAGATCCGCCCAGGAAGTAATAAATTCCTGGATGAATTCTCCGGGACACAGGGCGAATATCCTTTCCAGAACGGTAACGCAAATAGGCATAGGCGTAGCGAAAAAATCTAACGGCACGATGTACTTTACGCAGATATTCATCAAGCCCGTATAAATCCCGGGGCAAGTAAAGGTCAAGAGATAATACCGCCATATGGCGGTATTATCTTATAGGTTGTCGAAAACAAGCATTCTTAAATTATCTATGGTCTGATAGATAACACAGCCGTTCAGGCTGTAATAATCAATCGAGATAGAATATTTCTTCCACGCTTAACTTAAATAGTCTTGCGATTTTTATGGCTAATTCTAAAGTCGGATTATACTTACCGTTCTCTATCGCAATGACAGTCTGTCGCGTTACTCCCAGTTTTTTCGCAATATCTTCTTGTCTTAATCCCGCTTGTTTACGGAGATTTCTGATATTATTTCTCACCTTTAATCATCGTCCGTTTTAAGTATTGTTCAATGCTTATCCTGATAATATTCTGAGAGATAAGCAAAATAAACGCAATTAGATTAAAACTTTCGTCCTTTATATAGTCTGTTATTATCCAGATAAACAAGAAGAGGATTGTATAAAACCAGGAAATTTTAATGGCTTTTAATGATAGAGCGGTTTCCATTTCATCCATTTTTTTCATTACACACCTCCAATGTAAAGTGCTCTTTACATTTTATAATAACATATATTATCAAAATGTCAAGAACTTTTTACATTTTTTATGACAGACGGATATAAACATAATTTGACAAAGAATATAAATCCATAGATAATGTAAGAGGAATATGTTAAAGAATAAATATATTGTCGGAATGAATGCATGAAAAGTATTACGAAATATCAAATAACGGACGCGCAAATTCGGGCGGCTTTTATCGCGGCGGGAATAGGCGGAGTAAGCGAAACAGAGGAAATTTCTGACGGTTGGTACAACAGCGTTTATTATGCGGTTGACAATAATAGCAATAAGTATGTGATGAAAATCGCGCCCGAAAAGAGCGTAAAGGTATTGACGCACGAACGGGGTATTATGGCGGCGGAGGTTGAATTCTACCGCTTGCTGCGTGAAAAGACGGGGATAAAGACGCCTAAAATCATATATTCGGATTCTAGCGGAGGTATTATTCCGACCTCATACTTTATTATGGAGTTTTTAGACGGCGAACGGCTTGACAAGGCAAAGCTGACACGGGAGGAAAGGCGTAAAGTTAAAGAGAAATTGGCTTGGATTCTCGCGGAATTTCATAGATTGAAAGGCTCGGGATACGGGTACGCGCAAACGGGGCTTCATAATAACTGGAAAGACGCCTTAACGCATATGACAGGAATGCTTATAAGCGACGCCGCCTCGTTTAACAAAAAATGCAGGGTCGGCGAAAGGTTAATGTCATACATAGACAAATTCGCGGACGCGCTGAATAACGCCCCGTGCACGCTTGTGAATTTCGATCTCCACGCAATGAATATTTTCTGTAAAAATGTTAACGGCGAAATACAATTAAGTATTTTAGACCTCGAACGCGGTTTCTGGGGCGACCCGATAGGAGATTTTGTTTCCGTCGAAATGTTTAAGCCGTTTAATAAAAAAGAAATCATTGCCCTCTACAACCGTTACGCCGATGTGAAAATCGGCAAGAGCAGAGAGGAGCAGATCCGCTATTACCTGTTAAGCGCCTATCTTGCCGCGGTAATGTATACCGAACGCTTTTCAAGATTTAAGGGTATAAGTAAATTTATTAGCCCCGTCTATCTCGCCGGCACCGTCGCATGCAAACTCCTCGCCCTGCAAGCCTTCTCGGCACTGAAGAGACTAGAAAAAGAGGGGTAAGGTGCTTTTCCAAATATGCCGATATCGGCAAGATATCTAATTTATGTTACGAATAATACTTTGATTGTTTGCCGATAATATGTTATAATAATCAAGAAGGCCATAGGAGGATCGCGATGAATTATTTATCGGTAGCGGATACTGCTAAAAAGTGGAATATGTCCGAGCGTACCGTCCGGAATTACTGTGCTCAAAAAAAGATACCCGGTGCGTTCCTTACGGGAAAGACATGGAATATACCCGAGAACGCCGCAAAGCCGAACAGGATAAATGCGAGAACAACTGCGCCGAAAACTTTGCTTGAAATTCTGAAAGCGGAGCAAGCAGCGAAAATCTCCGGTGGCATATATAATAAGGTTCAGATCGAACTGACCTACAATTCCAACCATATCGAGGGTAGCCGTCTCACCCATGACCAAACGCGCTATATCTTTGAGACGAACACCATCGACGCTGTCGGAGAAACAATGAATGTAGACGACATCGTGGAAACGGTGAATCACTTCAAATGCATCGATATGATTATAGCGCAAGCGAAGTATATGCTATCGGAGAAGTTTATTAAGGAGTTGCATCTTACGCTCAAGAGCGGCACCAGCGATGCGCGGTCCGGCTGGCTTGCCGTGGGCGATTATAAGCGTATGCCTAACGAGGTGGGCGGCAGAGAAACCACGCCGCCGGAGAAAGTCTCCGCTACAATGGGCACATTGCTTGCTGAGTATAACGCGACTAAAGAAAAAACGCTTGATGAGATTATAGATTTTCATGTTCGCTTTGAGTCCATTCATCCTTTTCAGGACGGCAACGGTCGCGTCGGGCGGCTTATCATGTTTAAAGAGTGTCTCCATAACAACATCGTACCGTTCATTATCGACGACGATATGAAGATGTTCTACTATCGGGGGTTGCATGAGTGGAACAGCGAGAAAGGTTATCTGACCGACACTTGTCTCGCGGCGCAGGATAAGTTCAAGAAGTATCTTGAGTATTTTAAAATAAGGTATTAATCTGAGGATCTGAGTTAGATGAAAGGGCGTTATGTCGTTAAGCGTTCTAGGAAATCTTACCTTAATGAATATTGAAACTTGAGAGGGGACAGCGTAATTAATTAACCCCAATCAATTGACAATTTCTGAAAAAAGCAATAATATAATTCTGCAACGGGGATATGGCTCAGTTGGTAGAGCGATGCGTTCGCAATGCATAGGCCAGGGGTTCGAGTCCCCTTATCTCCACCAGACAGCGACTGCGCTAATAGTCGCATAGCAAATACGGGCTTTTTGCCCGTATTTTGCTATGCCTCATTTTGCTTGTACGCTATCCGGTTGCAATTCGGTGCACCGAATTGCGTTACGCGGCTTTGCCGCTAGCTGTTGTTTTGCAACAGCGCAATTCCCCTCATCCCCACCAAGAGGAACGGCGTTTGAACACCGGCAATACGAAGTACATCTTCGAACGGAATTTCAGCGTGGTTTTTTCTTTTGTAAGACCAAAACAATAACCGCGGTCTTTATTATCAGCTCTACCATTCGTAATACGATTAAAGAGATTTAATGATAGGAAGTGGAGAGCTACAAAAATACATATACCGCAAGCGCTTATTGATTATAAATACAACAAATTACGATAATTTTAGATAACTCCGATTTGATTAATAAAAGCGCCTATTTTTGTCACCGATATTATATAGTCGGATTAGGCGATTTGGACGAAAACTTCGGTTATGTATTGGTTTTTATCATTTTTCGTCAAATAGGATTGGATGTATTTTTCGCAAAAATTGCCCATTATGGTGTAGTTGTGTTCTTTGCAATAGTTTTTTATTTTCTCATAGGTTTCCCCTAAAGTTTCATAGAAGCCAAAATGGTATGCGTGGATGCGTCTGCCCATTTTTACTTTTTGCGCTTCCGCGCAGTTTCCCGACAAAAGACGAATGTATATCTTAAATCGGACATGTTCGAATTTCGGTGTCTCGTCGCTAAATTCAATCCAACACATAGTGGGCTGCCATAATACATCAGGATATGTCGCAAAAACATAACGGAAAAATGGCAATCTTGAAGGTACAAAAGTCAGCCTGATATTCAGGGGCGGTGTGACCGCTTATGTGCTTTGGTTCAAATACAACCATACCTGGTACGATGTTAAATTCGAGTACGATCATACCTATACTCCTACGGTAATAGAACAACTCGACGAAACTCTGAACGAGATAACGCAGAGTATGGGGGACGGCTATACCGTGCCTATCAGCGACAGCGGAGTCATACAGGGCGATACCGCTTCGATTCCTGCGCTTGAGGAAGCCACTCTCGTTGAAAACACCATAATAAGCGCCTCGCCTGTTATAATAAGTTTCGGAAATTCCCAAATGTTGATATACAAGCAGGGCGTGTCCCATAGGGGCTTAAGCTACGAGGGACTGTTTTACAAAATTAGGAGCGGTAACGGAAGCTGGAGCGGGGCAAGACAGGTCACCACGATGGTGAGGAATATAAGTGAATTCAGCGTGGCGGTTTATAAGGGTAATCCTATGATTGCGTTCACGCATACGACCGCGGACGGCAATCTTGCCTCGCAAATGCAGTATGTGGATGTTTCGGTAGCAGTCTATGATCGGGCGAGAGATCGGTTTGATGTTAGCGAAATAACGAGCGACAACCTGCCCGACAGCAATCCCCTTTTGGTTGCGGACAATAATTATGCCATACTCATTTTCGATAAAGCCTACCGCAACGATTATAATATGAATATGACGCTTGCTTCGGCTCTTTTCAACGAAAGGGATCTCAATTATAAAATGTACTGCACCTATGGTGCAAATGGCTTTTCAAATCCCAAAATATTTGAGCGGGGCGCTTACAATTCGACCGGCGAAAGCGGCGTTATTGTAAACGGCATCCTAAGTTACGCGATCATTGCGGATATGGACGGGAATATCGCTACCGATTCAGACACGGAAGTGCTGGCTTGGACGTATAATTTCGCAACAGATACTTGGAGCAGCTACAGTAACATTACCAACAATGCCGTTGCCGAAACCAAACTGATAGTAGTCCTGCAAAACGGAGCACCGGTATATCTCTGGCTCAACAAGTACGGCATTAATTATTGCGTTGCGGGCGGAGCGTCACGCGTTATCAACACCTATGAGCAAGGTGATATAACATACTTTAAGGCAAGCGTTTTCGACAACAAGCTGTTCATCGCCTGGACAGAAAACACTGTTAACATCGAGGAAGAAAGCAGCAATTATGTGTATTTCCTTGTTATTGACGGGGATGGCAACATCGGGCGTCGCAAGGCGCTTATCGGTACGGACGGGATAATAATAGACTATTCGCTGTCTGCAAACGCGCAGGAAATTTACGCGGTATACTGTATGTCCTCATACGATATAGAGCTTGAGCGCCCCAATGTTTATTCGATTGAGAGCGTAAGAGTGCCCTTTGTAATCAATGCCTCCGCGGAGAATATATACACCGCGACGGGAAGATGGCGCGCCGGAGAAACCGAAACCGTTTACTTCGATGTCACCAATTATGGAGATTATCTGCTTAACAATATAGTTGTTACGGTACGCGCCAACAACCAAAGCGGAGCGGTGCTCTATACCGCTACAATAAACAATCTCAAAATCGGAGAAACAAAGACGCTCAGCTTTTCAACAACGATATCCGAGGGCTTGTACGGTCTGTTTATTACGCTGGAACACGGAAGCTCGATATCGCCCAGCCTAATGAGCCTGGGCTCGGTGACATTGCTTGCTAACGAAAGCAGCGGTATTTCGAATATCAATTTCTCCATGCAAACCCAAGAGATTTCCTTCGAGTCATTCAAAGCCATTTGCCAGAATAACACCGTTAAGGTCATCGCGGGCATCGACAATCTAGGGGATACCGCCACATCCGGAGTCATAAAACTCTATGTTATAAAGGACTTCGTTTCCACGCTTATACTAACCAAGAACTTTACGCTGGCATACGGTGAGAACGCGGACATCTTGTTGGAGATAGCCACAAGCGCCTTAAAAGCCTACCGGTCGGACAGCGGAATGTTAAGTTTTGCCGCATACATAGACTCCGAAACGGCGGATATAGCCACCTTTGCGCAAAACTGCTCCGTAATGTTTAAGGAGATTTTCATAATCACGGTTAAGAGCGGCAAGAGCGTTGACATTATTTACAACGATACCGGCGTTATCGACGCGCCGCCTATGCCGACAAAACCCGGCTTTAATTTCGGCGGCTGGTATCTCGACGAAGAATTGACCATAAAAGCGGAATTCCCGCTGCAATTGACGGGCGATATTACTTTATATGCCAAATGGACGGTAAAACCCATGTTCGTGGCGGGCTTGTCGGCAGGCGGATTGCTGTTTATTGCGGGAGCGGTTGTATTGTTCTTATTCTTGAGAAAGAATAAAAGATATAAAGCCGTAATCCTTTGGCTGAAAGAATTCTTCGGCGGAATAAAGGAAAAGCTTGCTGGCATTTTTAAGAAAAAAGACAGAGAGACGGTTGCAACGGAAAACGACGCTCCGTCTGAAACATTGTATGACAATGCCGTGGAGTCCGAAACATCAGAAAACCAAGCCGCCGAGCTTGAAACGACGGAAAATACTACCGCCGAGCCTGACAGGACGGACGACAATGCCGTCGAGCGAGAAACAACGGACAAACAAGCGGAATCCGAGGAAAAAGAGGAGGGAAACAACAATGACTGATAATAGAAAAAAAGTATCGATATTGTTTTCGGTACTGTTATGTATGTGTTTGTTATCGGGATTAACCGTCGCTCATTTAGTATTGTTTGCTTCCGCAGACGCTCCCGATACGACGAGCGTGTTTGAAATATCCTCCGACGGTAAAACATTGTTGTCCTATACCGGAAATGCAACGACGCTGAATATTCCTGTCGGCATAGAAAAAATTGCGGCGGGCGCGTTCAAGAACAAGACCAATCTGGTATATGTACTGATAAATTCGCAGACCAAAATCATAGAACAAAAAGCTTTTTACGGTTGTACCAATCTGAAAAACTGCGTAATACCCGAGGACAGCAATCTTACGAGCATTGGATTTATGACATTCGCTAGATGCGGAACATTGCGTGAAATCAATCTTCCGTCAAAGCTTACCGAAATAGGAGATTTCGCGTTTTTGGCGTGTAGCCAAATAACCTCTTTTGATCTACCCGAATCGCTGCAAAAAATCGGCGAATACGCTTTTATGTCCTGCATCAACATCACAAAATTCCAAATATCCAAAAACATAACGAGTATAGGAAAGGGCGCATTCAATTATTGTATCAAGCTGGAAAACTTCAGCGTGGTTGAAGGCTGCAAAAATTATTCGACTGCTAACGGCGTGCTTTTCGACAAAAACAAAACGACTCTTATAAGATATCCTATCGCAAAAACGGCTATGGCGTACACCATGCCCGATACCGTCAAGACCGTAAAAACCTGCGCGTTTTGGGATAACAGATCCTTAAAATCAATAACCTTGGGGCGCAATGTGACCCATATGGAGAAACACAGTATCAATTATTTGTCCGAAAATACCGTTCTTACCGACCTATATTACCCCGCGAGCAAAGAACCTCTTTTATGGCGTGCTATTGCTTATTGCCCCAATCTTTCTCTCCACCCGCAATAAGAATGTATCCCAATAATTAGTAATTCAAGTATTAATAAAGCTATTTGTTTAATTCATTATTGGAAATATGAAATAAAAAAAGGTGCAGAGGTTTGATTTACTATTATCTTAGATAATGTGTATCAAACATGCACCATACCTATTTACACTGATAGTTAATATATTTATTATGTTATTATCAATTGTTTATGTTAAAAACAATATGTTTATTGATATTTGTTTAAGATTGTTTTTGTAGTTCTCTGTATAAGCCGTTTCGCTTGCCGTTATAGGCAAGCGAAACTAAAAGGGCGTTATGACGCCGCAGGCGATTTTTTCGCCGCTGTTGCCCGCTGGCTCGGTGCGGTAGTCGTCTGGAGATTCGTGTATTAATACAGTCAGCCCCATGATATCCGATACCAGAAATTTATCCGATGTGAATTTCATCATCGCCGTGCCGTCCGACATAGGCATTAAGACGGGGAAGTCGCCCGCATGGTCTCCGTGAGGACGGTCGCCGGGATTGTAATGCGTGCCGCTTAACGGGAATTGGTCGTCTATTGTGCCTATTTCGCAGCTTTTGCCGTTATGTATATGAAAGCCGAAAGGCCCTACCGCCTTGCCGTCCGCTCTTGAAAACGCGGGCAGGTTATGTATCTTGACATTTATCTCCACGCCGTCTCGAAATTGCGTAAACAGCACCGTTCCGTTGATGTCCGGATATAACAGTCCGCCTTTTACTACGGCTTTGGCTTTATTTATCATAATTCACCTCCAAATTCATCTTATGATTTGAGCAATAATTTATTACCTTGCAATGATTATTGTGTTATAATTAGCGGCGAGGAAGTTATATGAAAAAGATTCATGTTATATGCAAGACGCATCTTGACTTAGGTTACACGGATTACGCGGAAAATATCGAGAAACTTTACAGAGAGAAATTCATTCCCGAAGCGATTGAACTCGCCAAAGAATTAAATACGGATAAGAAGCGGTTTATCTGGACGCTCGGCTCCTGGGTGATTGAAAACGCGCTGAAATATTCGGATGAAAGCGTAAGAGCGGAGCTTGACGGCGCTATAAGACGAGGGGATATAGTGCCGCACGGAATACCTTTCACGACGCATACGGAATTGTTGGACGAAGACACCGTAAGATACGGTCTTGAGATAGCCGTAAAACTTAAATCCGAGTATAAGCTGAATATCATATCCGCTAAGATGACGGATGTGCCCGGGCATACGGGCGCGATTGTGCCGCTGCTTGAGGAATACGGCATTAAGCTGCTGCATATCGGCGTCAACGAGGGCTCGGCGATTCCCGATGTGCCCAAGGCTTTTTTATGGAAATACGGCAGCGGCGAAATCGTAGTCGTATACGAGGGAAGTTACGGCAGCCTGTATAAAAACGAATACATAGACGATATTTTATGCTTTGCTCATTCCTCGGACAATAAAGGCCCGAACAGCAAGAAAAATATTCTTAAACTTTATGAAAAGCTTGAAAGGGAATACCCCGATTACGAAGTCTCGGCGTCAACGCTTGATAATTATGCCGCTGAGCTTATTAAGGTCAAGGATAAGCTGCCCGTTGTTACTTCCGAAATAGGCGACAGCTGGATTCACGGCGCAGCCAGCGACCCGTATAAGTCCGCCGCTTTAAGGGAGCTTATACATCTCAAGAATAAATGGCTCTCGGATAGATCCTTAAAGCGCGGCGACGCGGAATATGACAATCTTGCAAATTACATTCTCACGCTCGCGGAGCACACCTGCGGAATGGATGTAAAAAAGCACCTTTCCGATGTCGGCGTGTATCTCAAAAAGGATTTCAATAAGGCAAGGGCGGCGGACGACGCGAGACTTAAATTCGGCATTAATGGCTTATTTTACAAAAGCCATGTCTCGTTAATGAGATTAAAAGGCGAGTACAATAAGGGAAGCTATCGCGTAATCGAGAAGAGCTGGCAGGAGCAGAGGGATTATATAGACAGCGCGGTTCGAAAGTTAAGCGCGCCGCACAGGGAGGAAGCCGTAACAAGACTTCAATCGCTCATACCGCAAAAAGGCTTTGATAGAAGCAATATGAAAGAAATATCTTATGGGCAAACGGTATCCGCTGGCGGATATACGGTAGCGTTTAACGCAAGAGGCGCTATCAAGGATTTAACATATAATGACAGCGCCTTAATTTCTGACAACGAAAATACGCTTATTGACTATCAATCCTTTAATTCGCGCGATTATGAATTCTGGCGCCATAACTACACAAGGGCCGAAAACAGAAATACGCCGTGGGTGCTCGGCGATTTCCTGAGACCTGCTCTGAAATACTATGACAATAAATTCCCGTCCGGCGTCTACGGCTATTCTTTGAAAAGGTTATTGATGACCGAAGACGAATCCGCGCTATATATAATTTCGGAGCTTACTATTGACGTAGGGCTTACAATTGAACTCGGCGCGCCCCGGACAATCGAGGTTAAATATACATTCTTCAAGCAAGAATTTAAGATAGCAATCGAGCTAATATGGCTTGACAAGGACGCTTCAAGGCTTACTGAAGCGCTGTTTATGCATATGAATTTCGATTTCTCCAAGGATTTATGCTATTATAAGCTCGGCAGAAAGATTAATCCTTACGATATTGTAATAAACGGCAACAGACATCTTGCCGCTGTTTGGAAAGTTGAATTTGATATCGATAAATCAAAGTATAAGATATTAAATTGCCACGCGCCGCTGGTGTCGTTAGGCAAAGGCAAGATTTTAAGATTCGATAATAAGTACGAGGATATCGGGGACGGTATAACTTATATTCTTTACAATAATGTATGGGGCACGAATTTCCCGCTATGGTATTCGGATAACGCGTATTTTAAGTTCGAGATAACCAAAGGCTAGTCTAAGAGCTCTTCATAAGTTACGCCGAAATATTCCTTGAGCTTTTTCAGCGTGCTGAAATCAGCTTCGGTCTTGTTGTTCTCCCAAGCGGAAACAGTAGAGCGGCTGATATCAAGAATTCTCGCAAGCTCTTCCTGCGTAAGATTATTCTCTATTCTTAAATTCTTTATATTATCGCAAAACATACTCTCTACCCGTTCTATTATGCCAGATTTGTAAACTTAATATATCCTTTGACAGAAAAATATTCATTATATCAAATTGTATAACTCCTCACTAATATTAATATCTCAATATAGGATTGTAATACATAATCCCGGTGTTTTTCTTAACAATATGAGTATGAGCAAATTTTGGTTAGAGTTATCCGATGTGAGTTTAAGAAGCATAATCTCCGTGGTAGTGCTCTTTATTCTCGCAAAATTAATGGGTAAAAGGCAGATATCACACCTGACATTCTTCGATTATGCCATCGGCATATCCATAGGCTCTATTGCCGCCGCGCTCGCCGTGGACAGGAGCGTTGACTACGAGCACGGATTGGCGGGAATGATTATATATGCGCTGTTCGGAATATTACTTTCTTATATCACATTAAAAAGCGTCAAAATGCGCGAGATTATAAGCGGTACGCCTACGATAATAATTCAAAACGGCAAGATTATCGAGCAAAACCTCAGAAAAACCAAATTGCATGTAAACGATATTCTGGAGGAGTGCAGAATTATGGGCGCGTACAACATAGCCGATGTCGAATACGCGATACTTGAGACCAACGGAAAGGTAAGCGTATTATTGAAATCCCAGAAAGCGCCCGTAACCTGCGAAGACCTGAAAATTCCGACCGAATATAAAGGTCTCAGCGCAGACCTTATCATAGACGGCAAGATAATGCCCAAGCACCTTGCAAAGGTCAATCTGACCGAAGAATGGTTAAAGGACGAATTAAAGAAAAGGAATATTATGTCCCATAAGGATGTGCTGCTCGCATCGCTCGATACCTCGGGTAATCTGCTGATTGACCTGAAGAATAAGAGCATTAAGCCTATGGATATCATCGAATAACGAATACTCGCATCCTATAAAAATATTGATAAATCGAATAACCAATTTCGGGCGTATTAATAAACCGGTTGAAAATGAACAAGTTGGACAGAAAATGCGCCCTTTAGACGCTCTAAAAATAATAAAATATTAATAAAATTTCACAAAAATATATTGACAAGGAATACTATGCAATGTATAATATATCGCATAGGAGAGTATATGGAGGTACAATTAAAGAAGGGCATACTTGACATAGTAGTATTATCCACCCTTATTAATAAGGATTCATACGGCTATAAGATTATTCAGGACATCTCGGGTATAGTCGAAATATCCGAATCCACGCTGTATCCGATACTGAGAAGACTTGAGACTAGCAACTGCCTGACGACTTACAATGTGGAGCATAACGGAAGACTTAGAAAGTATTATAAAATCACCCGGGAGGGTATAGGTAAAATCAAAACATTTATCGACGAGTGGCAGGAAATAAAAAATATATATGAATTTATCGTCAATAAATCAAGGAGCAATTTATGAAAAAGAATGATTTTGTAAAAGAGCTGAAAAAGTCCTTAAACCAGTTTTCCGAAGAGGAGATTAAGGACATTGTAAGCTATTACGAGGAGATGATAACCGAAAGAACGGATGAGGGCGTAAGCGAAGATGAAGCGGTAAAATCTCTCGGAGACATCAAGGTTATTGCGGCAAGAATTAAATCCGAGCTGATAGGCGAGCGGCTTAATCAGCCTAAGAACATCGTCAAGACCTCGAATAACTTCTTTATTTTGCTGATGCTGTTCGCCTCGCCCGCGCTGATACCGCTCGGGATAGTCTTCTTCACGCTCTTTATAACCGTATTCATCCTATTTGCCTCTCTGACGGTGTCTTTTGCCGCGGGCGCGGTATCTATGATAATCTCATTAATTCCCGTGGCGATTATGGCAGCCTCTTATTCGGGCGCGGGGCTTGCGTTAGTGTCGGGCGGAGTGCTGCTGATGCTTATAGGAGTGTTCTCGCTGCTTGCGATACTCACATTTAACGCGGGCATGATGCTAATGAATAAAGTCATAAAATTTATGAATAAGACGATTAAGAAATTTAATAAGGCAGGTGATAAAAAATGTTATTAATTAAAGGAATGATAAAGGTAGCGGTATCAGTAATAATCATAGGCGCTATTGTATGCGGAATCGGCTTTTTTGTGGGCGACTTCTCATTCGCGGACATAAGAAAGAGTTTCTTTAGAGACGATGATTTCACTCTCGTCGAAAAAGACTTTGAATCCGACGCTGATAAAATCAATATAAACGCCGATAATAACATAATCGAGTTCAGGGTCTCGGATGACGCTGGATTCCATACATCTTATTATGTGGCGAATTACTATAAGGTCACTCTGGATTATTCCGGCGATACGGTGTCGATAAACGCCAAAAACACACAGAAGTGGAATTTCTTGAGATACGGCTATGTGTCCGCTAAAGTAAGAACAATGATTATCGAAGTGCCCGCGGCATTTGAGGGCGAAATTACGGTCGATACGGCTAACGGTAATGTGAGTTCGAATGAAATCGGCAGGCTTACTAAATTAAATATCAATACCACCAACGGCGATATCGGCGTTTCGGGATTGATTTCAGACGGAGGCATCCTCCTTGACACGACAAACGGCGAAATCGAATTAAGAAATATTAGCGCCGCGTCTGTTTCCGCCGAAACGACAAACGGCGAAATCGTTATGAATAATGTCTTAGCGCCTGAAATCTCGGCTGATACGAATAACGGCAGAATAGAGTTAATCGGCATAACATCGGACAGTGTCGAAGCGGAGACGACTAACGGTCTGATTAAGATAAGCATTTACGGGGATAAAGACGATTATAAAATCGATGTCGGTACGACTAACGGCGATATAACGGTGGACGGGCTTAAAATCCTGAATCAGGTAATAAATCCCGGCAAGGCCGAAAAAATCAGCGCCGAAACCACTAACGGAAAGATAGAAATCAATTTCCTTGATTAAAAAACAATAAAGGGTTATCTTAATAGTAGGAGTACCGCGGAGGGTCTTATGAAGAAAAACAAATATATGTACACGGGAATAGGCATAGCGCTCGGCACGGCGATAGCGGCGTCATTGTGTCTGACGCTATACGCTCTGACCTTAAATCCGCTGTTCATACCCTTTATCGGCATAGGGACTGTGGTAGGACTGATTTTCGGCTCCAATCTCGACCGCTCCGCGCAAAAGAAAGAAAAAGAGTCTGATAAGGGCGATAAACGGCTTTAACCGTAAGTTATAAGGCGGCGCTTGCCTAATAACTTTTTCGTAAATAAATTTATTATTATTGACCCCGAATTAATTAAGTGGTATAAATATATTATTAAATATAAACGGAGAAAATTTTATGGCAAGCAAATACGGTAAAGATACGATTATTATCTGGAAAGACAGAAAAAGATTTATGGGTATGCCGCTCTCTTTTACGAGATACATACTTGCCGAGAAGGAAAACAACTGGGTAAAGCTGTTTCAGTCAATAGGCTTCTTCTCGACCAAAGAGGAGGAAGTCAACGCGTACAGGGTAATAGATATTTCCTTAAAGAGAAATCTTGCGGATAAAATATTCAGGGTAGGCAGCCTGCAACTCACATGCAAGGACGCTACCACGCCGTCATTGATTCTCAGAAAAATCAAGAAACCCTATGAGGTCAGAGACATTATCACCGAAATAGTCGAAAGAGAACGCAATAAGAAGCGTATCAGAGTCAATGAATTTCACACGACCGACGGCGATATGATGGACGACGATTTCACCTAAAAATTAAATTTATTAATATCGGGCGGATACACCTTATTCATATAAATTTTATGTTCGGGCAAAGATCCGCCCATTTTATTTATTTGATTTACCAAATACGCGGCAATGTCATTTCTTTGCGACTTTATATCTATTTCGGGATTGTATATAACGCCCTCGCCGACCATTATAGTCTTTAGATCCCTGGAGCAGTACACGGGATAGAAAGTCACGCATTTTCCCGTGCTCTCGTAATAGTGCTTTGCAAGGTGAACGAAACCTTTCTCTAATTCGTTGACATATTTATACGGCGGAGGGATATTCTTTTCGGGATAAATTACCACGCTCATTCCCGATTCGAGAGTCTCCGTTGTCTTTTTGAACGCGTGGCGTATTCTCATATCGTGAAATACGGGTATTGAATTAAGCCCTCTGAAATAGAGGTTTATTAACGGCGCAAAAATTATCAGCAATATTTTTCTCAAGAATCCGGGTCTTAAATCGTAAGCGATTTTATGGTAAAAGAGCTTGATTGTATTTCTGTATGTCAGCATATAACCGTTGACCCACGGGCGTACCTTGATATTGAAATTGAATTCCATACTAAGCGGCGCCCACAGTCTCGTATGGTTGCAGATAAACACCGCTGGCTCCTTGGAGATTTGTGTCAGCCATATGACTTTGGACTTGCCTATAATAATTTTTAGAAATAAGTTCGCAAATTTATAGAAAATCCTCGGTCGCTTTATTCTATGGTAGCTCTTTAAGGGGCTGTAATATTTGCGCATAGTTATATTATGACTTTTTGGTTTTTTTATAAACAAATTGCGCGCATATTGACGAATATATATTTTTATGTTAAATTTTATTCATAACATTTAGGAGAGCGTGTGGCAAAAATTACGGACAAAAAGGGAGAGTTAAAGCTCACCGTCAGAAAAATCATCGTAATGACATTTCTGGTGATGTTTTTTACCGTCGTTGCGAAGAGATGGGAATTTAAGAGAAGACGCGAATTTAAAAAATCCGTCAAATATAAGAGTTACGATACCGATTATCTGAAAAAAGTACTTGAAGACTTCAAAATTCTTTCCTCATGCAAAGACCCTTATATCGAGAACTTTTATAAAAAACACCCGGATTTCAGCACGCTTCATAAGCTCTGGGTACTAAATTCCTTTACATATTGGACCGAAAAATTCAATAAGGAATTGAGGAGGAGAAATGAGAAAGCTGCTTGATAAAATCGACGATAAACTTGTCAATTATTTCGGAAATTATTGCGAAGTCAGGTCTTTGGACTTTTTTATCAAATGGGCGGAAGCGACAAAGCACAAGAGATACGGTAAAATCGCGAAAAGACTTTTTAACTGGTTTACCAAATATTACGCGGGCTTTGTAATTCCTACGGACGGCTCGCTCGGAAGAGGCGTAACTATTATGCCTTACGAGAATATACTGGAGCTCGTCAAGCGCGCCAAAGTAGGTCAGATCTGGCCGTGCTCCTGCAAGTCTTTCAGACCGACCAAGGACGACACGATACCGCGCGCGACCTGCATGCTGATTGCCGAAGTCGCGTCCCTTGACGACTCGATTACCAAATACTCAGACAGCGGACACCTACCGGCGGAGGAGGTTATAAACCGCATTAAAGAATGCGAAGAAATAGGGCTGATACATCAGATAATGTGTGTATCCAGCCCCAACGGCCGCAAAATGTACGTGCTATGCAACTGCGACAACAGAGCGTGCGTGCCTATGTATATCAAGTGCAATTACGATATACCTATGGTCAGAAGCTCGGGCTATATCGTCGCTGTAGAGAATATTGACAAATGCACGGGCTGCGGCACCTGCAAAGAGAGATGTCTTTTCGATGCGATTAATATGGTCAATTCCCGCCCCGTTCTTGATAAGAGCAAATGCATGGGCTGCGGCTTGTGCGTTACGACCTGCAAGAGCAAAATCAGGAAAATGCAGCGCCATCCCGTCGAAGAGATACATAAATACACTATTGAACAGCTCAACAGAAATCCCGAAAGGACAATAACAACAGACGCGGGCGCCGCCCCGGACAAGGAGTGAATATGGCATTCGGCTCTGGCTATTTCGGCAAATGGATAAAAGGAGAGGGGGGGCTTCCCGCTTATAACTACACCTGCGACCAGTCGACCGACGATAAGGCGGTTACGCAGACGAACACCGCATGGAAAGACAAGCGCGACCATACATTTATGTTCGGCAACGACCGCGTGGTCGCGACTTGCTCTAATTACGGATATGTGCAAATCAGGCAGGACGAGGGCACGCCGAAATATCTTACGGATTATTATGCAAAAAACCGCCAGTACGGCGGCGGTTTCGGCTATCTGGTCTCGGACGATAAGGTCGTTAGCACATATTATACGCAAGGTATGCACAGAGAATACGGCGCGTGCTATTTCAAGAAGGGAATAAAGAGCGATATCGCCGAAATAGAGCAGACGCTGTTCAGCCCGTACGGCGACGACCCCGTAGTGCTTGACAGGATAAAAGTCACGAATACATCCGATAGCGAAAAAAAATATAAGTGGTACGAATACTGGGCGGGAGATACATATCAGTTCACATTTACACAGTTTATAGCCGCGCAAATTACTTTTAACACCAAGAATGTCGGCAGAATGAGGCGAAGCTTCAATAAATCTTTTCTTAAAGAGTTCACCCTTTATCCGAACGGCGTAAAAAAATCCCTTAAGTATAAGAAAAAAGGCTTGTTTCTAAGAGCGGTAAACGCTATCGTACAGGGCTTTTTCAGAAAAACGGGCAGAAGATTTTACGATATGAAAAGGGCGTACGCTATGGATTTTGATCCCCCCGATACACTGCTGATTTCATTAAAGGGCAAGGCGAAAAGCCTCATTGACGCAGATAAGTTTTTCGGCAAGGGCGGATTAACAAGTCCCGATTACCTGACGGGAGCAGAGGGACTTAAAGGCGATAATCCGATGATGGCGCTCGAAGAGGAATTTGCATTAAAGCCCGGCCAAAGCGTAACGCTTTATTACGCGTATATGTATATCCCCGACGGTTTTAACGCGGAAGCGCTGACCGATAAATATATCAATACCGATATTGATAAGCTGTTTAAGGATACGCTTAATAAATGGCTTGCAGAGGGCGTTAGAGTCGATATTGCCGGCGAAGACTGGATTAATAGAGAGCTTACCTGGCATAACGCGTATTTAAGGCAGGAGATGACATATTCGAGTTTTTATAAGGCGCATATACTGTCCCAGGGCGGTCATTACCAGTATTTAATGGGCTTGCAGGGCGCTCCTAGAGACCAGTTGCAGCATTCGCTGTCATATATATATTCCGACCCCGTAATCGCTAAAGAGCATATATTATTCACATTAAGGGAGATGTCCCCAAAAGGCGAATTGCCGTACGCGACCACGGGAGAGGGATTGCTCTTTTCATTCGTAATGGTGCCGTCTGATTTGCAGTTTATGCTGCTTATGTATATCGGAGAATATGTGCTCGTTACGGGCGATAAGGATTTTCTGAACGAGAAATATACCGTATATCTTGAGGACGGCCCCGTCGAGCGCACCGTAAAGCAAGGCGTAATGCTCGCGTTTAAGTACGCTACTGAATTCGTCGGCAAAGGTCCACACGGCTTAATCAGGATGAAGACGGGCGACTGGAACGATCAGGCGGTTTACGGCAGAGTGCCGCTTAACCAAATAAAGACCGTCCACAAAGTGGGCGAATCAATGCTCAATTCAGCAATTGCCGCGTATGCTTTTGATGTGTTCGCTAAAATGTTAGAATACGCGGAAGACAAAGATGCGGCGGAAGTATCGTATATGTGGGCGAGCGATATCAGAAAAGCCGTAGAAAAGCAGTGGAACGGCAAGTGGTTCAAGAGAGCGTGGATGGGCAAAAAAGTCGGTTGGCTCGGAGACGAACTGTTATGGCTTGAAGTCCAGCCGTGGGCGGTGATATCAGGCGCAACAGACCAAGAAAAAAACAGAATACTCGCGGACAATATAGATAAATTATTAAGAACAAATCCCAACGGCGCGCAGCTAATAAGCCATAACCCCGATAAAGAGGAAAGGAGCGCGGGTCTTGACCGCGGCGTGCTTGAAAACGGCGGTATCTGGCCCGCAGTTAACGGCTATCTCGTATGGGCGCTTTCTAAAATCGACGAGGAAATGGCGTGGGACGAATGGCTGAAGAATTCAAGGGCGTATCAGGCGGAGGCTTATCCCGATATCTGGTACGGCATATGGAGCGGTCCGGATTCGGTAAATTCCGTATACGCCAAATACCCCGGCAGAACGCAGAACAGTAAAAATCCCGTTACCGGCAAGAGAGAGAAGGTTTTCAAGCTCACCGTAGGCGTGGACTGGGAAGATTTCCCGGTGTTAAATCTTCACGCCCACACCTGGCAGCAGTACACGATATTTAAGCTGTTAGGGCTTGAGTTCAGTAATTTAAGGATGATAATCAATCCGCATATTCCTAAGGATAAATACTCGGTAAAATCTAGAATTTTCTCGATCGAAAAAGACAAGGGTAAATACTCGGTAAAATATTGCCCTTTACAAGCGCGTAAGATGGTGGTAGAATTTGTATTAAAGAATAAGGTCAGCCGCGTAACGGTAAATAACAAAGAAGTAGAATATACGACGAATGACAAGGGAAATATTGAATTTACAATAGAAGGCAAAATTATTGATTTCACAGTAGAACAGTAACGGAGAAAATCATGTCTGAAATTGAAAAAAGGCTGGCGGAATCCCTGACAGCCGACGATTTGGAAATAATCCCCCATTTACCTTATCTGTTACAGGATTTATGGGAGCTCGGCGCGTCTTATAAAGATATAATCGAATTAATCAGAAAGAATATCATCAAATACAAGAATTTCAGCGTACTCGATCTTGCGTGCGGCAAAGGCGCCGTTGCGGTCATGCTCGCGAAAAACCTCGGCGTAACCGTCAAGGGCATAGACCTCATCCCCGAATTTATAGATTACGCTAAGAGTAAGGCTGAAGAATATGGCGTAGACGGATTCTGCTCTTTCGAGGTTAAGGATATAAATATATCCGTGCTTAACGAAAGGGATTACGATATCGTCATTTTCGCCGCGGCTTTCGGCGTATTAGGCGATTATTCCAAGACCTTAAAGCTGCTCGCCCGGACGGTCAAAGAAAAAGGATTTGTTATAATAGACGATGTTATAAGCTATGACGGCACTCTTGCGCCGACCAAGAAACAATGGCTTAAATTCTTTGACGAGAACGGCTTAAAACTCATTGCCGAAAAAAGCGTAAACGAGAATGAATTGATTTCTATAAACAGAAGCAATCAGGATTATATCATCCAAAGGGCAGAGGAATTAAGTATCAAATATCCCGAAAAGCGCGAGCTCTTTAATGATTATGTGGAAAGGCAACAGGAAGAATGCCAGATGCTCGAAAGCGATATTGTCGGAGTAACTTTTTTATTACAGAGGAAATGATTATGAAAATTGCGGTAATTGTCTATTCGTATACCGGGAATACTTTTTCGGTCGCTGAAAAACTCGTGGAGAAATTAAAGGCTAGGCGTAAAGACGCAAAACTATTCAGGTTGATAATGTCCGGAGACCCGCATATGGACTCCAAGAACTTTTCAATCAAGAATATTCCCGACTTAAACGAATACGACGCGTATGTCTTCGCTTCGCCCGTTCAGGCGTTTACGCTGTCCGCTTATATGAAGATGTATATGAAAAACATTCAACCGTTAAACGGCAAGAATGTCGCGGTATTCGTGACGCAGAACCTAAAGCCCGTTTTCGGAGGAAACCGCGCAATAAAGAAGCTCAGCGAATTTGTCCACATGAAAGACGGAGCGGTCAGGGGCTCTAAGATTATCAAATGGACCGACTCCGAAAGAGATAAGCTAATCGACGAAAGCACGGCGTATTTGGCGGGCCTTTTTGATTAAACGAATATATTCTCCGGATATTCGCCCGATAGATATATCTTGTGATTATTAATTAATCTCTCCGAACTGGGATTAACCCGAAGCGCCATATTCGAATATTTTATCGCGCTTTTTTTCATTCCGAGCCGGTAAGAGCTTATCGCCATAAGGTCGTACGGCGTATCATCGTACGAGAACGCCTCGCTCGCGTAACCAATGGGTCTGTCCTTTATTCTCAACGCGTATTCCGTAAAATAATACACGCTGAGCCAATCCTGCATTGAATGCATCAGCAGAGCCATTTCGATGTAAGCGTCGCGTATGTCGGGCTTTTCGGCAATCGCTCTCATTAACCAGCTTTTAGCGCTTTGATAGTCGTTTTTACCTATATAAGCCCTTGAAATAAAGCGCATAGACGCCGCTCGCTCCTCTTTCCATTTCGCCGAGGGCATATCGAGATATTTTAACAAAGTGTAAATGCAGTTATCCCATTGCCGCGCCATAAGATACTCCCTGCCCAGATAGTGCATATTCCGCTCCGAATCGGGAAATTCTTTTACGGCAAGCTCAAGCAAATGCAAATTGAAGCTCCTGCTTTTTGCGGTATCAGGATAATGGTTGTATACCATTCCGTCTATGAAAACGCTTTTTTCGCAGCCTTTGCCTGTAAAGGCCACAATTTCGTGAGTGGGGTAGTACCATTTATATCCGTGTCGCGCATGTATTCTCTGATACAGGTGTACGACTCCGGGGCTTCCGTCCGGATTATGGCTCCACACATATTTGCACGAGGCTCTTGTTGTGTCATTCGTCCATGCGTCTTCAAGCGCTTTTCGCCAGCCTTTGGAGATTACCTCGTCCATATCCGACGATACGCAGATATCTACATCTTCGGGTATTAAATCAAGCAGCATATTTCTCGAGGTATCAAATCTGAAAGGGTTAACATTTAATTCGTGCACGGTCGCGCCTTTTTCCCTGAGTTTAGCTACGGTATTATCCGTCGAGCCGGTATCGCCGACTATAACAAGGTCGGCTTCTTTAACGCTGTCAAACCATCTGTCGACGAATTTTTCTTCATTCTTACATATCGCGTAAGCGCAAATTTTATATTTACCCATAAGTCACCTATATTAAAATATGCTCATTAATACTTTGTTGCATATCGTTTCTATCATAATGGCGAAATACGCATATAATGAATAGATATTTATTTATCTCAAAGGAGGAAAGTTTTATGTGTAAAGATAATTTAGGAGATGATTGCAGGAGGCGTTGCAACCATAATTTTGATTGTTGTTGCTCGACATGTTGCTGTATAGGTCCTACGGGGCCGAGAGGAGCGCAAGGGCGTCCAGGCCCGACAGGTCCGACAGGTCCGACGGGTCCGACAGGCGACAGGTTCGACAGGCCCGACAGGTTCGACAGGCCCAACAGGTCCGACAGGTCCGACAGGCCCGACAGGTCCCACGGGCTCGACGGGTCCGACAGGTGGAATAAGCGCGTTCGCGTATATTTATTCTACCGAGGATCAGACGCTTGATAACGGCGATAAGGTGGAATTCAATTCGCCTTCAACGGCGGCGCCAATTCAATACGGTATCGGCGACGATGAAATAACCTTGACCGCTAACGGCGTATACAGAGTTACTTTCCAGGTGTCGTCCTCGACGGGAGGCGGGAATGTATGGGGTATTACCGTAGGCGGCACAAGCATACAACCGCAGACTTTTGTATCGAGAAGCGGCAACAGCCAGATATGGGGCGATTTCTTAATCAATGTAACAACCGCGCCCGTAGTGCTCGCGCTTACTAACCTCGGAGGCGACAATACCTCGATTACCAATGGTCTCGCATCCGACCCGGGAACTTCCGTAAGCGCGTCCGTGGTAATAGAAAAACTCTCATAATACCAAATATTATATTTAGGGCATATAATGATTAGCCGATATTATCGGCTAATCATTTATGGAGGAAAGTAAAAATGCACGATAGTAACGGAGATTTTAGAGACCGCGACCTTGAAAACCTGGATGTAGAAGGCAGAGAATGTAGAAGTTTTGTAAGAGATCCTCATAAAGGATGTTGCTTTTCTTGTTGCAATCCGTGTTGCAATACCATAAATTCCTGCTGCAGTCCGTGCTTCCCGTTCCTTTTTGACAGAGACCGCGACAGAGACCGCGACAGAGACCGAGACGACGAAGACGAGAGAGGAATTCAGGTAAATTTAGTAAATGCTGAGGGCGAAGACATCCCTAACGGCGGAAATGTATTGTTCAACGATATAATTTTAGACAGAAGCAGGGCGATACGGTATAACAGAAATTCGGGCGAGTTCACTATCAAAAAAAGCGGCAGATTTCTTATCAATTGGTGGGTAGCCGTAGATGAGGAAACCGAAGGACCTGTGTCATTTGCGATAAGACACAGCTCGGGCGAAGATATTATCTCTTCAACGCCATTAAATAAAGACCAGTTGAGCGGTGACGCGCTGATAAGAGTGAGGGATATAGCGATTGTCAGACTTGTAAATGTCAGCGACAGAGCGATAAGACTTGCAGATACGCCCGTTCAGGCGAGCATTGTAATAACCGAATTATAACATATATTATTCCGCCGTTCGGTCATGAACGGCGGAATAATAAAGTGATAATAATCAAGGACGCTGTTTATAATTATATAATTAGACATTATTATTAACAAAACAATGTTGACAATTGATGATTGTTATGTGATAATCTGAATTGATTATGAATATAGGTAAAACGGCTAAAGAAGTATTGCTTGCGGTTATCCCTATGGCCGTCATGATTACAATACTAAACTTCATATTAGTGAAACTTCCGGCGGAGGTTTTTCTCGACTTCATAGGCGGCACGGTGTTACTTATTACAGGCTTTACGCTTTTTCTTCTGGGCATAAACACGGGTTTTTTACAGCTCGGGGAAATGATAGGCTCCAGCCTTATCTCCAAGGGCAAGTTGCCGCTGATGATAATTATGGGCTTTATATTAGGCTTTGTCGTGACTTTCGCCGAGCCTGATGTTCAGGTGCTCGCGATGCAGATTGACAGGGTGTCGGGCGGCGCGATTAATAAATATTTTGTCATAAGCGCCATATCGCTGGGCGTAGGCGTATTCTTAATGCTCGCTATTATAAAAATCCTTTTCAAGCTTAAATTTGTCCATATATTGCTTATTAGTTATATGATTATTGCGGTATTGGCTTTCTTTACTCCCCAAGCGTATCTTTCGGTGGCGCTGGACGCGGGCGGGGTTACGACCGGTCCAATGACCGTGCCGTTTATACTCGCGCTGGGTATAGGTATATCCTCGGTGATTAAGGAAAATAAAGACCATGACAGTTCGTTCGGACTGGTGGCGTTATCGTCCGTCGGACCTATTATCGCTGTGATGCTGATGGGGGTAATTATCGGATGAGGCTGTTTCATAATTTTCACGAAGTGTTAATCGAAGTCGCTTTCGCGCTGCTCCCGCTTTTTGTCGCGCTGATATTTTTTCAGATTTTTTTGCTCCGGCTGCCCGCTAAAAGGCTGTTCAAAATAATAAAAGGTCTAGTGTTGACTTATATCGGACTAGCGCTCTTTCTGCAAGGCGTAAAAGCGGGTTTTCTCCCCGTCGGTCAGTTATTCGGCGAGAAACTCGCTTTAATCCGCAATAACTGGATACTTATTCCTCTCGGCTTTCTGCTCGGCTTTTTAACAATACTTGCCGAGCCCGCGGTCAGAGTGCATATAATCGAAGTCGAAAAGGTTACGGGCGGCCATATCAATAAGACTCTGCTATTGTATTTTATGTGCATAGGAGTGGCGGTAGCGGTAGCTCTGGCTATGGTAAGGGTGCTCTACGGAATTCATATTCTGTATTTTATAGCGCCATTGTATTTGGTCGCATTCATACTTGTCGCTATTGTCCCTAAAGACTTTGCAGCTGTCGCTTTTGACGCGGGCGGTGTCGCGACGGGGCCTATGACGGTAACATTTATTATGTCTATGACTATGGGCGCGGCGGAGAGCTTAAATGCCGGCAGAGCGCTGTTCGAGGGCTTCGGAATGGTCGCGCTCGTCGCGGTAATGCCGATAATATCTATATTAATTCTCGGATTCCTCTATAAGGTAAAAGGAGGCAGAAATGGATAATAAGCTGATTGTCGCCATAGTAAAAGAAGGCTTGGCCAGAAAAGTAATCGATGCCGCAAAAGAATCCGGCGCAGAGGGCTCGACGGTGATATACGGCGCGGGAATGGCGGATGAGAGCGTATACAGAAGCATATTAGGTCTTGATTATAATCCCGAAAAGGAAATAATTTTAATAGGCGTTTGCGCGGAAAATGCCGATAAGGTGTTCGAAGCGGCCGAAAAAGTTATAAATGCTAAAAAATCCGATACGGGAATTGTATTTATGTTAAAATTAAATATGTGGGCGGGTATCTGTCACAAAGGAGGTATTAATGCCTGAATATAATCTCATTGTTACGATTGTGAACAAAGGCAAAGCGGACGAGGTAATGGAAGCCTGCAGGCGCGAGGGCGTAAAAGGCGGCACTCTGTTAAAAGGCAGAGGGCAGGGCATACACGAACAGATTAAACTTTTCGGTATCCATATCGAGCCTGAGAAAGATATTCTCTTAAACATTGTCGAAAGGGATAAGACCGAAAGTGTCTTAAAGGCTATTAACGCCGCGGTAGACCTCGATAAACCCTCAAACGGGATAGCCTTTGTTCTTGAAGTCCAAAGAGCCGCGGGGTTGAGCCGAGATGAAAATTAAGCTTAAACGCGGCAGATTAATTGCTCTTATAATAGTTGCCGCGCTTATTACCGCGCTGTTTATCCTTAGAAATAGCGTGTGGGTATGCGAATATGTCTTCGCAAGAGGAGTTTTTCGCGGATACCAGTTCGTAGTGGGGCGTATTACATCGATATTGCCCTTTTCTTTTTATGAATTATTTGTCTTAATTGCAATAATAGCGGGACTTATTCTGTTTACGCTTCTGATTATTAAGATTGTAAAAAAAGACTGGAATAAAGTCTTAAACGGTCTTATTGCCGCAATATTAACGGTCGCCTCAGTGATACTCCTTTACACTATGACGGCGGTAATGAACTACAACCGTTTGCCCGTGCCGCTTGAAACCTATGAGGGCGAGGCGAAAAGAGAGGATATCGTAGCTATAGCGGAATACTTTGCAAACGATTACAGCGCTATTGCCGAAAGCCTCGACAGAGACGAAAACGGCGATGTCATCTGTCCGTATTCGGACAGGGCGCTTGCGAAAAAAATGCAGCAAGAGTTTCAGCGGCTCAAGTCGCCGTATTTTAATACCTTTACGCCTGTTGCAAAAACTATGGTTACAAGCGAATTTATGTCCCACAACAGGCTGCTCGGCGTGTATTTCTCGCCGACGGGCGAAGCGAATATCAATAAGAATATGCCTAATGCCGATAAACCGTATACAATGGCGCACGAACTCGCGCATTCGATAGGAATAATGCGCGAAGGCGACGCTAATCTAATAGCAGCTTATATTACGCTGACATCTAAGGATGATTATATCAGGTATTCGGGGTATTTTAATACTTTTTACAGTATCAGGACAATGGTTCTTTTCATGTACGGGGAAACAAGCGAAGAGTATCTGGGCATTAATGATATGATGAGCGCTAAGATTTGGGAAGACCATGATTATAACAGCGATTACTGGAGCAAATACCAATCCGTTATCGACCGCGTGTCCGAATTTTTTAACGATACCTATCTGAAAATTATGGGACAATCCGAAGGAACGGGCTCGTATGACGACTCATACGATTACGGCATTATCGAGACGGGCGAAATTAACGAACAGGGCGAGCGGATTTATGAAATCGATTTGTCCGATGTAATGAGAATTTATCTTGATATTTATTATAATGGGTAAGATTTTTATATCTGAATTCTTGTTATTTAAGATGTATTTGTGCTATTATTAGACAAATAATTTTTATACGGAGCATAAAATGGAAATTTCATCAAGACTTAAATCAATGCAGGAATCGCCTATCAGGAAATTAGTGCCCATTGCAGAGGCGGCGAAGAAACAGGGAAAGAAAGTATATCACTTAAATATCGGTCAGCCTGACATTGAAACGCCTAAGGAGTTTTTCAGCGCAATAAGAAGCTACAGTTCCAAGGTGCTTTCTTATTGCTTTTCACAGGGTATGCCCGAGCTTATCGACGCGATGATAGGCTATTATAAAAAGTACGGTATAAACTTCGAGCCTAATCAGATACTCATCACCAACGGCGGCAGTGAAGCGCTCCTGTTCGCGCTTATCGCGACATGCGACTACGGCGACGAAGTGCTGGTGCCGGAGCCGTTTTATACGAACTACAACGGCTTTTCTCTGCCCGTAGGGGTGAAAATCGTGCCGATAACGACTTATGCCGAAGACGGTTTCAGGTTGCCCTCGCTTGAAGAAATGGAGAAACTCGTTACTCCGAGAACCAAGGCGATATTGCTCTCCAATCCCGGAAATCCCACCGGCGCAGTATACGATAAGGAGCAGGTCAGATCGGTATGCGCGCTCGCGCTGATTCATAACCTATTTATCATCGCCGACGAGGTGTACAGGGAATTTACATACGACGGACTTGAATATACTAGTTTCGGCAGCGTTAAAGAAGTCGAGGACAGGGTATTGATTATAGATTCTATATCCAAGAGGTATTCCGCCTGCGGAGCGAGAATAGGATCAATTGCGTCCAAGAACGACTACCTTATGAGCAACATATTGAAGCTATGCCAGAGCAGATTATGCGTTCCCACTCTCGAAATGCAGGGCGCAATCGAGCTCTATAAGACGGATATAGCGTATTTTGACTCCGTTAACAAAGAGTATACTTTAAGGAGAAATATCGTCTATAACGCCTTAAAGGAAATGGACGGCGTAATATGCAAAGAGCCTAAAGGCGCTTTTTATGTCATAGCGAAGTTGCCGGTAGACAACGCGGAGGACTTTGTAATATGGCTGCTTAAAGAGTTCGATGTGGACGGCGAGACGGTGATGTTCGCTCCCGCCGAGGGCTTTTACGCGACGCCGAGACTGGGTAAAGACGAAGTGAGAATGGCGTATGTATTAAACGAGAACGACCTGAAAAAAGCTATGAATATCTTGAAGCTGGGTCTTATCGCTTATAATAACAGGTAATTTGACAATTTAGGGCTATTTACATATAATAATTAAGAACAGACTATACTTAATTGTATGAAGTCGGGCGAAAGCAACAGTAAATCTGCGGGACACATTGTTCCGCTTTTTTATAAGGGTAAATAATGGAAAATAAAAAGATTAAGAATATGACTATAATAGGCTTTATAACAAACGCGGTTTTATCCGTATTTAAGATTATAGCCGGAATAATAGGCAGAAGCGGCGCTATGATAGCGGACGGCATACATTCGATATCGGATTTTCTCACGGATATAATCGTATTGTTCGGATTAAAATACACCGAGATGCCCGCGGATAAAGACCATAATTACGGCCATAACAAATTCGCGACGGTCTCAATCGCTTTTATCAGTTTCTTTCTGATAGTCGCCGGCTATGAAATCATAAAGAACGCTATACAGAATATAATATTATTCTCCAAAGGCAATTTAAGCGCCGCCCCCAAGCCGATTGCCCTTTACGCGGCGGGCATTTCTATTATCGTAAAAGAATTTCTTTATCGCTATACGATGTATTACGCCAAGAAATACGATAATCCAATGGTTAAAGCCAATGCCTGGCATCATCGTTCCGACGCGCTTTCATCCGTCGCCGCACTTCTCGGTATCGGCGCAGCTGTAATATTCGGAGGCAAATGGACAATACTCGACCCCGTCGCCTCTATCGTTGTCAGCATTTTTATCTTTATTGTCGCAATACAGATATTAAAGCCCGCTATCGACGAGCTTACGGAGCGCTCCGTGCCCGACGAAATTAAGCAAAAAATCATTAATTTAATAGATGCCGACGAAAATGTCTTAGGTCATCATAATTTAAGAACAAGGAATCTCGGCAAGAGAATAGTTGTCGAAGCGCATATTTTCGTCGATAAAGACCTGTCCGTCACGGAGTCTCACGACATCACCAAACGAATTGAAGACACCCTGAAAGCGGAAATCAACGAGAATATGGTGATAACAATTCATATAGAGCCGTTCTGTGAAAATAAAGCGAACCGGTTCAATTAATAAACAATGATTAATCATCTATCTTTCCGTTGTCCGTCGAGGACAACGGAAAGAAAAGACGCCGTCTCTTGAAGACGGCGGAAAAATTATTGACTATAGGTGGTTTTAGTCTGGTTAATTTCGTTGGCGTCTGCCATTTTTATTTTGTAGTAGCCTTTATTTTTCATCGCTTCAAAGACCTGAAACTGCTGATTGGCGATGACATCCATATTGTTGCTTAAGACCGTCCTGATTTCCGCGGACGAGCCTTCGGGAAGAAAAGTCCCGTATACCTTGATTATTTCCTTTTCCTGCATCAGGATATCCGACATTGTGTCTTTCTCGTTCAATCCCATAATAATTCTCCTTATAATAATTTCAGAAGCGCCTGAAAGTTCTTGTTATGGTTATCTTCCAGGGTCTTGCATAGCTTTTTCAGCGCGGGATCCGTCAGGGTCTCGCCATACATTTTGCTTTTTTTTGCCGCCATTTGTTCGTATGAGAGCAAATCGTTGAGTATACCTAATTCTTTCTGTGTCAATGCTGTTTTAGGCATCATTATCCTCCTTAATGTTTGATAATTTTAGTTTTGCCATTCAGCCGTTAATAATACATCTTTCAAGGATAAATAAAGCGCCTGTCCGCCTTAATGACTTGACAATGACCGTATAAAAGGATAATATATTAAAAATTATATAATGGGATAATATATAGTTTTATGTAAGGAGTAATAATGGTCATAGTATTAAAACCCGGCGCATCCGTTACGGAAAAGAACGAAATAATATCGCTGCTCACCGTAAGCGGTCTCAAAGTACACATTTCCGAAGGCGCGGAACGCACTATTATCGGAATCATAGGAGACAAGAGCAGATTAACGGGAGTCGCCCTCGAATTATTGCCCGGCGTCGAAAAGCTCGTGCCTATTATGGAGTCATATAAATTAGCGAGTAGGACATTCAACCCCGAAGGCACGGTAATAGATGTAAAAGGCAGGAAAATAGGCGGCGCTGAGCTTGCGCTAATCGCAGGGCCCTGCGCTATCGAGAGCGAGGAGCAGATTTATAAAGCCGCGGAGGGCATCAAGAAAGCAGGCGCTAAATTCCTGAGAGGCGGCGCGTTCAAGCCGAGAACATCGCCGTATTCATTTCAGGGGCTTGCCGAGGAGGGCTTGAAACTGATGAGGGCTGCGGCTGACGAATACGACCTTATCGCCGTATCCGAGATAATCAGCGAGAACGATATGGAGCTCGCTCTTAAATACATCGACATCATACAAATCGGCGCGCGTAACGCCCAGAATTTCAGATTGTTAAAAGAAGCAGGGAGGTGCGGGCTGCCCGTGCTGCTCAAGCGCGGAATCGCGACTACGATTGACGAAATGCTTGGCTCCGCGGAATATATAATGAGCGAGGGCAATTACAATATCATTCTCTGCGAAAGGGGGATAAGGACATTCGAGACGGCTACGAGAAATACGCTCGACATCTCCGCCGTGCCCGTATTGAAGTCAAAGACGCATCTGCCTGTAATTATCGACCCGAGTCACGCTACGGGCAGGAGCTCGTTTATTCCCTCTATGGCTATGGCATCCGTTGCCGCGGGCGCGGACGGCTTGCTTATCGAGGTGCATCCTAACCCTAAATATGCCTTATCGGATGCCGCGCAGCAGCTCTCGATCGAGGAGTTTATTAAACTTACAGCGGATATTGCCAAGATAGCGGGAATTGTGGGTAAGACAATTTGAAATGAAAGAGCGTATCAACATCGGAATATGCGGTCTTGGCCTTATCGGAGGCTCGTTGGCGAAAGCGTTCAGAAAAAGATGCGGCGCTTATATCGTCGCTCTGGATATGGATAATAAGTCGATAGAAAAGGCTCTTGCGGAAAAAGTCATCGACGAGGGAACGGACAGAGATTATACGATATTTAATGAGTCTGATATAGTCATTATATCCGTGCCCATTAACGCCGTAGCGGATACGGCAATCAAGATTTCAAGAGTATCCCGCGCGCTTATCACCGATACGGCGAGCACCAAGCGCAGAATTCTCGAAAATATACCCCAAAATATCAGGTTTATCGGCGGCCATCCTATGGCCGGCTCGGAATTAAACGGTTATTCGTCTTCGGATGAAACCCTCTTCGAGAACGCCGTTTACGCGCTGATTAAGGGCGGCAACCCCGGGGATATGGAGACGCTAAAGCGCCTTATCGAGACGATAGGCGCCATTCCGCTCGAATTAAGCCGTGAAGAGCACGATCTAGCGGTCGGAAAAATCAGCCATTTGCCGCATTCGATAGCGGCGACGCTTGTAAATTTAACCTTGTCCGACAGTAACGGGATTTCAAGCCGGCTTGCCGCGGGCGGCTTCAAGGATATCACCAGAATTGCGTCCTCGGACGGCAGGCTGTGGGAACAGATATTATCTTCGTCGGACACTATCACAGGCGTTATCGGCGAATATATCGGGGAATTGACTAAATTTAAGAATATGCTTAATAACAAAGATTCCGCGGCAATAATAAAATACCTCGAGAGCGCAGCAGAGAAGCGAAACGGTCTTTTTGCCGCAAATAAAGGTCTGATACCCGAAATCAGGCAACTGCTTATCGAGGTAACAGACAGGCCGGGAATAATCGGCGAGATTACGACGCTGCTGGGGCATAATAGCATAAATATCAAGAACCTTTACATTGAAAACAACAGAGAATACGAAGGGGGAGTGCTGCGGATTACTTTAGAAAAGGCATCGGACAGCCCCAAGGCGGTCGAACTCTTATTAAGCAGCGGATACAAGGCGCAGGCAAGATGAAAGATATAATTACAATTTATGAATTAAACGAACTTCATTGCGGCGCATTCGGCGTAATAGGCTGTCCCATAAAGCACAGTTTCTCGCCCTTAATACACGCAAAACTTGCGGATAAGGAATATTATAAGATACTGATTAAGCCTGAAGACCTGAAAATCGCCGTGTCCGCGCTGAAAAGATTATCGGGTTTCAATGTCACCATACCGCACAAAATCGCGATAATCGATTACCTCGACATTATAGACGGCGCCGCCGCGGAATACGGCGCGGTCAATACGGTTAAGATAACGGATAACGGCTTGTACGGCTATAATACTGACGGCTATGGCTTTGTCGAGTCCCTTAATTCCGAAAATATAACGGTTAACGGCGCAAAAGTGCTGGTGCTGGGCTCGGGCGGCGCAGCGAGGGTGGCGGCTACAGAGACCGCTAAGCTGGGCGCGAGGGTATATGTAAAATGCAGAAATCCCGATAAAGGCTATGCGCTGTTAAAGCAGCTGAATTCATTATACCCGGAAGCTGGCTCGTTATACCAAGACGGCGACACCTGTTACGATTTGCTCGTCAATTGCACGCCGCTGGGGATGTATCCGGATATCGACAGTATGCCCGCGGACGAAAATATGCTCGAAAGAGTGAGCGCGGTATTCGATATGATTTACAACCCTTATGAGACCCGATTGATTAGGGCGGCTGAGAAAATGGGCATTAAATGCGTAAACGGGCTGTATATGCTAATCGCGCAGGCGGCGCGCTCAAGGGAAATATGGACGGGCGTAAGTTACCCGGATACCACGCTGAAAGACATATATAATAAATTAAAAGCGGAAATAAGAGGATAGATTATGATAGTTGTATTAAAGAGCAAAGCGCCCAAAGAAGATGTAAAAAAGCTATGCGACTGGTTAAGCGGCACCTATAAGGTCTCCGCTAATCCTATATTCGGCGAGCAGACCACGGTTATAGGTCTTGTCGGCGATACTTCGGGTATCAACCTCGAGCAGATTGAGTTAAATCCCTTTGTAGAAAAAGTGATGAAAGTTCAGGAGCCTTTCAAGAGGGCTAACAGGAAATTTCATCCCGACAACACTGTAATTAATATAGGCGGCAATATCATAGGTGGCAACAAAATCACGGTGATTGCTGGCCCTTGCGCCGTCGAGTCAAGCGACCAGATTACCTCTATCGCTAAAAGCGTTAAAGATTCGGGCGCGGCGTTTCTAAGAGGCGGCGCGTTCAAGCCGAGGACTTCGCCGTATTCGTTCCAGGGTCTTAAAGCGGAAGGTCTGAAATATCTCGTTCAAGCGAAAAACGCCGCGGGCACTCCCATAGTCAGCGAGATAACCAATCCTTATCACCTTGAATTATTCGTCGAGCATGTCGATATCGTACAGGTCGGCGCGAGAAATATGCAGAATTACGAGCTGCTTAAAGAGCTAGGAAATATCAGAAAGCCCGTCTTGCTGAAAAGAGGTTTTTCATCGACATTGGAAGAATTATTAATGTCCGCCGAATATATAATGAGCGGCGGAAACAACGAGGTCATACTCTGCGAGAGAGGAATAAGGACATTCGAGACATCTACGAGAAACACGCTTGATATATCCGCTATTCCGTATCTGAAGAGAATTACGCATCTTCCGGTCATAGCGGACCCCAGCCACGCTTCGGGAATCAATTGGATGGTCGAGCCGCTCGCCATGGCGGCTATTTCGGCGGGCGCGGACGGCGTGATAATCGAAGTTCACAACGATCCGCTGCGCGCGCTGTCGGACGGTCCGCAATCCGTTACGCCCGGGCAGTTCAAGGAGCTGATGATGAGGCTAAGAACCGTCGCTCTCGCCGTAGGAAGAGAGATTTGATATGATAAAGCCCTTTCATACGATAAAATTAAATAAGCCTGTGGATATTTATTCGGGCAAGGGCATCGTCAAGGAATTTGTCACGATATTAAAGGCTAAAAGCGAGAGCAAGAATATCGTGATTGTAACGGACGACAACCTTATTGACATATACGGCAATAATATCGAGAAATTCCTTATTCTCCACGGTTATGACACAAATATCGCGATAATCAAGGCGGGCGAGAAGAGCAAGAATATCAATACCGTAAGCGAGCTGTATAAATTCTTTCATCAGACCTCAATCGGCAGAAAGGATATGATCGTCGCGTTAGGCGGCGGTGTAGTCGGGGATATTACGGGCTTTGCCGCGGCGACATATATGCGGGGAATACCTTATATCCAGGTGCCGACGACGCTGCTCGCCATGATAGATTCTTCGATAGGCGGCAAGACAGGTATAGATTTGCCGTTCGGTAAAAATCTCGCGGGCGCCTTTTATCAGCCCGAGGCGATTGTAACGGACAGGATATTCTTAGAGACTTTGCCCGAAAAGACATTTAACGACGGCATAGCCGAGGCGGTAAAGTACGGACTTATCAGTGACGCCGAGTTATTTGATTTATTGCTAAACGGATTTGACGAGAAAGGGCTTGACGATATAATCGGTCGTTCGATCAGGATTAAATCCGATATAGTAGAAAAAGACGAGAAAGAAAGCGGAATCAGGATGATATTAAATTTCGGACACACATTCGGACACGCTATCGAAAAATGTATGAATTATAAGGATATCACGCACGGGGCGGCAATCGCCGCCGGTATGGTGATAGCCTCTAAGATAGGCGAGATTAAGGGCGTAACTCCTCAAGGCACGACCGAAAAAATCACCGCAGCGCTTAATAAATATAATCTTCCTACAAGCACAGCTATAAAGAAGAGCGAATTAGTAAAGGCGATCGGAGCGGACAAAAAGCGTAACGGCAACAAGATAAATTTCGTACTACTGAGCGAAATAGGCAAAGCGCATACAGAGAAAATTTCCTTAAAGGAATTAGGTGAGATACAATATGAGTGATATAACTATTTACCCGTCCCCGTTAAAAGGCGTAGTAACGCCGCCCCCGTCCAAAAGCATTACGCATCGCGCTATAATTTGCGCGGCGGTGTCAGGCGGAGATTGTCTTATCAATAACTTCAGGCTGTCCGACGATACCAAGGCGACCTTGAACGGAATGAGAGCGTTAGGCTCGAGATTCGAAGTGTTGTCGGATAAGCTGTTCGTCAAGAAATGCGTCAGAAATGTCGAGGCGGACATTGATTGTATGCAATCTGGCTCTACAATGAGATTTCTTATACCGCTCGCGGCGGCGCTCGGCGTAACCGCGAGGTTCACGGGACAAGGCAGGCTGCCCGAAAGACCTTTATCCGATTATGAGGACATCTTGTCCGAGAAAGGCATAATATTCAAATCCCGCGGCGGCTACCTGCCCGCGGAGGTCAAGGGCAAGTTGACAGGAGGCGTTTTCAGGGTCAGCGGCAAAGTGAGCTCGCAATTTATTTCAGGGCTTTTAATGGCGATACCTATGACGGGAGAGGGCGGCGAGATAGTGATTACGGACGAGCTCGAATCCGCGCCGTATGCGGATATGACGGCACGGGTAATGGCTATATTCGGCGTAAACGCATCAAAGACGGACAAGGGCTATTATATTGACGCTTCCGAGAGATATTCGCCGGCTGATTATACAATCGAGGCGGATTATTCGCAGGCGGCTTTCTTTCTCGTCGCTAACGCGTTAGGTAGCGATATTACAATAAACGGACTTTCATCCGATGCAATGCAGGGCGATAAGAAAATTGTCGAATTGATTGAGGAGCTAAACGCATCAAAAGATGCGGTAATAGACGCTAAAGACATCCCCGACCTCGTGCCGCCGCTTGCCGTATTATGCGGTTTAAGAGAGGGTACCGCGAAGATAATAAACGCCGGTCGCCTCAGATACAAAGAGAGCGACAGGCTGGAAAGCACTTATTCAATGATGAAAGAATTAGACGCGGATATAAAGCTTAACGCGGACGGATTTACGATTTCAGGCGTTAAGTCCTATAAAGGGTGCAGAATAGACAGCTTCAGCGACCACAGAATCGCAATGGCCGCGGCGATAGCGGCAACAAAGGCTGACGGCCCGGTGAAAATAATAGGCGCGGATTGCGTTACAAAGTCCTACACGAATTTCTTTGATGAATTCGAAAGGTTAAAGGGGAGGATCAGAAGATGAATATCTACGGTAGAAATATCAGAGTCGAGATATTCGGCGAATCCCACGGCAAAGGTGTGGGCGCGGTTATCGACGGTCTGCCCGCGGGAGTAGAAATCGACAGGGAGTATATCGATTTCTTTATGGCAAGAAGACGCGCAGACGGCAATCTGACAACTTTGAGGGCGGAAGACGACACATACGAAATTATGTCCGGCGTCTATAAAGGATACACTACGGGCGCGCCGCTTGCGGTATTCATTGCGAATAAGAAGAATAAATCCGAGGATTACTCCGAAAGAGTCATAATCCCGAGGCCCTCTCACGCGGATTACACCGCGCATATCAAATACGACGGTTACGCGGATATGAGAGGAGGCGGCCATTTCTCCGGACGGCTTACAGCGCCGCTGGTCTTTATCGGCGCGGTGATAACTAAAATTCTGTCGTCTATGGGGATAACCATAGGCTCGCACTTTCTAAAGGTCGGAGATATTTCGGATGACGCCTTGGATAAGACGGCTGTATCCAAGGAATTATTGGAGTCGTTGTCAGGAATGCGTATACCCTGTATCAATAACGGCGTGTCGGATATAATCAGAGAAATAATCTCGGACGCGATGAATAAAGGCGATTCGGTGGGGGCTATAATAGAGACCGCGGCAATCGGACTGCCGGGAGGAATAGGCTCGCCGTTTTTTAATTCCGTAGAGTCCGAGCTTTCGTCAATAATATTCTCGATTCCCGCGATAAAAGGCGTCGAATTCGGCGCCGGGTTTAATTTCTCTCAAATGTACGGCAGCGAAGCAAACGACGAATTCAAAATGACCGACGGAAAAGTCGTAACAAAGACCAACAACAACGGCGGGATTTTAGGTGGAATTACCACGGGTATGCCTCTTATAATGAGATGCGCCGTAAAACCTACCGCTTCAATTTATAAAGAGCAGAATTCCGTTAATCTGACGACAAAGGAAAATGTCAAGCTGAGCATTCACGGCAGGCACGACCCGTGCGTCGCTGTAAGAGCGTTGCCCGTAATCGACGCTGTGACGGCAATCGCGCTCTATGATTTAATCAAGGATTAATATGGATTTAGATATAATCAGAGAACAAATAAACGCTCTCGACGATAAGCTTATAAAATTGCTTGAAGAAAGGTTCAAGCTGTCTCTCATGGTCGGCGAATACAAGGCTATGAATTGCGCTAAAGTCTATTCCGAGACCAGAGAAAATGAAATAATAAAGAGCGTAGATGCTAAGGCGGAGAGTTATAATCAGGAAATCAAAACGGTTATTAAGGCGATTATGACTATATCCAGAGGCGTTCAATACGGCAAAATTCTTGAAAGCGGCAATAAATGGGTGCTTAAAGATTTAATCAATAAGGCCAAGTCGGACAGCCATACATACGGTATAATCTCGTACGGCGGCAAAGAGGGCTCGTACGCGCTGGAAGCCGCAAAAAAAATGTTTCCAAACGCGAAAGAATATATCGGAACGAGCAGCTTTTCGGAGGCAATAAAGGCTGCGGCGGACGGCAGGGCGGATGCGGCGGTATTGCCGTTTGAAAATACGACCGCGGGTACCGTAAACGATGTTTACGACCTCATTCCAGACAGTAAATTGTATATTGTCCGCTCTCTTTCGTATATGATAGAGCACAGTTTGCTCGGCATAAAAGGCGCTAAGGAATCGGATATCGCTACCGTGATTTCACACCCTCAGGCGCTTTCGCAATGCAGCGCGTATATTAAAGCGCGAAAGTTTAATACGCTCGAGAGAGTCAACACCGCTTACGCCGCGGAAGAGGTCTCAAAGAGGGGCAGCGTCTCTCTTGCGGCAATCGGCTCCAAGCTGTCCGCTAAATTGTACTCGCTCGATGTGATAAAAGACAATATAAGCAACGAAAGCTCAAATCAGACGAGATTTGTCGCTCTTTCAAAGAATTTAGAGATAAGCGGCGGCAAAGTCAGCGTTACTTTCAGACTTCCGCATGTCGCGGGCTCGCTTGCATGGGTATTGTTTATGTTCGCGGGATTAGATATTAACCTTACGAAAATCCAATCCAGACCCTTGACCGACAGACCTTGGGAATATAAGTTTTTCGTAGATTTTATGTACGATGACGAATTTAAGGCTCTGAAAGCGCTCTATCAGCTTGAGAAGGAATTGCCTGAAATCACCCTGCTAGGTTGGTATAAAGAGCTAAATAATTAAATATTGCCATATTGTTACGAATAATATATAATAATTGTAACGGTTATGGCGAAAAAGAGTGAAATTATGCATAAGGAGAGATTGTACCCTAGAGCGTATATCTCCGTATATGTAGGACTTATATTGTTTTTTTCGGCGGTCGTGATTCTCTCGGGCTTGATATTGTTAATTCTTATATCCATAGCGCCAAGAATAGTACAACATGTCGCGGCGTTAATCGGAATTTTAATAGTGCTGATGCTTTTCGTGCCTTTCATAAACGCGAAGTTTAAGGAATTAATCGATTTATTCAATACCCCCTCGAAAGGCTTGAAATATTTCGGGAAAGTGCTCATAAATTCCAAAGAGGTGGCAACATATATAGGCAGAAGAAAGGTCAGGGCGATAAACTGGAAGGATTCAGTAAAAATCGAGAAGTACCGCGAAGACAATCATAATTACATCGCCGTAATGACGCTTGATTGCAGAGGAAAGCCGCAGAGAGACGAAAAGTACATAAACTACATCGAGCTTCCCGCGAGAAAATCCATAGAGGACGCCGTACTAAAATTCTCGGGTATGACGATAGAAAGAGAATCCGTCCCGGAACTGCAAGGAGAATACTATGAGTAAGAGTGATTTCTATAAGCATATCGAATACCAGTATCCCGATAAGCATTTAAGAATTTTCGGCGGAAGATTATCCTTTATTATACTCTATACCGCGGGGGTCTTAGCGCTGTTTATCTTTTTGTATAAAAAAATGAATGAAAACGAATTGGGCTTTGATTTTATAGATAGCGCTGCGTATTTGCTTTTCGCAATGATGCTCGCGCCGTTTTGCGGGATTTTCTGGTTCTGGCTGCTTATGGATAACATCAAGTACTTCAAGTCGCCCGTTAAATGCTACAAAGCTATGAGTAAAATTGTAATTAACCATGACGGCATCTCGATTTGCGTGTATAAATTCGTAGTCAGGCAATTGAAGTGGAAAGATATAGAGATAATAGAGAAATCGCGCATTGAAGGCGAAAGGGTCATAACATTAATCTCGAACCCTCTTAACGAAAGGGTCGTAGTCATCAGCGACAGAAGAAACAACTATATACAGATTCCGTCAAGACCCTCTGTCGATTCCGCGATTAAGAGATTTTCTAATATGGAAATTACGATCGCCGACCCAAATGTCAACAGATACATAAAAGATAATCGGTAATATAACGCCATCTCGTCGCAATGCGACCTTTTCCCCGACTTTATTATTCCGCTTGCCTATAACGGCAAGCGGAATTGCTATACCGCTCTAACGGCGCCTTTTCGGCTCTATAGCCCCAATCGGAACCTCCATGTAATAATACTATGGAGAACCCGATTGTGTCTATATAGCTCGAAAATTCATCCGTTATAGCTGCTTCACTATTTCAAATTAATTTTCATTGTATAGGCGGTTTATTTTATTGAATTATTGCCAGATAGAGGGGCTTGTCTTTCTTTCGTCGATTGCTCCTCTTCCCTCGCGTTTACCGCTCTGCTTATTTGTCCGTTATTCCTGTTATAATAATTAATATATAATCAAGTCATTACGATAACAACTCGATTTGAAATTATAAAGTAGCTATAACGAGCAAATTTTTTCGATGATAACGCACAATCAGGTTCCTAATAATATCTCCGGCGCCTCTTAATAAACAGACCCTGACAAGAGTCCGACCAAATGCCGCTTGCGGCATTTGCGACTGGTCGGAGATACGGAGCAATTGATCGAAAGAAAGACAATAGCCTGAAATGCTATTGTCGGGGAAAAGGTCGCATTCCGACGAGGTTCCTAATAATATCTCCGGCGCCTCTTAATAAACAGACCCTGACAAGAGTCCGACCAAATGCCGCTTGCGGCATTTGCGACTGGTCGGAGATACGGAGCAATCGACCGAAAGAAAGACAATAGCCTGAAAGGCTATTGTCGGGGAAAAGGTCGCATTGCGACGAGTAAAGCGGTGAAAACTTCCGCTGTCCGTCGAGGACAGCGGAATAACTATGGCACACTACAAATTAATTTTATCATATTGTAAGTATACATACGGAGGACTCTTATGGAAGATGCAGTCTATATCCTTGATTTGGCTGATAAAAGAAACATATATCTTAATAAATTATTAAGCGCCGACGGCAGCCGCGTAGAAGAATTCAATATAAAAAAACAATACGCTGGCGGCGCTTACATATATATATTCGCGCCCTCGACCGAAATAGATATGGGCATTGCCGAAGCGATAATTCCCGGTAGCGTCATCTTTTGCTTAAAAATCGACGACATCATGTTAAAGTACCTTGAACTAAAGGATGTAAAGGTACACAGGTTTTTCGACGACGAGGTGCTCGCTATGCAGAATGCGTATATTACGGCGGAGGGAGCGCTAGCCTATATCATACTCAATACGCCTAAGACATTAAGGGAGAGCACGGCGCTGATTATGGGTTATGGCAGGCTGGGAAAAGCCCTGACCGGACTTATAAAGAAATTCGGAGCAAGCGTTTATGTCGCGACAAATCCAATTGACGAAATCGCACTCGCCAAAGTCAACGCCGATTATGTATGCACAATAAATAACTGCAGAAAGCACTTGAATTTCTTCGATATAATAATTAACACTATTCCGGCGCGGGTGCTCGATGAAAAGGATTACGCTAAAATCAACAAGGAATGTTTTATCCTTGACCTCGCGTCTAAGCCGGGCGGCATAGACGAGGATAAGGTAAAAGAACTCAAATTAAATATGGCGCACGCGCTCGGCATACCCGGCAAGACCGCCTCGAGGTCGGCAGCGGAACACATAAGAGAAAGTGTTTACCGTATGAATAACATAAATAAAGGTAAGCTATGAACAAAAATATCGGCTTTGCAATTACAGGTTCGTTCTGCACCTTCAGACAGATTTTCTCCCCGATAAGAACGCTTATCGCAGAGGGTTATAATATAATACCGATTTTTTCTTATTCGGTAACGGACACGGACACAAGATTTTATCTTGCAAAGGAATTTAAGAGAGAAATCATTGAACTCACGGGTAAAGAGCCCATCACGACAATAGTTGACGCCGAGCCTATCGGTCCAAAAAGCCTTCTCGATGTGCTTGTGGTAGCGCCCTGTACGGGAAATACTCTCGCAAAAATCAACCATGCGATTACGGACACGCCGGTCACTATGGCGGTTAAGGCGCATTTAAGGAACGACAAGCCCGTCGTCATCGCGATATCCACCAACGACGGACTGTCGGCGAACGCGAAAAATATAGGCGAGCTGCTCATAAGAAAGAATATCTATTTCGTTCCCTATACCCAAGACGACTGTGTCAAGAAAACGAGGTCGCTGGTCGCGGACTTCACTTTAATACCCGAAACAATATTCGGAGCTCTTAACGGCGAGCAAATCCAGCCCATACTAATCGGCGCGGGGAAGAATTGATTTCAAATATTTGTTTTTTGGCGCGGAACGCATAGAGCTTTTAATAAGGTATATATTCGGATTATATACCCGTTTCAAGCCATTTATTAGGTAATATATGCAATAAATGCGTAGCGTTATTTCATATATTGTCTTTTATATTATTGACCTTTTAACTTGGAATATGTATACTCTATGAAGAGGTGATTTCTATGAAAATGACTTTCAGATGGTACGGAAAAAGCGACCCCGTAACACTTGACAAAATAAGACAAATTCCGGTAATAGACGGCATAGTGAGTTCGCTTTATCATATTAAACCAGGCGAAGTGTGGGCAGAGGAGGAAATACGCGCCCTAAAGGGGGATATTGAGGACGCGGGGCTTAATTTCGAAGTGGTAGAGAGCGTTCCCGTAGTTGAAGACATTAAACTCGGAGCGCCCGAAAGGGATAAATATATCGATAACTATATCACTACGATAAAAAGGCTCGGAAAAGAGGGAATAAAAGTCGTATGCTATAACTTTATGCCCGTATTCGACTGGCTGAGAACGGATTTAAGATACCGTTACCCGGACGGCTCGTTAGCGCTTTCGTACGATAACGAAAGGGTATTAAAGTTTAATCCGCTGACAATAGGCGACGAATTGAATCTGCCCGCGTGGGACAAGAGCATTACAAGAGAAAGATTGGTCGAACTGTTAGAAATTTATAAAGACTTCACTTTAGAAAAGTATTTCGCTAATATCAAATACTTTTTAGACGCGATAATTCCACACGCAGAGCAGGCGGGAGTGAAGATGGCGATTCATCCGGACGACCCGCCTTGGAGCATATTTAATTTGCCGAGAATTATAGGCAATAAGGATAATTTAAGGAAATTTCTGGATTTGAATAAGAGCGCGTATAACGGCATTACATTCTGCACGGGCTCGTTCGGATGCAATAAAGAGAACGACCTTGCAGATATGATAAAGATGTGTCAGGGAAGAATTCATTTCGCGCATTTAAGGAATGTGCTTATAACGGGCTTCAGATGCTTTACGGAAGCGGCGCATCCGACGAATAAAGGAAGTCTTGATATGTACGAGATAGTAAAAGCGCTCGTAGACACCGGATTTGACGGCTATGTAAGACCAGACCACGGCAGGGCTATATGGGGCGAAGAGGGAACGCCGGGTTACGGGCTTTACGACCGCGCTCTGGGCGCAATGTATATATCCGGCTTATTTGAGGCGGTTGAAAAAGGAGGAAAAAATGTTAAAAGGTAAAATTGCCGTTATCACGGGCGGAGGCGGCGTGCTATGTTCTGCTTTTGCCAAAGAACTTGCGAAAAGAGGCGTTAAAGTCGCGCTGTTAGATATCAACAAAGAGGCGGCGGGAATTACCGCCGCAGAGATCAATTCGGCGGGCGGAGAGGCAATCGCCGTAGGCGCCGATGTGCTAAATGCGGAGAGCCTTGCCAAAGCGAGGCAAGAGGTGAATTCCGTATTGGGAAAGGCGGATATCCTGATAAACGGCGCGGGCGGCAACAGCCCCAAAGGCACGACGACTAAGGAAACTTTCTCGATTAAAGACCTTGACGATAAGGAAATCGTTACATTCTTTGATTTAGCTCCGGAAAATGTCAACAGGCTTTTTAATCTCAATTTCACGGGCACATTCCTGACAACGCAGGCGTTTGCCAAGGATATGGCCGACCGCTCGGGCGTAATACTCAACATCTCGTCAATGAGCGCTTTCAGCCCTATGACCAAGGTGCCCGTATATTCGGCTGCGAAGGCGGCGATATCCAATTTTACGATGTGGCTAGCCGTACATTTCGCTAAAGCGGGCATAAGGGTCAACGCCTTGGCGCCGGGTTTTTTCGACACCAACCAGAATCATAAATTGTTATTTAACGACGACGGCACGCCGACAGAGAGAACGAGCAAAATTCTCAGTAACACTCCGCTCGGAAGGCTCGGCGTAACGGATGATTTGACAGGCACATTGGTTTATCTTCTCGACAATGAAATGTCCGGTTACGTGACGGGTGCGGTTATTCCCGTGGACGGAGGTTTTCAGGCGTATTCGGGCGTATGACCATTATCTTACACGCCTCCGGTATTGACATTTAATAATGTTGAAGTGTAGAATAGTAATATCGAGGTGAGTATGGAAAAGACCTATGTCATCAGCTGCCCGATTTGCGGCGCGTCGCTTACATATCTTAAAGACGAATTGTCGACGATCTGCGAATCATGCAAGAATACCGTTTACAGAGAGAAAAGACCTCAGGATTTAAATCTTAACCTTAAATACGCGATTATTTCGGACGGCAGCGCTTTTACTACCACCGCCGAAGTAAAGACGGATTTAAGCGAGTATGAATCCAAGGACGATTTTACGAGCATCGAGCCCAATAAATTAGACGCGATAGAGGTCTCTAAAATCGACGGGCTTGTATATGAATTGACTGTCAATTATTCGGGCGATATCGAAATTGACAAGCACGACAAGGAAAGGCGCTCGCAGATTGTCGAAGAGATATTAAGAATTGACCCGAATAACATTTACGGGAGATTTTTACGGGATATTATAATTGTCGACAAGCCCGATTTAATTAAATTTCAAGAGATTTTTATAAGAAAAGACGCGCTTCAGATTCAGAGCTATATAATCTCTTTCTTCCCTCTCGATATAGGTCAGGAAATAGACGCGATTGTGATGATTGAGCCGGTAATCAATTATATTATGCATACGGATTTATCGGCGGAAGACAAGTATTATCACATAATAAGGTCGTTTAAGAAGTATTATCCTTTTGTCAGTATAAAGCCCTCTCTTATCGAAAATCAGGAGCCGGAGAGGATAATAAAAATTGTCGAGGGTTACAGGTCGCTGCTGTCCGCGCTTATACATCTTAATGTGTCAAGGAAAATGACTCTTGACACGATGAAGATCTTAATAGAGCATTTCAGGGGCATTAACAATCTCGAAATCATCAAGCTGTATATCAATTACATCATACAGTCCAACATAGAAGGCGAAGATAAATTAAATTGCATCCAATCCTTTATATCCGACGGATTAAGCCCGTTAAACAGCTTCAACGAATGCTACGCGTATCTGGGGTTTATAAATTCGCTCGGTTATGACAGGTACACGAGTTCTAAGCTGACACAGCTGTCTATAAAGCATTGTTTGCCTAAAAGCATCACATTCGACGGTTATGCGATACTTAACAGATTTATCAAAGACAGCCGCATAAGATTCCAGGAAACATATAATTTGTATCTGAGGTTTTCGGACACTCTCTTTTTCAAGCAGATGCTCGTGCAGGTGCTCTATTCTCAAAAAATTCTAGATAAAGACGATATGTTGCTATTTATTGACTGCGTGACGGCGTTCGCTAAAATTTCGCTTACTTCCGAAAAGAAATTAAATTCCATGCACTTAAACCGCGAAATCCTCGTAAAACTGGGGCTTACTCAATATTCTGACACGGTCAAGAAATACCATTGGTCTAAAATCAGGACTCTGAAGAAATGGGTGACTCTCGACAAGAACGAACTGCTGCTTCAAATATTGATCGAGAAAAAGACGCTTTTCGGCGAACAGCACAAGGAAACGCCTAAAGAACGCGATATGGGCGACAAAATGGCGTTGGAAAAGATGGCTAAGATGACATCGCTCAGAAAGAATGTCAAGGGCTTTCAGGCGGTCTTTACCGGATTGCTGTCCATAATTATTTTCGCAGCGTTTTACAGTGATATTCTGTCTAAGATGACAATTGTATTTGTTGTCGCGGTCGGCGCGATATTCTATCTGCTGCTCGCCCGTAACAAAAAAAGGCGCGACGGCGCCGAAGTGTCCGCGGCTTTAATTCTCGGAATTATTGTAATTTCGATTTTTACGGGCTTTGCCAATCCCGCGGGAAGAAGCGCGGGCTTTTCGATAATACTCTTTATATTGCTGCAGTTGCCGCTTTATTATCTGGCGGGCATCACCGTATTCGACCCGCTGTACAATATGATTATCACGAAAGACAAGATTATGCTCGAAGTTTTGTTGTCGGACGAGCGCAAAGAAAGATTAAAGAGCATGACCAATTAAATTGTTGCGTAATCCGCAACTTACACGGGCGCTTAATTTGACTTATACGCCTTTAGAATATATAATGTCTATATATTTCATATACGGAGGATAATATGAAAAAACTTCAGTATTTTATGGATAATAAATTCCTTGACTCGGTAAGCGAAAGCTATTACGAGGTCAACAACCCGAGCACGGGCGAGCTTATCGCTAAGATGCCTAGACTTACGCTTGACGAAGTAAGAGAAGTAATAAAGTCGTCCGAAAGGGCGTTTCCCGGCTGGTCGGACACGCCTATAATGAAGAGAATGCAAATTCTCTATAATATACGGAATCTTATAGAAAAAAACCTTGACGAATTGACATTGCTCGTAGCTACCGAGCATGGCAAAGTCTTGTCCGAGGCGAGAGGCGATGTGTTAAAGGCGCTTGAGGGCACCGAGCACGCGCTCGCGATGCCCAGCAATATGATGGGAGAATCTTTAATGAATGTTTCCTCGGGATACGATACGGTCTTATACAGAGAGCCTATCGGCGTTTTCGCGGGAATTACGCCGTTTAATTTTCCTTCCATGATACCTTTCGGGTGGATGGCGCCGATGTGCATCGCGTGCGGCAACACTATGGTATTAAAAGTCTCGGGAGCGACGCCGATGACCTCGCTGAGGTTCGCCGAATTATACCGCGAAGCGGGATTGCCCGACGGCGTAATTAATGTGATTTCCTGCGACAGAAATGTCACTAACGAATTATTGACCAATCCCGCGATTAAAGGCGTAAGCTTTGTAGGCTCTACAAAGGTCGGGCTTTATATTTATAAGACTGCGGCGGAGAACGGCAAGAGAGTGCAGGCGCTCTGCGAGGCGAAAAACCACGCTCTCGTAATGGACGACGCCGCGCTTGAGAGAACGGCGGCGGGCATTATTAACGCAGCTTACGGCTGCGCGGGCGAGAGATGTATGGCGCTGCCTGTAGTCGTAGCCCACGAGGCGATAGCTGATGAGCTTGTCTCGCTCCTTAAAAAGAACGCGATACAGCTTACAGTAGGACCCGCTTACGATAAAAACTCCAAGCTCGGACCGCTGTATTCCAAGTCACACAGGGAGTCCGTAATCAAATGGATTGAGACGGGAATAAGCGAGGGCGCAGAATTAATCCTGGACGGCAGAGGGATAAAAGTACAGGGCTATCTAGACGGTTTTTACCTAGGACCTACGATTTTTGATAAAGTCACAGAGGATATGAGTATCGGCAGAGAAGAGATATTCGGCCCCGTATTATGCGTAAAAAGAGTCAAATCCTTTGAGGAGGGGCTCAAAATTATGAACGCGAGCGAGTTCGCGAACGGCTCGGTGATATATACGCAGAACGGTCATTACGCGAGGGAATTCGCTAAGAGAACGCACGGCGGAATGGTCGGAATAAATGTCGGAATTCCCGTACCCGTAGGGTGCTTCCCGTTCTCGGGTCACAAGCATTCCTTCTTCGGCGATTTACATATACTCGGAAAGGACGGCGTAAGGTTTTACACCGAGACCAAATGCGTAACCTCACACTGGTTCGATGAGGAAGAAAAGAAGAATACCAATATCTCAACCTGGGACGGGATGATAGTTGAAAAATAATCAGAAAGGCGGTTAAACCGCCTTTCTGAATTTTAATGGAGGAGTGTCTGAAGTTTAGTCTCTGACTTCTTATATTAATGATATAGTAATTTGAAAGGTTCTTTTTCTTTTATGGGATATTCCCATAACTAAATGAGTTTATAATTTAATTCGTCCGGCAGCCAGCGTGAGTTTTTACGCACTTTGACATAAAAAAGTTTATTCAAATCATCGTTATTTTTAGCCTGATGCTGTTGTAAGATAAGGCGGTTTTTGCGTGTCGAGCCGATGATTTCGATTTTTCCCTTGATATGGCTCATTGAGAATTTGAATCTCTTGGCAAGACCCGACAGACGCGACCTGGTATCGTCCACGATTTTGATAGCTTCGAGCAAAGGTACGGAGAACAGCCCTTTAACGCCCTTGACGGGACGGCACTGAAACAGATAATAAGGAGTGATTCCGTTGGACACGAGGCCGTTAAATAATTCTGTGAGCGTATCTGCGTTACTGTTGACGCCGTTTAACAAGACAGTCTGATTGAGTACGGGAACGCCTGCTTTTCTGAGCATATCCGTAGCTTTTACGGCTTCCTTGGTAAGCTCGACGGGATGATTAAATTGCGTCACTAGATAAACCGTCTTTTTATTGCTGTATTTAGTAAAAATCTCAATTAATTCCCCGTCTTTGATTATCCTGTCCGGAAAGACGACGGGCGCGCGACTGCCGAAACGGATGAACTTGATATGCTCTATTTCGGTGAGCTTGGATAAATACCTGCCGATAACCTTATTAGTGTTCATCAGCGCGTCGCCGCCCGTTATCAGCACATTGTCGACTTCGGGGTGACTCCTTATATATTCTATAGCCTTATCGGTAAAAGAGAGTATTTCTTCTTCTGACAGACCGACAAGTCTCTTTCTGAAGCAATGTCTGCAATACATCGCGCAGACATTGGTCGACAACAGCAAAACCGTATTGTCATACTTATGCTGTATGCCATCCGCAACGGTATTTTCAGCCTCGCCGCTCGTATCCTGCCTGCCTTCCTCGCTGAATTCGAGGAGGGACGCTATGGACATCTTGTAAACGGGATCGGAATAATCCTTATTCTTAATTAAACCAAGATAATAGTTTGTAATCGACATCGGATAACGGTCGATTATTTTCTGAAGATCCTCAACTTGATTTTCATCAATCAGCCCCCTATCAAATAGCTCTTTTGCCGTAGTAACATTGTTTAGTAATTCTTTCTGCCAATTATAGTTTTCTGTTGATGTCAAATATGCCACCTCGTTTAGTTTTTTCGGTTATTATAACATATTTGTAGTTTATATGCAAATAAGCGGATATTAGGGCATATAAAGGCGTTTAAGACTATAAAATCCGTATGGATTAAAGATTATTATGTAATTAATTGTCTTTTTATGGCTTTTTATTTTTTATCATCGATAATTTTAAGATTGTAACGCGCGGCGGAGTATGATATTATTGTAGGGGCTATGGAAAAAATAATTAATTTCAGGGATTTGGGCGGAATACCCGTTGAGGGCGGACGAAAGGTAAAAAGCGGCGTGTTTTTCAGATGCGCATCGCTTAATCATGCAAGCGATAATGATATAGAAAAAATAAACGGGATGCGCGTTAAGACGGTATTCGATTTCAGAGACCTGGATGAACTCGGCGAGAACAATACGCGCCATAAGTTAAACGCAGATTACTTTAACTGCGCGATTAATCTCGAAAGCGCCAAAATTATGAATCTTAAGAATAATAAAACGCTTATGAACGCTTTGAAAAGAATTCATAAAGAGGATATGCAGATCGCGTACCGCAAAATGCCTTTTAATAACCGTAGTTACTGCAGGCTGATTAACCTCATCCGCGGCGGAATGGTGCCCGTGATTTTTCATTGCAATGTCGGTAAAGACAGGACGGGAATCGCCGCGGCGCTCATTCTTCTTATGCTCGGAGCGAACGAAGAAGAGATAATAAAAGACTATCTGAAAACTCAAAATATTGAAAAATTTATCGCTAAAAGCATCTCTAAAGATATCAATTTCTTATTAAGAGGCGTAATTACAAGATGTATTAAACCCGTATTTCTTGCGGACGAGTCTTACATAAGGGCGTCGCTAGACGAAATAAAAAAGCGTTATATAAGCGCAGAGAAGTTCTTTGAGGCGGAATATCAAATTACGCCCGACGAAATTAAGAGATTAAGAGAAAAATACACCGATTAACGCGCTGTAAATTATGATTTTTTATCAATTGCATTAAATATTAAGATATGGTATAATATTTGCTAGTATTGTGAAGGGGAACAATAATGAATAAAGTATCCGCTGTCAGATTTGTTTTGATTTTTATCCTGAGTTTTGCATTGTTTATGTCAATTTCAGTAATTAATGCGGTAGCCGAAGAGGAAATAACTATTTCGATTGAGATAGAAGATTTTTTTATCTACGGTACGGAGATTACATACGAAATATATTTAACGGATTCGACGGGGCAGCCCGTTGATTCCGCTTATGAGCAATATTTAAGCTGTGAATTTTATGACGCGGAAGACCTCACTACGCCCGTTACCCCCAAGGATGTCGGAGAGTACAGATTAGTAGTAATTTACGACGAAGGCGAGGAGCCCGATTATTCGTATCAGGAAGTCTCGGCGGACTTTGAAATTACCGTTAGAGAGATTAAATTGATTATATCTAATTATTCGACATACGGCGATACTCCGGAATTTGACGACTGGAATATTTTCCTTGATTCGGGTTATAGTTTGGCGCCGGGCGACGAGTATCCGGATTTGGGGATTGATTTTTCCTGGATGGAGGAGATAAAGGATGTAGGCGTATACAAGAACGGTCCTGACGAGCTTAATAATGCCAACTACTCCGCCGATATTAATTGGATGTATGTCATAGAGCCTCTTGATATTTCAATGTCTATTCAATCACAATCCGTTAATTACGGAGATGAATTCACCTTAACCGCCTCGCTTAATCCGGGGCACGAATTGAAGTACGAAGACACGGTTGAAGATCTGGATATCCAATACAGGATTAACGGCGAATTATTCACGGGAGAAGATTTCAGTATTTATCAAGTCGGTCAGTACACGGTCACGGCTACATACGATAACGATAATTATACGGCGGTTATCGCTTCAGCTACTCTTACAATCAATAAATATGAAGTGTTATTACATGTTGAAGGCTCTATTGTATACGGTACGGATATTGAACAAGACCAGTCGGGATTTACATATCAGCTAATAAGCGAACTCCCTTACGATGATGTTTATGAGGATTTAGGTCTTACATATTATGTCGATTCTCCAAGGCCCATAGTAGGAAATAAATATTTAATTAATGCCGGATGCGCTAACAATAATTATCGGATATTCATTGACACTTCATCTTATCTTACTGTCACACCTAAGGTTTTCAAGGCTAAAATAATTGACAAAACCGTCACTTACGGCGACAAGATAGAATTCGAGCTTGAGACCGAAGAAGGATTCGGTTACGCTACCGGCGACAATATCAATTCTTTGCAGGTAACTTTTGAAGGGTACGACCAGCCGCCTAAAGTAAGGCCCGAGCCTTATACGATAAGCGCCGTAGCATCCAGCCCGAATTATTCCGCCACTATCGAGGACGGCACTCTTACGGTGCTGCCTAAAGATATCACGGTAGAGGTAAATAATATCGAGGTGTCTTACGGCTCTAATAAGAATTTCAGTTGCAGTCTTAAGCCGGGATATAGTCTATGTTATCAGGACCAGTATTCGGATTTGGGTATTACCATTACGGCTAATGAGATAAATGTAGGCAAATATCAGGCGGATATATCATATAATAATGATAATTATAATGTGACTTTCACGGGCGGAGAATATGAAATTAAGAAAAAATTGATTAAGGTTAAAATTAACGATTTGGTAATTACCTACGGCGAGACGCCCGTATGCAGTTCCATTATGTATGAAGGCAATCTTCAATACGACGATACGATTGAGGACTTGAATATCACTTATATTCCCGACAGCAGATATGTGGGCGACAGATACTCGATAGGCGCGACATACGATAACGATAATTACGAAGTGGACTTCAGAAGCGGAAATCTGGATATAAAAAAGAGACCCGTTAAGGTTATCATTGACGATATCACCTTAACTTACGGCGAAACGCCGGTGTTTACATACAGTCTGGACGACGACAGCTCTCTTGCTCCGTGGGACGATTTAAGCGACTTAAATATCGTGTGTTCCTCTACGGGCGTTAATGTCAGCGAAACGCCTCTTAAAATACAAAGGTCATACAGTAACGAAAATTATCTCGTTACTTTTAACAGCGGCGGTTATTATGTGCTCGTAGAAAGAGACATTACGATTAAGGTAAAAGACATAACCAAGCAATACGGTCAGGAAAAAGTATTCGGCTCGGGTGATTTGGAGATTATCGAGGGCTCTATGGCGTTCGGCGAGGCGTTAAGCGCGCTGAATATGAGCTTTAATATCAAAAATTCAGGCGGCAATGTCATCGAAAACAATTTGAATATCAATATCGGCGAATATGCGCTGACTATGGTTGCCGATAACACGAATTACAATGTAACGGTAATAGACGGCACTCTTAAAATCAAGAAGAGGGAAGTGAAAATCGAGGTGGAGGATACCGTAAAGGCGTACGGAGACCGCGACAGTGAGATAAAGTTCACGGCTGATGTGCCGGGGCTTGCGTTTACGGGCAAGCTGACGAGAGAGCCGGGAGAGGAGCCGGGGGAATATCGAATCCTGCTCGGCACGCTTAAAGCGGGTGAAAATTACGAATTGATATTAAGCGACGCGACCTTGACAATAGACGCGACGCTTCCGCCCGTCGCTTATGCGGGACTGGGGATATTAGGTTTATCCGTTATCGGTATAATATATCTTATAATAAGAAAAATTTTAGGTTCAGTAATCATTTAAGGAGGTTAATTATGAAATTTAACAAAAAACAAAAGACTATATTGTTTATTTTTATTCCCACAGTTATTGCTTTGGCAGTAGTGGCGAGTATATTACTCTATGCAAGCGATCTGAAACATACCCTGTGGCTGATTGTGTTGACCTGGGCGGCGGCTCTTATTATTATCGATGTCGTGCTGCTAGCCAATACCAAGAAAATCACCAAGCTCGTCAATGACGGGAAGCAGGACGAAATTCTGGGTGTAAACGAAGCGGATATCACAGCTTCCGGCGAGAGCGAGGCAGAGGAGCCCGAAAAGCCCCAAGCGGCGCCCGAAGAAAAAGCCGAGGAGGTTCAAGCAGCAACAGAATCCGCGAAAAAGGTAGAGAAAGTTAAGCCTGAAGTCAAAGCGGAAGAGGTCAAGGCAGAAGAGGTCAAAGCGGAAGAGGTCAAGGCGGAAGAGGTAAAATCCGAAGAAAAATCCGCGTCTAAGGTTAAGAGCGCGCCTAAGACCGCTTCTAAAACCGCGGCAAAAGCCCCATCTAAACCTGCGGCAAAACCCGCTGAAAAACCCGCTGAAAAATCCGCGATAAAGCCTGCCGCCGAAAAGAGCGCTAAACCTGCGCCAAAGGCCAAGACGGATACGGCCGCTAAACCCGCTCCAAAGACCGCAGCTAAAGGAACGGGCGCCAAGGCTCCCGCTAAATCCGCCGAAAAGAAAACCAAGTAATAGGAATTTTGCATAAGGCTGCCTTATGTAATAAAGTTTTATGGAATTAATTATAGCATTCGCGATAATATTGTCGTGCTATTCGGTCTTTGCCTTTATAGTAGCGTATAAGGTGTTAAGGACGGAAAGACTCGGGTATGAGGATATCTGGGAATTTGACAAGGCGCTTAATAATCTCCCGGACGAGATTAGAGACATTCCCTATGAAAGTCATTATCTCGTCAATGAGGGGGGATTAAAGCTGCATGCCAGGCTCTTTTACGCGGACATTAAGACGGATAAGTTCGTATTTCTTAATCACGGCAATACCTGCGTATATACGGGCATGCTGAAATATGTGGATATGCTGAAAGGTTTCGGCTTGAATGTCTTCGCGCCCGACCATCGCGGCAGAGGCGAGAGCGACGGCAAGTATAATTCGTTCGGTTATTATGAGTATAAAGATTGTCTGCTATGGCTTGAATACCTGCGGAAAATACGCCCCGATGCGCAAATCGCCGTAATGGGCGAATCAATGGGCGGCGCGGTATCGCTGCTCATGGCGCAAAACCGCGATGACATCGAACTCGTCATATCCGATTGCGCCTTTCATAACGCGTATTGCAGCGTAAGAGATGTGCTTGTAAGCAAGCTCGGCAAGGCAGGCGTAATCTTTATGCCCATGGTCAATCTGCTGATGAAGCTCGTAAATAAAGTTAATCTTATAGATGTAGACGCGGCGGCGGCAATAAAAAATATCGGCGTACCCGTACTTTTAATTCACGGCGAGAAAGATACCAAAGTTAAGGTAGAGTCGGCGTATTTACTGCACGAGAAAAATCCCGACAACGAAATCGAGATTTTCGAAGATGCGGAACACGCGAACTGTATAGGGAGCGACCCCGGAAAATATTATAATTTAATCAAGAGTTTTTTAATACATAAAGGATTTATTGAAGATGAGACTGACTAAGGTACTGTCGGACGGAAATATTTATAATACGTCTGAAAAAAAAGGCTTATTTTATCCGCTTGAGGGCGACTTTTATAACTATACGGGCATATCAAGCGTCCCGCTTGAGCGTATCGATAAGGTGTTATGTCCCGTAAAGCCCTCCAAAGTCGTTGCGCTCGGCCTGAATTATCACCTGCACATCAAGGAATTCGATTCAAGCTCAATCCCGAAAGAGCCCGTGATTTTTATAAAGCCCGACACTTCCGTAATAGGACCCGGAGAGAATATTATTCTTCCGAAAAGGTCTTCGCGCGTGGATTATGAGGCGGAACTCGCGTTCGTAATCTCGAAAGACTGCAAAGACATCAGCGAGGAAGAAGCTGACGAGTATATCCTCGGTTATACCTGCTTAAACGATGTGACGGCAAGAGATTTGCAAAAAATCGACGGTCAATGGACGAGAGCCAAAGGCTACGACACTTTCTGCCCGATAGGGCCGTCCGTTGTAACGGGAATCGAGCCTGATAATCTTGAAATCAAGGCGATATTGAACGGCGAAGTTAAGCAGCAGGGCAACACTTCTGATATGATTTTTACGGTAAAGCAAACGCTTTCGTACATCAGCGGCATTATGAGCCTTAAAAAGGGCGATGTAATATGCACGGGAACACCGAGCGGCATAGGGCCTATGTCGGACGGCGACACAATCGAGATTTATATCGAGGGAATAGGCAGCCTGATTAATCCCGTAAAGGCTTCATAGAAAAACTTTTTCGAGGAATTTACCCGATGCAAGAAGACACTTTCTTGCATTTTTTATTATGGGTCTTAAATGAAAGCAATGCACATCCGTAAATCTGTCGCCGATAAACACTTCATACGGGATGTTATTCGATTTCAGCGAGTCGATTATTCCGTCGCTCGCGCCTTTTAAGAAAGTATCGTAATTCGAGTAAGTTATCAGCGCGGGCGGGTAATTACTTGAAACATAATTTTCGGGAGCGATTAAGCGGGTGAATCCGTTTTTATCCAGTTCGTCTATGGTTTTGCCCGTTATTATATCGGCGTAGTCGATATATTTTGTTACGAATTCCGATGTGTTCAATACGGTGTCAAAGTCGTAAAGCCCGCAATAGAGGAGCAACGCTTTTACGCTCAAGTCAGAGGGAGCAGCGTTAATCTTATCACGAAAATCGGGATTCGAAAGCGCGCCGGCGGTAACGGCGGCGATAAACGCGCCCGCCGAATCGCCCGAAAGCGCTATTTTTTCCGTATCGAGACGGTATTCGTCTTTTATCGAATTTATATAGTTCAGCGCGCTGATTGCGTTATTGATAAAATAAGGGAATTTATGCTTAGGGCATAATCCGTAATTAATATTCATTACGAAATAGCCTTTTCTTGCCATAAGCAGCCCGAAGCCTTTTCTGAATTTCTTGTCGCCTGCGACAAAACCGCCGCCGTGTATATTGACTAATACGGGGTAATTTTCTCTCTTAGGCAGATAGTAAAGGTCGGCGTTAAGCGCATTGGGATTATCGGTATCGTAAACAATATCTTTTCTTATTACGACTTTCTTTCTTATAATAAAATTAGTTACGGGATAGGTGATGATGTTAAGCGCGTTAAAGAAAATTCTTAATACTGACATTTTTCCCCCTTTAATTTCATTTTACCCGTGGTAACAGAGTATTGTCAATTGTAAACACAGATATTATTGTATAAATAAGCTGTATTTATTAGCATGTAAGCGTCGGTATTGACACCTATTAAGATTGGTGATAGAATAACACCGTTGATGTTGAGGATTGTATGAAGAAATTTGCCGGATTTATTGTAAAGCACAGGATAATAATTATTCTGATTTTTATTCTTGCCACTGTATTGTCTATAATAGGCGTAAATTATGTCAATGTTAATTCGGATATAATCGCCTATCTTCCCAGAGGCACCAAAACATCAGACGGTTATGAATTTTTGAGAGAAAACTTCAATCTCGAGGGCGATGCGGAAATCGCGCTTCAGGATATCACATTCGAACAGGCGAAGTATTACGCCGAATGGTTTAGGAGCCTTGACGGCGTAGTCAGGGTAGTATGGTCGGACACGATGAACGAGAACGGCGGCGAATTTCTCAACTGGATGAGCGAAGAGGAACGGCTGGAGATGCAGAGTAAGATGGATATGCTCTTTCATCCGAGCGAAGAATATTATGTGTATATGCTCCAGCTTACATATGTGCCCTCTGCTCCCGAGGCGCTGAATCTGTTAAAGACCATAGACGAGAAATTGACCGGGGACGGCATTGTGTACGCTAAGGGCGGAAGCACGCATATCACCAAGACAATTCTCGATTCGACCATGGGTGATATAGGTCTATATACCGTTGTAGCCATACTCGTTATTATTGTAATCCTTATCATCGCCACTTCTTCTTACTACGAGCCCGTAATACTATTTGTTACTCTCGGCGTATCCGTGCTCATTAATCTCGGCTCCAATCTATTCTTGAACGATATCGGACAGGGCGTGTCGATAATTACATTCTCGGCGTCTTCGATATTGCAATTGGGGCTGTCCATGGATTACGCGATATTCTTGATGCACGCGTTTAAGGAAGAGAGAGAGAAGACGACTAATATCGAACTCGCTATGAGGAGAGCTATCCCCAAGACTTTCGCCACCGTCTCGGCGAGCGCGCTCACGACGATAGGCGGCTTTGTCGCGCTGTTTATAATGAAATTCACAATGGGGTTCGATCTCGGAGTCGTGCTTGCAAAGGGCGTATTACTCTCCCTTATCAGCGTGCTGATTTTACAGCCGTGTTTTGTAATTGTTACGAACAGGATTTTCACTAAATTCGAGCATAAGCCGTTCGCGCCCAAGATGTCGGGCATTGCGGGCTTTGCGATAAGAAAGCGCTATATAATAGTCGCAATCGCTCTGTTGCTTATCGTTCCCGCGATAATCGGGCAGAACAAAGTCAAATTCTCATATATGAAGATGGAGAAAGAGCCTCCCGTTGTTACGGGCGTCGAGAAAGTCGCGCAGGCAATGGGAAATTCTTTTGTCGTAATCGTGCCCGTGGAAGACCCCGATAGACATAGAAGTTTTATAGAGGAGCTGAACGGTATTAACGACGACAATAAGACGGGCAAAGTTCAGATATTCGGCATTTATACGATAATGCCGGATAATTACCTCGATATGGTGCCGACTCTGTCAATGCTTAAGGTAGAGGAATTAAGCGGATTTATCAGCAACGGGTATACGATGTACTCCGTAATGGTCGATGTCGAGACGGAAAGCGAAGAGGGATTTCTCACAAGAGAGCGTATCGAGAATATCTGCGAAAAGTATTTTCCCGACGGCTCGGCGCCCGAGGGCAGGGATAAGAACGACAGACCTTTTGATGACTATTATCTGACGGGAATGGTTCAGGGCGTATACGACTTGAGCGTTATCACGCCCGTGGATTTTCGTAATGTCACATTGCTGTCCGTCGGAATTATCGCGGCAATCCTGCTACTTACGCTTAGATCCGTTAAAGAGACTCTTATTTCTCTTACGGTTATACAGCTTGCGATATGGATAAATCTTTCTATTGCTTGGGTGTCGGGAGTAGAGGTCAATTTCATGGCGTATATCATAATCAGTTCCATTCAATTGGGCGCCACCGTGGATTACGCAATTCTGCTCGGGGTAAAATTCAAGAAATACTGCACCGAAATGTCTGTCTTGAGAGCGGCTTATTACGCGACGGCGGATTCTGCTCCCGCGGTGCTTACGAGCGCCTCTATTATGGCAGGCGCGTGTCTTTCCGTTTATTTTATCACCGGCAATATGATGGTAGCCGAGGTCGTAATGCTTGTCGCAAGAGGCGCGGCATTAAGCTGCGCTCTGGTGCTCGTGCTTCAGCCCGCGCTGCTGATACTGTTTACGAGAGAACTCGTCGGCATACCCAGACTCGGATTTATGCATACATATGTCGATATCGCCGAATACTTCAACAGAGGCACTAAATATAACGAGCCTTTCGTATATCCTACCAGAGCGGACACCGAAAGGGAAGAAAGGTCATTTAAGCTCTATCTGAAAGAAAAATTCAAGAAAAGCAATAAGAAATAGGTGTTATTCATACACCTTGATAATAACTGCCGTTTATGGTAGAATATAGTATAATTTGATAAGGAAAACACTTTATTTATGGCACACCGTTGGATGGATATATTCGCGCTCTCGCAATTTTCGCCGAATTTGATAAAACTACCGTATAGCGGCAGGACAGTAAGAATAATTATAAGAAATTTCGTAAGCGGCGATAAAATCAGAATAACTCTTGCAAACAGATACGGTACAAGCGATGTGATGTTCGAGCGCGTAAGCGTATGCAATTGCGACAGCGAGGGCAATATGACAGGCGACCCCGTCGTTATGAAATTCAATAACGAGGAATACGGCATTGTCGCAGAGAAAAGCTCGATAATATCGGACGAAATCAACTATAAAATATCCGAGGGATTTATTGCGGTGAGCATATTCTTCGGCAAGAAAGCATCGGTGAATTCCGTTAATATGCTGAGAGAAAAAGTCATTATATCCGAAAAAGGCGATTATACCCTAAGCCCGGAAATAGCCCCGTGCGATAGATTTACCGAAAAGCTCTTAAACAAAGCCTTTAAGGTAGCGAGGGTATCAAGATACGATATAATTCCGCTGTTAGAATGCGTCAGTGTGTATACCGAGAATCCCGCTGGTACTGTACTCGCGTTCGGAGATTCTATAACACAGGGCGGCAAATGGAGCTACGAACTCGCCAACCGCCTTAACAGCCCCGTCATTAACCTCGGCATTTCGGGTAACAGAGTATTAAGAGATTGCAGCTTTCCCGTAGTAAAAGGGCTAATGGGAGACGCGGCATTGAAAAGATTCGATCGAGATGTGCTGACAAGACAGGGCAAGAAAGTAATTATCGTCCTGCTAGGCACTAACGATATAGGACAGCCCGGCTCGATATCCGCGCCAAAGCGCGAATCCGTAACAGCAGAAGAAGTGATTGACGGCTTAAAAGAAATAGGCTTGAGGGCTAAAGCTGCGGGACTTCACGCGTTTATTTGCACACTTACGCCGTTTAAGCATTTCAGAATGGGGTATATACGGGACGCGATTAACAACAGGCATATCATAAACCGTTGGATTATGAATAACGATATTTATGACGGGTATTTCGATTATGACATGATGATTAAAGATGGGGAGGATGAAGAGAAAATCGCTCCTTTGTACGATTCGGGCGATCATCTGCACCCGTCCGACGAGGGAAGCATAAAGATGCTTGACGCGATAGATATTGAACTTATTAAAAGGTTAGTAAGAGATGAAGATAGTAATAATCAGTAACGCATATAAAGGCAGCCGCACGAGCGTAGAGGTTGCTAACGATATCGAAAGAGGCATTAAGCGCGTCGCGGACGCCGAATGCGTCAAGCTGTCCGCCGCCGACGGCGGCGACGGCACGCTTGAGACTCTGATAAACGCGGTAGGCGGCAAGATATATTATAAAAAGGCATTAAATCCGCTCGGCAAGTGCATTCAGGCGGCGTTCGGTATCCTTGACAACGGCAAGGGAGTCGTCGAAATGGCGCTGGTGTCCGGACTCGCTTTACTTAAAAAATACGAAAAGAATCCTATGAAGACGACTTCGTACGGCACGGGTCAGATGATAAAGGAATTATTGAATAAAGGCGTTAAGGATATAATAGTCGGAATCGGCGGCAGCGCGACAAATGACGGCGGCGCGGGAATGGCGGAGGCTCTGGGCGTAAAATTTTATGACTCCGACGGAAATCTGTTAAAAATGTGCGGCGGGAATTTGAGCGATATCTCGGATATTGACTTTTCGGGACTTGACGAAAGAATCGCAGACACTAAAATCACCGTTGCCTGCGATGTCACTAATCCTCTTTACGGCGAAGACGGAGCGGCGTATGTGTACGCGCCGCAAAAAGGCGCGGGAAAAAGGGAGGTCGAACTCTTGGACGAGGGACTGAGAACGCTTGCAACCGTTGTTCATTCCGTAAAGGGCGTGGACAATTCTCTTGTAAGCGGTGCTGGCGCCGCGGGAGGCATGGGATACGGCCTAATGACTTTTCTCAACGCAAGGCTGTTGCCGGGAGTAGACACTATGCTTGAAGCGGTCAATTACGAGGAGCATCTCGACGGCGCGGATCTGGTGATTACGGGCGAGGGCAGGATTGACTATCAGTCCGCATTCGGCAAGGTGCCCGCGGGCGTCGCAATCAGGGCGAAAGCGAGAAACATACCCGTTATAGCTATTGCTGGAAGCATAGGCGAGGGCGCGGAAAAGCTCTATGAACTCGGAGTATCGGCGATAATATCCATAGCCGAGGGCCCTTGTTCGCTGGATTACGCGATTTCTAATTCTTCAGAGCTCATAGCCGATACGGCGGAGAGAATTATGAGGATTATGGAGGCGGGAAGTGGTATATTCAATCGGTGAGGCTCTCATTGATATGATTCCTGAAGATAACAGGCCTTTAAGATATGTGGATTGTTTTCTGAAACAGGCGGGAGGAGCGCCCGCGAATACGGCGGCGGCTGTTGCGAAATTAGGCGGCAAAGCCGCTTTTATCTCTAAAGTAGGCAATGACGGATTCGGCAGATATCTGATTGATACGCTGTCCGCTTCAGGTGTGGATGTCTCCCGTGTGAGCTTTGCTAAAGATAAATCCACGGGCATAATTTTTGTCGCGCTAGACGAAGACGGCGAGAGAGAATTCTGCTCGATGAGGCAGAATTCGGCGGATTTATATCTGTCTCCCGACGAAATAGACCCGGAATGGTTCAACAAAGAGGATATACTTCATTTCTGCTCGGTATCGCTGGTTGAAGCGCCCGTAAAATACGCCCATATCAAGGCGCTTGACAGTATTATCAAGGCGGACGGCAGGGTTAGTTTCGATATTAATTTAAGGCCTATGCTGTGGAAAAGCAAAGAAGATTTGCTTTTCACCATATGGGATTTTATGAAATACCCCGATTATCTGAAAGTGTCCGGGGAAGAAATTAAATATATTTTCGACAGCGATGATTATATAAGCGCCGTAAGAAGTTTTTTCGATAAAGGCGACAGATTAAAGTTTATTGTAATTTCTTCGGGCTCGGACGGCTCGGATATTTTTATGAGGGACGGCAAATCGTATCATCAGGACGCGTTCAAGAGCGAAATTACCGACACTACGGGCGCGGGGGATTGCTTTACGGGCAGCGTCTTATATCATCTTAATAAGGCCGTTAAAGAGCCTGCTCTCGAGGATATGAAGCGCGTATTGAAATTCGCGTCCGCGGCTTCCGCGCTTGCAATTACTAAAAAAGGCGCTATGACATCCCTGCCCGCATATAGGGATGTGACAGATTTTCTTAATTTGTGCGATAAACTATCTTAACATTAATTAATATATTATTAATAAGCCCTATATTGACAAATATTCTCTATGCCGTTTATAATGTAAGTTGGTCTTTTAATGAAAAAATCAGTAAGGAGCAGGTCTATGAGAAAGTGCATAACGGCGTTAATTATGATTTTAATGCTCTTTACTATTCTCTCAGCCTGCAATGATGAAAAGGAAATCCGTTCCGTTGAAGTGGATTTGGACACCGTCGGGGAGTTTTATATCCAAGACAGCGATATAGATGTTTCGCATATTAAGTTGAATATCCTGTTTACCGACGGCTCGACCGAGAGCATTTCTCTAACCCAAGATATGACCGACGGCTTTGATATAAGCTCGACGGGCGATAAGACGGTCAATGTTACATACCGGGGAAAGAGCACTGATTTTACTATTAAAGTCGTACCGGAAAGAATTATCGTGTCCTATTCCGCGGGCATGCACGGAAAGATTACGGGCGGGGATTTGACGCAGACGATAGCGTACGGCGAAGACGCGGAAAGCGTTACGGCGATGCCGGATACGGGCTATAAATTCATAGGCTGGACTGACGGCGTAAAAAGCGCAAGGCGTATGGATACCGGAGTAACTTCAAGTTTCAGTGTAACGGCGTATTTCGAGCCTGTTTTATACAATGTAAGATTTTATAACAGAAACGGCGATTTAATAGGTACGGACGCCGTTATGTACGGTAAGGCGGCGACGCCTCCCGAATACGACCTTAATGTAACGGGATTCGAATTTACGGGCTGGGTCAAGCTCTCCAACAATCAACAAGTAAATATTAAAAACATCACTTCTGATATCGATTTGATCGCGTCGTATCGTCCCGCGAATGTAGAGGTGTCTTTTTATAACGCGGACGATACCTTAATAAGTGTCCGAACGGTAGAGTACGGAGGCTCGGCGGCGCCTCCCGTTCCCCCCGACAGGTACGGCTGGAATTTTACGGGAAAATGGAAAATAAGAAACAGCGGCGCGGATGCGGTATTTACTAATATCAAAGAAAACCTCGCCGTCGTGCCCGTATACGAAAGGGCTAAATTTACGGTTGCATTCGATACGGGTTGCGAGGTTACCGTTGCGCCGATACAAGTGACATATGAAGATGCTCCCGTTAATCTGCCCGAGCCTTCAAGGCAGGATAAGGCGTTTAACGGTTGGTACACAGAGCCTGAGGGCGGCGAAGTTTTTGACGAAAATTCCGTTGTTACAGGTAATATTACCGTCTATGCGCACTGGGGCGACAGATATTATCAGGTGAGATTTTTTATAATCAAGGGCGGCAGCGCGCAAATTACGCAACAGGTCTTATACGGCAAAACCGCGTCCAATCCCGGAGAGCCTGAGAGAGAGGGGCACCGATTCCAATGGTGGGAGACTGTAGACGGCGCGGTTTATAACTTCAACAATCCCGTAAAAGGCGACTTGAATATATACGCGCGCTGGGACCCGTACAAATACCGCGTGGATTTCTTCTCTAACGGCGGCTCGCAGGTCCCGTATATGACCGTGCCTCACGGCGAAAGGATTACCGAGCCCGTTCCCGAACCTCCCAGGGGATATCAATACGACGGCTGGTCATATAAGGGCAGTAAATTCAATTTCAATACCCCAGTTACGGAGGATATGTCTTTATACGCGGTATGGAAAGAAGAAATCATTACGGTTACGGCGGCTTACGAAGGCAACGGCGCATTGAACAAGTCGGGCGAAATCGAAATCGGATATTTCTCTAGCGTAGAGATAACGATTACGCCGGCTGAGGGCTATCGTATCAAAGAGATGTATGTAAACGATCAGCCCGTCGTAATATCCGATTCGTTCATACTTAATAAGGATTTCAACAGCCTGTATGTCGTCTTTGCCAAGCAGAGCTATAATATTACGGTGACGGTTATGACCGCGGGCGGAGTTGTAGAAGACGATAAAGGAAATGTTATTCAATCGGGAAGCGATTTCATATCCGATGTCGAACACGGCGACTCCGTTACTTACACATTTAAGCCCGAAGAAAGCCATAATGTCTATCAGGTGCGGGTAGATAATATAATCGTACAATTTGCAAATAACCAATATACTTTCGGCGGTGTTGACAGTAATCATACCATAAGAGTTATTTTCTCGATTAAGCGCATTCCCGTTACCGTTACAAGCAATCAGGGCGGCGCTGTTACTCCTAAGGGAACATCCAATGTCGATTACGGAGGAGATTTTAGCTTTACGGTAAATCCCTCGGCAAATTACCGTATTGAGAGCGTTACAATCAACGGCGTTATACAGGAGATAACGGGAGACCCCTCTTTATTAAAGACTTTTTACATAAACGGCATAAGGGAAAATCAGAGAGTAGAGGTAAGATTCATAGGCAAATCCTTCTATGTTACTTCTATTTCGGGCGCAAACGGCGCGATTTCTCCCGAAGTAACCGATCAGGAAGTCTTTTTCGGCGCGAATATAGTATTTAATATGATACCCGACGAGGGCTATGTCGTAAAAGAAATTTATGTTAACGGCGTCCCCGTCGGCAAGGCGCTTGAATATTCGTTCACATCGGATATAGTAGACAGCAGTAACACAATCAGCGTGGAATTTGAGGAAGCGGTCTATAACGCGGAGGTTTCCAAGGTGGGCAACGGCTCCGTGGTAATAGACGGTAATTTGCCCGTTATGCACGGAGAAATCAGGGTGTTTACGATTACTCCGGACGCGTTTAATCATCTTACATCGGCGAGGATAACCGCAAAAGGACAGATGTATAATCTGGTCGCGGGAGAGAGCAACGATTGGTATTCGTTTGGGCTTGTTGACAATGTCTATACGCTGACCGTTGTGTTTAAGGCGGATATTGCGCTTAATGTTATATTCGAGTTAAATACCTATACGGTTAATCTTACATGCTCAGAGCACGGAAAGATAATTGTAAATAACGATTTAAGCGTCACATCCTCCATTCAATTGCCTGTAACTTACGGCGCTAATATGAAGCTGACGATACTGCCCGATGTAGGTTATCATATATCCTCGATTATTAAAAACGGCGAGACATTAAGCGGTTATAATCAGAGCATTTACGACCTGACTTTGTCTAATATCAGCTCGGATCAGACAATATCGGCGGAATATGAAATCAATAAATACAGAATCAGCATCGAATGGGAGGGGCCGGGCGCGGTCTTATACGAAGGAAATCCCGTTGAAGAATTTTATGCCGATTACGGCGCGAGACCCGCTTTGACGCTTGAGCCCGATACGGGATATCATGTGGAAGAATTCAAGGTAAACACCTCGGATACTACCGTTCCGCAGGATTTAATATACATACTTAATCCCGTAAATAACGATGTCTCTGTCAGTGTGAAATTCTCTATCGATATGTTCAACATTCAGTCCAGGCAAACTTCAAACGGCGAAGTTTCGTGGAGCGAAGGCTACGATAGTATCCGGGTAGGCGATTACGATTATCTCAAGGTGCCTTTCGGCGACAGCGTTATATATACTTTCACGCCCGATGCATATTATCATATCGATTATATCAGAGTGTATATCACTCCGGGTAATGTTATAGAGCTCTATGACGGATACTGTGATGACAAGTTCGAATACTATGTGACGGATAAAATCGGTACGCTGATTCTTAATGATGTCAGGGAAAACAGGTTTATTGCCGCCGCGTTTAAGATAGATTCGTTTACGGTGGAATCCGTAGTCAGCGAGGGCGGCGTGGTCGACCCTTCCGGTGTTAAGACGATAAATTACAACGGGAATATAACCTTTACTTATTCGGCGCTTGCGGGATACGCGCTTCAAGCTATTTATGTGGACGGCGAAGCAATAGATATAGCTTTGTACGGTACATGCTACACCTTTATGAATATCGACAGAAATCATAAGATAGAGATATATTACGAGTTAATATGACAATCAATTATTTTCCCGTCTTCGACAGACGGCGGGAATAATTCTTAATCATAATTTAATAATATAATAGTATTATAAGCCTAAATAATCATTTGTGGCAAAAAAATAAATGTTTCAGTAAAAAAAAATTATTAAGATTATATTAATATCTCTTTGGCGGTTAGTCTTAGAATAACGCTTATGTTGACTTTATTGACTTATAATGCTAAAATTAATACCACGAGACGCTATACCCTCGTATATTTGGTATACAAAAAAATATCTCTTGATATTTGAGCCGGAGGCCTTATGAATAACAGAAAAGTAGTTTTAATTGTTTTCGCGGTTTTATTGATCATTAGCGGTTTTTTGTCTATGGCCGGTTGCGCCAAAACAGTTACTATTGTCGGTGCTGACGCCGAATTTACATACACGGGAGACCCGATTGAATTACCCGTATTCTCGACTAATTTAGGGGAGTTGCCCGAAATGTCGATAACGATCTCAAAGGATAATCAGACGGTCGAACAAATACTGGACGCCGGAGAATATAAGGTAACCGTAGCCGTGCCTTCAAGCAATAAGTATAAAGGCGCGACTAAGACCTTTATTATAACCGTTAAAGGAATACCCGTCGAGATCGAGACTATTCCGGTTGCCGCAGAAAAGCCCTACGGCACGGCTCTCAAGGATATACCGTTAACGGGAGGCTCGGTAGCCGATGGTATACAAGGCACTTTCGGCTGGGTAGAGGAAGGCAAATACCCGAGACCCGGCGAGACGCATCAGGCGGTATTTACGCCGACTGATACAAATTACGAGCCCACGGTATTCGATGTCGAAGTAAATATTATTAAATCAACTCCCCAGATTACAATTTATCCGACTGCGTCTCTTACATTCGGTCAAAGTTTAAGCAGCGCCGTTCTTTCAGGCGGAGAAGCGAGGTCGTTAAGAGGCGCGGTGCAAGGCAATTTCGTGTGGAATACCGAAACGCCTCCGGTTAATGTAAATCCTCCCGTCGTCAATGACGGTTATCCCGTGCTATTTGTGCCCAATGATCAGGAAGTATATAATTCCGTTTCGCTGACCGTAATTCCCGTTGTCAACAAGGCAACGCCGGTTATCGAATCATGGCCTACGGCAAGAAGTATTACATACGGCACCAAGCTCGGAGATTCCGTATTGGACGGAGGGATATCAGAGCCAGACGGCATATTCGAATGGGAGTCTCCGAACCTTATCTTATCAAGACTTGCTACGGGTACTCCGACTGCGACCGTGGTATTCAGACCTTATGACAGTCAGAACTTCACTATCGTAAAACATGATATTAATATAGTAATCAACAAGGCGACCCCGAGAATACTCTCTAATCCTACTCCTGCCTTTATTACATACGGGCAGAATTTGTCTCAAAGCGCGCTGTCAAACGGAGTTGCCGATACGGAAGGCACTTTTAGCTGGACTAATGTAAATTACGAGCCGCAAACGGACGGCGAATTGGTAAATGTAACTTTTACGCCCGCCGATACGATAAACTATACGAGTTACAGCTTTAATGTGGCGATTTCCGTATTAAAACTTGCCGTTGCGATATACGAGCATCCGATTGCTACTCCGCTTGTATATGGTCAGACTCTCTCTGACAGTATGTTATCGGGCGGCGACGCTTCCGTAGACGGTAATTTCTACTGGAAGGACGATACCGTAATACCTATCGTTAACAATAACGGTTACGATGTTCTGTTTATACCTGACGACAACCATTATCAGACCATGACATTGAAGGTAATGATTGAGGTGTCAAAAGCTACTCCGAGAGTGTATATTTCTCCGGAGACAACCCCGATTTTCTCTAACGAAACTTTGTCTGCCAGCGAATTTTCGGGAGGCGTTATTCATTACGGCAGTGAAAATTCGCCTCTCATCGCGTCGGGCAGATACGAATGGGTTAATCTCGATGCCGTTCCGATTTCGTCGATAACACAATACGAGGTCAAGTTCATACCCGATGACACCGCTAACCTTGAAGAAATCACTTTCATGGTAGACCTTATCATCTATACATCTATTGACAGCTTTGAATATCAGGTATATGAGGACGACGGAATTACGGGTATCGAAATACTCGGCTTTAACGAACTCGGAGACTTGAATCCGGAGTCATTGGTATTCCCGTCCACGATAGGCGGCATTCCCGTCGTAAAAATCGGCGGCTTTTCAAATAAAACCAATCTGATATCCGTGCGTCTGCCTTCGAATCTGGTTATTATAGACGACGGGGCGTTCTCGGGCTGTACGGGGATTGAGAAGATTGTATTGCCGCAATCTGTAAAAGTAATCGGCGCGTACGCTTTTTCCGAATGTACGCTGTTAAGCGAATTCGTGACCAACGGAAATCTTCAGGCAATAGGCGAAAAAGCGTTCAATAACTGCGTCAGCCTGACATCTTTCACGGTGCCCGCATCTCTTATCAATTTAGGCTACGGCGCTTTCTCGGGCGCGGGTAAGCTCACGGATCTGACTATATTAAGCCAGCATTATAAACTGGTTGACGGCGTTATTTATAACAATATCGGCACGGTGCTTCACTCCTACCTTGCGTCTAATATGAATTCGTATTTCAATATTCCCGACGATGTCAGAGAGATTGCTCCGCTTGCGTTCGCGTACCTTGACAATCTGTTATCCAAGATTGTATCCGAGAATATCTTATCCGTAGGTTACCAGGCGTTCGCTTATTCCCCCAGTATTAAATCCGTTTATTTCAGATTGGACATAGGCGGTCTGCTTAGCGACGATGTATTCAAATACACTCCGTCGGACTTTGTCGTATACGGTCCGGCATCCGCCGAAGGCAGCCTGATGAATTATTGCCTTAGCAATAATATTAATTATAAAGACTGGACTAACGAAAACTACTTCATTACAGAGGATTTAACGGCGAATACGCTGATGATTACGGGATTATCCGAAGAATATTTAGATTCCGACGAATTGATAATTCCCGCTATAATTAACGGAAAGACCGTTCTTATAATAGGCGATAACGCTTTCAAGAACAATACCTCGTTAAGAAGAATTATTCTGCCCGACACTATCGAATCCATAGGCGAGCGCGCTTTCTACTATTGCGTAAACCTTGAATACATATCTATTTCGTCCAACCTTTACGCTATCGGCAAGGAGGCGTTCTTTAACTGCAGCTCGTTAGTTTCTCTTATTATGCCTGATTCTCTCGAGAGCGTAGGAGAATACGCGTTCGGCAATTGCCTGAATTTAGAAGAAATTATCTTTGAAGGCGTCTTAACAAATATCGGTCCGAGCGTATTCTATCAGATGAATAATACAATAAGGGTATACGGACCCGAAGAAGGCATATTGGTATCATATTGTCAGGGAAATAATATAAAATTTAATATCGGCACACCTTCGACTTACTTTAATTTCACGATAATTAACGATGAAGTGAGAATAACGGGACTTCTTAACCACAGCTTTATAACGGGCAGAGAATATATCACCGTTCCGTCCATGATAAAAGGCATGCCCGTAACGGGAATCGCGGCGAATGCGTTTGTCAACGAGAAGTCCATAATCTCGATAAGCATTCCCGACAGCGTTACATATATCGGCTCGGGCGCGTTCAGAGGCTGTACGGCGCTTTACGAACTCATATTTGACGATAATCCCGTATTCACTTATGAAGAGGGCGTATTGTATAACAAAAACAAGACCGTTTTATACCTGTATCTCCCGAACAATCCCGATAATACTTTCATAATACCGGATACGGTAATTACAATAGGGGATAACGCGTTCGAAAACGCGGTCAATCTCTATACAATTATGATTCCCGCAAATCTTTCGAACATCGGCAACGGCGTATTTATTAATACTTCCGTTCTGGATATACAGATAGATAGCAGTAACAGATATTATTCCTTCTATGACGGCGTATTGTACAACTACTCCAAAGACACAATAATCTATTACTTCGGTAATTTAAGCCGCAAGCGCTTTACAATTCCTTCGACGGTAACCACGCTTGCTCCGTATTCGTTCTCGGGTAATTCCACGCTGATTAGCGTAATAATACCCGACAATGTGGATATCATAGGCGATTACGCTTTTTATAACTCTATTTCTATCGCCAATATTAGCATTGACGGCTCTATAATCTCGATAGGCGAATACGCTTTCTCTAACTGCAACAACCTGAATACCGTTTACATCGAAAACGACATAGAGTCCGTCGGCGATAATATTTTCGTCAATAACGCTTCATCAATGACGATTTACAGTCCCGAAGGATTTAATATCGAAATGTATACGAGAAGCAATAATTTAAGGTTTATCAACTGCTCTCCCGTAAGCGATTTCGTAATTAGTCCGCTTGATGAGCTCGAGGCGAGAATAGATAATTATCTTGAATTATCGGGCAGGGTAAATGTCGTTATACCCGCATACATTAACGGGTATAAGATCGTAGAATTGCATAACGGCTCCTTTAAGGATAAGGATATGGTTACCGTTATAATACCGAGAAGCGTTAGAAAGCTCGGCGACGAGGTATTCAAAGATTCTCAATATGTCAAAGAAATATACTTTGAAGGCGATGTGTCTGAAATAGGGCAGAATGTGTTCAAGAACACATACGATTTGACCGTATACGGCAAGCTCGGCAGCAATATCGCCCTGTATTGCGCTCTGCAGACGGATTCGCAGGGTAATCCCGCTCCCATAAACTTTGCAGAAGAGCAGCTTGATATCTGTCTGAGGTATAACGAATCGGGCGGCGAGATTACGATAATCGGACTGAAAAACCATTTCTGTTCCGCGGGACACAGCGATATAGTTATTCCGTCTTCGATAAACGGCGTACCCGTCAAGAAAATCGCCGCGAACGCGTTTAAGAATAACTCGATAATAACGCTCACTATATCGGAGGGCATTACCGAGATAGAATATAACGCCTTTGAGAACAGTAAAAGGCTGATGTCCGTTAAGTTGCCCGATTCCTTAACTACTATCGGGAATAATGTGTTTACCGACTGTAAGTATCTAAGCGAGATTACAATTCCCAAGAATTTGACATCCCTGCCGTCCGGATTATTCAGCGGATGCGAAGCGCTTACGAGCGTATTCTTCCAGAATGAGCCGGTTTTAATTGCCAATAATATCTTTGACGGCGTCGGCACTCTCACGGTGTACGGACCATTAACGGGCGAATCCAATAAGATTACCGAGCTGTGCGACCTTAATCCCAACCATCATTTCGTGCCTTGGACAGCCGCTACGAATTTCAATACGAGATTGATAAACGGCGACCAGGAAGTCGAAATCACGCTTTATAAAGGCGAAAGCGACACCGTTATAATTCCCGCGTTCATATCAGGCAAAAAGGTGTCTTCGATAGGCGTCGGTGCGTTTAACCAGAATGTAATTAAGTCTATTGTCATACCGTCTACGATTGCGAAGATTTCCAATAGGGCGTTTACTAATTGTCTTAACCTCACGAGCGTTAGCATTCCGAGCAGCGTCACTGAAATCGGCGAGTATGCATTTATGAGTTGTGGTAATCTGACGGAAGTCTATTTTAATTCCGATGTCGCAACTCTCGGCATGAATATATTCAATATGCCGTCAAATGACCTCAAGCTGTACGGACCGCAGAGAAGCAATCTTGAAAGCTACGCTTCACAGTACGGCATTTTATATAACAGCAGCACGTTGCCCGCGCTGTTTATTACGGAAGAAAATCCCGAAGGATTAACGATAATCGGTCTAAAAAAGAGCCTGCTCATCAATAACTATTCCAAGATTATTATTCCGAAATACATTAACGGCAGACCCGTGACGGCAATCGCGGAAGGCGCGTTTGAGGACCAGACGACAATGACCTCGATTGTCATACCGTCTACCGTAACGGATATAAGAGGCGGCGCGTTCAGAGGCTGCACGCTGCTATACAATATAATAATAGATGACTTAAATCCCGTCTATGTTTTCAACGAGGGCGTGCTTTTCAACAAGGATCTGACAATTATTTATCTGTGCATCGATAATGCCGCGACATTTATTATCCCCGAAGGCGTGATAGAAATAGTCGACGGCGCGTTCGACGGATGCGACAACATCACAAATATTGAAATCAGCAGTACCGTAAGCATTATCGCTCAAGGCGCGTTCAGAGGGTGCTCTAATCTTAATCAGCTTACCGTAAGCCCAGAAAATACTAATTATATATTTGAAAACGGAGTATTGTATGATTACGCTAAGACCAGACTCTATCTCTATCTGGACACCTTTGAGAGCGTAATTGTACCCGATAGCGTAGATTCTGTTTCGGATTACGCGTTCCAGAATTCCGAGATATTAAAAGAAATATATTTTATGGGCGATATAAATAACATCGGCGAAGATATTTATAAAGGCACTTCCGACGACCTTATCGTATACGGCAATAATACGCCCAATGTACAGATATACACGACTCTTCATAATGTCAAGTACCGCAACGCGCCCGCAATGAATCTGTTCGATTATCTGCCTATTGATGAATACGAAATTCAGATTATCGGTATTAATATCGAATTCAAGGGTGAGATAGTCATTCCCGGTTACATTGACGGATACAAGGTAACCGAAATAGGAGAATGGGCGTTTTCCAGCAGGAAGGATATAACAGGCGCGGTAATTCCCGATACGGTTACCGTAATCGGCGAGCGCGCGTTCAAGAGCTCGGGCATCGAGAGCGCTGTTATAGGAAGAGGAGTCAATTCTATCGGTCTCGAGGCGTTCGGCGATTGCGCTTATCTTACGGATATATTCTTCTTGGCAGATATCAGCCTTGATTCCGGATATAATATCTTTGAATATTCTCCCATGGCGAATCCCGTAATACCCGACATCGGCAACGCTTCGCTTAAACAGTATTTAGGCACATATTCAATTGATTATGAATATCTGAACGAATATACATGCTTTACTTATTATATCTTAAACGACGAAGTAACAATTACGGGTATCAAGAAACATACTTGTCCCGACGCTCATTATACCGTTGAAATTCCGTCCGAAATCAAAGGGAAACAAGTGACCGCTATCGCCGAACAGGCGTTTATGGGCAATAGGGATGTTGTCAGGATAATTATTCCCGAGACTATTAACGAAATCGGAGAAATGGCGTTCGCGTCCTGTCCTCTGCTTTACGATATCGTATTGCATGAGGATAACGACGATTTCAAGTTCGAGGAGGGCATACTCTATAACGCGGCTATGACCAAAATAGTCTCTTATCTTGCCGTAAATACCTCGGACAAATACGAAATCGGCGAAGAAATACAAGAGATAGCGGGCGGCGCGTTCTACGGCAATGAGAACCTTACCGAAATTGTTATCGGCGCAAATGTCACGGAAATAGGCGACGGCGCTCTGTCTCACTGCAAGAATTTATTGCTTATTACCGTTGAGGAAGGTAATACGGTATTCGTATCCGTAGACGGTGTACTATTCAAGTATATACCCGCAATATTGGCCGGAGAGGAATACGGTTACAGGCTTATAGGTTATCCCGCGGGCAAGGAGGAAACGGAATATCTTGCTCCGTACCTTACATACGAGGTTAGCAACTACGCTTTCGCGGGCGCGTACGCTCTCGAAAGTATATACTTTGAAGAAGATGTAATAAATGACTTTGACCTGGAATTGGTAATCGCGGGTCTTGAAAATATTCTCATATACACGCCATTCGACAGCAGGATTTACGATATCGTAGTGCCAGAGCTTAACGAATACTGTTACGAATATATCGAAATCGCCGAAAATGAAGTGATTATAACCGGACTTGTGTGCGGACATAATCACGAGGTATTGGACATACCGGCGCAGTTATTCAGCAAGACGGTTACGGCGATCGCGTCGCATGCGTTTGAGGATAATTCGTTCATCAAGTCCGTAAGAATCCCCGGAAGCGTTAAATATATCGGTGCTTACGCGTTCACCAGCAGCAATATCGAATATGTGACTGTGGGCTCGAGCGTCGAGAGCATCGGCGAACACGCGTTCACCAACTGCAGGAATCTCGTTGAAATTATCTTCAATTCCGATCTGGTCGTAAACAGTGTGATATTTGCTAATACCGACTCGTTCAAGGCATATGTCAATCCTATCGATAATGTTCAATTAATCAGCTATTTCATGGCGAACAATATTGATTACGCTTTGTCCGATACGCTGGAATGTCTGATATATAATATAGACGAGACTGCTGAGGTAGCGGGCATCAAGCCGCATTTCTGCCTTGATGATCATAACGAGATTATTATTCCCGACGAATATCAGGGAGTAGTCGTAACGGCTATCGGCGCGCACGCTTTCAAAGATAACAAGAGCGTAGAAAGAATATTCATACCGGCGGGCGTTACTTCTATTGACGCGAGCGCCTTTGAGGGATGTACGGCGTTATACGAGTTGGTAATTGACGAAGGCAATGTAAGTTATACATTCTCCAATCTTACTCTCTACGATAATATGCTGAATGAGGTGCTGACGCTCTCGCCTTCGGTTATACCCGATTATCCCGAAGTTTATCCCGTTACGCCTGTTGAATTCCTCGAATATGAGATTCTCTCCGGCGACAGCGGTTATTATGTAACGGTTACGGGCGCGGACGACGACTTAACCAAGCTCGTAATTCCCCAATACATTAAAGGTTTAAGGGTAAGAGCAATTGCAGATTACGCTTTCTCGGGACACCCGAATATTCAGACGATTATAATAGATAATCATATTGAAGAGATAGGCGCGGGCGCTTTCGCGGGCATTAAGACCCTGTCTACGCTTATTATCAACAATCCTAATTACTATATAAGCTATGATGAGCTTTCGGGCGCGAAGATGCTTATGATGACCCGAGAAAGATTTAACGAAGAACTGCAGATTACGGAAGAGGTCGTCGTATTGCATACGTATTTCGCGCTGAATCCGGCTACGGAATTCAATGTGCCTAACGATATTGCAATAGGCGAAGGCGCATTCTACGGCAATAGCTATATCGAAAGAATAAATATTCCTGTAACGGTTACCGAAATCGGCGCGGGCGCGTTCACAAGCTGTATTAATCTAGCTTTAATTTCCCTGCCCATGGAATCCGTATATTCATTTGACGGCAGGAATCTGTATGATAATAGAGATTCAAACGAACTTATATTGCACACTCATTTATATATCAATGAGCATTCTAGTGATAGCGAGCCTTATAAAATACCCGATGGTGTTAAGACTATTTATGCGAGAGCCTTTGAAAACACCAATATTTATAAGGTAATCATCAATTCTGAAATAAACGCCGTAGGCGATTACGCATTTAACGGCTGCAAGAACCTGTTCAGAGTATATTTTGAAGACGACATCGATTACGCAGGCGTCCGGATTATCGATAATAACGCCGCGGATTTGAGAGTATACGGTCCCGATTACGGTATGCTGCCCGATTATTTCTCGACCCCGAAAACCATTGATTTGAATTATGTTATAACAAGCGGCGCTGCTGCTGTTACGGGCATCAAGGACGGTCAATACAGCGCGCTGAGACAGAGAGAAATTATTATTCCCGACGAATATCAAGGCGTACCCGTAACATCAATTGCGGCTAATGCTTTCGCGGGCAACGATACCATAGAAAGGATATTTATCCCCTCTAGCGTAACTTCTATTAACGCCAACGCGTTTACGGGTTGCACGGTGTTATACGAGCTGGTGATTGATTCTGATAATCCGCGTTATTCTTTCTCGGAATATACGCTGTATGATAAGATTAATGAGGTCAATGTATTAACACTTGAACCCGACGAATTACCCGATTATCCCGATGTAATCTATTATCCTTGGACCGCTTCGGGCAACTTTGATTTTACTCTTAAAGAAGACGGCACGATAATTATTAACGGATTGTCCGAGTCTTATCATAGTAAACCCGATAATAAGATTACTAATATTATAATTCCGCATATCATTAATGAAATACCTGTAAGCGAGATAGCGACAAACGCGTTTAAGGACGAAACGGAGATTACATCCGTAATATTCCTCTACGGAATTAATTCCGTCGGTTATTCCGCGTTTGAGGGAGCCGTCAATATCACCGAGCTTAAAGCGGAGGACAACAGATTCTATCGCGTTTACGAGAATACCGCGGACGGCATTTACGGAATTATGTATTCCGCTACGATGGATATGCTGCATACTTATCTCGCGGCAAATCAAAAGGCGATGTTCAAAGTGCCGGACAGTGTAAGGATAATTGCCGACGGCGCGTTCTACAAGACCAAAGCGTCTCAAATCGACCTTACGGGCAATGTTATCTCAATCGGAGCGGGCGCATTCAGTGCTAGCAGGAATCTGCAATTTATTAAGATACCTGAAATTAACGCTAATTATGTTTTCGATAATAAAGTGCTTTACAATAAGGATAAGACTTTGCTGCATACTTATCTGTCCAATAATTCTTATGTAAATTATGTTGTCGGCGAAGAAGTCAGAAAGATATTCGACAGAGCGTTCGAGGGCGCTATGTATCTCGGCAATGTAAGGTTTATGGAGAGCGTGGAGCTGCTTGGCGCGAATGTATTTGCACGAGCGGAATCCCTCTATGAGATTTATTTCGAGGCAACGCCCGTTTATTCTCTCATTATCAATGAGGATTATACGGTTACATATTCCGAAGATAACGCTAATATCAAGTTAAAATCCCATATCAATATAGATTCGCTTAAATCCATATATATAAACGGCGAATTATCAGAATACGAAATAGATGAGAATAATACAATTATTATCCCGACTGTTGAGATAACAGATATTGAGATAATAATTTACGGCACCACAGCGGCGACTTTTGAAGACATTAACGCGTATACATTAAAGAAAGAGGAGTTAGTAGAAGGCGAGCCCGAAGGAAAAACAATTCCCGTCACCGTTTACGCGCCTTACGCAAGCAGAGTGGGCATTAACTTGTCAGACTATGATGCCGATGTGATAAAATTTGTCGGATATACTCCCAAGACCTGTTTCGTTTCATCCGTCGTTGACAACGAGGTCGTAATTCACGGCTTTGTAACTCATAACGGCAATAACCCGTGCGAAGCTGATCACATCAATGTGATACTGCCTAAATATATTGACGGTCTGACCGTAAGAATAATCGAAGAACAGGCGTTCGCGTTTAATGGTACGATGGAATCGTTTGAAATCTTAAATACCGTAAGAGAGATAAAAGCGGGCGCGTTCGAAAGCTGCACGGCGCTAATTAGCGTGGTAATTCCCGAAAGCGTGACATATATGGGCGCGGGAGTATTCGCTAATTCCAACAAAATAACTTCCGTTACTTTACATAAGAAGAACCCTAAATACCGTTACGAAGATACGGGCGCGATTTATTCGATGAACGGCTCTTTAATCCATACGGTATTCGGAGGCATTTGCGATATTATCTTTGAAATCCCCGAAGATGTATTCACGATTAATCCGAGGGCTTTCGAGGGTTGTTACAAACTTGTGTATCTCACAATACCGAGAAGCGTAATGACAGTAGGCGAGAGAGCTTTCGCTAACTGTATCTCGCTTGCCGAGGCGTACTTCTGCAGGGATATGCTCATCCCCGACGATGTGTTTATAAATACAATGAAGGGATTGACGATTTACGCGCCTAGCGGCCCGCATCTTGAGAGTTACGCGAACCGTTTCAGGTATAACTATCTTGCATGGACGCTTGATACATATTTCGAATATGATAACACTCCGGATAATTATATTAATATCAAAGGACTTAAAGCTAAGGGAGGCGGAAACAGCCTTACTCAAATCGTAGTGCCGATGTATATTGAAGACCGCAAGGTCGTCAGTATAGGCGAGGGCGCGTTCAAGAGCGCGTACAATATCAAGACTATGATATTGCCGTCAAGCATTGTCACTATCGGAGAAAAAGCGTTCGAGGGCTGCTATAACCTGACTAATATAAATCTGCCTTACAGCGTAAGACATATCGAAAGCCTTGCGTTCTCGTTCTGCAGCGCGCTTACCGAGGTCGTGTTCTTTAAGGATGTTCAGAGTATTCAGGCGGATGTATTCAAGGAAGCTTCCCAGCACATTAATGTGTTCGGACCTCTTTCGGGCACGATTGCAAACTATTGCAGCGATAACGGTATCCCGTACAACGAGGGCACGCAGTCTAATTGCTTTGATTACACTTCGACAAGAAACGCCAACGGCGACCTCGTGATAAGAATTAACGGACTTAAGGCGCACTATTGTGTGCTTGGTCATTCCCACATTTCTATACCCGCCTATATCAAAGGATTACAGGTCGAGAAAATTGCCGCCGGAGCATTCAAGGGTAAGAGCGAAATCACATCCATTAAGATACCTTTCGGCGTCAACGAAATCGGAATCGGAGTATTCAACGGCTGCAACAATTTAAGAAGTCTGGTAATTGACGAGGCTAATCAATATTTCTACTTCGACAATAACGCTATCGTAATGAACGGCAATATTCTGCATACTTATGTGCCCGTTGTCGAAATGTCAAGTTATTCGATATCGGATAATATCAAGGTAATCGCGGAAAAGGCGTTCGCGGGCAATAATACGCTTACTTCAATCGCGCTTCCGAATTTACTCGAAACAATAGGTATCGGAGCGTTCTCCAATTGCACCAAGCTGACTACGATAGTTCCGGGCGCTAATTTCAGATTTGAAAAAGGAGCGCTTTATACAAGCGATATGGTACAGCTAATAGCGTATATGTCGGCGCTGACATCTCCGTATTTCATAGTGCCTGAGTCAGTCGATATCATCTACGATAACGCGTTTGAAAGCTGTAAGCTCGAAGGCGTTACGGTGAGCGGCGCGCTTACTATACTCGGCAACAGCGCGTTCTATAACGCTACTAACCTGATAGAAGTATACTTTGTCAACGATGTATATTATCTCGGCGAAGATGTATTTGAAAATACTACTTCCAATCTCATAGTTAAGAGTCCCGATGCGCCCAACGCAGAGAAATACAGCATAATTAACGGCGTTAAATTCCAGACGGTCACAACCAAATTCGACGAGGATAAGAATGTCTTCAGTTACGAGATTTTATTAAACAACGAGATTAGAATTACGGGAATTAAAGAGCATCTTAACAAGACTTTATACGAAGATATAGTAATACCGTCCTTTATAAGCTATAACGGCGGCGCCGAAACGGGTAAAGTAACCGCGATAGGCGACGCGGCATTCAAGCTATACAGGAACTTAAAGACCGTTATTATCCCCGAAACCGTTAAGGTAATCGGCGCTAACGCGTTCGATAATTGCTCGAGTTTAAGCTCCGTTGTCATCGGCAAAGGCGTTACAAGCATAGGCCCGAGAGCGTTCGCGTATTGCAGCGAGCTGAAAGAAGTGTATTTCGCGAGCGATGTCGAGCATTTAGGCTCATCTGTATTCGAAGGCAATCCTATTAAGACCGAATACTACGGAACTCTTGGCGGAAACCTCGAGTCGCGTATGCAAGAAAACGGTCTGCTGTTAAGGGATATCAACGGCGCTTTGTGCTTTACCTATACGATAATCAACGGCAACGAAATCGAAATTACGGGCTTTAAGGATCATGTATGTCTATTAAGCCATAATAATGTCATCGTGCCCGAGAAGATTATCGACAGATATGTCACGAGCATCGGCGACAACGCGTTCAGGGGCGCGGATAGCATAGTCAGAATCCAATTGCATGAATATATCGATAATATCGGCAACGCCGCTTTCAACGGATGCACAAAACTCGCATATATTGACCTTCAGGATAACGCTAATTATGTAATGAACGAAGGCGTCCTTTACAGCTCGGATATGACTACTCTGATTGTATATCTGCCGACAAATAACGAAGTGATGTTTACCGTTCCCGATTCCGTAGCGCGCATCGCGGATAAGGCGTTCTCTAATTGCGCAACCCTTACTTCCGTATACTTTATGTCTGACTTAAACATCGGCGAATATATATTCGAGGGCATAGAGGAATTAATTACGGTATACGGCCCTGCGGATTATGACGAGAACAGCCTGTACGAATATTGCGAGAATCCGCTCTATGCTCCGGACGGAAGCGTTGAAGTCAAGATTAATTATGTCGGAATCACAGATTCTGAAGATTTCACTTTCAGAGTAATTAACGCTTACTCGCTCGCAATAACGAGTTATAAAAAGAACAATGCGATTATAGTCGTGCCTATGGAATATGAAGGCAGAATCGTAACCGCTATCGACAGCAAGGCGTTTAAGGATAAGAATAACGCGCATACAGTAATTATGCCCGATACGATAAAAGAAATAGGCGAGCGGGCATTCGAGGGAATGACCAACTTAAAGAGAATAACAATTCCCGACGGCGTCGAGAGCATAGGCGGCTGGGCATTCAATAACTGCAGCAACCTGTTCGAGGTGTATTTTATATCCGATGTAATGCTTATCGGGACTAATATCTTCAACAAGACCAAGATAGCTACGCCCGAAAGTCCGTCATTCCTTGTAGTATACGGGCCTTCTGACAGCAATATCGAATCGTATTGCAATAATTATGTCCCGTTTAACCTCGGTACCGCGGCGGCTAACTTTGAATACGAATTAATAAACGGCGACACCGAAGTAAGGATTACGGGTATCAGGAATATGACTTCTTACGGCGACAATACCAATGTAATTTTACCCGAATTTATAGACGGTCTGCCCGTAATGGAGCTCGGCAACAGCCTTAAACTCAATAATGTCAAGAAATTCTCGCTGCTTGCGGGTATGTCCATAATTCCCGACAGGCTATTCTATAATTGCAGCAATTTAGAGGAGGTTTACCTGCCCGATACCGTTAATACAATCGGCGAATACGCGTTCGCTAACTGTATCAAGCTAAAGAGCATCAGGCTGCCTGAAAATCTTGAATACATCAGACAATACGCGTTCTTGAACTGCAGAAGCCTGACTACTATGGTGTTGTCAGACAATGTCATAGCGGGCAACCTCAGCCAAGGCGTATTTAAGGGTTGCTCGTCGCTCGATATGGTAATGCTTAGCGATAGCATTACGGTATTCAAGGATTATCTGTTCTACGGCTGCTCGTCGCTTACGAAAATAGTAGTCAGAAATTACGACGGCAGCTTCAGATTCGTAAAAGAGCCTTTCGAGTACTACTTACCGCCATCCATGCTCAGCTCAATCGGAGTAAGCGTATTTGAAGGCTGTAAGAAATTCCCGGGTTATTACGATATTACAATCGCTAATGTCGGTGAAAGGGCTTTCGCGGATTCAGGATTAAAAGGCGAGGGCAGCAACAGAATATTAATCTCAAAGGATACTACTTATATCGGCGTAGGCGCGTTCTCGGGCTGCGACATAGCCGAATTTGTCGTGGACGAGGAGAATCCGAATTATTCTTCAACGGCTAGCACGGAATATGAAAATCAGGAAATTATGGATATGCTTAAAGGCTCTCTCTTCGAATGCCGGCTCTTAACGATAACGACATTAGAACCCGATCCTGACGATCCTGACACTTTAATAAAAACAACCAAGACGCTAAGATATAATTACGCGCTGCATACAGTCAACAATAACGGCGCCGAAATGAAATTGGAGTATGTACCCGGACCCACGGGCTACGAGAATGTAAAGGATTTGCAAGAGACACATATCGACACATCTGAAAGCGCCGACTATTACTATTATAATAAAGCTATATACTTCACAGATCCGATAGGTGATTCGAATATCACTATCGTATGGGATAAAGGCGACGGAGATGTTATAGAATATGTTGAAGACGAGTATAACCAATATTGTATGGACAGCAGTAAGGAGATAACACTGCATATCAATAATATCGCAGGTTATTCCGCAGACAATATATCGGTATATTATAACGGCGAGGAATTAAATAAGAAAGATTTCTGGGATTTCGGCAATTACGATTACGAGGTTCAGGATATACAGGGTCAAGACAGCAAGATATTGTTTAAGGATTATGTTATAGAAGATATTAATCTGCTAGTCGTTAAACACAGCGGCTCGGATCTAACTATGGATACGATGCGCGATTATAAGAAGGAAAGCGATACAATATTAAAATTCCATCCTACCAGTCAGGATTTACCTTTAGATAAAGATATCCTTCAGCTTGTCGTAACAAAGGACGGCACTCCGCTCGTTCAGGACGAATATGTGCTCTTTGAAGAAATTGAAAACAGCACATATGATCAATTCTATATCATAAGACAATATTCGTTTGATAATATGCCTAATCTTATCGGCATTCATCTGTCCGATCAGATAGAAGAAATCGAGGCGGATGCGTTCAGCAGAAGTAAGAATTTACACAGTATTAATACGACTGCAAATTATAAATTCGAGAGATTCGATATGCAGGACCCCGTATTCTCGATGTACGGAGGAGTGCTCTACAATAATGACAAGACAGAGCTGATACTCTATCTGCCGTTTAATAACGAATTAAATAAGACTTCGTTTGTAGCGCCCGACACCGTGCTTGAGATTGCGCCTACGGCGTTTAAGGATATTACTAAACTCGACACCGTAACGCTCAGTAAGAATCTTCAGACGATTGGCGAGAGGGCGTTTGAAAACGCTTCAAGCATAATTAATCTCTCTATACCCGAGAATGTCGAAACTATCGGCGAAAACGCTTTCAGCGGCTGCTTATCGCTGCAGGGCGTGTATTTCGAGGAAAACATAATTAATCTGACGGAAGATATCGATATATTCGGCACGATGAGGCTGGGTATGATAGTATATTCGCCCGCCGATGTCAAATCGACAATCCCCGGTGTTATTACGCTCTACGATTACTGTATGGCGAATAATATCAGATATGTCCACTCCTCGTCCGTTAAGCTGTTCGATACCGAAAAGATAAATTCCACGGATGTAAAAATCAGAGGATTTATTGACGATATCGATCCGCAGAGAATAGTAGTAATTCCTCCTATCACATCAGAAGGCAGGGTAACCACAATAGAAGACTTTGCGTTCCAGGACAGAACGGATATTATCTCCGTAATAATTCCCGAAGGCATACAACACATAGGGTACTACGCCTTTGACGGATGCGTGAATCTTGAGGAGGTCTATTTCGAATCCGATCTTATCACTATCGGCGAGAATGTATTCAGAGACAACGCGCCTAACTTCCGCGTATTCGGATTAAATTCCGGCGTGGTGCATAACTATTCGGTCAATAATAACATATCATTCAATAAAGGGACGGCGGCGTATTGCTTTGAGTACCTTGAAACGGGTATTAACGAGGTTACTATTACAGGGCTGAAGAATCATTACTGCAATACGGGACATAAGCACATTACGATACCGTCTGTAATTTACGGCAGACAGGTGACGGCGATAGCCGAGAGCGCGTTCGAGACCGACGACCTTATTTCGATAATAATCCCGTCGACAGTCCAGAGCATAGGCGATAACGCGTTCAGAAACTGCGGCAAGCTCTTGAAAGTATATTTTGATTCCGAATCCGTATCGCTGGGAGCGGATATCTTTGAAGGCACGCCTATGAGCATAAGCGTTTACGCGCCCGTCTCTAATAACGATGTCACCACATACTGCACGAACAACAATATTAATTTAATCAGTTCGACATCGGCAAGCGACCTTATCTACCAAGAGACCCCGGAAGGACTTGTCATCAAGGGAGTGAGCGATACGCTTACGGACGGCAAATTGACTATACCTTCGTTTATCAACGGTATTCCCGTCATAGGCATCGATAATTTCGCTTTCTTCGGCAATACAGACCTCAATCATGTGACGATAGGCGAATATGTCGAATATATCGGCGATAATGCGTTTAACGGCTGCACCTCGCTGCTGTATGTATCGCTGCCTTACGGTCTCAAGACCATAGGCATAAGGGCGTTCAGCGGCGCGTCCGAACTCATTATGATGGTTATACCCGTAACCGTGAATTCTATCGGCAATTATGCGTTCAGTAACTGCGTAACCCTTGACTTCTTGAGATTCGAGGGCGAGGTAGCGGCAATGGGCGCAAATATCACAGCGGGATGCGAGAAGGTAAATGTCTACGGACCCGGAGGCGGTAATCTTGAAGCATATTTCGGCGCAGGATACAATGAAAGCACTTCTGAAATCATTACCGCGGATATCTTTAAGATTATAATGAACGATTCCGTGACCGTCGAAATCGTCGGTCTCGCGGATTACCTCGGCGACAAGGATATCAGCGTTCTTGAAATTCCCGCCTACATCAACGGCAGGCTCGTCGTGTCCATTGCGCCGTACGCGTTCGCTGGCAATGTAGAAATCGCAAGCGTAACGCTGCCAGATACTATTGAAGAAATCGGAGTCAAAGCGTTCTCGGAATGCACTAACTTAACATACATAAATATTCCCGATAACGTAAGGCGCGTGGGTTCGTTCGCATTCGCGCTGTGCGGCAGGCTTGAAAGGATAGAAATAGGTAAATCGATGACGGAACTCGGAAACGGCGTATTCGACGGATGCTCTAACCTCATAAACATTGAGATTGATCCCGATAATCCCAAATTCCAATACGAGGACGGCGTATTATACAGCGACAATTATACCCATATCGTCAAGTACCTTGAATCGAGAAAGGCGAATATCTTCATAATTCCAGACAGCGTAACTCATATCGACGCCAAGGCGTTTATGAATATTAACAGATTAAGGGTTCTTGCGTTCTCGTCTCCCGTTACGGTAGCAACCAACGCGTTTATCGACATCTCGGGCATAAGCGAAATGCATTTCGAGTATACCCCGAATGACCTCACGATCTGGGCAAGCGCATTCAGGCTAACCGTCTCGGCATATTACATGGAGGGCGTCGAGAGAGTAGGCGCGTACTTTAACGACAGCACAATGGTGACCTCGGACATATTTACCACGGACGGCAGCGTGCTGACTGGCATTGACGAAGCAAAACTCGAAAACGCTATTACCTTGGGCAGAAATGTTACGGAAATCGTATTGCCGCGCTTTATAGCGGGTCATGAGATTATCTCGATTGCTCCGGGCGCGTTTATCGGAGAGGATATAATATCCTTTACCATAATTGACGGCGTAATTGAAATCGGCGATGAAGCGTTCAAGGATATCGCCGCGCTTATAATGATCAGCATAGGTAATTCAGTCAGGACTATCGGCGCTTCGGCATTTAATGGATGCGAATTGCTCGATACCGTATTTATCGGCAGTAAGGTAAGAGAGATCGGCGAGTTCGCTTTTGCCGGTTGCCATTCATTAAGAGACATTGAGGTTTCAAGCGATAACAGATACTATAAGTTCACTACGCATACGGTAGGATTGGACGAGGTTAAAGCGCTTTATAACTACAATGTGTCCACTTTGTATATCTATCTCGTAACAAATACGGTCGAGACCTTTGTAATTAACGAGGGTATCGAGAGCATAGTAAACGGAGCTTTCGCGGGCGATACAGACCTTGTTAATCTGTATCTGCCGACTACGCTTAGAAATATCGAGACCAACGCGTTTACCGGCATGACTTCTCTGAAGAATATTATCATCAGAAGCTATCTTGAAGAAATAGAAGATAACGCGTTCGGCGATACAAGCGACAGGGCGTTCGAATTCACGCTTCATGGCTATGAGAGCATAAGTTACGACGACTACGCTCAAGAGAGCGTCGCGGAGCAATTTGCGGCTGAAAACGGCATTCCGTACAGCGTAATTTCCAATGAGTCGCTGTTTATGGTCGAAGAGCTCGGCGGCTTTGAAGTAAAAATTACGGGAATAATAACGGGAGAACAGACCAGATACGGCAGCATAATAAGAATACCCGAATTAATCGGCGAAAATACCGTTGTCGAAATCAGCAACGACGCTTTCTATAAGCTCCCGAGAGTAAAGGTAATAATTCTACCAGAGACTCTTAAGACAATATCTTCCAAAGCATTCGCTATGTGTCCCGACCTTGTCTCGATCGTAATACCCGATTCGGTGGAGAGTATAGGAAATACCGCGTTTGCGTATTGCGAAGAATTAACGGAAGTATATTTCGAGAATACCTCGGGAGTTGACATCGGAAGCGGCGTCTTTGCGGGCTGCAGTAACAATCTCGTTATTTATTCGTCCAACGCGGCATTCTTAAATAACTTCAGCAGCATGGGAATTGCGGTAAAACAGCACACCCCTATAACATTCTTTAATGTCCTGCATCTTAATGCGAATGAAATATATATTACTGGATATTCCGGTCCCGCTAATGCCTCGCTGACCTTACCCAAATACATCGGCGGTAAACTTGTCGTAGGAATTCAGGATTTGGCATTCGAGGGTAGCGCGTATCTACAGCATATCGAGTTGCCCGATTCTGTCAGATATATCGGAAACGACGCGTTCAGAAACTGTAATTTAATTGATTTAGTAATACCTTATAAACTCGTCACTTTAGGCGATAGGGCATTCGCGTATAACGAAAATCTCAGCAGGGTGTATTTCGAGTCAGATATAACTAATCTCGGCAGCGATGTCTTCCTTAAAGGTATCGGAGAAATAATCAATGTATATTATCCCGACAACACCGAAAACCTTAATAACGCGTTCGGATTAAGCACATCTTTGAATATCATCGAATACACGCCGAAATCGTTCTTCGATTATGAATTCTATGACGGCTTCTATGCAAGAGTAATGAACCTTAATAACGGCTTTGATAGGCAGACAATCATTATGCCTAAATACATCAACGGCAAAGAGGTCAGAACGATAGGCGACGGCGCGTTCCTTAACAACACAATATTAACGGATTTAATTCTTCCCGACAGTATCGATACGATAGGCGGCTATGCGTTTGTAGGATGTACGGCGCTTGAAAACATCGACACCTCTGGCAATAATTTGTTAAGGTTCAGCGAAGACAAGATATTATACGGCAGAAGATATAACGGCATCGAATATATCGACGACAAGATTTATGTGATGCTGATGTCTTCAACGGCTACGAATGTTGACGTTGACGAGAGTATCACCGAGATCGCCGCAGGCGCTTTCGCGGGATGCAATAACATTATGAGCTTTACCGAGAGCAGTCAGCATTTCATATTCATAAAGGGCGTCTTGTATAATACATCCTTTGAAGTCATCGCGGGCATATCCAATATGCTGGAGAGCAACGAAGTGATTTTAGACAAAGACGATAATGTCAAGACCATTCTGCCTTACGCGTTCTATAATTGCGAAAACCTCGAGAAGCTCTATCTGCCCGATACCGTTGTGACTATAAGCCGCGGCGCGTTCGAGAACTGCAGCGCGTTGACGATAATAAACGAAGACGAAGATATGCTGCCAAGCAGCATTAAGACGATAGGAGAGAGAGCTTTCTCGGGCGCGACATCTTTAAGCGCGATACCCGAATTGCCTTCTTCTATTATTTCGCTCGGCAAGTACGCTTTCTATTCGACGTCGCTGACCTCGCTGACGCTGCCGTCTAATATCACGGTAATTAGCGAGGGACTGTTCGGAAACTGCGACGAGCTTGAAAATATAGTAATACCGGATAAGGTCAATATCATCGAAGATTATGCCTTCGCTGGTTGCGACAAGCTGTCGGGAGTGACAATAGGCGCCAATGTGATAGCGATAGGCAAAGGCGCGTTCATGAATACCAATATAGCTGAACTCATTCTGCCCGGCACTATTACAACGATTTCCGACGAGGCGTTCAGCGGATGCGAAAAGCTTGTTACGGTAACGCTTAGCTCGGTGACCTCTATCGGTAAATACGCGTTTTATAATACCATATTGCTTGAGAATATTAACCTGCCTGACAGCCTGTCTTATCTTGGAGAAGGCGCGTTTAAGGGCAGCGGATTAGCAAGCGCTGTAATCGGCGTCAATATTACCGAAATCCCGGATAGCGTATTCGAGGATTGCGTAAATCTGACTTCAATTACAATAGCGAACAGAGTGACCACTATCGGCGACAGGGCTTTCGCTAACACCGCTTCTCTGACGGAATTATTCCTTCCCGAAAGGATAATCTCTATAGGCGATTCGGCGTTCGAGAGTTCTGCTATCAAGTTCCTCTATATCCCCGACAGCGTCGTTGAGGTCGGCGAAAGGGCGTTCGCGGACTGCTCTGAGCTCTCGTATGTGACAATAGGTTATAGTACCGAGGTCATCGGCGACGGAGCGTTCAGTAACTGTATCAAGCTCGAAAGAATAATCGTAAGCCTTGCTAACTTCATTTACTGCTCGATTGAGGAAGTGCTATTCGAGAATCTGCCTAACGGCAAGGTCAAGCTGCACACTTATCCCGCCGCAAAGAGTCTCGATACTTATACGATTCCTAGGGAAACCGTTGAAATCGGCGCTTACGCATTTAACGGCGTATACGCGCTTAAGAACATCATGGTATCAGAAACAGTTCAGACCATCGGCGATTACGCATTCTCTAACAGCGTAAGCCTAGAGATGATATTCTTTGAAGGCGATGTGACAAATATCGGAGAAGGCATATTTGACAACAATTCATCCGAATTCTTTATGCCCGATATTGTTCACGGCGGCGTAATGTGGTCATACTGCGACGGCGTCTATGAAGTGAGGAAGCATACCTATAAAGGCTACCTCGACTATAAGGTGGAATACGAGCAATTTATTAACATTAACGGTACCATGATACCTTTAAGCGAGATATATATTCCTAGATATATCGACGGTCTGCCCGTGACTAAGGTGCTGGACGGCGCGCTTGAGGGCGGCGAATTCACCTTAATAGAAGTACCCGAAACCATCGAGTTAATCGGATACAGGGCGTTTGCCGGCAATAACAACTTAACAAGTATATATATCAAGTCGGATAAGGTTACTCTCGGCTACGGCTTTGTCGCAGAATGTATTAACCTTAAAGTATTTGAAATTGAGGATAATCCGAATTATTATATCGAGTACATCGATGAAGAGGAGCGAGAAGGCGTGATAATTTTCAACGCAGACAAGACCGAACTGCATACCTATCTCGCGTCCTTAAAAGAATGCGCGTCCTTCTTAACGGAATACGAATTACCCGCAAGTGTGACAATAGTCGCGGATTACGCTTTCAGCAACGCTTATCTGCTCGAGACCTTCACAGTCGCATACGATGTAATAGAAATACCTCCCCAGATACCCGGCGACGATCCTACGGAAGTTCATGTATATAATCTTGAACAGATAGGCGCGGGCGCGTTTAAGGGTTGCGAATCCCTGGTAAATATCAATATCGCAAAAGCGTATGAGATTGGCGAGAGCGCGTTCGAAGGCTGTATCTCTCTTGAGGAATTCTTTATATCCGCCGAGTTACAGCATATCGGAGCTAAGGCGTTTGCTTTCGATAGCGCGTTGGATACATTCATTATCGACGAGGAGAACGGCAGGTACTACTTCATAGACGGCAAGCTCTATGAGATGATACTGGACACCTACGGCACTCCTTCATTGTCATTGCACACTTATCTGAATTGCAACGATGCGGTCGAATATATTATGAACGAGACCGAAGAGGTGCTCGTATACGGCGAAACCGAGCCCGTTGCCTTAAATGTCAGGGCGATAGGAGATTGGGCTTTCTACGGCGCGAAGAATACTCTGGCGGTAATAGTCGTCGCCGATACGGTAAATTCAATGGGAACGCACGCTTTTGATAACGACTTTGACGCGTTAAGACTCGTGTTCGAGGCGGATGTCAATAAGATAGGCGATAAGGAAAATAATGAAACACCGGTGTTAAGAGAAGGTTATGAAATCTATTGTCCTTTGAATGCCGAGAATCTCATCCTGAGCTTCGGCGGGGATATCGCGTACAAAGCGGTTACTCCTAAAGAATGTCTCAGCTATGAGGTATTCTATACGGAGCAAGGCGAATTTATTAAAGTTAACGGCATGTCATCGCATACGGGTTGCGAACTTGACCATACAATGGTTATAGTGCCGCTCTATATCGACGGCAGAAAGGTCGTATCCTTGGGCGGAGACGGCGCGAATGTCTTCAGAGGCGGCAATATTAAATCCGTAGAAATGCTCGAAATAATCAATGTAGAAGATAATACATTCATGGGTTGCACCGCGCTGAAAGAGATTAAATTCGGACAATACCTTGAAACAATCGGCAATAACGCATTCTTCGGATGCTCCGCGCTCACAGAAATCTCTCTGCCCGATACGGTATTGAGCGTAGGCGAGAGCGCGTTTGAAAACTGCACGCGTGTCGAAAAGCTGGATTTAGGCAGCGGGCTTGAAGATATCGGCGCAAGGGCGTTCTACGGACTAAGATATCATAAGTTCACAGAATTGCACGTTCCGTCTAATATCAGGAATATCGGCAACGAGGCGTTCAGAGGTTCGAGTTATCTTAAAGAAGTGTTCTTTGAATCCGATGTCGATTCGATAGGCATAGATGTGTTCGATAATTGCGCTGCTGACTTAATAATCTGGATACCTTCGGATGCGTTGACGCTTTATGCGGCGTTTACATCCGCTCCGGACGATAATTACACAATTAATGTCTATATGCCCGCAAGTGAGTTCTTATATGAAGATATTACCATTAACGGCATAGAAGGCAAGAATATAACGGGATATATTTACGATGAAACGGGAATTGTAGACGCGTACGCGCTCGTTATACCCAAATATATCGAGAGAAAGCCCGTGCTTATGATAGACGACGGCGTATTCAGCGGACGCTCTTTAATCGCTTCCGTCAAGATACCCGATACCCTGATAATTATAGGCGAAAGAAGCTTCGAAGAGTGTATTAATCTGGAGAGCGTAATATTAAGCAAAGCGCTTCAAAGCATAGGCAGCTACGCGTTTAACGAGTGCGCTAAATTAAGCTCGGTCACCGCGTATAACAATATCGAATACATCGGAGATTACTCTTTCAGCAAAACAATGCTTACTTCGGTTAACTTAGGCAGCGGCTTATTAGAGATCGGCGAATATGCGTTCTATAATGCGGAGTTCCTGACGGATATTTATCTGCCCGCAAATCTTCAAACCATAGGTAAGGGCGCGTTTAAGGAATCCGGTCTTGCTATGGCGACGATACCTAATTCCGTAAGTTATCTCGGAGCGAGCGCGTTTGAAGATTGTGTGAATTTAGCGGAACTCACTATCGGCAGAGGATTTATGACGATAGAAGAATACACATTCAGAAATACCGCGGCGCTTGCTTCGGTCACAATTCCCAACACGATAAGGACTATCGAAAGAGGCGCGTTCGAGGGTTGCGGAGCGGAGACAATCAGCATCGGCACAGGCGTGAACTTCATTGAGGAGACGGCATTCAGATCTTTAAATAATCTCGTCTCTTACTCGGGTACAACGGTACAGACATACAGATACCATGTGGTAGGCGGAGTTCTGTTCGAAAGAAAGGACAGCGATCGCATGCTTTTCAGTTATCCCAAGATGAAAGAAGATATCAGCTATACGCTGCCGATTAACATCTACGCGATTTATCCGTACGCTTTCTACGGCAACGGATTTATCGAGAGCGTTTCTATGGCAAATCAGTTCACCGAGATTATCGGAGAGTATGCTTTCTTCGATTGCTCATCGCTTGCAAGCGTGACATTCGGCAGCAGAACGAGCGTCATAGGGAAGAGCGCGTTTGAAAAGACTGCGTTGACCTCGCTTACCGTCAATAACAGAATCGAGATTATAGAGGAAAGGGCGTTCTTCGGACTTGACACACTGACGAATATTTACTTCCAGCCCAACGGCTCTTACCTCGTGATAGGCGAACACGCATTCTACGGCGCGGGTGTTCCGAGACTGATACTGCCGCGTCATTTGAGCTCAATAGAAAGCTACGCGTTCGGAAGCGTCGATATCGACGAACTGCATTTTGAAGGCGATGGTATTCTCGCGGAAGACGCCTTTGACGGCGATCCCGATATCACCGAAATAAACGGCGAGCCCGTAGTACCCTTTAATACCGTTAATCCGGGCGTAATCATTTATTATCCGTTTAACGCCGCAACGGTTAACGCGTTCTACGACGCTAACTGGGGCGCAAATACGAGATATGTGTTCTCGCCCGCTGCTTATTACAATATGACGGATACGGGCTTGTATCAGAAAGTTATCGGTCTGACCGAAACCGGCAAGGTTCAGCAGGTAATTATTCTGCCTAAATATTATAACTGTGAAGAAGTTCGGATGATAGATATGACTCAGGAGACCGCTATAAATTCATCGACGCTTACGACGCTGGTATTCCCAGAAAGCATTACGGAGTTCGGCGGACAGATTCCTTTCAGTAAGGACGCGCTTGACGATTATTATATGACGGATATCTATTTGGTCGGCGAAGTGGGCGGTATACCGGAGGCATTTGGCTTAATCGCATCCGATACAGGCGTAACATGGCATTACTTATGGACTGATTTAGAAGCTTTATTCCAAAGTTTATTATAAGAGTCTCTGTTGACCTCCCTTTAAGGGAGGTCAATAAAGGTCGGGAGGGTTTATGCGGCTTTACGATGCGATATTTATCAGGCGTTCGGTCAGAAAATACACGGCAGAGATTTCTGATGAAAAAAGAGAAAAACTGCTTAATTTCATCAAAAATGTCACACCTTTATATGATAATATTAAATACGAAATAATACCCGCTAATAAGGGCGTCAATTCCAAAGTCAAGGCGCCTTGCTACATATTGTATTACTCTGAGAAGAAAAAGGGCTACTCGGTTAACGCGGGCTTTATTATGCAGCAGATAGATTTATTCGCGCAGTCTATCGGGCTGGGCTCGTGCTGGCTCGGGTTGTCAAGCGCAGATATAAAGAGCGAAAAGGGCTATAAATATGTCATTATGCTCGCGGTAGGCGAAACGGAAAAGGCGTATAGAACAAGTGCGGAAGACTTCAACAGAAAGCCGCTTGAAGAGGTAGGAAATCTTGAAGATATTTCGTTGCTGTCGGCGGTAAGATTAGCGCCGTCGGCAGTAAATAAACAACCTTGGTATTATTACCAAAGAGAGACGGGCGAAATAGATATTTATCTAAAGAGAAATATGGTTTATAAAGCGTTGTTAAAGAAATTTGACGGAATTGATATAGGAATATCATTATGTCATTTCTTTATTGCGTTAAGCGCGCAAAACAAAAAATTCGAGTTAATCGAACCTGATAATAAGAGCTATTTATCCTTAAAAACGAGCTAATATTAAGTATTATTAAAATACCGATAAAAAATCATTAACATTTCGATATAATGGAAGTATCTATTGACAAAGCCAATTGGCTCTATATATAATAAAAACAGGCTATATAATATATTATAATAGCTAAAATGCAGGAGGTAAGCAATTGCAAAAATATGTTTATAAGGCCTTGACCCCCGAGGGGAAGCAGATTAAAGGCCGGATGATTGCCGCAAACGACGAAGAGATAAAGCGTCTTATCACAAAGAGCGGCAATTACATAGTTTCATATAATAAAGAAAGCGATGAGACCGATAGCATTAAACCTGTAAATACAAGGACGCTTGTAGCTTTTTGTAACCAGTTGGGCTCAATATTAAGAGCGGGTCTTCCGTTGACCAACGCCTTGGAAATGCTCTATGAAAGAACGGACGATGTCAAATTCAAGAAGATACTGGGCGGCGTTTACGAATCCGTTCAGAAAGGACATCCGTTCTCCGAAGGGCTTTTGGCCCAGGGGCGCGCGTTTCCCCCTCTTATGGTAAATATGGTTAAATCGGGCGAAATGTCGGGCTCGCTTGATTCCGCGATGATGAAGATGGCGGAGCATTACGAGAAAGAGATGAAGATGAACAACCTCGTCAAGAGCGCGATGAGATATCCTATCATGCTGGGAATTATCTGCGTGCTCGTCGTCGTTGTGCTCGTCGTGTTTGTTCTCCCTAAAATGGTCAGCTCGTTAAGCGAAGATTCCATACCTCTGCCGACTAAAATTCTCATGGGGCTTAGCACATTTATTATAGATTACTGGTATTTATTAATAATTATCGTAGGCACGCTGTATATCGGTATGCCGATAATATTTAAGATGCCCGCGGTAAGATATAAATGGGATAAAGCCAAATTAACAATGCCGAAATTCGGGCCGTTGGTAAAGATGATTTATACCGCCAGATTCGCAAGATCGCTCGCGACGCTTTATGAATGCGGTATCGACCTGATTGACGCGATGTCGATGTGCTCGGCAATCGTCGGCAATGTAATAGTCGCAGAACAGCTGGATAAAGCTATAATGAAGATAAAAAAAGGCGAATCAATATCCGCGGCGATGTCTAAAGTCGACACATTCGACTCGCTGCTTACCAATATGATTTTCGTCGGCGAAGAATCCGGCGTTCTGGGTGAGATTTTAGGCAGAACGGCAGATTATTTTGACGAAGAATCCACCACAGCGACAAAGGGCATTACGGCGATGATAGAGCCTTTAATGCTTATTGTAATGGCGACACTTATCGGATTTATAATTATTTCTATTATTATGCCGATGTTCTCATCCTACAACGAAATAGCCGGATAAAGGAGATAATATGATTTGTATTTATATGAACGACGACAGGGTTAAGGTTATCGACGGCAAGAAAAAGGGAAGCAAAATACTTGTCAAGAAATTTTACGATATACCTACCAAGACCGCATCGCTTGAGAGCGGTAACATAAAAGACCTGATGGCTTTTTCGCAGATACTGCAAGAGTGCATTCAAGACAACGAATTAAAGAAAGGTCCCGCGACCTTTGTCATAGATAACACGAGAATGGTCTTAAAAGAGATGATTGTTCCCGATGTGGCGCCCGTTAAGGTTAAACAGATTATATATAATGAAATCTTCACGGACTCCAAGGGCAGTTCCAACACATTGGATTATATTGTAGCCGAGAAATTCAAAAACGAAGAGAAGAAAAAGCGCTGCAAAATACATATGACCTATCTTCCGACCGACGCGATATCCAATATTTTTGTAGCGGGCGCGGAAGTCGACCTTAAACCCAAAGTGCTTGATATAGGACCTAACGCTACTACTAAACTTATCGAGATGATGATTAAAAAACGCGTGGGTCTAGAAGAGACTTTCATACTTGTAGATTACAAAGAAACTTTCTTGACCTTGTATGTTTTTGACCAAGGCAAAAGGCAGATATCCAAGAGCACGATTTTATATGTCGCCGAAGACCGCGTTGATATCAATTATGTGGTCAGTGAAATCGTTAACAATGTCAACAGCCTATTGAGATTCTATGAATCGCGTAACGAAGACCGCTCGGTCAGCGCGGTTTATCTCACGGGGCATATTAGCGTTCTCAACGACTCGATGCAGGAGCTTGCGGATTCGCTCTCAATGGTCGTGTCGCACCTGCCGTGTCCTAATTTTGTTCTGGGCATGGATTTAACCGATTTTAACGCTTACAGTTGTGCTATCGGCGCTTTCATAAGGAAGGGATAATTATGGCAAAAAAAGGAAACGATATTAACCTGTTTAAAGCGGCGAGTAAAGCCGATAAGAAAATACAGACCGGTGTTTCTAAGAACTTTCTGGGCGTGGTCGCCATAATCGTAATATTAATTGCCGTAGGCGCTTACGCCGGAATGATTATGTTCGATTTACAGACCGTGCAATTAGATATTCAGGAGTATAAAAGCTATCAGAATTACAGCACCAATATCAATCTGCTCAAGAATAAGATGATTTTAGACGAACGCTATTATAATCAGATTGACAATGATATCAAGGCTGCTAATAAAATTAAAGAAGAAGTGTTGAACAAATCCGTTCTATACCCGGGATTGACGGCGGCGCAGCTGGAAAAGGTGCTGACTCGTAATGATGCGGAAAATAACGGTTGCGTGCCCGAGGGCGTATTACTTGACGAGCCTTACCATATTGCGATATCTTATACAAACGGAATTACCGGTTATCAGGTAATAAAGACCGATCAAAATGATGTGGAAAGTGTCGGTGTGGAAATTTTTGATAAAGGCTATATGGTAATTCAATTCTTTATCGAAGACGACAGCCCGTCCATTGCCGATGAATATGTTAATAATATACTGGCAAAGGCTCCCGAAGTATTCGCTCCCGATATCATCGACGAGGAGAGCGGTATCTTGACCGAGGCTAGTTTCGAGCGGGGATTTATGTCTAAAGCCGACGGTCAATACATAATGTACATAAAGTGCAGGCTTAAATCAATTGTTCAAATAATTCAGGAAGACCAGTTTATTAAGCAGTATTGCACAATCAAAAATTTATCCTTTATCAATCAGGGATTAACGCTTGAATTAGTCGCCCATACAATGCCTATTTATGAAGTCGCAAGATATCTCAAGACTTTCGGATTCTTTCAGACAATAATGTATACCGGCGAAGAGAAGATACCAGGCGAAGACGATAAAATATATTATTCCGGTGAATTAATTTTAGGACTTACATCCGTTAACAATATCAATTCAGGAATATTGGGAGGTAATCAATGAAGATATCCCAGAGAGAAAAATTAATGCTGATGGTACTGTGCGTGGTAATGGTATGCGCGCTGGTTTATATGTTCTTTATAAAACCTAAGAACGAGGAAAAAGCCGATTTAGAATTGGAAAGGACTCAATTATCCGAAGATTGGAAGGGGAATATCAAGCCTTTTAACGATCATTTCTTAACAATTGCCGAAGCAGAGAGACTATGGAAATTAGATATAGTAACGCTAATGGGCGAAATTGACAATCTCTATAATAATAGTGATTATCTTCTCGGCATCAAAATAAAGAATAAGGAAGCCGAGGCCGCGCAAATAGCGGAGACCTCGCTGTTGCCTTCACAAGACAGTTTCGAATTATTTCCCTATATTTACGAACTTTACTTAAAAGATTATATCGATTTTAATTCCAAATCGATTACTTTAGTAGAAGATTATATATTTGACGAAGCCGCTCCCGAGGAGCCTCCTGCCGAAGAAGGCGAAGAAGGTGAAGAAGCGCCCGAGCCGGTGCCCATAAAGGCGCATTACTCAATAATTACCATTAGTGTATTCACCTGCAATAATAATCAGGAATCCAACATATATACGATGCTCAATAGAATTAATTCGTGCAGTTACATTACGGTAAATTCTTTCAGTTATAATCCGAGCACACTCGAGGGCAGTATAGAGATGACAATATATATGACGCCCGGAGACCTCAACGATTATTTTGAAAGCGATGAATGAAATAATGAAAAATTAATTATCTCTTAATAGTTAAATTCCCGTTAGTTAATATTGGTAGCATAAACTATTAATGGAAGATATTGGCATTAATTAATTCCATAATCAATATATAGAGGTGTGGAATGAGAAGATTTAGTTTAATTGCAAATAATAAAGGCGCTGTTCTTCTGGTAGTATTATTCATATTAATACTGCTAGTGGGACTCGCCTTTGCGTTTACAATGGTCGCTCTTAACACATATCAATCGTCGCAGACCGAGGTAGAGAGGCAGCAGGCGGCATACGAAGCGGAGTCCGTGGCGAATGTCATATACGAGGAGATATTCTATATAGACGATAATCTGTCCGAGGGCGAGAAAAAGAGTAAAAAGTCTTTTGTATCTAATATAGTGAACCAATTAAATACGGCGGGGCCGGGCGGAATGTTGAGGGGCACGCTCGAAAGCGAGAGAATTCCCAATTATACGGCAGAATTTCAGGCGTACTATCCGAGCACGGACAAGAGCACGATATACATTACATACACGGTAGTGATAGGCGAATCCGCGAGCACGGTTACGACGGTATTAAGGGGCACTCCTCTTGAGCTCGACGAGGTGCTTGACGATTACAATATCTATATAACATCCCCGAGCGGCTCATATTCGTTCCAGAATATGAACGCGGACAGCGGCGGAATGAGGCTTTATATATCCGCGGACGACATAGGTCATACATTCAACAGGAATACCTCTGAAGCGTTCCCGGCAAATGGCGGCGAGGGAACGACCCAGGTAACGATATCGGGCGACCTCGATATGACGGGCGGCATATATAACGCGTTGCTTACGGCGTACGGCAGCCTTAACCTTAATACGGTCAGGGTCAACAGCAGCGCGTATATAAGGGATAACCTGACGATGAGCAGTTCGTCGTATGTTCAGGGTAATGTCACGGCATACGGCAATGTTACGGTAAACGGACCCGGTAAAACGACGAGCGTAATCGGGGGCGGCGTGATAACTACCGGTCAGGTTTCGATTAACAGCGCGACAATAGGCTACAGCGGCAGTTATTCGGTAACGACCAAGTCCAATGTATTAGTAAATAATTCCGTCTTGAATAACGGAATCAACACATACGGCGACCTTGTAGAGGTAAAGAGCAGCACGGTAAAGGGCACGATAAGAGCGAACGGCGATATAGAAATCACTAACAGTACGGTAAACGGCTCCATACACTGCAAAGGCAATCTTAAATTAATAAATTCCACTGTAGGCGGCTCGGTTAACGCGGACGGCAATGTGGAAATGACCGGTTCGACGATAAACGGCACGCTTAACACATTAGAAAACCTTGAGATAAAGGTAACATCTTCAACAAGTCCCTCTAATGTGCTTGGCGATTGCATAATCGAGGGCAGCCTTAAAATGGCGACATTATCTTCGGGCTATTATCATACATTCGGCTCAAGTTCGAGCAATGTGCTATCCGTAAAACAGCCTACGGCGAAATGGGATCGCGACGAAGACGCGTTGATACTTTTATGCGTCAATGTCAAGGGCAAAGTAAAGACGCCGTACAAGACGGTATTTCAGCAAGACGGCACCGTCAATTCGGGCTCGAAATCCATAATCGACACGTTATATGTGCATCACGATTACAGAAGGCTTGCCGGATATTCGGACAGCTTAGGCGCATATATAAGGTTATTCGGCAGCGAGATAAAGAATTTATACCTTGTCAATGCTTCGGGTACGGCGAGATTGACATATCTGCATAACGGCACAATAACGAATATGTACGGCTCCAGCCTGTACCTTAACGCGATTACGCAACCCGCGGGCGGTAAATATGAAGGCACATATATATACTTTTACAGTTCGGCGAATAAAATAAGCGGCAACATATACAGCACGGGAACGGTTAGAATCAGAGGTAACACACATTTTTATGCCGGCTCCAAAGTATATACGCCTACAAGGCTTGACATAGACGCGGATACGACATATACAAGACAGGGGACATTCTATGTCAGCGGCCAAATCGGATATTATGATGCAAGCGGCGGATATCATATCGGCGAGCTTTACGGTCCCGTCGGCAATTTAATTGTCTCCGCGGGAACTAATTTTTCTTTGATTCATCCGCATGCCGAGGTAAACGGTAATCTCAAATCCCAGAGCACCGGCGCGCTTACAATAAACGGCACGGTAAGCGGAGATGTGATGACCAAGGGCGCAATAACCGTAAACGGAAGCGTTCTGGGTAATCTTAATACGACATCGACGGTAACGGTGAACAGCGGCGCGACGGTGGGAAGCAGCGGCAAGCAATTATATGCCGGAGCGGGACTTACGGATAACGGCGGCGCTACAATCAATGCGAACATCTACAACAACAGCTCCGCGCAACTAACGGTCAGAAGTCAGGCAGGCGGATATATATACACGCTCGGAAACATTACGGTCGAGAGTTTAGGCGTAGCGGTAGGCGGATATATAAAGGCGAACGGCACCGGCACATCGTATATCAGAAGGTCTGTAAACGGCTCAATCCAGGTAGGCGGCACGCTAGATATGTATGAAAGCGCGTATACCAAGACCGTGAGCGGCAATGTCAGAGCGGTAATGGCGAATTTCTGGAATACAACGGTAACGGGAAATGTTCAGGTTACGGGAAGCGGCACTATGAAGCTGGAAGGTTCGCATATCAGAGGCTCGGCGTATACGAGCTCGTCATCGGGGAATATACGGCTCGGCGGCAATTGCACAATAGGTCAAAGCATATCGGGCGCAAATGTAATATACTGCGCCGGGCAATTGAATTTCTCGGCGGGCAATATAGCTTACGGCAATGTGTATTGCGGCAATTTCTACTCAAGCGGCACGCTTGAGGGCAGCAAGAACACGATAACGGGCAACCTGTACGCCAATACAAGCGTTAATATCAATCATACCTCGACTACGGATAATTGGGGCGCGAGCTCGTATAATGGGATATACTGCAACGGCAGCGTTACGATATACGACGCCGTGACAAATAACGGCACCGCGACATATGTGAGAGGCGTCGGAACGATAAATATCACTAACTACACGGTATCGGGCGAGGTATACGGTCCGGCGAATATCACATTAAACAACACGCCCTCGGGCAAGGTCGCTACAAGGGACGGCTCGGGCAGCGCAAGCCATTGGGTGAACCTGCAGGGCAACAGTCCTGTATCGGGCGATGTATGGAGCAGCAGTAACTTCACCCAGAGCTCGGGCTCCAAGATAGGCGGGAGACTGAGAGTAGACAACGCTTCGGGTATAACGATACAGATAAACGCGGCGATACTCGGGAATGTATTCCTGCAACACAGCGCGCTTGTAAATGTCGCGTCTAATCTTTCGTACAGCGCGTCTCAACCTTACGCGGTCGGCGGTATACTGTACGCGACCTCGGGAGTTACGGTAGGCAACAACTCCAGGATAGGCGGCGCGGTCAGCTGTTACAGCGGCAATATATCCATAGGCTCGAATTCCGCGGTAGGCGGCGACATTGTCACGGATATGACTTACGGCGGCAGCGTAACGCTTGGCTCTAACTCGCCCGTAGGCGGAAGCATAGGCGTCAGGATGAATGTAACCACAGGCTCGGGGTCTACGGTTGCTGGGAATGTGTATTCCAAATCGGGCGCAATTAACCTCAATGCGAATGTGTCGGGCAGCGTGTACGCGCCGAATTCGTTTACGACGGCTGACAATGTGACGATAGGCGGCAACTTAAAGACGAATAGTACGGGACTGATTACGATAAGGGGGTCGGTATACGGCAATGTATACGCTAACGGACCTTTGACGATTTCAGCGGCGTCCGGCTCGGGCGGCGCGAGGAGAATTGGCACGAGCGGCATTACTAATTCGATAAGGTGCAACGGCGCGTTAACGGTTGATTACAGATATAATCTGTATTGCAATATTAATAATACGACCGGAAACATCACAATAGGGAGTTCGTCATACAACGCCAACACCGTTCAGGGCAGCATCGAATGCCCGAACGGAACATTGACCGTATACGGCTCGGTAACGGGTACGGTAAGGACTTGGAATCAGACCAAGGTAACGGGCAATATCGGCGGCAATCTCTATGTATTCAGCGATGGTACCAAGACGGTCGAGGCTATGGGTACGGTCAGCGGCAACGCTTATGTAAAAGGTGTTTTCCATCAATACGGAACAATCGGCGGCTCAATGAAATTGGACGGCGGATATGTACCGCATAATATCTATACATTTAATGGAGGTCTTGCTCTAAGTGGAGACCTGACTCTGGACTTTACTAACCATTACGGTCAGCTGGGTACTAACGGTTACGATATTAATGTAACGGGCACCTTAACCATACTCGTCAACAGTTCCTATTATGTAAATGTATACGGAAGAGTTATTTGTAAGAGATTAAGAGTTAATTATACGGGCTCGGATACGGTAATAATGAATTACTCGACGATACAAGGGTGGACTGGCAGAGGCAGAACGACGGTAAGATTTTACAACGATGTGCATGTAACTGAGAACGCGTATGCGCTCGGCGCGACTTTCTACGGTCAGACCTCTAACGGCACCGGCTCTTCGGTATATGTGGGTAGACACCTTGCCGCAAGGGATTGTAATTTCTACGCAAGAGGCTGGACTTCGGTTAGCAATATCGCGACAAGCACATCTTACGGCTCGCTTTCCGTAGGTTACAAGGTAACTACTTCAACTGGCGCTTCCGCGGGCGACAACGGCTCGTTCGTAGCTCAAGGCTGCTCTGTATACAGCAGGACACAGATAAAGGGCAATGTATATCTGTTGCAATGCACGACGGCAGGCTCCGAGACAAATAACGCGACGCATAAGATATGCCATTATATAGGCGGCAATCTGAAGCTGGACGGGACGACCATGCAGTCCAAAGACGCGGCAAACGATGATTATCCCGACTGGGATACGCTGACAATAGTAAACGGCAATTGCACGCTTGTAAATTCATCCAATATCGGCGAAGGCGGCTGGCTGAACAGAGGTCCGAATAACGCCTCGTACGAAGGGTTATTCGTTCAGGGCAATTTATCGCTGAGCAGTAACAGCAGAATACATCTCGACACCAAGATTGTAGGCTCAACGGGCGGAGGCGGCACTATACAGGTCGCGAACTCCTGGTACAGATTCTTAAGCGGCACCAAGTATTGGGCGGGACACTATTCGGGTTCAGAGTCGGGAATTACCGTTAATGTATATAACAGACCGCAACATAATGACGACTCCGGAGTATACGAGCCTAACGCTACCACATTGGCAGGCAAGACCTGGTGCGGCCAGATGACGGGATCGGCGGGCGCGGGCTGCGGCAACGGGCCTTTAACGCCGTCTGCAACAGGAATTAGCTCGCAATCAGGCTCGGCACCGACAATTTATTCTGTATCTGTAACGGCGCCTACATATGTAAACGGCACGCATACGACAGCTTCAGCGGCGGGAGCCCCGAGTATATCCGCTACATCGGTGTCTTCGATAAGCGCTCCCGGTCAAGTGACGATTTCTCCCGAATCCGAGGCATATTCGAGAACCTCCGCTTCATCGTATATCGCAACGCCTCATAACGCAACATCCGCATCGGCTGTCAGCACGGTAACCATATCGTTCAGCAGCGCAAAGAAGCCCGCGGACGCGTACAGGTGGAAGAATCCGCTTGATTTGTGGCCGGGATTAAATACTACCGCGACTGTAACCAAGCACAGTGAATCTAAAGTAACACACACAGCCTGGATATGGACTTGTTATAGCAGCGGCGTAATGTCGGGAAGCGAATGGGGCTCTAAGATTGAGACGGGGTCTAACTGGGCAGGTATCGCGGACGAAGTGCATTTGAGATTTGAGACGGGCGGTCAGGATCTGCATGTCGTAATGCCGCAGAATTATATGTTTAATACCTGGGGTGACGACGATAACACGATAGAGGTCAGAGGCAGCGGCAGAGTGTTCATATATATGATGGGCAACAACGGCATATATATGGACGACGGCGAGCATTTAGGCACGCCTAATTACGAATCAACGGGCCCCAGACTTTTCTTTATCGGAATCGGCGGCAATAACAATATGGTCCTAAGAAGAGTGCATTGCCGTATGACGGTGTATATGCCTCACGGAAGAACGGCTCCCGGAAGACAAGGCATTAACGGAATAACATTCAAAACGGATAAGGTCAACGAGCAGGATATGTGCGGCATAGTGGTCGCGGATAATGTAAGGTACGAGCAAGAGGACGGTAAAGGTCAGTACTTGTTCAGAAAAGCGGGATTGCCTTCGACAATTCACAATTTCAACGGCGCGTCCAGAACCCTTAACTATTTCCTTGAAGCGCCCGGGACGACAAACGCGAATTTCGACTGGACCTTGGACGGCACTATATATAATTAAGGAGGGACCTATGAGCAAGATTAAAAAAATCCTGAAAAGCAAAAAAGGCTTTACACTCGTTGAAGTGCTGGTTTCCATTGCTCTGCTCGGGCTTGTTCTTCCTTTAACATTCGAGCTTTTCAGCCTCGGACATAAGACAATGGTAAGATCCGCAAGAAATATCGAAAGCAGCAACGAGGTCTCGTACAATATTAACTCAAACGGCAGAGTGGACGGTACTTCGGGTATTTTTACCGACCCGGACATTCATAATAAATCCGGTAAAATTTCGTATAGAATATATCTCGTTACATCGGATAATCCTTCGGGATCTGAAATAATGCCTTTAAGGGGAAATGTCAATGTTATATATTCCGGCAAGCAACAAGGAGATGTAATATACTATAAATATAAGAAGTCTTAATATGAAGATAAGAAATAAAAGAGGAATTACCTTAGTTGAGTTAATAATCGCCATGGCTTTGACAGTAATGATACTTGCCGCGTCCACGGCGATGATCAATCCTCTTTATTCATTTTACGGCGACAGCCTTAAAAAAGCTAAAGCCATCAAAGTATCCGGTCTTATAGAGAAAAGATTAAAAGAAATTGTTCCCTCTATGGATAATGAAGTATTTGTAGCTACTTCTGTTCTTTCGCATTCGGGTACGGATTATTGGTATATTTACAATGAGAGCAACATAGTTAAATTAAGATTTAATAATACGCAGAAAGAATTTCTTGAAACGGCGGATTATCAGGGCTTTAATGTGGAAATGAGCATTCACGCCAAAAGGAAATCTCTCGGCGCCAGTTATGATACATATTACAGGATTCTGGTATTTACCATTAAAGTAAAGTACGGATCGGATGTGCTTATTACAAGAAATGTGTCTATATACTTAAATCTGTTAACGGGTAGCGAAACCATAAAAGTAAACGGCGGAGCTACTCCCGTAGAAACAACAGCGTACAAGTCGGTAAAATTTAAGGCAAATCTGGAATAATATGGAATTACTAAATATTTTTTTGATCATCACTTTTTCGTTAACAGGGTTATTTACGGGCAGTTTTCTCAATGTATGCATATATAGAATCCCGAGAGGCAATTTCTTTGAAAGCAATCGCTCGTATTGTCCTAATTGTCATACGACGCTTAACTGGTACGAGCTTGTGCCGATATTCAGCTATATTTTCTTAAAGGGCAGATGCAGGACTTGTAAAGAGCAGATCTCGGCAAGATACCCGCTTGTCGAATCGGCGAATATGATATTATGGTTATTGGCGTATTTAAGATTCGGCTTGACATTCTATACAATTCTAGTCGTAGTTCTTTTCTCGATTTTAATAGTGATGTCAATGATTGATATTGATATTAAAGAAATCCCGAACGGCATTATTCTTGCGATAATAGCGCTCGGGTTATTGACTTTTATATCTAGCGACGCGTTTCTTTCTCGTGATAATTTCCTGGATGTGCTGTTCGATAAGGGCATAGGTTTTCTTATAATGAGCGTACCTTTCCTGATTATCGGCATTATAACGGGCGGTATCGGCGGCGGAGATATCAAGCTGCTTGCAGCTATGGGTTTATTCTTGGGAATCAAATTAATAGTTCTCGGCGGCCTGCTCGGCGTGGTAATAGGAGGGCTGGTTGCGGTAGCGCTGTTGATATTCAAAAGAGCGGGAAGAAAAACCGAAATGCCATTAGGGCCTTCTCTTGCTTTAGGCTTTGTTATAGCGACATTATACGGCGTTAATATTATCGACTGGTATACGGCGCTATTTTGATACAATATTAATAATCCGAATATTATGTTTTTCATACAATTATGGCATTTTTTGTAGCATTAATTGCTCTTGACAAAGCAATATAATGTCATTATAATTATTATTTGAGAGTATATAATTTGGAGGCTTTATGAGTTCGTTAAAATTAGGTCAAATACTACTTAAAAGAGGTCTTGTGTCTCCCGAGCACCTCAAAGAAGCTCGTGAAATTCAGCAGAAAGATCCTACATTAAGCCTCGCAGAAGTGCTCATTTCGATGAATGTTACTTCTGAAGAAAATATTCTGTCCGCGCTGGCCGAGAGAATGGGTGTTCCTATGCTGGACGGCGGCATTTACATAACGGATACGGATGTTATTAAGTTAGTTCCCGAGAAATTAGCCAGAAAATACCAGATATTACCTTACAAAATTGACAGAGGTAGGCTTGTGGTCGCAATCCGCGACCCGTCTAATATCGTGGTCGCCGAAGACCTCAAAATGGCGTCCGGAAAGGAAATCGGCTTTGTACTTGCGACAAGCAAGAGCATAGGCGAGGGCATCGAAAAGTATTACGCTTCCGCTACCGCGCAAAAGATTGCCCAGGGCGCGGAATTCGAAAAAGAAGAAGAGATAATCAAGCGTAATGAAGAGATAGGCGATATCGACACCCGCGTCGAAAACGCGCCCATTGTTAAGCTGCTTAATACTCTTATTCAGCAGGCGTATCTCAGAAAATCTTCAGATATACATATAGAGCCTTTTAAGGATACCGTTATTATCCGAATGAGGGTTGACGGCGATCTGGTCGAGTATTTGAGAATTACGCCGGTAGCGCACAGGAACTTGATTACGAGAGTAAAAATTCTTGCCTCGATGAACATTGCCGAGAAGAGAATTCCTCTTGACGGCAGATTTGAGCATTCATTCGACGGTATTTCCGTCGATATCCGTGTGTCCACGCTTCCTACAACATACGGCGAAAAGGCGGTTTTACGACTTTTGGGAACGGCGCTCGGTAAAGACATTTCATTAAAAGACCTCGGTATGACAGAACTAAATGTCAAGAAATTTACCAGAATTTGTAAGGCGCCTAACGGAATTGTTCTCGTTACGGGACCTACGGGAAGCGGTAAATCAACGACTCTTTATACGATTTTGCAAGAGATTAATACCCCGAATGTCAATGTAACCACGGTTGAAGATCCCGTCGAGAAAAAAGTCCACGGATTAAACCAGGTACAGGTTAACAATAAAGCGGGATTGACATTCGCATCCGCGTTAAGGTCTATACTTCGTCAAGACCCGGATATAGTTATGATCGGTGAGATTCGTGACTATGAGACCGCAGAGATTGCGACCAGAGCCGCTATTACGGGTCACTTGGTTCTATCAACGCTTCACACCAACGACTCCGTCGCGACAATCGCGCGTCTTCTCGATATCGGTATCGCTCCTTACCTCTGCGCTGCGTCAATTAACGGAATTGTCGCCCAGCGACTCGTTAAGCTGTTATGCCCTAAATGCAAAAAGCTCGAACAGACAACATCAATTCAGCATAAAATACTCGGCGATGATTCAATCAATCAAGCATATACCGCGGTAGGCTGCCCGTCTTGCGGATATACCGGGTATTACGGACGAACCGCTATTCACGAAGTACTCGAAATTGACATGAAAATGCGTGAAATGATATCCAAAAATGCCGGCTCCGAACGAATAAGAGAATATGCTATAAATGATACCGATACGGTGTTTATGGCAGATAACATTAAGCAGTTAATCAAAGACGGCAAGACCTCGATTCAGGAATATATGAGAGTTATTTACACTGTTTATTAATAAAAATTTACAATATTAAGAAGTTTTAGGCAGGCTTTAAGCCTGTCTTTATTATTGGTATTGCAAATATGGCAATGTTATAATATAATAAAAGTGTACGGAGGATAAAATGAATAAGTTATTACATCAAAGAAAAGGCTTTACGCTGATTGAAATAATCGTTGTAATCGCTATTCTTGGTATTCTCGCAGCTGTATTAACACCTGCCATAAAGGCTTATTATGTAAAGGCCAGAGAAGCTAAAGCCGATACGGAAATAAAAAGGGTGATGAGGTTTTGTAAAATTATTATTACCGATATGGACACTCAGAATTATGATTTTATGAATGTGACTGCGGAGGACTTGAATCAGCAATTAATCGATCAATTAAAATCTAAATATAATTTAGACATTATTTATCAATCTCCTAACGCCGAGGCTAAAGACGACTGTATAAGTATAGACTTTGATATTTCAACTTTCGAATTGACGGTCAGCTATTATGAAGGCACGGATTTGTTTATGTCCGATAAAGATGATTACGAATATCTGATCAGAGAATAATTGATTAAGATTGTCTTGTATTAACTGAATATGAACATTTTTTTACAATGCGCACGAGCGGCGCATTTATCCTTTACAATAATATACAAAAAATGATAAAATACGGAGTATTGTTATAGGAGGCCAGTATGGCGTTTGTCATTATCAAAAACGATTTATGCAAAGGTTGCGGATTGTGCGTAAAAGCGTGTCCGCAGAAAATATTAGCTCTCAGTAAGACCGACACCAACAAATCGGGATATTTTGTCGTGACAAATATCAATTCCGAAAAGTGCACAGGCTGCGCGGCGTGCGCGATTATGTGTCCCGATGTGGCGCTGGAGGTGGATAAATGAGCAAAATACTCATGAAAGGCAATGAGGCAATAGCCGAAGCGGCGATAAGAGGCGGATGCAGGTATTTCTTCGGTTATCCGATTACGCCGCAGAACGAAATACCCGAATATATGTCAAGGAGATTGCCGGAAGTGAACGGCGTATTCATTCAGGCAGAAAGCGAAGTCAGCGCTATTAATATGGTATACGGCGCGGCGGGCGCGGGAGGCAGGGCGATGACAAGTTCGTCTAGTCCCGGAATCAGCTTGAAACAAGAGGGAATATCATACATAGCGGGCGCTGAATTGCCTTGCGTAATCATCAATATGGTCAGAAGCGGCCCCGGACTCGGAGGAATACTTCCTTCCCAAGGCGATTATTTTCAGTCTGTAAAAGGCGGCGGACACGGCGATTACAGAATGCTCGTTTACGGTCCGTCCTCCGTTCAGGAAGCGGTTGATTTAATATATGACGCTTTTGATAAGGCGGAGGAGTACAGAATGCCCGTAATGATACTCGGCGACGCGATGCTCGGGCAAATTATGGAAGGCGTTACTCTTCCTAAAATGAAAAGTCAAGCGGCTTTTAAGCCTTGGGCGACTACGGGAGAGGGTTTCGGCGACAGCAGAAGGATTATCAATTCTCTTTACATAAATCCCGACGAACTCGAAGAAGTCAATAAAAGGTTATACCAAAGATACGAAACACTCAAGGCGAATGAAGTCAAGGTAGAAAAGTATTTAACGGACGATGCCGAGATAATCCTCACCGCGTACGGCTCGGTAGCGCGAATTGCTAAAAGCGCCGTGGAGATTTTGAGACAAAAGGGCGTTAAGGCGGGAATGATAAGACCTATAACGCTGTTTCCGTTCCCGTACGACACATATAAAGAATGCGTGACCGCAAAAAGCGTAAGACACATTCTCGACATAGAGCTTAGTATGGGCGGTCAGATGATAGAGGATGTCAAGCTTGCCGTGTCAGGCGCGGTGCCCGTACTCTATTTAGGCAGGTCGGGCGGCAATGTAATGACCGACGAGGATATCGTTCACGCCGTTACGGGAGGTATGATAAATGGCTAAAGTATTTACAAAAAGCGCAGTGCTGACTAATAAGCCTTTTCATTATTGTCCGGGATGTTCGCACGGCATAGTGCACCGCCTTATCGCTGAATGTATCGAGGAGCTTAAACAGGAGCGTAATGTAATCGGAGTTGCGCCAGTCGGTTGCGCGGTATTCGCTTATGATTATTTTAACATTGATATGCAGCAGGCGGCGCACGGAAGAGCGCCCGCCGTTGCGACGGGAATCAAGAGGGTACATCCCGACAAGCTGGTTTTCGCTTATCAGGGCGACGGCGACCTTGCGAGCATCGGCATGGCGGAGATTGTTCACGCCGCTGCAAGAGGCGAGAATATAACCGTGATTTTTATCAATAACGCTATTTACGGCATGACGGGCGGTCAAATGGCGCCCACGACCCTTCCGGGTCAGAAGACTACGACCTGCGTAAAAGGCAGAGTGGAGACTGTTAACGGCAATCCGATAAATGTATCCGAGATGCTCAGCGTCATAAAAGGTCCCGCATATATCGAAAGGGTCTCCACGCATGACTTAAAGAGCGTCATAAGAGCAAAAAAAGCGATTAAGAAAGCGTTTAACTATCAGCTTGATAAAAAGGGTTTCACGATGGTCGAGGTGCTGTGCACCTGTCCTACGAATTGGCGTATGACCCCCGCGCAGGCGGCGGATTATGTAAAAGACGAAATGAGCGGGATATTCCCTCTTGGCGTGTTTTTAGACAAGGAGGCGAACAAATGACTGAGAGAATAATTATTGCGGGATTCGGCGGACAGGGCGTTCTGAGTCTCGGACAGTTTATAGCGTATTCCGCAAATTCCAAAGGTCTATATGTTACCTGGCTTCCTTCATACGGTCCGGAAATGAGAGGCGGCACGGCGAATTGCTCGGTAGTAGTGTCCCATAAGCCCGTTGCCTCGCCCGTAATCCCCTCTCCCGATACGCTGATTGCGATGAATAAGCCCAGCCTGGATAAATTCGTAGGCAAAGTGACCAAAGGCGGACTGATTATAGTTAACAGCTCGCTCATTACGGATAATGTGTCAAGAGAGGATGTCAGGGTGTGTTACTTAAACGCAAACGATATCGCCATCCTGTCCGGCAGCGTTAAATGCGCGAATATCGCCGTATTGGGCGCGTATATCAAGCTGACCGGCATAATCGGCAAAGAAGACGCCCAAAGGGCGATAGAAGAAATATTTAAGGAAAAGCCCAAAGTAATACCCATGAATATCGACGCATTTAACAAAGGATACGAAACCGCCGTTATATAACGGCGGTTTTTTTCCTGCTGTCTTGACAGCAGAAAAACCCTTGACATACTTATTAATTAGTGATATCATTTAGATAAACATAAAAATGTAAGGTAATTATGCAGAAGAAATTTAAGGCATTATCGGATAAGACGAGGCGGGAAATATTAAAGCTGTTAAGAGGCGGTTCTATGGCAGCGGGTGAAATAGCCTCTAAGTTCGATATGTCTTTCGCCACCGTATCGCATCATTTATCCATATTAAAAGACGCCGACCTTGTCAGCGATGTAAAAGACGGTAAATATATTATATATGAGCTTAATTCCTCGGTCATTGACGAATTGATTTCATATATATACGAGTTAAAGACAAGATGAACAGAAAATTTTTAGATGAAATCTTAATTGCATTGTTCCCAATGACTTCCGTATTGCTTACGGCGGCGCTGTACGGTATAATGCCCGACCTTATTCCCGCTACATTCAATCTGCGGGGCGGAGTGTCGGCGTTTACCGATAAATCTTTTATTGTCTTCATAATCTCGATGCTGTCGCTGTTTTTTTACTTGTACTTTTTAATTGTGCCTCATATCGATAAGAAATCTATATATGTCAGATTCAATAACGCGTACAGGATGATGCGATTAATTGTCTCCGTCACGCTGTTTCTTATCAATTCGGCGTATCTGCTTGTGATATTCTATCCCCACAGAATGGAGCTTTTTATCGCCGTAAAAGTAATTCTCTCCGTCGCTCTGATGTTTATAGGAGACAGACTGCCTAAGGTCAAGAGGAATTATTTCATCGGCGTCGTCAATCCCTGGACATTAAGAAACGCCGCAGTGTGGTCTAAGACCCAGAGGTTTACGGGCAGACTGGTGTTTTATACATCAATCATTATGCTGCTACTGTCGTTTATTAATCTCGAATGGTCTAACGCCGTATACTTTGCGTTAATCGTATTTATGATATTTGTTCCGCATCTGTATGCGGCAAAGGCGTACTTTAATAAAACAATCAATTCCGATAGGAGGTAATCAATATGTTGTATTTAGCCGGAAATAGCATCTTTAGAGAAATAGTATTATTATTCAGCGAGATGGGGGTAGTGCCCGCTATCTGTCTGCTCGCGGGTCTTGTACTGATGATTATCGAGGTCTTTCAGCCGGGCTTTGGGATATTCGGAGGTCTCGGAGCGATACTTACTATAATCGGAATAGCGTTAAGAGTTGCCGATAGCGGCTCGGCTAATCCGTTCGCTATACTATTCCTGTTGCTCCTCTTTATCACGCTGATAATTACCGCCGCGTTTATAATTATGGTCAAGTCTTCAAGATACGGATGGCTTAAAAGAACGCCGTTTTTTGAAGAGGGCACCGCGGTGAACGCGGATTTTTCCGAGGGTACCAAGGACTTTTCATTCCTTATCGGTAAGAAAGGCATCACAATCACTAATTTAAGACCGGCGGGATTTGCAAGCATAGACGGCGAAAATTACGATGTTACGGCTGAAGGTTTTTTCATTGAAAAGGACGAATTAATCAAAGTCGTAGCCGTTGAAGGAATCAAAATCACCGTTAAGCGCGTCGACGAGCAATGAAATAAGAAAACAAATTATAATTATTAAATTGTAAACACTATATTTATATAAGGAGGAAACAAAATGTTATCAATTCTTACGGCAAGCGTTTTAGGTTGGATTCTGGGAATATTCCTGATAGTCACTTTTCTGGCGGTATTCTTTGCGCTGGTGCCTCTGAAACTATGGTTTCTGGCATTAATTTCGGGCGCAAGGGTGAGTATGAGCTATCTTGTCGCCATAAGGCTGAGAAAAGTGCCTGTAAAACTTGTGGTTGAGACTTATATCAGAGCAAGAAAAGCGGGTTTGCAGTTAAAGGTAGACGACCTGAGCAACCATTATATGGCTGGAGGTAATATAGCCAATGTCGTTAACGCCCTGATATCCGCGCACAGCGCGAATATCGCTCTGAATTTCGGCACGGCGAAAGCTATCGACCTCGCGGGCAGGAATGTATTTGACGCGGTGCGGGTCAGTATCACGCCTAAAGTAATCGAGACGCCTATTGTCGCCGCAATCGCGAAAGACGGTATTGAACTCAGGACCAAAGCGAGAGTGACGGTAAGAACCAATATCTCAAGGCTCATCGGCGGCGCCGGAGAAGAAACGATTATCGCGCGCGTAGGCGAGGGCATCGTTACAACGGTCGGCTCCGCTATCGCGCATACGGAAGTGCTTGAAAATCCCGATAACATCTCTAAGACTGTGTTGCAGAAAGGTCTGGATTCGGGAACGGCTTTTGAAATACTGTCCATAGATATCGCGGATATCGATGTGGGCAGGAATATCGGCGCGCAACTTCAGATGGACCAGGCGGAAGCGGACAAGAGAATCGCTCAGGCGAAAGCGGAAGAGCGCCGCGCTATGGCAGTTGCCAAAGAGCAGGAAATGAAAGCTAAAACGCAGGAAATGAGAGCAGAAGTCGTCGCAGCCGAGGCTGAGGTGCCTAAGGCGCTTGCGGAAGCGTTTAAGAAAGGAAATTTAGGCGTAATGGATTATTACAATATGCAGAATGTAATTGCGGACACCCAGATGAGAAACGCTATCGGCAGTACGGACAGTACGACCGAGAGCGAACCTAAGAAAAGGTAATTATGGAATTTATAGGAATAATAATAATATCTCTGGTCATCGGTACGATAATACCCGCGATGCTGAAGAATCCTAGCGTCAAGAAATATGTCGATGATGTCAAGAGCAAACTGAAATCCTCAAAGCAGCCTGAGAACTCTAAATATAAAGGGCTTGCCGAAGATATTAAGGATAAATCGTCGCTTCCGCCATACAAGGCAAAAAAATCAGATTTCGTCTCGATGGAAGGCGCCGAAAGCTCCGAGGGTAAAGGTACCGAGGGTTACAGCGCGATGAAAAGCAGCTTGACCGAGATGCATGCAGCAGAATATAAATCGCTGAAATCGAGAAATGAATATCTGGAGGAGCATAATCATCCGGCGACGGAATCGGGCGATACTAAGGAAAGAGAGCCGTATTACGGCAGCCTTAATGTGGATTACGCCGGCGAGGGCTGCAAGGATCACAGGAATCTGGCTTATATTTCGGACGCGCCGGGCATAACTCGGGACAGGATAAAGCTGACCACCTTGCAGAAGATAATAGTCTTCGGAGATATGATTAACACACCCGCGTACAAGCGTCGCAATGCGGCTTCTTTTAAGAGATTAGGCTGACGCCTAGTCTCTTATTTATAGCCGCTTGCTCCTCTTCCCTCGCGTTTACCGCTCTCTGCTTGATATGTCCGTTATTCCGTGCCCTTTTCCAAGCATTCGCTCCTTAAAGCGCTTCGGGGTTGTCTTCTATTGCCCGTCTTTGACTCGCCTTTTTCCTTGTTCTCATCGGAAAATCTGCTCGTTATAGCTACTTTACAATTTCAAATAATGTTAACATTTAATAGGGTTATGACTATCAGTATATAAAAAATTCAAAAGACAGAGAACCGTCCCCTGTCTTAGTCGCAATGCGGCTTCTTTTAAGAGATTAGGCTGACGCCTAGTCTCTTATTTATAGCCGCTTGCTCCTCTTCCCTCGCGTTTACCGCTCTCTGCTTGATATGTCCGTTATTCCGTGCCCTTTTCCAAGCATTCGCTCCTTAAAGCGCTTCGGGGTTGTCTTCTATTGCCCGTCTTTGACTCGCCTTTTTCCTTGTTCTCATCGGAAAATCTGCTCGTTATAGCTACTTTACAATTTCAAATAATGTTAACATTTAATAGGGTTATGACTATCAGTATATAAAAAATTCAAAAGACAGAGAACCGTCCCCTGTCTTAGGTAATAATCCCCTTATTCAGAGCAATACCTATATGATAATGAAAATAGTAAAAAGCCATAGCGCTTATTAGGATACTTCGGCAGCTTAGGACGGCGGAAGTCATATGGCTATTACCCATATATTGAAATATGGTAAAGCATATGACTTATAATTATTACAAATAAATGATTTAGGAGGTCATAATTTTATGTTAAACAAATTGTTGAAAAACAAAAAAGGCTTTACGCTCATAGAGCTTATAGTCGTTATCGCGATTCTCGGCATTCTCGCCGCGGTATTAGTGCCCGCTATCGGTAACTATGTTGAAAGAGCTAACAAAACTACCTGCGCATCCGAGGCGAGCGCTGCTTTACAAGCTGCTCAGAGAATACTGGTTGAAATTGAGAATGGAGTTATTACCGATTATGCAGAAGATGTTGAAGACGCTCTTCATGCTGAAGGCTATACCGGATGCATCCGGTGTTACTAGTTGATAACGGCAGAATTACAGCTATGACATGGGACCAGCTCGAACGGCTATACTACTACATATACTGCAGGAGCTTGGGATCCACCCGCTAAAGCAGGATCATAATAGGTAAAGTAACAAACTAATAACGCCCTTTATGGGCGTTATTGTTTTATATTATTCCTAACTAAACGCCCTTTATGGGCGTTATTGTTTTATATTATTCCTAACTATCGGAATTAAAATTTCGTTGACATATTTTATTTCTATGTTAGAATAGTAATGGAGTAATATTATGATTTTTTATAAGCCGCTTAGGGTGAGAAAAGGATTTACCCTTGTTGAGTTAATCGTTGTCATTGCAGTTCTTGCTATTATCGCGGGAGTAACCATTCCGCTTGTAAATAATTACATATCGAACGCTAATTCTATCGTCGCGAAATCCAACGGATTAAACGCCTTTAATAACGCAAAAAAACTTATTATCGTTGGCAAGAACTCCACGCCCGAGATTATTTATAATAACGAAACAATCCTTGACGCGTTAAGAGAAGAAGGAATATACGGGATTACGATCGAGTTAATTGACGGCGAAATATCGCGCGTCGTATCATCTCACCGCAATAAAGAATGGACCTACACCCCCGATGAAGGCTGGATAGAGACGGATTAATAGTTCCGCTTGCCTATAACGGCAAGCGGAATTAAATTACTAACTATTGTATGATGAATATGGGTCAACACCATATATGGGAATTTCCCATAAATACTAACATTAGTAATAATTCTTGACTATAATGTAAATAACAATTTAATAGCAGAGTTTACTCTGTACGAAAACAATTAAATCTCAACAAGGGAAAACGCGGTCATTTGACCGCGTTTCTCTTTATATTCCGTCTTCCGTCGAGGACGGCGGAATATCAATCAATCACGCTTTTGGATACGACGCCGGTGCTGTTGTAGTGCACTTTAGCGCCGCCGTAAATGACATAGACATCGGTAATCAGGTTATTGCCGTTAACGCTTATGTAATTGCCCTCGGCGGTCTTTGCCGCAAATTGCGCGGAAGTGATTACATTGCTTTCGCCGATTTGAGACGCTTCGTCAAGCATTTTGTTAAGAGCATGTCTGGTCGTGTACTGGGCGGTGATAATTTCTCTGCCGTTATCGATATTACGGTTAACTGTAGCAGCCGTATGGTAAATATTTTCGGCTTTGCCTATTGCGGTGCCGATTTTCCTGTTCTTGAAGACATTGCTTAAAATAGGCACGGTTAAAGCCGCGAGAATACCAATAATTAGAATGATTATTAATATCTCTATTAAAGTAAATCCTTTCTTGTTCTTAAGCATATCTCACCTAATATATTATACTCGCAAACGGGTTGCGCTGTCAAGAGAGGATTATAGGTCTTGAAAAGAGTTATCCGCTATGGTATAATATTAAAGGGTGATAATTATGATTACTAGGTCTTCCGGGGTATTACTTAATGTATCCTCTCTCCCCGGCGATTTCGGAATCGGCGATTTCGGCGGGGCTGTAAGGCATTTTCTGCAATCCTTTCTCGATATGGGGTTTCATTATTGGCAGGTATTGCCCGTAACCACTATCGGGGCGGGCAATTCGCCGTATTCGGGAATAAGCCTTAAAGCGGGCAATTATCTCTACATTGACCCGTACGCGTTAATGAACGAAGGGCTATTAAGCGGCGATGAAATCGAATACATCAAATACCGCTACGAGCCTTATCTGGTCAATTACGAGCACGCCAAATGGGCGAAGTCCTACGCATTAAAGCAAGCCTATCCGCGCTTTAACGATAATGAGGCGCTCGACAGTTTTATATCCGCTAACGCCGATTGGCTGACGGATTATTCGCTGTTTCGATGTCTTAAAGAGGATTACGGCGACGCCTGTTGGCGCGACTGGCCTGAGGAATATAAATTCAGAAAGCCCGCTTCAATCGACGCCTATATTAATAATAACGGCGACAGATTAAGATTTTATTATTTCGAGCAGTTTATCTTTAATAAGCAATGGCAATCGATTAAGGACACCGCTAAGGAGCTGCATATGGCAATTATCGGAGACCTGCCTATATATCCGTGTTACGACAGCGTGGATGTATGGGCTGACATGGCGGAATATCAACTCGATAAAAACCTTAATCCGGTTAAGGTTGCGGGTGTGCCGCCCGATTACTTTGCGTCCGACGGTCAGCTGTGGAATAATCCCGTATATAATTACACGGCGATGAAACGAAATAAATACAAGACTCTGAAAGAGCGCATTAATTACGCGCTGAATCTATACGACATATTGAGAATAGACCATTTCAGGGGGTATTATAAGTATTGGGCGGTGCCGTACGGCGCTACGAGCGCCAAGGAAGGCAAATGGTACAACGGACCTAAAATGGAGCTGTTCAGGGATTTTCTCGATAAGGACATTATCGCCGAAGATCTAGGTCTGATTGACGATGAGGTAAGAGACTTTCTCGATAAGACGGGTTTTCCCGGAATGAGAGTGATGCAGTTCGGCTTCCTAGACGACGACAGCATACATTTGCCGCATCATTACAACGCGAATACGGTCGCGTATACGGGCACGCACGATAACGATACTACGCTGGGCTGGCTGTATAAGCTCGACGACGCCACAAGGCAATATGTGCTTCATTACTGCGGCGAGCACGGCTCGGGCTGGGGCGCGGGCGGGGGGGACTGCCCCTCTACAAAGTCATTTATCAAGACGCTGATGATGAGTACCGCTAAGCTCGTGATTGTCGCGTTTCAGGACCTTTGCGGCTACGGCTCGGATACGAGAATGAATGTGCCCGGCACATCGGAAGGGAACTGGAGATACCGCGCTACATACGGCGCGCTCTCTTCGGTTAATATGCAATACATACTTGACCTTAACAATACCTACGGCAGGAACAGACCTTATATCAAAGAATAGATGCGCGTATATATCGATAAGATAAAGGCTACACAGGATTTTGTTAAGCAATGCATTGAATTATACGGCATAGCAGATGCAAAGCTTAGCATTAACGGTAACGGCAAGCCTTGTCTTGACAGAGGATATCATATCTCCGTATCGCATTCGGGCGGTTTAATCGCGGCGGCAATAGGCAATGACGCTCTGGGAATCGATATAGAGCGGATAAAAGAAAGAGATCATTCAGCTCTTGCCAAAAGATATTTTACAGCTAATGAGTACGCGCTTGTAAAAAGCGGGGGAATAACACGCTTTTACAGGCTGTGGACGATGAAAGAAGCGTATATGAAAATCCAAGGCGCGCGCCTTAATACGAGAGTAACGGAAGAAAAAATTATAGGAGAGGGCTATAAGATATTTCATAAGATAATCGACGGATATTATCTAACGGTAGTAAGTAAAGACGAGGAAATAATCTTTGCCCGATAAAATAATTGGGATACATAAGCCGTGCATTAATAACCATAACCGCGTTGTCGCTGTTAGCCGCGGGAACGAGCGTTATAAGTATTGCGCCTGATTCCGAAATTTCCGTAGTTCAAGATGTCGTTATTACGGAAAATGAAATTTACGCCCTAGAAGGCTCCTCAGACAAAATAATAGTTTTCTCTATAGAGCATACCTGTCAATCGTATTCGGTTGACTTATTTATTAAATTAACAACAAACAGCGTAAACGAGTGCGTTAAGGTCTATCTGACCTCCGACTATGAGGGCTTGTCGCATACTGGCGCGCTGATTACGAAAAACACGATATCGGCGGTTATAGACGGCGAGGTAAAGGGCTCTTCATTTACAAACTTCACAGAGCACCGTCTGATACAAATAGCCCTGTCGCCCGGGATAAACGGCTATTATACGACGGTATCCGTAGACGGCGGCGAGGTCGCTGAATTTTTTACTCAGGGCGAAATGAGATATTATGATTATCTTCAGGTCAGGGCGGAAAATAATTACGCGGGCTTTTCGATAAAAGCCTATGAAAATGAAACGGGCGATACCGGCGAAGACATCGACGTGGATGAAGAAGACAATAAAGACGAAGACGATGTAGATAATAGCATTGAAGACGAAGAAGACGGAGAAGACGCAGAAAACGGGGAAGACGGTGAAGACGAAGAAGGCGGTGATGGTGAAGACCAAACGGACGGCTCCGACGAAGAAGATGGAGAAAATAATAACGGTGAAAGCTCTGACGGGGAAGACGGCGATGATGCAGATAAGCCTACCGATGAGCCGGATGAAGACGAAATAAGCGACGAGGATGAAGATCCTGAAATTCCCGAAAGCGGCGATACAGAGGAAATTGACGAAGCGGGACAAGACGAAACGGGTAATACTGACAACGGGGAGCCCCTGCCGATAGGGATTGGAGACGAAATAGCTTTAGACCTTAATAATAATACAATTACCGATAAAACGGATAAGGTTAATTTGTCCCTCGGGATAATAATATGCAGCGTGTTCTTGCTGTCCATGCTGCTTACTCTGAAATATAAATTGACATAAGTGTAAGGTTTAGGCTAAAATTAATAGACGAGGTGAATAAATGGAAAAGAAAATTTTGGAAACAATAGCCTTAATGCTCAACAAAGAGCCCGGCACGATAACCTTGGAATCCGACTTTATAAAAGACCTTAACGCGGATTCTCTCGATATTCTGGAAATGCTTCTTAAACTCGAAGAAGAATATCAAATCACCATTAAAGACGAGGATGTGCCGCAAATCAAAACCGTAAACGATTTAATCAAATATATAAAGGATTATAAATAGTTATTTTAGGTCGGTGAAAACTGACCTTTTTGTTAGTTTTTATACTGCTTGACTATTATATACTTACATAATAGAATGTTAAAGTACATATGGAGCGAAAATGTTACCAGATATAAGCGTCAGAAAACCTTATTTAATAGTTGTATTTATTGTGATTATTGCGATACTCGGAGGTGTCGCGTATTTTAATATGCCGGTTGATCTTCTGCCGAATATGAATTTACCCTATATTGCGATAGTGATTATCTCGCCGGGCTCTTCACCCGAGGATGTCGAGCGTACGATTTCTTCGCCGGTAGAGCAGGCGATGGCGACCATTGACAATGTCAAGAGAATCACCTCCAATTCCAACGAGCATTACTCAATGGTGCTTATGGAATTCAACGGCAAAGTAGACCTGAATTCCGCGACGATAGACATTCAGTCCAACCTTGTTAAGGTAAAGAGCGATTTTCCCGATATGACAATGGAGCCTATGATATTAAAGCTCGATCCGTCTATGCTCCCCGTGATGAATATCGCCGTGTCCGAGAAAGGCAAGACCATTAACGAATCTTCCGAATACCTCGAATCCATAGGCAATGAATTGCTGTCCGTCGAGGGCGTAGCGCAGGTAGGCTATGATGGATTGATTGATAATCTCGTGCTCGTGATGCTCAATAACGAAAAGCTGACAAATAGCATTAAAGAGCAATTGACGCCGGACAGAATGAGTTTTGTCGATGAAGAAGCGTATCAGCAGGCGGTAGCGAATACGCCGGAGGGCGAGCCCTTACCCGATAAGGATGATTATGTGGACGAAGATGCGTATAACGGCGCGCTTGCCAACGCTCAGGCGGCGTCGGAAATAGTCGGCAAAATGATTGCCGCTATGCTTCAGCCGGAGCTCATCGGCAAGGCGCTCTACGCGCAGAATTTCAATATGCCCGCGGGTAATATCGAGATAGACGGAATCAGCTATCTTGTAAAAATCGGCGATAAAATTAATTCTTATAACAGCCTTAAAGATATGTCAATACTGTCTATTGATTTCAAGAGCGTAATCGGCAATTACGAGCAAATAATTGACGCTTTAAGAAATATCAGCGTATCTCAGGCGACGCTAGATACATTGAAATCGCTTTCAGACCCCGACGGTATCGCTAAAAGCACCTTATGGGAGATGATGCAGGCGTTAACCAATCTCGAGGATAATCCGTTATTTGAAAAGATCCAAGACCCCGATACGGGCGAGACGGTGTACATAATTAACAGCGCGTTCACCGAAGGATTTGAGGCGCTCGGACCTATCGCGGAGCAATTGGACGAATTTGTGTTAACGGCGGAATCGTTAAATACCGTTGAAATAATCGACGAATTAATAGAGTTTTTCGACAATATGGACAACGAAGAATTAGTAGCGGACTTAAACGAATTGAAAAATACGCTGATATCAATCAGGCAGACAATGATCGGCGGCGGCATTTTACAAGAACAGGTAAGGCTTGACGAGTCCGGAAATCCTGTAATCGACCCGGTAAGCGGTGAGCCGATAGTAGATTATGTCTTCAGTCCGGCGCTTTTAGAATTATTGAGATCAGCATCGGAGCTTGGCGACACTCTTGAAGAAATCGAAGTCACCGAAGAGCGGATTATCGAAATTCAGCATATGCTGTCCGGGATATACGCATCGCTTGACGATATCTCGGCTTTTGCAATGGCGGTGGAGGATTTTCTCAAATTGCCTTTTGTGTTCAATAAGCAGTATTTAACGGACGATCAGGGCAATTATTTGGACGCTGACGGCAATATTACCGATAATCCCGCTGAATATGTGATAGTCAGCTATAAAATCAATACGGCGTTTATCGACTTGCTTGAATTATTGCCGCCGCTTACATTAAAGGTCAATCAAATCGCGGACGCGGTAACGCTTGACACATCTTGCAAGGAATTCTCGATAGTAAACGGCATCCCCGGCGTAATGCTTTCGATTCAGAAACAATCGGATATCTCGACCGTAACGGTATCCAAAGGAGTAAAGGCGAAAATCGCCGAGATGGCCGACGCTAATCCCGACCTTGAGTATATCGTGCTGATGGACCAGGGCGAATATGTAGTGTATATGATTAACACTATCATCAAGAATTTGCTATATGGCGCGCTCTTTGCGATAATAATCCTTTTCCTGTTCTTAAAGCGAATTAAGCCCACTTTTATAGTAGGCTCGTCAATATTTATTTCAGTTGTCGCGGCGTTCGTCCTGATGTATTTTTCAGGCATCTCGTTAAATATCATCTCAATGGGCGGTCTTGCGCTGGGCGTAGGAATGCTTGTAGATAACTCTATCGTGGTAATAGAGAATATTTACCGGTTGCGCGAGGAGGGCGAGGGAATATTCGCGTCCTGCGTAAAAGGCGCGAAACAAGTGTCGGGCGCCATTATATCTTCAACTCTTACGACAGTAATAATATTCCTGCCCATTGCGTTTATCGAGGGCATTACCAAGCAGATTTTCTCGGATATAGGATTGACGATAGCATTTTCACTCGGGGCTAGCCTTTTTGTAGCGCTGACATTTGTGCCTATGGCGGCGTCCGGGATGCTGAAAAAAGAAAAAAGCGTAACCGAATCGGTGTTCTTTATAAAGATGAAGAATTTCTACGCCAAATCAATGGAATTCTTCTTAAATAAGAAATGGATTGTAATTATAAGCGTAAGCGTGCTCTTTTTCGGTAGCGTTTTATCCGTGTTTTTTATGAACAGGATTTTCTTCCCGCCCTCGGATATGGGCTTTATAACCGTTACGGCTACCGTAAAGAAAGATAAATTGCCGGACGGCGTAAGCTATGAGGATGCGACAAGACTTATTGTGGATTATCTTGACCTTAAAATTAAAGAAAAAGAGTATGTCGAAGATATCGGTATTCAGGTTACATCGGGAATGTCCATGTACGGCATTGACGCGGGAGGCGAATATATCAGCGCGAATGTCGTGCTTAAAGAAGGCAAGCGAAAGCCCGCGAATTCGATAATTGAAGATCTCGTTAAAGAATTAAAGGTTATTCCCGGGCTTCCCGAGGATTCGTATACAATAAGAGGCTCGTCGGAATCCGTGGATATGGGTTTTGTAGACGACAGCACGCTTACATTCTTTGTGTACGGCGAGGAACTGGACGATATGAGACAGGCGGCGAAAGAACTCGCGCTGCTACTCAGCAAAGTTGAGGGAGTAAATAAAGAAAAGGTCAATAGCGGAGTAGGCGTTCCTCCTATGGAATATCAGCTGCATATCGACCCGTATAAAGCAGCGCCTTACGGAATTTATGTAGCGCAGGCGCTTCAGACTATGCAAACGCTTCTTAAAGAGCCCGAGGCATGCACGACGGTAAAATTCGATTCAACCAGACTTAATTATGATGTAATTGTATACGGCTCCGAATACAAATTAGACAGATGGTATATGGCGCACGACAAGGATATGAATGTCCATAAGGTGTATATCAATTACGACGATACATATTACACCGTAATAGACGGTGAAATTGTCGAAGTGAACAGGGTATTTAAGGGTGTGAAACCAACGAATCAATTCACGTTCACGCATTCGGGCACGGAATATCAATTAACGGGCGAGAGCAACAATATGATTATTTATTATTCCGTCGGAAGAATTAACGATATCGATCTTGTGACATTTGAGATTAACAGCGTCGTGCTGCCTGGGACGGAATTGGAATATTCGATATCGGTGCCGCTATATAAGATATTAAAGGACGAATCTTTCTTGACGGACGAGAACGGCAATATCCTGTACAGAATTAAAGAAGACGAGGACGGAATGCCCGTTTATCTCAAAGACGAACACGGCAATGTCATTGAAGACGAGAACGGCAATCCCGTGCCCGATTATGTAAGGGACGAGGACGGCAATAAGATACCCGTAGGCATAGCTATGAAAGAAGGCTACCTTAGCGTAGCGCATGATAACGGAGTCAGGAGAACGACTGTTACCATAGGCTTGAAGCCGGGAGCGAATACGGACAGGGTCTTGGATAAGTGTCTGGAAGTCATTAAAGGTTACAGCGCGCCCGAGGGAGTCAGCATTGATGTGGAGGGCGAGAATCCTATAATCACCGAGGCGTATAAGACGCTCATTGTCGTGCTTATTCTCGGCGTGATGCTGGTCTACCTCGTAATGGTCGCACAATTCCAATCCCTTAAATCTCCTATGATAGTAATGTTCACGGTGCCGCTTGCGTTTACGGGCTCGGTGTTCGCGATGCTTATTGCATTCAAGCCGATAAGCGTCGTAGCGCTTGTAGGGCTGGTCTTATTAATGGGCATAGTGGTTAATAACGGAATTGTATTCGTAGATTATGTCAATCAACTCATAGCCGAAGGCATGGACAGGAAAAATGCGCTTATTAAGGCGGGCAGAGACAGAATCAGACCGATATTGATGACCGCGCTGACGACGATATTCGGACTCCTGATTATGGCGTTTGACAACAGCGCGCAAGGCGCGATGATGCAGCCTATGGCGATAGCTACTATCGGAGGTATGGTATACGCTACGCTTCTTACGATATACTTTGTGCCGATAATGTTCGACATTTTCAATAAAAAGAAAGGCAATACAGGTATTGATAAAGGTATCGAAAAGCTGTATATGGAAGAGAAAGAAAAGCGGTTTGATAATATATCGGATATCGAAAATTAAGGCTTATAATTGTATATAGGCGGGGCTTTACGCTTATGGGCGGTGGAATTAATTCTTTCTAAGATTAAATCGCTTTTAGAGCCGGAGCCCGTTAAGATGTATTCGTCAATTTCTTTGTAGCTAATACCCATTTCATTTTCGTCCGTCTGCCCCTCATAAAGTCCCGCGGACGGCGCTTTGGTAAGTATCTCCTCGGGGCAGTCGAGCGCTACAAGCATTTTATAGACGCCGCTAACAGTCAAATCGCCGATAGGATTAAAGTCGTACGCGCCGTCGCCCCATTTAGTGAAATATCCGATCGTATATTCGGACAGATTACCGGAGCCAGCGACGAGATAATTCATACTCTGGGCGTACGCATAAAGCGTAATCATCCTGAGCCTCGGATTAATGTTATTGTATGCCATGGAATTATTGCCGCCGATAAGCGGTTCGAGCAATTTGCGGTATTCGCGCTTTACAGGCGTTAAATCCGCTTCGATGACATTTATGTTATATCTAGCCGCGATAAGCAACGCGTGCTCGCGGTCTGTTCCGTAATTGATACTGCTTTCGCAGGGCATTATGATACCCGTCACATTGTCCGTCGCCATTTTACACAATATGCCAGTAAGCGCGCTGTCCTTGCCGCCGCTGTTGCCGTATACGATACCTTTGGCGCCGGACGAGGCTAATATGCCCTTTATCCATTTCACTCTATTAGAGATGTTCACAATGTCCTCCATACAAAAAATGCATCTTGACGATGCACTTACTTGATATACAGCCTGAAAGATTTATACTGCGAGTGCGGCAGCATCTTCTTCACATCCGTCCTGCCTACAAGGTAATCTATATTGACCTTGTAATACTCCGCGAGCTTAATCAGCATATCAATGGGTATATTGATACGCCCGGACTCATAATCCGAATATGTACTCTGGTCTACGCCCAGATACTCGGCTAATTCGCGCTGGTATAAATCCGCGTCCTCTCTTAAATCTCTGATTCGTTTAAGATACATTCCCAACCTCTGTGGCAAGATTATATCATTAATGTTAACAAAAATCAATAATTAAGGCAAATCAAAATTTAGCAAATTTTATAAATAAATAGCCGCGTTTTCAGCGCGGCTATCTGGTCTGAGTGAGAAGATTTGAACTTCCGGCCTCTTGAACCCCATTCAAGCGCGCTACCAAACTGCGCCACACCCAGATAATTATCGGGATTATAATAGCATTTTAGATTACTTTTTGCAACAGTTTAAGGGAGAAATTTTAATTAATTGCTCTTATAATGATTCCTAATAATTCTCTTTAAGGATTATTTTATAGATAACAATAACAGCGCAGGTTGCTATAAATGCGACGGACGCTAGGACAATGGACAGAATTTGTCCCGTAGTCAGCCCGTTTTTTATCAGGTGTCCGGTCTTTATGTAGCCCGTATAATCTTTATACCTGATAAGCGTAAATTCGCTGTCGCCGTCTACTTCGCCGTCCAAGGTCACTTTCGCGCCGTCCGGGAGCTTAGCGAGCACCGCCGAATGCGTATCGGGTAGCGAATAGAGCTCGACTTGCTCTCCGAGACGAGACGCTTTCACTTTGTATGTAAATGTTTCAGTCGCAGGCTCGATATTAGCCGCTACGACCTCGCTTATCGGCACATAGCCCGTCGCGTTCATATATTTTACTTCGTACCAGTTAATAACTTTTTCGCCGTCTTTTTCGGCTACATTGCTGACGACTTCGATAATATTGTCGCGGCCTACCAAAGGAAAGACTTTGGGCGCGTAAAGCGAGGGATACATATATATGTCTAAAGTCGGATGCAGGGATTTAATGTGGGTTACGGACGGCGCTCCCGCCTGAAGAAGCGCGGTGTCGCTCTGCCTTATGTACGCTTTTACGCCGTCAATCTCCACATAATAATAATGTATCGAGTTATGGCTGACTTCGTTTAAGACGATAAGACAAGAATCAGCCTGAATAACGCTTATATCCTCGAAATTGTCCGGTCTCATGTAAAGTGTGGAATCGCTTAATACATAAGCGATTTTAATGACGGACAACACCTCTGTGGGATGAGGATAGGGCGGGGCGTTCTCGCCGACAGCTTGAGAATTGTTTATTACCGTAATGTTATGATAAGCGGGGTTAGCCGCGAAAATCCTGCCGTCGCTTGAAAGGCTCATGCCCTTAACGCTGTCAACAGATTTGTTCTCATCGTCAAGCGTATACTCGTCCGCTAAGGCATAAGCGTTGATATTTCTCACGAAACGGTATATTTTTACGCTCTCTCCTTTGGTCGAAATATAAATGTTGCCGCCGTAATCTACAAGCAGATCCTTAATGCCGCTTATCCCGTAATCCGCGTAATCAATATTAAAAGGCAATTGCCTGCCGTCAATTGAATATGAGATTAATCCGTCTTCGTCAGATACATAGAGGATTTTGCCCGCTTTGGATACGGCGATATTTAAGGGCGCCGTCGGGAATGTAATGAGTTCCCAAAATTCCGTGTCGCTCTTGGATTTAGCGTAAATTTTCTTATCCTCTGTGTCCAAGACATACACCGTATCGTCCCCGGATACGGCGACGGATGTAATATCGTTAAAATCATACGACGCTATGAAATTATTCCTGTAAAAGTATTGAAGCCGTCCCGTGCTGTCCGCTACATAAAGCCCGTCCGTATAATCCGCCGCGACTATATGCGGTCTGATGAATTCGCCGTCATTATCGCCCGATGCGCCTATTTCAATAAATTCAGTTATGATATTATCGGAATTAATCTTATAATTCATTACTCTGTCGTTAAGAGAATCGGCTATATACAGATTATTGCCGTTGATATCAGTGTCGGTCGGCGTGTTCAGACGCCTGATGCTTGTGCCGCGGCTGCCGTACATATGCTTTAAGGTCAAAGCCGTCGAGAGCGTAAACACCTTTACCGCCGAATATGAGGGATTGGCGACATACAACAGATTATTATAAAGGCACACGCCGCCTATATCCGAAACCGTGGCGTCCGACGCGCCGCCGATTGTCAGAATTATGTCTTCATACAAATAACCGCTTTCGGTATTTTTATACCTTACAATCCTGTCGCTTACGACAATAAGCAAATAACTGTCGTTAGCCAGTATATAATTTATTTTAGGAATATTATTGAGCAAAGTCGTAAATTCCGTTTCGCCGGGTACTACGCGGTATATCTCATCGAATCCGGAATTATAAAGAAGCAACGAGCCGTTATTAAAAATCATTGAACTAGTGAAATTAATAATAGGCGAGGCGGTAAATATCACGGACTGAGAGGAAATCTCTAATTCGTCTTCATATTCTAAAGTATAGGCGGTAATGTCGGTTAAGTTAATAATGTAAAGAGTATCCGAAACATAATCCGCCGCCATTGAAGATGGATTGGCGGAATTAGCGTTTAATATATCGGTAATGTCTTGGATTAATTCGCCGCTATTGATGTTATAGACATATATTTCGGAAAAATCAGTCGCAGTCCTTACCGTCATAACGAATAAATAATCCGAAATCATCAGCATTTCTTTAATGCTTTTATTAAACGGAATAACTGTCCTTTCTTCGTCTCTTATTATAATTATCTTTTCATTATTGTCGTAAACCGCAAATCCGTCAGAGTTTACCGCAATTTCGGCGGGCTTTATAAAGTTGTAATAATACCCCTGCTCGCCCGAAACAAAATCGTAGTCAATGGTATCGCTATCCGCATTAGCCGTCATTAAAGTCGCGCCCAACAGTATAATGACGATTATTAAGATAGTCGTGACTTTTCTCATTAGTAAACCTCTTGATAGATTATACCAAAATATGCCGCCCTTTGTAAATAGATATAACGCTGCCCTTTACGGACAGCGAAATATGTTAAGTGCGAAGGTTGCCCTTCGCACTTTATCATATGTATATCTCAACTTCTTCTTTTGTACGCTTTAATTATACTTGATAAAAAGCTATTTGTCAATAATAAAAAAAAGTCCAAGCGATTGAAAGTATGGGCCATTATATGGTACAATTAGCGTTGGAGATAATTATGGCGGAAATAAACAACAAAAAACATTTCAGAAAAAGAAAATCCAAAACTCCAGTGAGAGATAACTATATTCCCGAGGGAAGCCCCGAATTGCTTGAAAAATCCGTTGACGGTTTAGGTCTTTCGGAGAGAACGCTGAATGTATTAAAAAAAGGCGGCGTCAAGACGCTCGCCGATCTATTGAAATTCAGAGAGAGGGAACTCTATAAGATTCAGAACTTTAATAAGAAAAACCTTATGGAAGTATCGGAAAAAGTTAAGGAATTAAAATTAAAATTCAGACCAGACGAAAAAAATGACAGAATTAAAGTGCTGCCGGACGGAAGAATAGAAGACAGAAGAGTCGGACATAGAGACAGATTTTCAGACCCGGTAAGCTCAGGGAGAAAGCCCGACAGAGGTGGCAGGACTATAAGGGAAGAAAAGCCTCGCGACTCATTGATAAAATTTATGCGCGACGGCAAATACGGTTTCAAGGACTATAAAGGCAATGTGGTAATACAGCCCGTTTACAGCGACGCGTTTAATTTCAAGGAAGGGCTGTGCTGCGCCGAATTAAACGGATTATACGGCTATATAGATAAAGACAACAATACCGTCATACCCTTTAAGTACGAGCTCGCAATGAGTTTTTCAGAAGGATTCGCCTGTGTTACTGTGAACGAGAAATCAGGCTATATAGATAAACAGGGCAATGTCGTAATTGACCTCATATACGATGCGGCAACACCGTTCAGCGAGGGCAGTGCAAGGGCTAAAATAGACGGCAAATGGGGAATACTGACGCCGGACGGAAAGATTAAAATGCTATAATGAGCGAGTTAAGAGCTTTACACAGAATATAAAAAAAAGAGCCGGGTTAATCCCGACTCTTATTGATTTACTTAATAATTATTTCTTTGCTTCGTTATATAATTTAGATACTGCCGACTTCTTTCTTGCGATAGTATTCTTATGATAAATACCGTCGTAATACGCCTTGTCAAGAATTGAAATTGTCTCCTTATAAAGTTTATCGCAGAGCTCGATATCCTTTGCTTGAGCGGCAAGCGTAAATTTCTTTATGGCGTTTCTAATTCTCGTACGCTTGGAGTTATTGGATAAATTCGCTTTCTCGTTTGTTTTAACCCTTTTGATTTGTGATTTAATATTAGGCACTTCGTATCTCCTTGAATTCATTTTAGTCAAGTAATTTTAACATAAGCATATTATTTTTGCAAGTATATGATATAAGATTTTGGGTAATCTTCTTATTATGCTTCCGTATACTGATTTAGCGTTGGAGTCAACGCCCGTTAAATCCGAAAAAAGATACTCCAGGGCGCTTTCAGACAATATTATGATGACCTCGATAGACAGAGGCAAGGGCTCAAGATACATTACCTATGAGTGTTCGTTTAATATAATAAGCGATGACGCCGGTTGCAAAAAACTCTCGGAATATCTGTCTCAATCGATAAAGAAGCTGATGGGGCTAAAGCGTCTTACCGCAAGAACGCTTATAATCGGGCTAGGCAACAGAGGTATGACCGCGGACGCCCTCGGGCCGAAAGTCGTAGACAAAATAAAAATCAACGACAAGATTAATTGCGTTTACGCGTTCAATCCTTCGGTAAAAGGGCTTACGGGGCTTGAAACATACGATGTCGTAAAAGGAATCAGCGACAGAATTAAGCCCGATATGATAATCGCTATTGATACTCTCGCCTCAAGAAGAGTAAACCGCATAAGCTCGGCTTTTCAGATGACGGACAGCGGTATAAGCCCCGGCAGCGGCGTCGGCAATATCAGGCAGGCGATAAATGCCGTAACATTGGGCATTCCCGTAATAGCAATCGGAGTGCCGTTGGTTGTATACGCGAAGACCCTCGCTCTGGATGTGCTTGGCGATTACCTTGATAACGCAAGCCAATACGACTTATCCGAAAAGGCGGTGAATTCTATAAGAAATTCCTTAAATTATAAGCCGTCCGACCTTGTGGTTACGCCTAAAGAAATTGATATTATTGTCGATGCGGCGGCCGACATAATCGCGGACGCTATAAATATCGCTCTTTAATTTCTATTTTTTATTATCCTTCATATATTAATTACTATGGCGACAATCGGTGTTACTGACAGCGGTATGGGCGGATTGACGGTATTAAACGCCCTTATAAGAAACTGCAGTCATAATTACATATTCTTAGCCGACACTCCCGGCGCTCCGTACGGCTTAAAATCCAAAGAAAACATTACCTTTCTGACTGGAAATTGCATTGACAGACTGATCTGCGCAGGCGCGGACATCATTGTCGTAGCCTGTAATACGGCGACATCCGCTGCAATAGATACAATCAGAAGTATTTACGATATCGACATAATCGGTACGGAGCCCGCGATTATGCCCGCTATCAGGGCAAAGCACAAGAAAATCCTTTCGCTGGCAACGCCGTATACTATTCAATCCGCCAGATATATCAGGCTTGCGGCAAATTTCAGGGATTATATTACGGATTGCCCATGCAGGGATTTAGCGGCGCTGATTGAAGCCGCTGCGCCGGATTTCGACAAATTATACGATTACATAAAAAGTATTCTGAAGCCCTTTCTTGACTATACGGCGATAGTTATAGGCTGCACGCACTACGCGCTAGTTGCGGATATAATCAAGAAAATTATGCCGCACGCGGAAATATTTGACAGCTCGGCGGGAATAGTAAGCAGAGTTAAGCATATTTGCTCGGGTAAAGGGCTTGCCGAAGAGGATTTATGCGTAAAAATTACCGGTATTCGGGAAGACCTTGAAACGAGTTTATATTATGAAGTATTAAATAATCTGCGTTAAAATAAATATTGCAATTGAATTTAATTAATGTTAAAATATTAAACAGAGCATTCATTTTGCTTTAATACTTAAGGAGGGGGTTATGGGAGAGTTTTTTCAATCATTATCGATATTCGAGACTGTACTATTCATTTTCGCGTCTATTTCAAGTCTTATTCTGCTTGCGCAGATTGTATTAGTTCTTATCGGTATAGGCCATGACGGGGATGTCGATATTCATACGGATTACGACGATATATCCGACACGGCTGATAGCGACGATGTGTCTTCGGGCGCGGGCTTTTCGATAATCACATTCAAGGGAATAATCGCGTTCTTTTCCGTCGGTTGTTGGTCGGCATTTGCCGTATCGCAGGCTAACGGGCGTATCGTGCTTGTAATAATCGTCGGACTACTTGCGGGCTTAGCGTCTATGTTCGGTGTAGCGTACCTTTATAAGTTGAGTTTTAAGATGCAGGAAGACGGCACTCTCAATATCAATAACGCAATCGGTCAGGTGGGTAAAGTATATCTCACCGTACCCTCTAAAGGCGGCGGCTCGGGTAAGGTCGTGCTGACAATTCAGGAACGTTACGCAGAGCTTGATGCGATTACAAACAGCCAAGAGCCGATAAAGACGGACGAGATGGTAAGAGTCATCGGATGTTATGAAAATTCCTTAATTGTCGAGAAGCTAGATAGATAAAATACGGAGGTTAATATGTTATATAGTTCGGTAGGAGTGTTTTTTGCAATATTTATTCCTGTTATGATAATATTCTCTATGTTTCTGGTATTTGTATCGAGATACAAGAGATGTCCGTCAGACAAGATAATGGTTATTAACGGCAAGGTCGGCAGCAACAAAGACGGCAGTCAGAGATCGGCGAAATGCATTCACGGCGGCGCGGCGTTTATCGTGCCGTTAATTCAGGAGTATTCATTCCTGGACCTTACGCCGATATCCATAAGCGTCGACTTAAAGAACGCGCTTTCAAGGCAGAACATCAGGATAGATGTTCCCTCCAGGTTTACCGTAGGCGTATCTACTGAGCCGGGAGTTATGCAGAACGCGGCTGAAAGGTTATTGGGATTAAAACTTAACGAAATTCAGGAGCTTGCGAAAGATATTATTTTCGGTCAGTTAAGGCTTGTCATAGCGACTATGAATATTGAAGAGATTAACACCGACCGTGATAAATTCCTTGATTCGATCTCCAGAAATGTCGAAAGCGAATTAAAGAAAATCGGTCTTAAACTGATAAATGTTAACGTTACCGATATCAGCGACGAGAGCGGATATATTATCGCGCTCGGCAAAGAGGCGGCCGCCAAAGCCATAAACGACGCCAAAATTTCTGTCGCGGAAGCGGACAGAACGGGCTCGATAGGCGAGGCGCAGGCGAAACGAGACCAGAGAATCAATGTCGCAAAGGCGGATTCAGAAGCAATAAAGGGCGAGAACGAATCCAAAGCGGCGGTAGCGAATTATCAAGCGCAATTAAGAGAGGCGGAAGCGGAAGCGCAAAGAAGAGCGGTCGCCGCTGAGAAAATCCAGTCGGCAAAAGCGCTCGAAGAAGCGTACGAGGCCGAAAAGGAGGCTGAACTTGCGCGTGCGGCGCTTGAAAAGGCGACGCAGGAAGCTGATATCATCGTAAAAGTTGAGATAGAAAAGAGAAGAAAAGAATTAGAAGCCGAGGCGGAAGCGGAGCAGGTCAGAAGAAAGGCGGCGGGCGATGCTTACGCGATTTTCGCGAAAATGGAAGCGGAAGCGCGCGGCGTTAAAGAATTATTGACCAAGCAAGCTGAAGGTATAGCGAATATCGTCGCAGCGGCGGGCGGAGACGCTTCTGACGCTATGAGACTTATGATAGCCGAGAAGATAGAAGAACTCGTATCCATTCAGGTCGAGGCAATTAAGAATCTTAAAATCGACAAGGTTACCGTATGGGAGAACGGCAGCGGCGACAAGCCTGCAACGGCAAATTTTCTCTCGGGGCTCCTTAAATCTCTGCCTCCTATGAGCGACTTGTTCGATATGGCGGGACTGTCATTGCCCGAGATAATAAAGGTGAAGAAAGAACCGGAAGCGGAAGCGGCTAAAGATACCAAAGCCGAAGAGAAAACAGTTAAGGATAAAAAATAAATTTGTTCCGCTTGCCTATAACGGCAAGCGGAAGTGTTATACAGCTTTAACGGCGTTTCAATCGGAATTTCGTCGCAATGCGACTTCTTTTACGAGATTAGGTTACGCCTAATCTCTTATCATCAGCCGATTGCTCCGTATCTGCGACCAGTCGTAAATGCCGCAAACGGCATTTGGTCGGACTCTTGTAAGGGACTGTTTTTTATGAGGCGCAGGAGAATATTAATGCAATAATACTATCTGCGAGCGCCCAGCCGCCAAATCATCGCAAAATTACTTGTTCCCTCGTCCTCGACGGACGGCGCAAAAAATATCCGAATATCGGTTGATATAATTGTATTTTTATTGTATAATTTACGATAGCGTTTTTTGACGCCTTTGAAGACTACTACAAGGGGTATATTTAATGAAGACATTTTTAAGCAGTCAAATCAGAAATGTGGTTTTATTAGGTCACAGCGGCGAAGGGAAGACTTCTCTTGCCGAAACAATGCTTTATAACTGTAAATCAACCGACAGAATGGGCAGGGTAGACGACGGCACATCCGTTATGGATTACGACGCCGAGGAGATCAATCGCAAGATATCAATAAGTCTCTCCGTTGCGTACGGAGTATGGAACGATACCAAGATAAATATTCTCGACACGCCGGGATTTTTCGATTTCGAGGGCGAGGTCGTATCCGCTCTGCATGTAGCGGACGCGGCGATTGTCGTAAACGGCGCGGGCGGCACCTTGCCGGTCGGCACGGAAAAGGCGCTTGATAACTTGAAAGACAAGAATATTCCAACATTTCTGTTTATTAACGGCATTAATAAAGAAAACGCTAATTACAATCAGACAATAAGCGCCATTAAAGAAAAATTCAGCAATATCCTGCCTTTAGAGATACCGATAATCCAAGCTAATTCTATGACGGGCTATATAAGCGTGCTCGACGGTAAAGCGTACAATTTAGACGGAAGCGCTAAGGATATTCCAGCCGACTTGAAGGCACAGGCGGAAGAAGCGCTTTTCGAGCTTACCGAGCTTGCCGCCGAGAGCGACGACGCTTTGCTTGAAAAATACTTTGACGGTCAGACGCTAACATCCGAAGAGCTTATAGGCGGCATTAAGAAAGCGTGCGCTGAAGGCAGGGTTATTCTGTCGCTGTGCGGCGCGGCCGTCGGCAATATCGGCGTAACCAATCTCTTAAACGCGATTAATAATATTTTTCCCGCTCCCGCATTAAAGAGCGCCAAAGCCTATAAGGGCGATACCGAAATTCAGGTAAAATGCGATAGCAACGCCGCTTTCTCGGCGCAGGTCTTCAAGGCGATAGCCGATCCGTTCGTAGGAAAGCTGTTAATGTTCAAGGTTATGTCCGGCGTGATGAAAACGGGCGACATCGTGTATAATGTAAACGCCGGAAAGCAAGAAAAAATCGCCGCAATATATATAATGAAAGGCAAGAAGCAGGAAATCGTATCCGAGCTGTATGCCGGCGATATCGGCGCGCTTGCGAAATTATCGTACACTAATAACGGTGACACGCTCTCGGATAAGGGCGAAGCGTATAGATTCTCCGAAATTCAGTACCCGAAACCCGTAATTTCGCTCCATGTTACCAGCGAAAAGCAGGGCGACGAGGAAAAGGTAATTAACGGTCTTAACAGGCTCTTAGAAGAAGACAGCACATTCTCGCTGGTGAAAAATCAGGAAACGGGTCAGATGCTGTTAAGCGGTCTCGGCGAAATGCAACTCGATGTAATCTGCAAGAAATTAAAGAATAAATTCAATGTAGAAGCGAAACTCGAAGACCCGAAAATCCCTTACAGAGAGACTATCAGAAAGACCGTCGAGCAACAGGGCAAACACAAGAAACAATCGGGCGGACACGGTCAGTACGGCGATGTGCATATCAGATTCGAGCCTAACCCAGACGGCGGCTTTGAATTTGCCGAAGAGATTGTCGGCGGCACCGTGCCCAAGCAGTATTTCCCCGCGGTGGAAAAAGGCTTGAGAGAAAGCATTCAATCCGGCGTGCTTGCGGGCTATCCCGTAGTCGATATCAAAGCGACGCTCTTTTTCGGCAGCTATCACGATGTGGACTCTTCCGAAATGGCGTTCAAACTCGCGGCAAATATCGCGTACAGAGAGGGTCTCGTTAAGGCGGCGCCCGTACTATTAGAGCCTATTTACAAAGCCGAAGTTACCGTTCCCGAAAGTTATATGGGCGATATTCTGGGCGACCTTAACAAGAGACGCGGCCGAATATTGGGCATGGAGCCGACAGATAATAAGCAGAAAATCACGGCGGAAGTCCCGCTTGCGGAAATGTTCAAGTACGCGACGGATTTAAGGTCTATGACTCAGGGACGCGGTTCGTTCTCAATGGAATTCGTGCGCTACGAGGAAGTTCCCTCGCTGATTGCAAAAAAAATCGTAGAAGAAGCCCAGAAAAATAAATCAGAATAATTCAATTCCGCCGTCGCAAGACGGCGGAATTGCTATATCCGATTAATTGGCTGATTTTAGACTTATCGGCGAAGAGGAGCAATCGCCTGAATATAAGAGATTAGGCGCAACCCGATCTCGTGAAGAAGCCGCATTGCGACGAGAACGGCGGAATAATTGTTGACTAGTTATGGCTTACTAAGTATACTTGATGTATGCTCGGATTAGCATTACAGGGAGGAGGCGCCAAGGGCGCGTTTCAGGCGGGAGCCATAAAGGCGTTATTTGAAGAAGGATATCGCTTTGACGGCGTTGTCGGCAGTTCGATAGGAGCGCTCAACGGAGCGCTTATTGCCCAGGGCGACTTTGAAAAGACCTATGAGCTGTGGTATAACATGGAGATTTCCAAGTTATTCGATATCGACGACAGAATCGCGGAGAATATCAGCAACTTAAACATCGATGCCGAGACCATTAAATATGTGTACCGTAAAATACGGCAAGTAATCAGCAACCGTGGACTTGACAGACAACGCGGCAGGGAATTGATTATGGAGTACCTCGATGAGACCAAACTCCGCTCGAGCAAGACGGATTTCGGACTTGTAATAATTGAAAAAGGCGAGAAATACCTGCCGCATAAGCTCTTTAAGGAAGATATACCCGAAGGTCTTTTGATTGATTACATTATCGCGAGCGGCAATTTGCCGATTTTTAAGGATTTGACCGTTGACGGCAAGAAAATTTACGATGGCGGATTTTACGATAATCTGCCTATCAATATGCTGATAGACAGAGGCTATACCGAAATTATCGCAATCCGTCTCGGAGACAGTATCGCTCCCGTAAAAAAAGTCGTCGACAATAGCGTTAACATCAAATACATCGACCCCAGCGAAAAGCCCGGCTCGCTTCTGAATTTCACGAACAAGTCTTTAAGGCGCGCGATTGTAATGGGATATCTCGACACACAAAAAATTCTTAAAGGCTATATCGGCGGCAAATATTTTATTTATCCCGTATCGGACGGGGATTTTTATAAATTTTTATATAATTTACCTTTGAGTTTTTATAACGAGTGTGCTATTATATTAGGAATATCAGCATTTGATAATATTTATTCCGCAGTAGCGTCGGTCGCGGGTAAAGTCAAAGAACTGATGAAACTTGAGACGCTTAGCGACAAAGAATGTCTGATAAGATATATAGAAGCGTTCGCCGAATATCTGAAAGTCGAGAGATTAAAAGTATATAAGTTAAAAGAATTTCTCGATACGGTAATAAAGGCGTACGCGAAAAATCAGGATACGGATTACAAAAAGGACAGGAGGCTGGTTAAGCTGAAGTCAGTCCTGGACACGCTGGTTAAGTATTATAAATAAGTAGGAGAAAATAGAATGGAAAAGGAAGAGGGACGAGAGAATAAGTTCAAAGCATGCGCGTTAAAACTGCTTAACAGATGGTTTATCGAGGCATTCTCCGGCATGGCGCAGGGATTGTTCGTTACGCTTATCGCGGGGCTTATCATCAAGCAGATAGGCATTTATATAGGCGAGAATAAATTCGGGCTGTCTTTAGTCGCGATTGGCTCTATCGCAATGATTCTGACGGGCGCGGGAATAGGCGGCGGCATAGCTCACGCCTTGAAAGCGAATAAGCTAGTTATTTTTGCCTCGATGGTCGCAGGTATGGTCGGCGCCAACACGGCGGCTTTTAATGCCGAGGTATTAAATCCCGACAACACAATCGCGACAATTGCCGCGATGATACCTCTAAAGGGCGGCGACCCGATAGGCGCGTATGTCGCGGCGCTTGTAGCCGCCGAAATAGGAATACTTCTGACAGGCAAGACCAAAGGGCTGGATATTATAGTTCTGCCGTTGTCGGTTATTTTAACCGGACTTGTCATAACTATCTTTATCTGTCCTTTCATTATTGACGCGATTAACGCATTGAGCAGGGCGATATTCACCGCCACCGAGCTTAAACCTTTCTTAATGGGAATAGTAATCTCGGTCGTAGTCGGGGTATTATTGACAATGCCTACGAGCAGCGCCGCTATATGTATAAGCCTCGGGCTTGGCGGAATAGTCGGAGGCGCGGCTGTCGTCGGTTGCGCGGCGCATATGGTGGGATTTGCCGTAATGAGTTTCAGAGAAAATAAATTCGGCGGTCTGATAGCGCAGGGGCTCGGGACGAGCATGCTGCAAATACCCAATGTTATGAGAAAGCCCGTGTTGCTTGTGCCGCCCATTATCGCGAGCGCGATAGCGGGACCGCTCGCAACGGTCGTATTCAAGCTGGAATGCACTCCCGCCGGAAGCGGTATGGGTACTTCGGGACTGGTCGGCGTGCTTCAGACTATTGAAGCGAGCAAGAGCGTAATGGGCGCCGGAAAGCTCGCGTTTGCCGTTATTTTGCTGCTATTTGTAATGCCTGCGGCGATATGCTTATTAGTAAGCGAAATTATGAGAAAATATAATATTATAAAATACGGAGACTTAAAACTTTGAGTTTAATAATTGATTTTCATACGCATTGTTTTCCCGACAGTCTTGCCGAAAAAGCTATTAATAAGCTGATGGAACGGGCGCAAAACAAGCCCTATACCGACGGCACGCTGAAAGACACATATAGGATATTGGACGAATGGAATACCGATTACGCCGTGTCGTGTAATATTGCCGTACTGCCTAAAAGCGTGGCGAAAGTAAACGACTTTGCGATCGTGTCGGACGGCGGCAGGATTATTTCTTTCGGCTCCGCGCACCCTTTTGCGGATAACTCGGAGAGCGAACTCGAGAGGATAAAGGCGGCGGGCTTAAAAGGAATAAAACTGCACCCGGAATATCAGGACTTTGATGTACATATACCCGAAGCGATAAAAATATATAAAAAATGCGCCCAACTTGATTTAATCGTGCTGATTCATTCCGGTAAAGACATCGCCTATCCGGACTCTTTAAGGGCGGCTCCCGAGTACCTCAGAGAGATATCTGTAAAATCGCCTTACACTAAATTCGTTTTCGCGCATATGGGCGGCGAATGGTGCTGGGAGGGCGTTATAAAATATGTCGCCGGTCTTGACAATGTATGGCTGGACACGGCATATTCGGCATGCAGTATGGACAGGGAAATGTTCAAAAGAGTCGCCGAAAAGCACGGTCTTGACAAAATCCTTTACGCCACCGACCTTCCGTGGGATTCAGGTATAAATACACAGCAATATATAAATAATATGGGGTATACGAAAGAGGAAAAAGATGGTATAATGTATCTTAACGCGTTAAAGCTACTCGGAGGAATTAATGGCTGTAAAGAAAAGGTCTGAAATAGAAGAACGCTATAAATGGAATCTCGAACATATCATAAACGGTTCCGCCAAGTGGGAAGAGCTTTTTAACAGCGTCAGCTCAAGAAAAGATATCTGCTTAAAATATAAAGGCAAATTAAATAGCGAAAGCGAGCTGTTAAATTGCTTACAAGACGAAGCGGGATTATCCGAGGATATATCCAAGCTCTATATCTACGCCAAGATGAAATCCGACGAGGATACAGCCGCATCCGAATTTAAGGGCATGGTAGACAGAGCGGAAATGCTTTATGTAACGATTAATTCCTTGAATTCCTTTATCGTGCCCGAAATCACGAAAATGGACAAGTCTGCAATATTAAGCCTTGCAGCCGATAAGAGGTTTACGGACTTTTCGGTATTATTAGAAGATATAGCGCGCACCAAAGACCATGTCTTAAATGAGAGCGAAGAGAAAATTCTCGCGGAGAGCGGGATATTCGCGTCGGGATTTCAGGAGACTTTTAATGTCTTGAATAACGCTGACATCAAGTTCGGCAAAGTCAAAGACGAAGATGGCAATTTAACCGAGATAAACCACGGCGCTTACAGCGTGTTTATGCAGAGCGATGTCAGAAGAGTGAGAAAAGCGGCGTTTAAAGCGTATTATAAGGGCTTTATCGGACTGAATAATACAATCGCCAATAATTACGCGGGCAATGTCAAGAAAAACTGCTTTTACGCAAAGGTGAGAAAATACGAGAGCGCGCTCAGCCATTCGTTAGATAGCGAGAATGTCGATAAAGTCGTATACGATAAACTCTTATTAAGCGTAAGCGATAATGTAAAGCATGTGCGTCGTTATGTCCGATTCAGAAAGAAAGCGCTCGGCGTAAACAGAATTCATATGTACGATATGTATGTGCCGCTGATTAAAGGCGCCGAACTGAAAAAGAGCTATGAAGAGGCTTACGATATGGTCGTCGAGGCATTGGCGCCTCTCGGTAAAGAATATATAAAATTATTAAACGAAGCGCGCAAAGGCGGTTGGATAGATGTCTATGAGACCCGTAATAAGAGAAGCGGCGCGTATTCGTGGGGCGTTTATGGCGCGCATCCGTATGTGCTCTTAAATTACCGCAAGACAACCCACGATATATTCACAATCGCGCACGAATTGGGTCACGCTATGCACTCTTATTATTCAGGCAAGGCGCAGCCGTTTACCAAGGCAAGCTATGAGATTTTTGTCGCGGAAGTCGCGAGCACGGTCAATGAGATTCTGATGCTCAAGCACCTTATGAAGACCGATGACGCGAATCTGAAAAAATATCTATTGAGTTATCTCATCGATATGTTCAGGACTACGCTGTTTAGACAGACGCAATTTGCCGAATTCGAGGCAAGAGCGCACGCTATGGTCGAAGAGGGAACGCCGCTAACTACGGATAACCTCAACAGTCTTTATTACGACCTCAATGTGAAATATTACGGTAAAGAAGTCAGCGACGACGAAATCAAATACGAATGGTCGAGAATACCGCATTTTTATAACGCGTTTTATGTCTATAAATACGCGACGGGAATAATCAGCGCGTGCTCAATTGCGGACAAGATATTAAACGAGACGGGCTATACCGAAAAGTATTACAGATTTTTAAGCGCCGGCAGAAGCTTGCCTCCTCAGGAGATATTGAAGCTTACCGATGTAGACTTGACTCTTGACGAACCGTACGATACCGCAATGAAATTGTTCAAAGACGCTTTAGACGAATTAATTTCGCTGTACGAATAAAGATGAAGAAGTTATTTGTCCTTACGATATTAATATTTATCCTGATTATCGGCTCGGGGTGCGCCGAGATTACTTACGGCAGGTATATGTATTCGAACGGCAGCGTCGAGCATAAATACCGCGTCGTTATCGATACGGAATACGATTTCTCGCCTTACGACGCGGATTACGCGCTGGAAGTGACGAGAATGCAGCTGGAGTTTATGCTTGAAAACAATCCCGATTACGGGGAAATAATCACCAATGAAGAGAATAAATACGATATTTCGCTAGTATACAGATACGAGAGCATGAACGAGTTTTACCGCGCGATGGGCAGAACGGGCGACGAAAAGCCCGAAGTTAACACGGCTGAAACGACAGAAGGGATGTTTTTTAACGAGACTACGGATTATATTTATTCGGATCTGCGCGAAAATGATATAATAAATTTCTCCAACGATTTCAGAAAATCTGCGTTTTCGGCGTTTCATTCCGTTCCTTACGACGATATTACATTAAATCTCGAGTACGGCACCAAATACACGAAGTCTTACAAGTCCAACGCGAACAAGACTTTTATCGAGGACAAGACGAGGATATTCAGATGGACCACGACGCCCGACGATGTCGAATTCGAAAGGCGGATAATTATCACTTACCCCAATGCCGGCGTATGGTATATGCTGTCTATTACCGTATCTGTCATAGCCAGCGTGATATTATATATTACGATGAATTTCAGGAAGAAGAATTATGCAAGAGAAGAAATACCCGTATAATCTCGAGGCGGAGCGCGCCCTTATTAACGCGGTTCTGACGGACCCCGACGCCGCTATCGATATATTAGATAAATTCGGCGTGGAAGACTTTTATTTCGAGCCGCATCAGCTGATATTCGCGGTGATGAAAGAACTCGATATGAATAATATCTCGGTAGACCTCGTCACCTTAACAGACGGCCTTGAAAAGCGCGATTACATAAAAAAAGTCGGAGGGCTTACATATCTTGACAGCCTGATGGTAGCGCTGCCGAGCACGGCAAATTATCGCAATTATATCGAGATAGTAGAGCGCGATTCAACCTTAAGAAAATTAATTTCAGCAGCGAATGAAATTGCTTCCGACGCTTATAAATCAGATAATTCCGAGGAAACATTAAGCAAAGCGGAATCTTTAATTTACAATATATCCGAAAGCAAAGACAAGAGCAGCCTGCAACAGGCGGCGCCCGTATCAGCCGAAGTCTTAAAGAAAATCAACCTCGCGATTTCGGATAAAAACGCGTTCAGGGGCATGCCGTCGTATTTTGAGAACCTCGACAAAAAGCTGAACGGATTGCATAAATCCGATTTGATGCTAGTCGCGGCAAGACCCTCGCTCGGTAAAACCGCGTTTTCGATGAATATAGTCGCGAATATCATAGAGAACGACCCCGAAAAGGTTATTGCCGTCTTTTCCCTGGAAATGTCGGCGGAACAGCTTGTCAACAGGCTTATAGCGACTATTTCGAGGACGAGTCTGTCGGACGCTCAGCGCGGAAGCCTGTCCGTTGAAGCGCTGAAGAGAATTTACGAGGCTAACAAAATTATCTCCACTAGCAAGCTGTATATCGACGACTCGTCGATGATTAGCCCGCCGCAGATACTCAGTAAATGCAGGCGGCTTGTCAAGAGAGAGGGACGGCTTGACTTGCTGATCGTGGACTATTTGCAGCTTATGGTCGGCGGCAGCGGCAAGGAAAACAGACAGGAAGTAGTATCCGAATTCTCAAGAAGAATGAAGATAACGGCGAAAGAACTGGATGTGCCGCTGATACTTATTTCCCAGCTGTCCAGAGCTGTCGAAAGGCGCGAAGAGAAAACCCCGCAACTGAGCGATTTAAGGGAATCGGGCTCGATAGAGCAGGACGCGGATATAGTAATGCTGTTACACAGACCGGAAATCAAAGACGGCGAGGACGAGAACCTAAGGCAGCTTATTATAGCAAAGCACCGTAACGGCGAAGTGGGCTCGCTATACTTTACCTGGGAGGGCGAATCCCTGAGATTTACGCCGGCTAAGGACCCCGGATTTTATATCTCGAAGTCGCCTAAACGCACAATCGCCGAAAGCGCCGAACCGCAATATCAAGATAAGTCAGTATCGGATAATGAAGACGACGGCGATTTGAAATATTAAGTTCCGCTGTCCTTGAAGGGACAGCGGTCATAGCATCATAAAAATTCTTTATTAAACCTTAAATTGTTTTTTTATTTTATATTCTATGCGCCGATAGAGATTCATAAATAATTATAGAGGTTAGTTATGAGCTTTATCGAGGAAATTAAAGACAAAATCACGCTTGACGCCGTCACGGGATACCGAGTGCTTTTGTGCTCGGATAAAGGCGTATGCGTCGAGGGGCACAGAGGCGTTTACGAGATTTCCGACGAAACAATCAGAATCAGGGTGAAAAACGGCTCGGTCAGCGTGTGCGGTCATTCGCTTAAAATTAAGGAAATTTCCGACAGCGAAATCTATATAATCGGCATAATAAAGGGCATAAGCTTATGAACAAGACCAAGTTCGTCATACGCGGCAGAGCGCATTCAATGAAGCTCAATAACCTTATTATGAAAGGCTTTAAGCCTAATAATGTCCAAAGCCTTAATAAACGCCTGATTTTCGAGGAGGAAAGCCGCAACGAAAAGCGCCTTCAGGCCGCACTGGACGAATTATGCTACGATTATGAAATAATCGGGCGGCGCGGCCCGAAACATACGGCAATAAATCTTATATGCAATCAGGGCTTATTCATAGGTTTAATTGTGTCCTTGATTTTATTAATCGCATGCACTTTTTTCGTATTTGACATAAACATTATAGGCGCCGAAAAGACGGAAAAGGAATTAATTTATAACATATTAAAAGAATCCGGCGTAAGAAAATTCGGTCTGATTTATACGATTGACAAGAGAGCCGTAGCCGAAAACGTTCTCGCAATCGAAGGCATTTCTTCGGCATCCGTGGAGACCCGGGGCGTCAAGGTGTATGTATATATTAAGGAAGAGCTTGATAAACCCGATTTAATTGACTACACTAAGCCAGTACCCGTAATATCCGATTATGACGCTATCGTAACCCGCGTCGTCGTGCTGACGGGTACGGCCGCGGTAAAAAATGGCGATACCGTATTAAAGGGACAGACCCTGATATATCCGTACTTAACCAACAAAAAGGAAAACGAGGAGACCGAAGAGATAAGAGTGGATATAAGGGCTACGGGGATGGTGTACGGCAGAGTATGGTATAAAGAAAGCTTTGTGTTAAGCGACGAGACAATAATAACAAAGCGGACGGGAAAGTACAAGGAATATGTAACTCCATCGTATATTTTTAAGGGCGGACACAGGGCGGATATCCCGTATGAAAGATACGAGACGGAGCAAAAAACCGTGTATTTCAACGCGGTTTTTCCGCTCAAAGTTACATATACGAGATATTACGAACTGGAGGATTATGTCGTAAAGACGGATATAATCAAGCAAAAAGATTTGCTGGTCTCGGAGGCTTATATTAGACTTTCAAGCCGTATACCCGACGACGCGCAAACTTTAAGATTCTGGACTAATGTAAAAGAAGTAGACAATCTGACCTATATAGATGTATACTTAGAGACAGAACAAAGAATTGATAGCGGAGGAGAGTTTGGATAAAACCCTTACAAAGACCATCGGCAATCTAGACGATTTGATTAAGCTGTTCGGTACTTACGACGAAAATATAGCTATAATTGAAAGCGAATTAAATGTATCAATCACAACGATAGGCTCCAACTTAAATATTCGCGGCGATGAAGAAAATGTCAATATGGCGAGCGATATTATAGACACTCTGTTTAAGACCTTAAACGCCGACGAGCCATTGAAGAAAAAACAAGTTATGCTCGCAATAGAGCTTGCGAGAACCGGCAACCTCGAAGATATTTCCGGGCTGATGAGCATTGTCGCGATAACCGCCAGAGGGAAAAGGATTAAATGTAAGACCTTAGGTCAGAAGAAATATGTCCAAGCAATCAAAGACAATCCGATAGTATTCGGCGTAGGCCCCGCCGGCACGGGAAAGACTTATCTTGCCGTCGCGCTCGCGGTCATGGCGTACAAGAATAAAGAAGTAGAAAGGATAATTTTAACAAGACCCGCAGTCGAAGCGGGCGAGAAACTCGGCTTTCTGCCGGGAGACCTCGAAAAGAAAGTAGACCCCTACCTCAGACCCTTATATGACGCGTTGAGCGAAATGTTCGGGCTCGAGACCTATATGACGCTTATAGAGCGGGGAGTAATCGAGATAGCCCCTCTCGCTTATATGAGAGGCAGGACATTAAATAACGCCTTTATAATACTCGACGAGGCGCAGAATACGACCAAAGAGCAGATGAAAATGTTTCTGACAAGAATGGGCGAGGGCAGCAAAGTCGTGGTAACGGGCGATGTCACGCAGATTGACCTGCCGACTAATAAAATGTCCGGACTGCTGCACGCTATCAAAGTATTGAAGAACATAAAAGGCATTAATATTAATATGCTGACGCATAAGGATGTTGTAAGACACGAATTGGTACAGAATATTATTATGGCGTACGAAAACAGCGAGAAAGCAAGGAAAGGCAGTTAAAAATGAACGAGTACTTTAAGAATCTGATATCTAATAAGAAAACTCTGATTTCGATACTTCTCTTGGTGCTGCTGTCAAGCGTAATAACAATCATAGAGCTTATTATAGTCAATCCCACGCTGGATATTTTTGCGGATAAAGGGCTGGTATTTCTGACTCTGAACGCGCTGACATTTCTTTTTATCCTGATTTTATTCCTGTATGTAATCAACAACCATAGCGACGACAGGCATATATCGAGGACGCTGGGGCTAATATTTACGGCGCTGACCATTACCGTCCTGCTTTCGTTTGTAATGAAAGAATTTGTCAACGACTACGCTATGCCGATAGCGCTGTGCGGGCTCATACTCGTATTGTTGTCCGACAAAAAAATCGCGATTTTTTCCACGGTTATTGCCGCGCAATTAATCTTTATCGCGTATTCGGTTACTGCGGCGTACGGCATAAGCTCATCCACGCTTACCGATGCGACGGCGGTCGTTACGGCGCTTGCGGGCGGACTGATTATGGTGTTTTTTATCTCGCAGAATTATACGAGGGTATGGCTTATTTCGCTGGCGCTTTTTACGGGTATCGTAATGGGTTTATTCGCGTCGCTGTCAGTTGCGATCGAATCTGAATCCTTAATGTTCAGGGTCGTGCTTTCGGCGGGACTCTGGACGGTTGCGGGCAGCGCAATTTCCGTTACGCTCGCTATGGTGCTGCTGCCAATAATCGAAAAAGTCTTCGGACTGGTGTCCAACTTCAGCTTAATGGAATATTGCTCGTTCGACAATCCGATATTAAAGAGATTAAAAGACGAGGCGCCCGGCACATTTAACCACAGTCTGGTCGTAGGAAATCTAGCAGAGCACTGCGCTCTTGCGATAGGCAAGAATCCCGCGCTTGCGAGGGCGGCGGCATATTATCACGATGTCGGCAAGCTGAAAAACCCCGAATTCTTTATCGAAAACCAACAAGACGGAATAAACCCCCACGACGACCTGATACCCGAAGTCAGCGTAAGCATGATCACGCAGCACGCGGACGAAGGATATAAATTACTGACTAAGCATAATTTCCCTAAAATCATTTCGGACGTCAGTAGAGAGCATCACGGCGACAGCCCCGTACAGTTTTTCTATTACAAGGCGCAGAGCATCACGGAGGGCAAATTAAATTCCGAGCAATACCGCTATAAAGGCCCGAAACCGCGCTCCGTAACATCCGCGATAGTTATGATAGCGGATATCGTCGAGGCGTCAAGCAGGACCAAAGGCGCTATGAGCCATGAGGAAATAACCGCGCATGTCGAGACGCTCATTAAAGAAAAAATCGGCACGGGTCAATTTGAAGACTGTCCGATTACGATGAAAGATTTGAATATTATCAAGAAGACGATAGTTAATGTCCTGCCCGGGATTTATCACGGCAGGTTGAGTTATCCGGAGAAATAAATGATACAGGTATTCGGCGGAGAGGCTCACGCCAATCTCATTAAGACTGTTTATAACGCAACACTGGTTTCGCTCGGTATAGACGATATACTAAGCGTTGATTTGAGTTTTACGGACGAAGAGACAATGCGCGAGTTAAATAACAACAACAGGGAAATAAACGCGCCTACGGATGTATTGAGCTTTCCGTATGTAGATATAAAATTCCCGATTGATATCATTGATTACCCGAACGATATCGACCCCGATACGGGAAAGATTATGGTAGGAGAGATTATGCTCTGCCTTACAGTCATCAAAGAGCACGCCAAAGAGTACGACAACAGTTTAAGGCGGGAAATCGCGTATATGACCGTGCACGGGCTTCTGCATCTGCTCGGTTTCGACCATATGAACGAAGACGACAAGACGGTAATGCGAAAAAAAGAAGAAGAAATCCTCGGCGCGATAGGCTATTAATGATTAAATCCGGATTCATAGCAATAATAGGAAGACCCAATGCGGGCAAATCCACTCTGATAAATAAAATTGTCGGTGAGAAGGTGTCCATTGTATCTTTCAGACCGCAGACTACGAGAAACAGAATTCTCGGAATTATCAACAGAGAGGATTTGCAGGCGGTGTTTATTGATACGCCGGGTATTCACAGGGCGAAAGATAAGCTGTCCGAATATATGTTAAAGAGCGTTAACAATTCTCTCGAGGGGGTCGACGCTGTGCTCTATTTATTAGACGGCTCTGGCTATATGGACGATATAGACAGGGATTTTTTCAATAACTACTCCGCACAGGCGCCTTTGATTGCTGCCGTCAATAAGTCGGATAAAGCAGGTCGTGAAAAGTGCGTAAAGTTTTTATCCGAATTAAACGGATTCGATAAGATAAGAGCCGTATTTGTAATATCAGCGCTACGCGGGGATAATGTCGGCGAACTAACGGACGAGCTTTATAAGTATCTTCCCCCGGGCGATAAGATGTACCCCGAGGATATGTATACGGACAGGACAATGCGCTTTATCGTCTCGGAAATAATCCGCGAAAAGGCGATTTTTCATCTGGAGCAGGAAATTCCTTACACATTAGGCGTCATAATCCGCTCCTATTCTAAAAGACAAGATAAATTTATTACGGATATCGCCGCGGACATCATTGCGGAAAGGGAGGCGCACAAGCCCATTATCATCGGAAAGGGCGGGAGTATGCTCAGAAAAATCGGCGAACAAGCGAGATTGGACATCGAACGCTTGACAGGCGGCAAAGTATTTCTTAAACTCTATGTAAAGGTGCTTAAAAATTGGCGCGAAAGCAAAAGCGCTTTGGAAGAATTAGGATATTCATAATAGGGCTCAAAGGTAATTTTACATATTAAAATCCGCATTCTAAATTAGTGAGGTGACATAGTATGGATGATATTACGAAGAAAGTCTATCGGATATTTGAAAAGACTGGTGAGCCCGGAATATATATGCTATATAAGGCGTTACAGGATGACAATCGTAAAAAGGATCGGATAGATGAGTGATATCAGAGTAAACGCCCTCAACATAAGGGCGGTTGATTACTCGGAAGGCGACAAACTATTAACCTTATTGACTTATGAAAGAGGCAGAATTACGGCGAAGATTAGAAGCGTTAAAGCGCCGAAATCCAAGCTGAAATACGCTGCCTCTCCGTTTACTTTCGGCGAATATCTGCTCGCTTATAAGAACGGCAGGTACACCGTGTGCGGCTGCGACCTTAAAGAGAGTTTTTCAAATATCTCAAGCGATTATGAAAAGTTTTATTCAGCATCCGCGCTTAACGAAGCGTGTTACAGACTGACCAAAGATAATTTGGAATGTCGTGAACTGATCTCCTGCCTTTTAACGCGTCTTAAAGTATTAAATTATACGGATATATTTCCCGCGCTCGTCGCAGCAGACGGGCTGTTAAAGATACTCGCGCTGTCGGGTTACAGCGTAATCGGCGATGGTTGCGCCGTATGCGGGAGCGAAGATTGCGGGTATTTTTCCCTTTCTTCCGGCGGCACGGTGTGTAAGGAACACAGCAGGGACATCGATATAAAGGTAAGCGCAAAGCTGACTGATTTATTGAAAAAAATTTCTTATTCCGATATCGGCGAAATAAACGCCGACAGGCAAACGGTTATCGAGGCGCTGAATCTTATAAGCGGCTATTTTACATATCAAACGGATGCTCCCCTTAAATCCGTTTCGGGTTTAATAGCAGTTCTTTGATATCTTAGGCGCGATATGCGCTCATTTTACTTGTAAAAAAATGCCAAAAGTATTAGAATATAGTGTGACAAAATTATAAGGAGTATTTATTAGATGAGCAAAAAGTATGTTTATATGTTCAGCGAAGCGGACGGCAGCCGCAAGGATTTATTCGGAGGCAAAGGCGCAAATCTAGCCGAAATGAAAAAGCTCGGTATGCCCGTTCCCGAAGGATTTACAATAACCACGGAAGCCTGTACCAGATATTATGAAAACGGAGAAGTAATCGACCAAGAAATAATAGACCAGATATTTGAAAATCTCAGAAAATGCGAGAAATCAGAAGGCAAGAAATTCGGAGATAAGGATAATCCGTTCCTAGTGTCCGTCCGTTCTGGAGCGAGAGCGTCTATGCCCGGTATGATGGATACCATTCTGAACCTCGGTCTTAACGATGTATCGGTAGAAGGGCTCGCTAAGCTGACAAATAATCCGAGATTTGCTTACGATTGTTACAGAAGATTTATACAGATGTATTCCGATGTCGTTATGGGCGTCGGCAAGATTGCTTTTGAAAGAATTATAGACAGCTTAAAGATAAACAAGGGAATCAAGTTAGACACCGAATTCACGGCCGAAGACCTCAAGGAATTAATAGCCGAATTCAAGGCGTTTTATAAAGCGGATAAGGGAGAGGATTTCCCGCAGGATCCCGAAGTGCAGCTTATCGGCGCGGTCAGGGCGGTATTCAGGTCCTGGAATAACCCGAGAGCAATCGTATACAGAAGAATGAACGATATACCCGGTAGTTGGGGCACGGCGGTTAATGTGCAGACAATGGTATTCGGCAATATGGGCGACGATTCGGGCACGGGTGTCGCGTTTACCAGAAATCCGTCCACGGGCGAGAAAAAACTCTACGGCGAATTCCTTATGAATGCGCAGGGCGAAGATGTCGTCGCGGGAATCAGGACGCCGAGCACTATCGACCAATTAAAAGAAGCCAATACCGAGGTGTATGATCAGTTTGTCGCGATTGCGGACAAGCTCGAAAAGCACTACAGGGATATGCAGGATATGGAGTTCACAATCGAAAGAGGCAAGCTCTATATGCTCCAGACCAGAAACGGCAAGAGAACTGCCAGAGCGGCTATGAAAATTGCCGTTGACCTGGTCAGAGAGGGTATGATTACCGAAGAAGAGGCGATATTAAAAGTCGACCCGAAACAGCTTGACGCATTGCTTCATCCGCAATTTGACGATAATGAGCTTAAGAAATTGACGCCTATAACCAAAGGTCTGCCCGCTTCTCCGGGCGCGGCGTCCGGTTATGTGACATTTGATGCGGAGCAGGCTAAGCACTTTGAAAAGCTCGGCAAGAAATGTATACTCGTAAGGCTTGAGACATCTCCCGAGGATATCGAGGGAATGTATGCGGCAGAGGGTATACTGACCGCGAGAGGCGGCATGACATCTCACGCTGCGGTTGTGGCAAGAGGTATGGGAAGATGCTGCGTAGCGGGTTGCGGCGATGTTAAAATCGACGAGGTTAAGCAACAGCTCTCTATTAACGGACAGATATTCACCTCCGACGATATTATATCCCTTAACGGCAGCACGGGTTATGTGTACGGTCAGGAAGTGCCGACCATTCCCGCATCCGTAAGCGGTGATTTCGGTACTTTGATGGGCTGGGTTGACGCGAACCGTCACTTAAAGGTCAGAACCAATGCGGATACGCCGCAGGACGCGAAACAAGCCGTATTATTCGGAGCAGAGGGCATTGGACTTTGCAGAACGGAGCATATGTTCTTCGGTGAGGACAGAATTCCCGCAATGCGCGAAATGATAGTGAGCAAGACCGTCGAAGGCAGAAGAAAGGCCCTTGATAAATTGTTGCCGATGCAGAGAGAAGATTTTATCGGATTATACGAGGCTATGGGCAACAGACCCGTTACAATCAGATTCTTAGATCCGCCGCTTCATGAATTCCTTCCGCAGAAAGAAAGCGATATAGCGGCTCTGAGCAAAGAAATGAATCTCGAAATAGACGACTTAAAAGCTTTTGTAGGCACTCTGCACGAAATGAATCCTATGCTCGGACACAGAGGTTGCAGACTGTCCGTCACATATCCCGAAATTGCCGAAATGCAGACCAGAGCGGTTATTGAGGCGGCAATTGAGGTCAACAAAAAGGGCGGCAAAGTCGTGCCCGAGATTATGATACCTCTCGTAGGCGATGTCAAAGAATTAAAGTATGTCAAGGAAGTCGTAAAAGCTACCGCCGAGAAAGTTATGCAGGAGAATAATATTAAACTAAAATACCTTATCGGCACAATGATAGAGATTCCTCGCGCGGCGCTGACTGCGGACGAAATCGCCGAAGAAGCAGAATTCTTCTCGTTCGGCACCAACGATTTGACGCAGATGACTTACGGATTCAGCCGCGACGACGCGGGTAAATTCCTTGACGAATATTATCTCAGAAAGATTTTCGAAAGCGACCCGTTCGCCAAAGTCGACCAAGCCGGCGTAGGCAAGCTTATGAAGATGGCGTGCGATGCGGGAAGGGCGGTAAGACCCGATATCAAGCTGGGCATATGCGGCGAGCACGGCGGAGACCCGTCAACGATTGAATTCTGTCACGATATAGGTCTGGATTATGTGTCCTGTTCGCCTTTCAGAGTGCCCATTGCGCGACTGGCTGCGGCGCAGGCTAATATAAAAAATCCCAAACGATAACTCTAAAGTCAGGTAAAAGCCTGACTTTTGATTAAGACATGAAAGAGATAATTTATGAAATAGAAGACAAATACCTATCGCAATACGCGTCCAAGTCAACAGATACCAAGGGCAGACAATTTATGATAACGCCCTGTGAAATCAGGACGGAATATGTAAGAGACCGCGACAGGATTATACATTCCAAGTCGTTCAGGCGCTTAAAGCATAAGACGCAGGTATTTTTAGCGCCCGAGGGCGACCATTACAGGACGAGATTGACGCACACTCTCGAGGTCGTCCAGATCGCAAGAACTATCTCTAGGGCTTTAAGACTTAACGAGGACCTGACCGAGGCGATAGCGCTCGGACACGATCTCGGTCATACGCCTTTCGGGCATTCGGGAGAAAGGACTTTGAACAGATTATCTGAGCAAGGTTTCAAGCATAACGAGCAAAGTTTGAGAGTAGTCGACATTCTCGAAAATTCGGGCAAGGGTCTCAATCTCACTTATGAAGTAAGAGACGGCATACTAAATCATAAATTAAATTGCTCCCCGTCCACGCTTGAGGGCAGGGTTGTAAGCTATTCGGACAGAATCGCGTATATCAATCACGACATCGAAGACGCGATAAGGGCTGAAATTCTGGATGAAAGCAGTCTTCCCAAAGAGGCGACGGAGCTTTTCGGCGACAGCAAAGGTAAAAGAATAGACAGCTTAATCAAGGATTTTATAGCTAACAGCCGCGATAAAGCGGATGTAGGGTTATCAAGCGAATATCAAAGGGCGTTTGATTTATTAAAGCGTTTTATGGACGAGAATATCTATATCGGAAGCAGCGCAAAACTCGAAGAAAGCAAAGCGGATAAAATGCTTGAGCTTCTGTATAACTGGTTTGTTAAAGCGCCCGAGAAACTTCCGCCGCTCTACCATATAATGATAGACAAGTACGGCAAGAGCGTTGCGGTATGCGACTACATTGCGAGCATGACGGACAGATACGCGGTAAAAGTATTTGAGGATATTTATATGCCTCTTAACTGGGATAAACTGTAAAATCAAATAAAATAAAGGGTATTTTATAAAATTGTCGAATAATATAATGTACGGTTAAAGAGATTACATTGACAAGAAGCACTTTTACAGATTGGCTCGAAGAGCTGAAATATAAGACCGACATTCATAATATCGTCTCCAGATATCTGCCCTTGAAGCAAAAGGGCAGGAATATGTGGGGACTGTGTCCTTTTCATCACGAGAAAACGCCCTCGTTCTCCGTAAATACCGACGGGCAGTTCTATCACTGTTTCGGGTGCGGCGCGAGCGGCGATGTCATCAAATTCGTAATGGAAGTCGAAGGTCTGGATTTTATGGACGCAGTAAAGATGCTCGCTTCTTTAGCGGGTATGCAGCTTCCCGAAAATACATATCAGGAGAAATCTTTTTCGGATAAAGAATTAAAGGACAAGCTGTTGCGGCTTCTCAAGGACGCGGCTAATCATTATCATACGAATTTATGGCTGACAGCCGCTAAAGCGGCTAACGAATATCTTATGAAAAGAGGTCTTAACGACGAGACTGTTAAGAAATTCGGATTAGGCTTATCCGTAGACTTTAATGAAATAATCGTTTATCTCGAGGGCAAGGGCTATACCAGAGAAATGATGTATTCGTGCGGTCTTGTCGACAAAAAAGACGGTCGCTATTACGACGCTCTCGGCGCAAGGCTTATTTTTCCCATTTGCGACGCGCAGGGGCAGGTTGTAGCTTTCGGCGGAAGACTTCTTGAAGAAAAAGACTTCGCAAAATACAAAAACACCAGAGAAACTTCGCTTTTTGTCAAAAACAGGACGCTTTACGGGCTTCATTTAGTCAAGAAGCAGAAACTTGTAAAGAAAATTGATAGCATTATAATTGTCGAGGGCTATATGGACGCGATATCGCTTTACTCGGCGGGTTATAATAATGTCGTTGCGAGTATGGGCACTTCTCTTACCAAAGAGCAATCGAGGTTAATCAAAAGACACGCGGACAAGGTCTATATAGCGTACGACGGCGACAACGCTGGACAGAACGCGACAATCAGGGGAATGGACATATTAAACGACGAGGGGCTAGAGGTAAAGGTAGTCACCTTGCCTGACGGTATGGACCCGGACGACGCTGTTAAATCCTTAGGCAAAGAGGGTTTTGACGCGCTGTTAAACGAAGCGCCGTCGCTTACGGAGTATAAATTAAAGCTGTTATCCGCAGGCTTTGACCTCAATTCCTACGAGGGGAGACAGCGCTACGCGAACGAGGCGATTGCCGTATTAAAAAAATCTCTTGATAATAATATTCAAATAGAGGCATACTTAGAGAGCATAAATAAGCTGACGAAAATCAGCATCGATACCTTGAAATTCTACCTTAAAAGGCAGGAAAACGAAGAAAAAGAGCCCGAAATACATATTAAAGTCAAAGGCACGGCATATGAAATCGCCGAAAAGTACATACTACATTCATTGCTTTATCATAAATTAAGCGATGTAAAAGACCCAAATAAGCTCTTTACAAGCGATATCGCCAAGAAAATTTTAGCGTACATAACCGATAACGAGGCTAAGGGAATTAAGGTCTTGCCGGCATCGGTGCTGAATTTGGTCGGCGAGGACGAGAAAGATACCGCTCTTGAGATAATAGACTTCCCTAATCCTCCGTCTAAAGACGAGGAGATAAAATACCTCAACGACTGCTTAAAATTGCTGAGGAATGAATATCTGTCTAAAAAGAGCAAACAATTGTCAAGAGAATACGACGAAACGGACGACGAAGGCAAAAAGAAAGAACTATTACATAAATTAAACGAAATTAAACTAATGATAAGAGAACAAGGAGGTTCATAAGTCTATGGAGACAAACGCTGTAACTGCCAAAAACACAGCATTCGAAGTAATGCTTGACAGGCTGATACAGGAGGTAAAACCGAGGGGTATAATCGCAGAGGGCGATATACTGACAAGATTTGAAAGGCTGGATCTTACCGCGGACGAGATCGAGATCATTTACCGTACTCTCGAAAAGGAAAATATAGAAATCAGAGAAGATATCTTCCCCGCAACCGACGATGTCTTTGAGAAAATGATGTCCGAAGTCAATGTCGACGACTCCGTAAAGATTTACCTTAAAGATATCGGCAGAGTGCCGCTGCTTACGGCGGACGAAGAAATCGAGCTTGCCAAGAAGATGAGCGAAGGCGACGAAATCGCGAAAGCTAAGCTATCCGAGGCGAATTTAAGGCTTGTCGTATCCATTGCGAAAAGATATGTCGGGCGCGGGATGGCGTTTCTCGATTTAATTCAGGAAGGTAACCTTGGGCTTATGAAAGCCGTCGAGAAATTTGATTATACCAAGGGATTCAAGTTCTCGACTTACGCCACATGGTGGATAAGGCAGGCGATAACGAGAGCGATTGCGGATCAGGCGAGGACAATAAGAATTCCCGTTCATATGGTTGAGACTATCAATAAGCAAATCAGAGTCGCGAGACAGCTTCTGCAAGAGCTAGGAAGAGAGCCGACACCGCAGGAAATAGCGGTAAAAATGGGCATTCCCGAAGAGAAAGTGCGCGAAATCCAGAAAATCGCGCAAGACCCCGTATCTCTTGAAACACCGATCGGCGAGGAAGAAGACAGCAGACTGGGAGATTTCATCGAGGACAATAACGCGTCCTCACCCGCCGACCTTGCCGAGAGTAATATGCTGAAAGAGCAGCTTATTACGGTATTGTCGTCGCTTACTCCGAGAGAAGAAAAGGTGCTGAGGTTAAGATACGGTCTTGACGACAGCAGACCGAGAACGCTTGAGGAGGTGGGCAAGGAGTTTAATGTAACGCGTGAGCGTATCAGACAGATTGAAGCCAAGGCGCTAAGAAAGCTCCGTCACCCCAAGCGAAAAGAGCCCTTGAGGGGATATATCAGGTAAATGCTCAGAATTGACAGGCGCATACAGGCTATAATCGATAATATCCCGCGCGACAGCAGAATTATCGATATCGGCAGCGACCACGGCAAAGTGCCGGTGTACGCCGTATTGAACGGTATAGCGCAATACGCAATTGCGACTGATATCAGCAGAAAAAGCCTTGAAAAAACCGTCGCGCTTGCAAAAGAGCATAATGTAGCGGACAAGATTGAGTGTCGCGTAGGTAACGGGCTAGAAGTAATAAAAGAAGGCGAGGGCGACACGCTGATTATAGCCGGAATGGGTGCAAGGGAGATAACGGAAATACTGTTAAAGAGCAAGCTGAAATTCGATACATATATTCTCGTGCCCCATAACGCTACCGTCAGATTAAGGCATTTCCTGATAAACAATGAGTATTATATCAAGAAAGACCATAAGGTTGCAGCAAACGACCGATTTTATGATATAATCGTATGTATGAAAGGATTTACCAAGCTGTCCGAAAGGGAATTGATGCTCGGTAAGTCCGATAAGGATAACGCGGATTTCAGAGCTTTTTTAATAAAAGAGCGCGAAAAACTCGCTGGGATTCTGAAAGCTGTAAACAGTAATTCCGACGATTACAATAATCTGAAGAAATACTACGATTTAATAGACGAGGTAATAAATGAGAATTAACGATGCGCTTAAAGTAATAGAAGAATACGCGCCTTTAAGTTATCAGGAGGAGTACGATAATTCCGGGCTTATTGTGGGCGACAGGAACGCAGAACTAACGGGAATTCTCATTACGCTTGATATTACCGCTAAGACCGTTGACGAGGCCGTTAATGCGGGCGCTAATCTCATTATTTCGCATCATCCGTTGATATTTCATCCGATAAAATACATCACCACGGACGACCTTAGAGGCGAAATAATTATAAAACTCATAGCAAACGGCATAAGCGCTTACGCGGCTCATACCAATGTCGACAATACCGACGAGAATATAGCTTTAGAGTTTATGTCGGGGCTTAACGTGAAAGATATATGTCCTCTTGCCGACTGTTACGGGATGAAAGCGTCGCTCGTTAAACCCTTACAGTTTATAGAATTGATAGAAATTATCAAGTCGCACACGGGAGACAACAATATCAAAAGCATAGGCAACTTAACGGATATTGTCGAGGAAATCAGCGTCTTAAACGGCGCGGGAGGCTCCGATGAGGAATTTATAATTCGCTGCGGCGCAACTTCGGATGTGCTGATAACCTCCGAACTAAAACATCACATTGCGATACTCGCCGCCGAGCTTGATTTGGCCGTTATCGAAATCGGGCATTTCGAGAGCGAAAAGAGCTTTTTAGAGCTTATCCACCGTAAACTGACGGAGAAACTCGACGGGATCAAGATAGTGAAAAGCGAAATAAAAAGCCCTTATAATTAAAGGAGAATGAAATGGATATCACGAAATTACTTAATTATCAAGAAGTAAATAAGGAATTGTACGAACTTAACAGAAATCTTAACCAGAGCCCCGAGGCTAAGGCGGTATCGCAATACAAGAAATTCTACGATGAAGCAAAAGAATCCCTGATAAAATTAGACCGCGTAGCGGGCGAACTCATTATGACTTTCGAGGAGAGCATTAAGAAGTTAAAAGCTAATGAAATCAAGACAGACGAAATAAAAAAAGTCATCAACGATATAGACGATATTACCGAGATCGAGTACATGCAGAAAAAACTTGACGAATTGATACACGAGTGCAATCAGCTGTCGAGAGACCTTACCGTCACGCGTGAGAAAATCCAGTATGTCAAGGTTAAGACCAATGAAGCGACCAAGCAAGGCAAGGAGTCGTATGATAAGATGAAAGACGCTAAAACAGCTTACGACAACATCAAAGCGGAATTAAATCCTAAAGCGACAAAAATCATAGATAAAATCAAGCAACTAGAAGCCGAGATAAACGATAACGAATTCATAGAAAGATTTAAGAGACTTATGAACAATAACATAATTCCGCCGCTCGTTAAATGTGAGGACGCGCTATGTACGGGCTGCGGGATTAATATCGCGAGCAATCTCCAGTCCAAGTTAAAGGATACGGATGAATTGCCGGAATGCCCCAACTGCGGAAGGATTCTTTATTCCGCTGTCCAATAACGGACAGCGGCAAGACAACAACCGCTTAAAAATGCCATAAATGGCATTTTGTCGGGCTCTTGTCAAGGCTTGTCTGATAAGAGACATTGCGAGAATTACTAACTCTAACCGATTGTGTCTAAATAGCTCGAAAATTCATCCGTTATAGTTGCGTTTAAGTTGTAATCGAATAGGCGTTTTGAATATAGTATTATTCTGCTGAAGCGAATTCGTTATGAGTTACATAATTTCATATAAAACGCCGCCTTTATTAGGGCGGCGTTTTTATCAAATACTTATTCCGTAGTGGTTTCGGAGCATTTTTTCGCTGGTTAATCTGTCTTTATCGTCGATACAGCAGGAGATTTCGGTCTCTGATGTCGTTACGGCGTACACCGTTGTGCCGATATTATTCAATAGCGTAAACACCTCTTCTGCTACGCCGCATTGATGTACCATTCCCGCTCCGGCGATAAGGAGTTTTGCGGCGTCTTCTTTGGAATTGAAGCGGATATTCAATTTGTTAAGAGTATCGTATGCGCTCTTTTTCAGAGCGCCGGGCAGGGTGAAGGATACCGAATAATCAGATCTGTCGGAATTCATTATTCTGCTAATCATATCAAGGTTAATGCCTTCAAGCGCAAGTTCTCTCAGCATGCCGTTAAAGCCTTCCGAGGTAATGGAATTAATCGTAATCAGCACGGTGTCGGAGGTGCCGGATACCGTCGTTACGGCGTAGTCCTTGCCTAGGATGTTGTCCATATTGTATTTGCCGGAGCTCTTTTCGAGAATATATCTTGCCGCTCGGATAGCGCCGTATGCAAATACCTTTCTGCTCTGCGCCTCGTGGGAGAGCGTGACTATTTCGTCCGTGCCGATAAACATCACATCGTGCTTTCCTACGATTGTGCCGCCTCTTATCGCGTGAATGCCTATGTCGCTCTTGTCCCTTGCATCGGTCTTGGAATGCCTGCCGTAGACATAACGCTTGCCGCTTTCAAATACTTTATTAATTCCTTCGGCAAGGTACAGTGCTGTGCCGCTAGGAGCGTCAATTTTCATATTATGATGCTGTTCGATGATTTCAACATCATAAGCATCGCCTAGGAATTTGGCGGCTTGCTTGGATATATCGGACAGGAGATTGATGCCGAGCGACATATTGCTGCTGATAAATACCGCTATTTGTTTGCTGGCAAGCTCGATGAGTTCAAGATCTTGCTCGGAATGTCCCGTAGTTGCGATTACGACATTGACTTTGTGTTTCATCGCGTACGGGAGCATTTCTCTTACCGCCTCCGGTCTGCTGAAATCAATAATGATATCCGCTTCGGGAATTTCGTCGCAAAATTCCTTGAATACGGGGATCGGAAAATCCGATTCTCTGGCGAACTTGTCCACGCCGCAGACGACAACTGCGTCTTTTAAGGCGGAAATCGTATTGAAGAGTATTCTGCCGACTTTGCCGCCTATACCGTTAATGATTACTTTCAAGATTTTACTCCTTAAATAAATTCTTTCAATAGCTTTTCAAGCGTTTTCGCGTTGTCTTCCGTCATTTCCGTCAGGGGCAGGCGCATTCTCGCGCTTGAGAGTCCGAGTATCTCGGCGGCTTTCTTGACGGGGATGGGATTGACCTCCGAAAACAGCGCTTTGACCAGCGGATTCATTCTGTACTGTAACTCCGCGGCTTTGGATAAATCGCCGTCAAAAAACGCGTCGGTCAGAGACTTGACATAAGCGGGCAGCACATTGCTAGCGACGCTTATGACGCCTTTGCCGCCTACCGCCATAACGGGCAGAATAATCGCGTCGTCGCCGGATAATACTTCGGCTTTGCCTTTAGTCAGCGCGCACATTTCCGTTATCTGCTCGATATTGCCGCTTGCCTCTTTCATTGCGGCGATGTTCTTATGCTCCGCGATTTCAGAAAAAGTCTTGGGCAGCATATTGACACCTGTTCTGCCGGGCACATTGTAGACAATTATCGGAATTGACACCGCGTCGGCAATCGCGTTGTAATGCGCGACAAGTCCGCCCTGAGTCGCCTTATTATAATACGGCGTAACGACCAGCAATCCGTCGGCGCCGAGTTTTTCGGCGTTCACGGAATTCTTTATCGCGGTAGCAGTGCAATTACAGCCGGTACCTATTATTACGGGAATTTTCTTGTTTACTTTCTCTATCGCGAATTCAATGACAGCGCGCCTTTCGTCTTCGCCCATTGTTGCGGGCTCGCCCGTAGTGCCGAGTACTATAAGCGCGTCTACTCCGCCCTCAAGCTGGTATGTAATTAACTTGTCAAGCGCTTGAAAATCTATGCCTTCTTCAGTAAACGGCGTAATCAGCGCCGTGCCGACTCCTCTAAACATAACAAATCTCCTTTTATTTTAATCCGTTTTCTATCAGCAATCCGGCAATTTGCACCGCGTTTGTAGCGGCGCCTTTTCTGATGTTGTCGGCGACTACCCACAGGTTGCAGCCGCTCTCGACGCTCTCGTCTATTCTTATCCTGCCTATAAATACCTCGTCTTTGTCCTCGGCGTAAATCGGCATAGGATATTGATTTCTGCTTACATCGTCATTTACGATGATGCCTTTCGCGCCTTCAAGACAGGATTTTATACCTTCAAGCGTGCAGGGTTTCTCGAATTCTATATTAATTGACTCCGAATGACCGTGAAATACGGGCACTCTGACGCATGTCGCGGTTGCCTTTAACTCCGGCTTGTGAAGAATTTTTCTGGTCTCATTGATCATTTTTAATTCTTCTTTGGTATAGCCGTTGTCTGTAAAGACATCAATATGCGGCAGAATATTAGCAAAAATCGGGTAGGGGAATTTCTTGGGCGCTTCGCCCTTAATGCCGTCTTCTAAATCCTTATAGCCCTGAACGCCCGCGCCCGATACCGCCTGATATGTGCTGTAAACAACTCTTTTTATTGTATATTTTAAGTCAAGGGGCTTTAGAGCGACAACCGCCTGAATTGTCGAGCAATTGGGATTAGCGATGATACCTTTATTCCATTTGATGTCCTCGGGGTTGCATTCGGGGACGACCAGAGGCACATCCTCGTGCATTCTCCACTGGCTGCTGTTATCGATAACCGTAGCGCCGTGCTTTACAAATATGGGAGCGTAATCCCTGCTAGTACCGCCGCCCGCCGAGAAAAGCGCGATATCTACCGGGTATTTCGCAATATTTTCTTCCGTTAACTCAATTACGGTATGGTCTTTTTCCATAAAATTTATTACTTTGCCAGCGCTCTTGCTCGATGCGAAAAGGTAATAATTATCGACGGGGAGCTTTCTCTCCGAAAGCACTTTCAAGAACATATTGCCGACCATGCCCGTTGCGCCTACTACCGCGATGTTTAATTTGCTCATAAACCCTCCTGTTGTTATAAAAAAAGCACAATAAGAACTTGTGCTACAATTACATTGCATTTCTGCACATAGCTCTTCATCATTATTATATGATGACAGTCGGAATGATTTTATCTTATCCGACCAGCTACAGATATCACAAGCTATCTATAACTTCGGCGTCAATACCCTTTCGCGACATCCGCCCTTGCAAGCGTTACGATACCGTTACTGATGCTTGACGCTCCTCTATTGCAATTTTAGTTATAATATCATACGAAAGCGCGTATGTCAAAACTTTTGTACTTATTTATTTGATATTTACTACTCTTTAGTGTAAAATATTAGTCCGAAGGCGAAAATAAAAGCGAGGATAAAATATGCAGAATCCTTATCAATCCAATAAGGAACAGAACGCTACCGTAAGACCTGACATGGCGAACGGGAAGCGAAAAGTTAAATTCAATAAAGCCTCTTTACTGTTAAAGCTGACTGTTGACAGGGATTTAAGGACCAACGAAAAGAAAGAGATTAAGACGGGCAGAATAGCTTATTTTTTCGAGGTGGTGAGAAATAAGTTCAACGAGATGATTAAAGCAGGATTGTTCTTCCTGTTGTTTATGCTGCCTTTTGTTGCGTTAATTGTTTTTTTAAGACCGTATTTAGTCGCTCAAGCGCTTCTTGAATTCAATTTTACGGATTATATGGGAATAGGCTATTCGGTATCCGCCGACAGCGTAACGCAAGGCGTAATCGCGACTTACGGCGTATACAAAAAAATATTGCTTCTCTCGTACCCCGCTCTGATTGTAGCAAGCATAGGCGCGGCGGGTCTTTTTTACTGCTCCAGAGGATTTATGTGGGACGAGCCCGTTATCGTGTACAAGGCGTTTTTCAGAGGAATTAAGAAGCTGGTAAAATATTTTCTGCCGACATTCGCGGGATTAGGACTAATCGCCGTCGGCGCGGGTTACGGAATTTTATATAATTTGGAGAAAATTCAGAGTAACACCGCGGACTTTCTCTCGCATTTTGTGATGGCAATATCCTTTATCGCCGGCTTTCTCGCGATAATGATATCAATATTCCTTATGCCGATGTTCGCGTGCTATAAGTTCAAATATAAGGACTATCTGAAAAACAGCGTCTTATTGAATATACTTGTAACTCCGCCCACGATTATGTTAGGCGTAGTTTCCGTCGTTCCGTTCATACTGCTCGGTATATCGGGTCAGTTTCAGATGATATTAATTCTTGTGATATTCCTTATCGGATTTGTCTTTATCGCGATGATGTGGACGGGCTACGCGCAGAATATTTTCGAGACAATGATTGGCGGTATGTACAGCGCCAGACTCGAAGCCGAAAGGAAAAAAGCCGAAAAGAGCAAAAAGCCTGAAAAACAGGAATTTGTCAATCCTAAGAAAAAATACAAGAAAAAAGCTACCGATAAAGGCGCGAATGGTTAATTCTTACAGCGCGCTTAACTGGATTTATCAGGTATTGAGGTCGGATATCAGTACGATATGATGTATAATTATATCGTAATTAGAGGCAATTAGATTATTTCAATCGGACGCAATCGCTATAGGCGTTACAAAATAAGGAAAAATTAAAGCGGATAAATAAATGGACAGGATAGAAAACGCGTTATTATTCAACGGTCAGGCAGAGGTCAGCGTAATTAAGATTAACGATATCTTAAACGAGCTCATAAAATTGCAGAAGCTCTCCAATACTGCAGCCGCGGCATTGGGGCGCGCTATGACCGCGGGCGCATTTGTCGCGTCTAAACTTAAAAACGCCAAGGACAAATTCTCGATAACGATTAACGGCGGAGGCCCTCTGGGAAATATTATAGTCGCGGGCCAATACGGCGATTTAGTCAGAGGCTATGTAGAGCATCCTGAAATCGAGCCGCCGCTAAAAGAAAACGGCAAGCTCGATGTCGGCTTTGCAGTCGGCAATCAGGGCAACATCACCGTGATAAAAGACCTCGGACTAAAAGAGCCTTATGTCGGCGTCAGCTCTTTGGTAAGCGGCGAAATAGGCGAGGATTTCGCTTACTATTACCTGACCAGCGAGCAACAGCCGACGGCGTTCGCGGCGGGAGTGCTTATCGAGAACGGCGTATGCGCCGGCGCGGGCGGAGTGGTAATACAGCCAATGCCCGATTGCAAAGACCATATAATAACCGTACTTGAAGACATAATGACTAAATTTACGGATATAAGCTCACAGTTAAAGGAACTTGAGCCGATAGACATAATCAACCGCGAATTCTCGCATTTCGAGCACCAAATTCTCGAGCCTAAATATCCTAAATTTCAATGTATATGCTCCGAGCAGCGTATGGGGAGCATTATAAGAAGTCTTGCTCCCGTCGAGGTCTTCGAAATATTGAAGACGGACAGAAAAATGGAAATACTGTGCCATTTCTGCAACAAGAAATACCGTTATACGGCTGATGAAGTAATCGCGATAAGAAACGGGAATAAAGATGAAATATAATTTCAAACAAGACGCAAAATTTTATTTTAGCCTCTACGATAAGTACAGAGCCGACAATAATCTGGACAAAGCGGCGGAGTATCTTCTCGAGGCGATAAAAATAAGCAGAAGTCTGGACCTCAGGGTAGAGCTCGCTTCGTTGTATTCCGAGATGGGACAACTCGATATGAGCAATGAGGAATGTTATTATGTGTTGTCCAAAGACCATAAAAACAGCGAAATTATTAATATTTTAAGCGCGAACTTCACGGAAAAGAGAAATTACAGGGCTGCTTATTATTATTTCAGCAAAATGGACTATTACGGAATTGAGGATATGCCGGATTTAATTCCCGATACTCTTAACAGAGATTTAAATAAATTCGGTTTCAGACTTGCTTGGTCTAACGGCGTTAAGGATTGTTCGGACATCAAAGAGGAAGCTGAAATCCACCTTGCGATGAAGAATTACAAGGACGCAATTCGGGCGCTTGAAAGAATTTATCCCAATTCGCCTCAATATATATGGGCAAGAAAAATGCTGGTCTTCGGCTATTATATGATTGAAGACTACGAGAGGGCGCTGGAGATTGCAAATGATTTGCTCGAAAAGGCCGAAAACGATATCTCGATGATGACCGTAGTCTATAATATCCTGACGGAGACAAAACAATTTGACAAAGCGGAAAAAATCATAGAGCGCATAAAAAAAGCTGAATGCGCGGATGTAGGGGATGTTCTTAAAGCGGGATATTGTCTTATGTCGTCAAAAAAATATGACGACGCTCTGGCGCTGATAAAAAGAGAATATTCAAATTATCCTTATAACGACAATTTAATGCTATTGATGTCCTCGGCGTATTGTCTTTCGGGAAATCCGCAAAAAGCCAAAGACATCCTGTTGAGATTGATTAATATGTACGGCGACAGGACTTTCGCTAAATTTTATCTTGAAAGCATTAACAGAGGCGAATTTAACGAAACGGGGTTTACATACGACATCCCCGCGTTAAGAGCCATCAGCCTCAATGTGGAAATCGAAAAGAACTTAAAGAGCCTTGACAAGTTCGGCAAGGCGTTTATATACGACGCCAGATTCAAGAGCATTGTAAGATGGCGCATACTCACGCGCTCCGACGACGATATGGCGTTTATGCTGATAAATACCGTAGGCAGCCTTAACAACAGCGCTTCGGCAAAATTCCTGCAAGAACTACTGTTAAAAGAAAACATAAGCGGCGAGGCTAAAGCGGTCATTATGTCCTATCTTATTAACGCAGGCAACAGAAAGCGTATCGCCGCCGTTTACGAATCGTATTTCAGAATATTCAATATGATTAACGCCAAAGAGACCACGCCGTCTTTCGTCTACGCGTATTCATTAAGCTGCATTTATCTGTCGCCTATGCTGAAAGATTACGAGGACGATGTTTATACGTCGTTTATCAAATTGAATATGATATTAAACAGCGAAAGAACGCGTATGAAATCTCCGGAAGCGATTGCGGCGCTTATACTGTATAATTGCGATAATCTCGAAATCAGCAAGGAAGCCAATATTCTCGCGGGGCTATTCGGCGCAAATGCCGGCACATTAAGAAAATATATTAAGATACTGGAGAGCAAATATGATAACCTTAGATGATATAAAAAATAACGAGGAGATATCCGGTCTGATTAACACTTCGTGCAAATGCCTTGAAGCGTTGAATTATACCGAGCATGGCCTAAGGCACGCAAATATTGTCTCAAATATGGCGGGCAGAATTCTCGCCGCGCTAAAGTATAACTCTAAAGATATAGAGCTTGCGAGAATCGCCGGCTATGTCCACGACCTAGGCAACGCCGTAAACAGAAAAAATCACGGGGTAACGGGCGCAGTGCTGCTTTACCCGATATTAAAGCAAATGGGAATGCCGTACGCAGATATTAATATAATTTTAAGCGCGGTAGGCAATCACGAAGAGGAAATCGGCACGACGGTAAATCAAATCTCGGCCGCGGTAATAATTGCGGATAAGAGCGACGCGCACCGAACCAGAGTGAAAAAAGGCAAATACGACCCCGATGATATTCACGACAGGGTAAATTACTCGATAAAAAAGAATTTTCTCGTAATCGATTCTAAAACCAGGACTATTTCAAGCAAATATTATATGACGGACGCATCGTCGGTAATGGAATTCTTCCAGATATATCTGTCCAGAATAGATATGAGCGAAAAGGCCGCCAAGTACTTAAACTGCACATACAACCTCTACATCAACGATGTGAGGATTAATTCCCCCAAGCGTTTAAGCCCATCTAAAATAGCCGAAATCGAGAACAAACCAATTAACGGTAACAATCTATAATTAATTCTAATTAAGCGCCGCCGATAGTATTATTAATTGATGAGCATCAGAAAATGCCTTAAGACTTCCGCAGTCTTTATCGGCACCTTAATCGGCGCCGGATTTGCTACCGGCAGAGAAATATTGCTGTTTTTCGGCAGGTCTTCTCCTGTTGTGCCTCTCTTATCCGCGTTTATTTCGGGCGTCTTTTGCTCGCTGTTTCTACAAGCCGGGTATAAGGGGCTGAATATTATTCCGAGTAAAGGCGGCAAGTTAATGCTGGCGCTTTTTTTTATCGCCGTTATGGTCGTGTATTCCGCGATGATATCCGCTACCGACGAATTGATATCCGACTATTATAATTTTACGGGCTCCGGCCCTATCGTAGCGGTTATTATAGGCTTGATATGCATCGCTATCAAAGATGGGTTAAAATGGCTTAATTCCCTTGTCGTGCCAATGATAGTGATAATGATTGTAATGATTTATTTCAAGGCGGGCGGCGTAAAGATTTCCGGCGGATTAAATATCCAGAACGCGTTCGCCTACGCATCGCTTAATGTGTTCATAGGCGGTTTTTTGGTATCTAAAGACGGCAGGATTATGAATAAGAACGAGATACTTTTCACGGGCGCGGTTACGGCGGCGGTACTCGCAGCGATGACATTTATGCTGTATGTCATAGTCATAAAATCCGACAATGCGCTTATGCCCGTATACGATATCGCGAAATCAATAAATCTTCAATTTATCGCGGCGTCGGTAATCTTTCTTGCGGTTATATCGACTATGGCGGGTTGCTTTGAAGTGCTTGCGGCGATAGGCAACGCGCTAATAAAAAATATCTGGGTATCGGGGGCGGTTATGGCTGCCGCGGGCATACTTATTGCGATAGCGGGATTTAAGATAATAATAGATTACGGCTATCCGCTGGTCTCTTTTGTAGGCTTGATGTATACTATAAGCGTAATTGCAACAATAATTAAAGGACACAATAATAAGTCCGCTCGCGTTATGCTGCTTGAGCCGGGTAAAGGCAAATAGTTTAGTGGACAACAAAGAGACGATATGATATACTTATCCGGGAGATAGAAATGGCTGAAGAAACAAAGGAAATTTCTAAATATAGCAAAGACAAAAAGCAAATTTTCACCCTGCCTAATATCCTGACTTATATCAGAATTTTATGCGTGCCCGTAATACTGGTATTATTCTTAAAGGATTACACGATGCAAGATAACGCCTTGAGATATGCGATACTCGGGCTTTTTCTTTTTGCCTCGATTACCGATGTCGTGGACGGCAGAATCGCAAGGCGGTTTAACCTTGTGTCCGATATCGGCAAAGCGCTCGACCCCCTGGCTGACAAGCTGCTTCAGGTCAGCGTGATAGTTTTTCTGTCAATATCGGGCAGATTGCACTGGATATTCGCGATATTGATTTTTGTAAAGGAATTATATATGGTCGTAGGCGGAATACTCCTGGTCAAGAGAAATATTATCGGCCACGCAAATGTATGGGGCAAAATTGCCGCATTCCTATTGGCGGTAGGCATAATTTTCGCATTTTTCGAAGGAACCGTCTTTATGATTCTCACTTATACGGTTATGTCCGGCGGCGTGTTTTTTACCTATTACGCGGCGTACAATTATACGGTATTCTCAATTCAGGCGTATAAGAAATACCTCAAGCAGGGCGATGAAGAGAGAATTTATATTGACTATAAAAAAGACTGAGCGTTATTGCTCATATAAGCAAATATGTATGGCTTGGCTGACAACTGAAAACTTCACACCCAAAGTTATTATCTTATTAATCTTAATGGCAGTCTTTCTGTTGGCGGCGTTTTTTTCTGACAAGTTGTCAAGGCTTATAAACTTAAAATATAAAGGCGATTTCAGCCTGTTTATTAAGTTGATAAGTTTTGTAGCTGTAACCGCCTTAAGCGTTATAATATTGTTGATAATCAGAGGATAAAATTACTATGGAAATGTCTAAAACTTATAACCCCGCGGAATTTGAGAAGAGAATTTACGACAACTGGATTAATAAAGGCTACTTTAAGGCGACGCCTAACCCTGAGAAAGTGCCTTTTACCATTGTAATTCCCCCTCCGAACATCACGGGTCAGCTTCATATGGGTCATGCGATGAACAACACATTGCAGGACATTATTATAAGATACAAGAGAATGAAAGGCTTCGAGACGCTGTGGCTTCCCGGCACGGACCACGCGTCCATTGCGACGGAAGTGAAAATCGTCGAGCAAATAAAGGCGGAAGGCCAGACTAAAGAAGCAATCGGCAGAGAGGGATTTCTTGAGCGCGCGTGGAAGTGGAAAGCGCAGTACGGCGGCAGAATTGTCGAGCAATTAAAGCGGCTGGGCTCCTCGTGCGACTGGTCGAGAGAAGCGTTCACTATGGACGAGCGCTGTTCAAAGGCGGTTAAGAAGGTATTCGTCGATTTATACAATAAAGGGCTTATATATCAGGGCAACAGGATTATTAACTGGTGCCCGAGCTGTCATACGGCGCTCTCGGATGCGGAAGTGGAATACGACGAGAAAGCCTCGCATTTATGGCATGTAAAATACCCGGTTAAAGACTTGAATTTATATCTTACGGTTGCAACGACAAGACCCGAGACCATACCCGGCGATACCGCAGTCGCTGTAAATCCGGGGGATAAGCGTTACGCGCACCTTATCGGCAAGAGTGTATTACTGCCTATATTGAACCGTGAGATTCCTATAATTCAGGACGATTATGTGTCAATGGAATTCGGAACGGGCGCGGTAAAAATTACGCCCGCGCACGACCCCAACGACTTCGAAGTGGGCTTAAGGCACAACCTACCCGTCATCAAAATTATGGACGATTCGAGCATTATGAACGCCGATTCGGGTTATGAGGGTCAGGACAGATACACGGCTAGAAAGAATATAGTAAACGATTTATCCAAGCTCGGTTTAATCGAAAAAATCGAGGATTACAAGCATAATGTCGGCGAATGTTACAGGTGCAATACCGTTGTAGAGCCTATAATAAGCAAGCAATGGTTTGTCAAAATGAAACCTCTCGCGGGGCCCGCGATTAAAGTAGTTAAAGAAAAGAAAATCGAATTTATACCCGAACGCTTCACCAAAGTGTATTACAACTGGATGGAGAATATCAAGGACTGGTGTATTTCAAGGCAATTATGGTGGGGGCACAGAATACCCGCGTATTATTGCGGCGACTGCGGTAATGTCATCGTGTCCATGGACGCTCTCGCTAAATGCTCAAAATGCGGAAGCAGTAACCTCCGTCAGGACGAGGATGTATTAGATACCTGGTTCAGCTCGGCGCTGTGGCCTTTCTCGACGCTCGGCTATCCGGACAAGAATAAAGACCTTGAATATTTCTATCCTACCAATGTGCTCGTCACCGCTTACGACATAATATTCTTCTGGGTCGCGAGGATGATATTCTCAGGTCTTGAACATATGAAAGAAATACCTTTCTCCGAAGTGCTCATTCACGGCATAGTCAGAGACGCCGACGGCAAAAAAATGTCCAAATCTCTCGGCAACGGAATCGATCCGATTGAAATTATCGACACTTACGGCGCGGACACCTTGAGGTTCTCGCTCGCGATGGGAATAGCTCCCGGCGGCGATACGAGGTTTTCTTACGAAAAAGCCGAAAGCTGCAGGAATTTTATGAATAAAATCTGGAATGCGTCAAGATTCGTGCTGATGAACCTTGACGATGCCGAATTACCCGAAATGGGGACATTCCGGCTTAATTCCGCCGATAAATGGATATTAAACAGGCTTAACAGAATCATAAGCGAGGTAACGAGAAACCTCGAAAAATACGAAATAGGTCAGGCGGCGGGCAAGCTGTATGACTTTGTATGGAATGAATTCTGCGACTGGTATATCGAGCTCACCAAGCCAGCGCTGTACAGCGGCAACATTAAGACCAAAAACAACGCGCTCGCGGTGCTGGTTCATACATTAAAGGAAATACTCAAGCTGTTGCATCCGTTTATCCCGTTTATCACCGAAGAAATTTATTCGCACCTTGACAACAATAGCGTAATGATAAGCGAATGGCCTATGCCCGTCAAGAAATTTAACAACAATAAAGAAGCGGCGGCTTTTACGGGCGTGATGGATATTATAAAGAGTATCAGAAATATCAGGGCCGAATTAAATGTCTTGCCGGCTAGGAGAGTAAAGGCGCTTATTTATCCGCATTGCGATATAGGGGTGCTATCCAAATCTTCGATTTTTATAAAGAAGCTCGCGGGAGTGTCCGAGATAGAATTTATTAACCATAAAGGCGCAACGGACGAGAAATGCGTAACCGCCGTTACCTCGCTTGCGGAGGTATTCATTCCGCTCGGAGACCTTGTGGACATAGAGAAAGAACTCGAGAGGCTTAACAAGGAATACGCGGATAACGAGAAAGAAATAGCGCGCTCTGAGAGCATGCTGAGTAACGAAAGATTTGTATTAAAAGCGCCCAAAGAAGTCGTAAACGCGGAGCGCGAAAAGTTGCAAAACTACATTAATATCAAGAAAAGGTTAATCGAGAGAATTGAGACGCTTAAATAAAGAGGTATTGTTTTTCGACCTTGACGGCACGCTGTTAAATACCCTCGAGGGAATAACCAACAGCTTTAATTACGCATTGGATAAAGCGGGCAGAGAGCTTATCGGGTCAGTAAAGAATTATATCGGACCGCCTCTTGCGCATACGCTCGAAAGGCTGATTGACGACCCCGACGATATTATTAAGATTATTGCCGATTACAGAAAGTATTATATCGAGAAAGGCGTTTATGAGTGCGCGCCGTATGAGGGCATAGCCGGTACGCTTAAAGAGTTAAAGACAAGGGGTTACAGGCTCTATGTCGCTACATCAAAGCCTACTCAAATTGCGATAAGCCTGCTCAAAAGGTTTAATCTTGCAGATTATTTCATCGAGATTTACGGCGCGGACGACGACTCCAAATCAGGCTCTAAAGATAAAATTCTTAATAAAGCTCTTAAATCAAGCGGAGAAAGAGCGGATAATTCGATAATGATAGGCGATACCGTATGGGACCTTGAAGGAGCAGCGCTGAACGGAGTCGCATTCGGCGCGGTAACTTACGGTTTCGGCGACGGCGACACAATAATAAAGCCGGATAATATCTTTACCGCGGAAAGCCCCGTCGGCATCCTTAAATTCCTTTAATAAATAAATAGCTTGATTTGTAACATCATATGTATTATAATCTTTTATATTAAAAGGTTGGCATAATGAAGTATATCAAGATGGCGTTTAATTATTTCTCGATGAAGAAATTCCTGCAGCTTATTATCGTTGCGGCAGTACCCGCCGTTGCGTTTACGCTTATTTCGCCGATTAGCTCTATATCAGATTTTCTTATTAATTACGATAAAATGGATCTGACCAATTTTAATACGATATTTTCATCGGTATCCGAATTCAGGTTTAACAAAATCGGACAAATACTGCCGCTTATATTTGTCGTTATAATCTTTCTGACCGAGATATTCGGCATCGTCGAAAGGGATATGCGCGTCGCGGATTTTACTTTAAGGGGCTTTTTCAGAAGATTCAACAATAACGTGTTCGCGGTAAGCCTTACCGTAATTATATTGATGTCCTCGATACTGATTATGGGCTTATTGTCCACGGCGTTTTTCTTGCTGTGGGCGGTATTATTAGGGACTACGGCGGCGCATATATTCTCGGTTATAACTTCACTTATAGTATTCGCGCTACTCGTAATAATATGGGTCAACTTCTTCCTGCTCGTGCCCAATATGATTATTACGGGTCAATCGGTATTTTCATGCATGAGAGACAGTATCAGACAGACGCAGGGAATAGTGTCGAGATTGATTGCGGCTATACTTCTACCGCTTATTCCGGCATTTCTGCTGATTTATCTTGAAAGAATATTCGCGCTCAATATCAAATTCGTAATAAATGTAATAATTATCGACTTGCTTATAGTCTATTATGTCGTACTCATGCTCGTAGTCCATTACGATGTTACCGGCTTGAGCCGAGAAGACCTGAAACCTTCAAGCAGGTATTTCAGGTGACGGAGGCAAAATGTATCTTAGAAGATCTTTTAATATATTCGTAACCAAATTCAATCTGATATTCAAAATGCTGTTTTATATCGCGATAGTAATTATTCTTATGGCGGCGATAGCGGTTAGCATATTCCTGCCCTCGTATCATTCGCTGTTAAGAGAGCTGGAGGGAACGGAGATTATTCCCAACATTAAGACGGCGGCAAAGCTGCTTATAAAAGGCGATTTCGAGAAGTACGCCGAGGGCTACGATGCGCTCGAACAGAGCTATCAAGAAGCTAAGACGCTTATCGAGGCGAATCTGAATAAGCTCTATAAGCTGTATATATTGCTGATTGTAGTCGGTATTGTCGCGAAAGTGCTGATTACTCTTTCGTATATTCCTTTCGTCGATGTCGTCAATAAATTTATGCATTCGGACATCAACGAAAAAGTAACGCATAATTTCGTGGTAAACGGCAAGAAGTCCCTTATTTATTCGTTTTACGATTTGATTATCGTTGTACCGCTCGACGCGCTGATTTTCTTTATAATATTCGGCGCTATAAAGCTGCTGATGCCCGTACTCGGCATATTTATTATGCCGTTCTCGGTCGCGTTCGGAATTTTCGTCTATATGGTCAGAGTTAATGTGCTTGCAGGCTGGCTGCCTGCAATCGTCTATGATAATATGTCAGTAGCAAGCGCGCTTATTCATTCCCTTAAATCCGCAAAGGCCAGATTTCTTAGGACTTTCCCGACTTATCTGATTATAGGCCTGATGTGCTTTTCATTCTATATAATGTTCGGCTTCTCGACTCTGGGTCTCGGGTATTTTCTCGGAATACCTATGATTCTGCTCTTTTACAGAGTGCTCGAACTAGTGACTTATTATAATCTCAACGGCCACAGGTATTATGTAGACCATGAAATCGTAGTCGAGCCCGAGAAAAACGGAAGCGCCAATTAATAATTCAGAATAAAAATACAATAAAAAATCGGGGCAAAACGCCCCGATTATAATTTATTATGTATTTTATTTTATCAATCTTACTCTTAATATGCCGTCAAAGGCTTTTATGCTTTCGATGACGCTGTCGTCAGGCTTGGTGTCCGTGTCTATTATGATATAGGTGGCTTCCGAATTAGAGGCGCTTAACATTCCCGTGACGGTAATGCCCTTTGATTTAAGAATTTCCGAGATATCGCTAAGCGCGCAGGAATTTTGCTTTACGCACATTGTAATTCTGTAATCTCCGGAGCGCGGCAGAGACAGGTTGGGGTAATTAACGCTGTTAATGATATTGCCGTTTTCAAGATACTCTTTGAGTTCATCAGCCGCCATAAGCGCGCAATTAATCTCCGCTTCGTCGGTGGATGCGCCCAAATGCGGAATGGTTATGACATTATCAACGCCGATTAACTCATCGGAAGGGAAGTCGGTTACATATCTTCCGACTTTGCCTGATTTTATCGCTTCAAGTAAATCCTTATTATTGACAAGCTCGCCTCTGGCGCAGTTAATTATGCATACGCCGTCTTTCATCTTGGAGAACGCATCGGCGTTAAGCATTTCGCGGGTATCGTCAGTAAGCGGACTGTGAATCGTGATGTAATCGGAATTAGCGTAAAGGAATTTGATATTCTTGGCTTTCTTGATTTCGGAATTCAGAGTCCATGCGGTGTCTACAGTAAGAAACGGGTCGTATCCTATGACATTCATCTTTAGACCTACCGCGGATTGCGCGACAAGAGAACCGATTGCGCCGAGTCCTATAACTCCGAGCGTTTTACCGAGAATTTCACCGCCGGCAAATTCGCTTTTGCCTTTCTCGACGGCAGGCCCTACATCGCTTCTGCCCTTTAAGCTTGAAGTCCAGTTGATGCCCTTTACAATATCCCTTGAGGCAAGCAGCATGCCGCAGATGACAAGTTCTTTTACGGCATTGGCGTTCGCGCCCGGGGTGTTAAAGACGACGATACCTCTGTCTCTGAACTTATCGCAAGGGATGTTATTGACTCCCGCGCCCGCGCGAGCTACGGCGAGCAGCGAATCGCCCGGCTCGTAATCGTGCATTTTATAGCTTCTTACTATTATTCCGTCGGGATTTATCTCATTGTCCGACACAATATAGCCTTGTAATATCTTCTCGGCTTTTTCGTTAATCTTATTAAGTTTCAGGATTTTATACATATCTGCCTCACTTGTTCTCCGATTCGAATTTCTTCATAAAGTTAATGAGAGCGGTAACGCCGTCAATCTCCATAGCGTTATAAATAGAAGCCCTCATTCCGCCTACGAGTCTGTGTCCGCCAAGCGTTATAAGACCGTTAGACGCAGCTTCTTTAATGAATTTCGCGTCCAGTTCTTTATCGGGCGTGACAAAGGGGATATTCATTATCGACCTGTATTCAGGGTCAACATTGTTGGTATAATAAGACGAATTATCTATAAAGTCATAGAGCATATTAGCTTTAAGCACATTTAATTTGTTGACTTCTTTTATGCCGCCGATGGACTTCAGCCACCTAAAATTGAGCATCGCCATATAGATTGAAAAGCAGGGCGGAGTATTATACATGCTGTTGGAATCGGCATAGGTCTTGTAATCGAGCATCATAGGGCATATCGATAAAGCGTTGCCTATCAAATCCTCGCGTACAATTACAACGGTAACTCCCGCGGGAGCGATATTTTTCTGCGCGCCCGCATAAATGACGCCGAAAGCGCTCACATCGTATTCTTCGGATAAGATGTTGGACGACATATCGGCGACCAGCGGCGCTTTTGTTACGGGAATTTCTCTGTACCTTGTGCCGAAAATCGTATTATTGGTCGTAATATGCACATAATCGGTATCCGCTCTGAAAGTATCGGCATTAAGAGAGGGGATGTAAGTGTGGTTTCTATCCGCTGAAGACGCCGCTATTTGGACATCGCCGTATTTTGCCGCGAGTTTATAAGCGTTATTGGCAAAGTTGCCGGTTACGACATAGTCGGCTTTGCCCGTCTTCATAAGATTTAACGCTACCGCTTCGAATTGCGTCGTCGCTCCGCCTGTCATAAAGAGCACCTTGTAATTGTCGGGGATATTCATTAATTCCCTAAGTAAAGAAATGCATTCGTTATGAATCTCTTCGTAAGGCTTGCTCCTGTGACTCATCTCCATTACGCTTAAACCCTTGCCATCGTAATCGATGAGGTTATTCTGAGCCGATAACAAGGCTTCGGTTGGCAGTGTGGAAGGTCCAGCTGAGAAATTGTAGACTTTCATATATATAACTCCTTAAAAATTTTAATCATCCGTTATGCTTACATTATACTCTTTTACATATATTCTAGGCAACTATATTAAAGGATTTTGTTAAAATTTTAACTTGAATAAAAGGTAAATCTTTACAAGATACTACTATCAAGGAGGGACGTAATGCAGGCAATAATTATGGCGGGCGGCTCCGGCAGCAGATTAAGACCTTTAACCAATGATATTCCCAAGCCTATGGTGCCCATTATTGACAGACCGGTACTTGAACTGATAATAAGACACCTGAAAAAACATAATATTACCAATATCGCCATGACCTTAGGTTACAAGGCGGATATCATAAAAAGCGCTTATGGCGACGGAAGCAAGTTCGGCGTGAATATCAGATACTATGTAGAGGATAAGCCTCTCGGCACGGCGGGCGGCGTCAAGAACGCGTCGGATTTTATTAAAGGGGAATTTATCGTCATAAGCGGCGATGCCGTAACGGATATCGATATCAAGGAAATGTACGAATTTCATAAAGACAAAGGCGCTTTAATTACTCTTGCGTGTAAAGAACTTGAAGATGTTACGGGAATGGGCGTATTAAAGGTAGATGAAGACGGAAAGGTAATTGAATTTATGGAAAAACCCGAACATACGGAGGAAAAACTCGTCAATACGGGCATATACATTATGGAAAAAAGAGCGCTTGAGCTTATTCCTGACGGCTTTTATGATTTCGGCAGGAATCTGCTGCCGTCCCTGCAATCGGGGCTTTATGCATACGAGACGCATAATTTCTGGTCGGATATCGGGACGCTTGCATCGTATTATATGACCAACCATTTCGTCGCGTCCAATCCGAATTTGTTCGGAATTATGCTGTGACACCGCGCGAAGCATGAGCATATTATGAATTAAGCCCCCTGATAATCATATTTAATGATTTATATAAATGCCGTCCTTATAGGACGGCGCTTTTTTATCGGCATATACTCCATATAATTGTATTTTATTATTATTTAAGTTATAATTAATAATATACGACTTAGGAGGACGATTTGACCGGAGCAAAACCAATTAAGATTATTCCGTTAGGCGGCATCGGCGAGATAGGCAAGAATATGACCGCCATTGAATACGACGGCGATATTATAGTAATAGACGCGGGAATAGCGTTCCCAACCGAAGACACGCCGGGAATTGATTTGATTATACCCGATTATAAATATCTGGTAATAAACCGCGACAAGGTAAGGGCGTTTATAGTAACGCACGGCCATGAAGACCATATCGGCGCGATGCCTTTTGTGCTAAAGGATGTACAAGCGCCCGTCTACGGCACTAAATTAACGATTGCGTTTATCGAGCATAAACTCAAAGAGCATAAACTGGATACCAAATGCTTAAAGACTATAAGAGACGGCGATATTATCAAATTAGGGCGGTTTACGGTCGAATTTGTTAAGGTCAGCCACTCGGTATCCGGCTCTGTCGCGATTGCAATCACCACGCCTCAGGGCGTAATCTTTCATTCAGGCGACTTTAAGATTGATTTTACGCCGATAGACAACGACGCCGTTAATCTTCAGAAAATTGCCCAAATAGGCGCGCAGGGCGTATTGCTGATGCTGTGCGAAAGCACCAATATCGAAAGGGAAGGCTTCTCACTCAGCGAAAGCAGCGTAGGCGGGGAATTTGACAGGATTTTTACCGAGAATACCAGCAGAAGAATTATTGTTGCGACTTTCAGCTCCAATATTCACAGGTTGCAGCAGATTTTCGATGCCGCCGTGAAGCACAACCGTAAAGTAGTATTAAGCGGCAAGAGCATAATCAAAAACACCGAAATAGCGGCGCGTATTCATGAATTGAAGTATCAGGACGGGCTCATTATCGATATCGACGCGATGAACAGATATAACGACGATCGCCTTGTCATTATCGGAACGGGCAGTCAGGGCGAGCCTATGAGCGCGCTGACGAGAATGGCTTCAGGCGACTATCCGAAAGTAAAAATCTCGGCTAACGATACCGTCATTATCTCCGCAACTTCCATACCCGGCAACGAAAAAGCGGTGAACAATGTAATAAATAACCTCTACAAGCGCGGCGCCAATGTCATTTACGAAGCGCTTGCCGATGTCCATGTTTCGGGACACGCTTGCAAGGAAGAACTGAAAATCATTCATTCGCTTATTAAGCCAAAATTCTTTATGCCCGTTCACGGCGAATACAGGCACTTAAAGCAACATTTAAATCTTGCCGTTTCGCTCGGAATGCCTTACGCTAATGTCATTATCCCCTCAATCGGCGATGTGGTAGAAGTGACGAAAAAATCAATCTTAATAAGAGAATCCGTGCCGTCGGGCACGCTATATATAGACGGAATAACCGTGGGCGTAACGGATAAGGACATATTGTCCGACAGGAGAAAGCTCTCGGGAGACGGAATAATAATACTCCTTACAGACCTTGAGAATAAGAGCTCGGAAGTAATAGCGAGAGGGCTTATGATAGACGAGAGTTTCACGGAGGAATTAAAGGCGCTGGTCAATAATATAACGGATAATTTCACATACGACGGTATAGACGACAGGGCGGAATTAAAGATTGTATTAAAGCGGGCGGTAAAGAAGCAGGTATGGAAAAAGTTAAATAAGGCGCCCATGATACTGCCTCTTATTATGGACGATTAATGCTTAACTCTATAAGGCAATACGCAATCGAGAATAATATTCCGATAATGCGCGACTCAACCGTAAACGCGCTGACAAACAAGATAAAGGAATTAATGCCCGCGAGAATACTTGAGATAGGCGCGGCGGTGGGTTATAGCGGCATTATTATGTTAAGAAGCTACGATAAGGCGGCTCTTACTACGATAGAAATTGACGAGCAAAGAGCGCTTAAGGCGAAAAGAAATTTCAAGGCGGCGGGCTTAATAGACAGGGCGCAGGTGCTCATCGGAGACGCCGTCGAGATAGTGCCGTGTATAGCGGAAAAATACGATTTTGTACTGCTTGACGGGCCTAAAGGGCAATACTGTGCGATGTTGCCGTATCTCATAAATATGCTAAATCGGGGAGGAGAGATTTTTGCCGATAACGCGCTGTATTTCGGTAAGACCATGGATATGAGTTATAACGGGCATAAACACAGGACAATCGTCAGGAACATGCGCAAATTCATAGACGCGTTATACGCGGACGGCAGAATGCATACAAGGCTTATTAAGACGGATGACGGAATAATAATAGCTAAGAAATTATGATTGAACTACTCGCGCCCGCAGGGGGCATGGACAGACTGAATACCGCATTTCATTTCGGCGCCGACGCCGTGTATCTCGGCGGCAAAAATTTCTCATTGAGGTCATATGCGAGAAATTTCGAGCAAGAGGAAATCCTTCAAGCCGTAAAGTACGCGCACGGCATTAATAAAAAGGTTTATATAACGCTTAATATCTTTCCTAAAACTTCGGATTTTGACGCGATTAAGGAATATCTTCAATTCCTTAAAGACGCTTGCGTAGACGGCGTAATAGTATCCGATATAGGCGTGCTCGAACTCGCTCTGAAATACGGCATTCCCGTCCATATCAGCACGCAGGCGAATACGACCAACGCGTACGCCGCCAAGGTTTACAGGGAAATGGGCGCCCAAAGGCTGATACTAGCAAGGGAATTGTCCGTCGACGATATAAAAAGCATTAAGGACAAAACAAATATCGAGCTGGAAGTATTCGTGCACGGAGCAATGTGCGTATCGATAAGCGGCAGGTGCCTGTTGTCCAATTACCTGAGCGACAGAGACTCCAACAGAGGGGAATGCGTTCAGGCGTGCAGATGGGAGTATACTGTAAAAGAAAGAGCGCGCGGCAAGGAATTAACGGTCAGAGAAGACGAGAGGGGAACATATATCTTTAACAGCAAGGATTTATGTATGCTTTTACATCTTAAACTGTTAAAAGAAGCGGGCGTCGACGCGTTCAAGATTGAAGGCAGAATGAAGACTAGCTATTATGTCGCAAATGTCGTCAACGCTTACAGGCGCGTAATGGATAACGGATATAATGTTACCGATGAGCTTGTTAAAGAGCTTGACAAATGCAGCCATAGAGGATACACGACGGGATTTTATCTTGACGAGACCGACCGAGAGGAAACAAGCACCTCCAAGACATACGGAACGCATGAATTTGTCGCCGAGGTCATAGAAAACGGAGACGGCGGCATATGGGTAGAACAGCGAAACAGATTTTATACCGGGGACACTCTGGAGATATTGTCGCCGGGCGAAAACTTCAACAAGACGATTACTATTGACAGAATGTATGATATCTATGGTAATATAGTAGATGACGCTAAACTTGTCCAGCAGAAATTATTTATACCCGCCGAATGCGGATTGAGCCGGTACGATATATTGAGAAAGAAGATTAAGGAATAAATTATGGAATTAAAAAAGACCATTGTTGTGTTATACGGCAAGGATAAACACGAATTCATAGCGCAGGGTATTAAAGAAAAACTGTCTCAAAATAAAGAATTCGATGTGCTCATTATCGACGATAAGGCGTTTACGCCTAATATCTCCGCTTCGCTAAGCAAAAGATTCTATATATTCCTACACAGAAACGCCAACTGGCTGTATTCCATTCTATCTGGAATGGAGGAGAGAAAGGCGGTGAGGTTTTTTCATAAACAGAGAAAAAAGAGAGACGCTGAAGAGGACATCGCGAGCAAGGCGGATAAATTAAAGCAGCGGATATCGTATGTAAAAAACATTATGTTAAGGTTTAATCCGACCGTAACCATCTGTCTTACGCACGGCGCTCTCAAGATGGCGCTTGCCGCAAGGGATATGTATAACATCAATACGCAGGTGGTAGCGTTTACGGCGGATTTCGGCACGGATTTAAGGTTCCTGGATATAAGGTGCGACAAGTATTTTGTCGCAAACGAAGAAGCGGTGAAGAGATTTGTCAAGGTAGGCATCTCCAAGCAGAATGTCATTATGGCGGGTATTCCTTACCGTCTGGATAAGAATTTGCCTTCGTTAGACGAGATAAAGCGCGATTTGGATATAACCAACGACGAGCCTGTCGTTGTAGTAAGCGGAGGTAAATACGGCTCGCTGAGAATTTTCGACGATTTTAATAAAATTTGCGGGAGCATATGCAACTTTAATTTAATAGCCTTATCGGGCGGCAACAAGAAGCTCGGCGCGCTGCTTAGAACGGCGGCGCCCGCCGAAAGCAATAAAAATATCAAAGTGATAGAAAGCTACGATATGAATAAACTCTTAAAAATCACTGATGTTTTTGTCACGGTGCCCGCGACCGAAGACCTGTTGAGGGGAATTATACACGGTTGCGCGCTAATAGCGATTGACCCGCTGTCCGCCCTCGAGAAGAGCAATTACAGTTTCTTAAAGAGCAACGATATCGCCAAGACTTCCAAGAGCGCGCATTTAACATCGCTTGCCGTTACCGAATTGCTGCTCGAGGAGAAAGAGAAAAGAAAGCTGCTTGAAAGATCCAGCGCGTATATAAATAATATGATGACCGAAACAGGAGAAATAATGCTTCTGATGGACGGAAATAAGGAGGAAATTAATGATTAAGCATGTCGTAATGTATAAACTTAACGATCCCGGCGAAGAAAACAAACGGGCGCTTGTCGATAAATTTATGTCTATGAAAGATAAAATCCCGTGTCTATTATCGATAGAATCGGGAGTCGACCTTATTAAGAGCGAAAGAAGTTACGATGTCTGCCTGATCTGCACCTTTAAGGGATTGAAAGAACTCGACGAATACAGAGAGCATCCCGTACATATACCGGTAATGAATTATGTGAAGAGCATAGTGTCTAAATCGCATTCCGTAGATTATGAGGTGGAAAATGAGTAAAGCGACGATAGAATTACACGACGGCAGAAGAATCAACATTGAACTATTCGACTCTGACGCGCCGATATCCGTAAATAACTTCAAGAAGTTGGCTAAAGAAGGCTTTTATAAAGATTTGATATTCCATAGGGTTATCGGGAACTTTATGATTCAGGGCGGCGGAATGGATAAGAAATTAAGAAGCAAAAGCGGCGCCAAGCCGATTAAAGGCGAATTCAAATCCAACGGCGTCGAGAACAATATAAAGCACACATTAGGTACGCTCTCAATGGCGAGGACGGCGGTAAAAGACAGCGCGAGCTCGCAATTTTTTATCTGCGTTAACGACACGCCGCACCTTGACGGCGAATACGCCGCGTTCGGCAGGTGCTCGGACCAGGAGAGCCTTAGGACCGTAATCGATATCAGCAGGGTAAAGACCGTGAGCGTAGGATATTACGACGATGTGCCCGAGACGCCCGTAGTCATAAAAGACATCACGGTAACAGATTAATTGTTGACACGATTGTAAACCATATGTATAATTATGGTTGACAATGAAAGCATTAAATATCGTTAAAATATCTTTAATGTGCGCTCTGACCATTGTCGGAGCGTATATTACTATACCGCTTCCCAATTTGCCGTTTACGCTCCAGACTTTTTTCGCGTTGTTATCGGGTCTGTTGTTGTCAAGGCGCGACGCTATGGTATCGCAGCTGGTATATATCGCGCTCGGTCTTATCGGACTGCCCGTTTTCTCTATGGGCGGAGGGGGAATATCGTACATATTAAGACCTACATTCGGCTATATCGTATGTCTGCCCTTACTCGCGTTTACCGTAGCCAGCTTAAAAGAAAAGCGTCTGTGGTTAAGCGTTTATTTGTCGCTTGTAATGCTTCTTATTATAGGCGGAGTATGGATGATTTTAGTGACGCGTCTTTATATGGCGCGCGGGATAATGACGCTGATATTTACAATAATTATCCTCTATATTCCCGTTGAAATTGTAAAAGGAACGGTCGTAATACTAATATATAAAAGGCTAAAGAATATTTTACCCTAAAATAAGTAACCTATCCAATAGAGGTTATTATGCAGGGCAGTTATATATTGCTCGCGTCTTTTGGTGTGTTTATTCTGATAGGCGGAGCGAAGAGGATTCTAAGGTCATTCCGGATTAGCGCAGCCGCCGCGGTAATCATCATTATAGCGGTAATTCTCGGCAATATTTTCACGCCGCTCAATGTGTTAAACGCCAGGCTTTATTACGGTACATTGATTTTAGGCGCGCTGTGCTTATTATATCTTTTCAGGGGCAACGCGAGAACTGTGTTAGAAAACCTCTCGGCGTTAGCCGTAATAACGGTGCTGCTCGTTATATACAGAATTTTAATTATAGACCGTTTCAATGTCGACGAGCTATTTTCCGAGATAATGCTGATTGCGGGATGCGGGATAAGCAGCTTTATCCTTACGAGAAGCTCGGGGCAGGCTTTCAGCGTTGCGGTAACCTCGATAATTCTCCATAATATCGCGTATTTCATAATTAAAGGGCGTCAAATCCTTATCGGCGACAGTGAAATGCTGGATTTGGTCGTCTATTCCGCTTTTGCGGCCGTGCTTATAAACGAGATTGTATTTGAATTTGTAAATATGTTGAACGACAGGGCTATGAGCCTTGAATTCGAAGCGGCCGAAATTGACGAGAATGCCGATAACGAGCCCAAAGAGCATAAATAAACTTTACTAAACGCGCTCTTTATAATATAATAGCCCTATGGTAAAAGTCATCGATGTCATAAAGGGCTCGCCCGCATTCAGAGCGGGAATAAGGAGCGGCGACGGCATTATCTCCGTTAACGGCAGAGTTGCTTTGGATATGCTGGATATAATTTATGCCGACAGCGAGGACACTCTTGACATCGAATTACTTGACAGGAAATTAATAATTAATAAATACGAATACGAGCCGCTCGGGATAACAACGGATGACATTCGACCGTTAAAATGCAGGAACAAATGCATTTTTTGTTTTATAGACCAGTTGCCGCGGGGAATGAGAAAATCTCTGTATGTAAAGGACGACGATTACAGGCTGTCGCTTATATCGGGTAATTATATATCCTTGACCAATCTGACGAGGCAAGATATCGACAGGATAACAGCTTATAAAATAAGCCCGTTATATGTGTCTGTACATGCATTCGACAGTGATGTCAGAGTAAAGTTGACCGGAAATCCTGCGTCGGGTAAAATGTTCGATGTTATTACCGAGCTAATCGGTCACGGCATAAAGCTGCATACGCAGATTGTGCTCGTAAAAGGCGTAAACGACGGCGATATTCTTATTAATACATTGAATGAATTGCTTAAACTTTACCCCGGTGTCTCGAGCGTTGCGGTAGTGCCCGTAGGATTGACTAAATTCAGAGAGGGTCTTTATCCTATCGAGCCCATCGGCAAAAAGGACGCACAGGCGGCAATCGAAATAACCGAGAGCGTCAACAATAGCGCGAAAGAAATCGCCGAAAGAGGCTTTTCATGGTGCTCGGACGAAATGTATATCAGGGCGGGCAAAGATTTGCCGGATTTAGATTATTACGGCGACTTTTTGCAGATTGAGAACGGAGTCGGAATGGTCAGGGCTTTCGAGAGTACAATAAGCTATGACTTTATCCCCAAAAAAGAAAAATTTCACCTTGTTACGGGCGAGTCGTTCTACCCGTTCTTAAAGAGAACGGTAGACAGAATAAATACAGAATGCGGCGCCGAATTAACAGCGCATAAGGTTGTCAATAATTATTTCGGTAATACGGTAACGGTAGCGGGACTGCTTACGGGGCAGGATATTATCGCGCAGTTAAAGGGCATAACGGGGCATTTGCTTATTCCCTCGGATATGCTCAATATGTCTAAGCGCGTTTTCCTTGACGGGATAAGCGTTAAGGAGCTTGAAGACGCGCTGAATGTAAGAGTAACGGTTGCAGGCGACAACCTTATTGATATAATCGGAGAACAAAATGACTAAACCTCTGGTCGCTCTGGTCGGCAGGCCTAATGTGGGCAAATCTACTTTTTTTAATAAGGTCACGGGCAAGCGAAGCGCTATTGTCGAAAACCATCCCGGCGTAACGAGGGACAGGCTGTACGCGGATGCGGAATGGTGCGGATATAACTTTACTATTATCGATACGGGCGGTCTGGAATTAAAAAGCGAGGACGAAATGTGGCGCCATATAAGGGCGCAGGCGGCATCTGCGATAGAGGTTAGCGATGTCGTGCTATTTATGGTCGACGGCAAACAGGGAATTCTCCCCGACGATTACGAAATCGCAGGCTTATTAAGACAATCCAATAAGCCGGTTTTGGTATTGGTTAACAAGATAGATAACCCCGGCGATGACAGCTATTACGACTTCTATTCGCTCGGATTCGAGAGCGTATACGCGATATCTTCGGAGCACAGCTTGGGACTCGGCGATGTCCTTGACGATGCGGTGAGCTACTTTGAAAAGGTAGAAGATATCAAGTCCGACGCTCTTAAAATAGCGATAATCGGCAAGCCCAACGCGGGTAAAAGCTCTCTTGTAAACAAAATCGTAGGTTATGACCGCGTCATCGTATCGGATATCGCGGGCACGACCAGAGACGCTATCGATACCGAATTTCTGTATGACGGCAAGAATTATATTCTGATAGACACCGCGGGAATAAGGCGCAAGAGGAGCATTGTAGAAGACCTTGAGCATTACAGCGTAATCCGGGCATTAGGCGCCGTAAGACGCGCGGATGTCGCGTTTATTGTAATGGACTGCTCCGAAGAAATCAGCGAGCAGGATGTACGGCTGTGCGGTTATGTCCACGAACAGGGCAAGCCGTCTGTCATTATAATGAATAAATGGGATTTGATTGAAAAAGACACCCATACCGTAAATCAATTCGAGAACAAATTAAAAGAAGCGCTTAAATTTATGGATTACTTCAAGTCCGCCTATGTGTCGGCGCTGACGGGAAAGCGTATCGAGAAACTTATCTCGAACGCGGAAGAAGTGTATTCAAGCGCTACTACAAGAGTGGCTACGGGCGTGCTCAACGATATAATCAGAGACGCCGTGCTGATTAACGAGCCGCCGAGCTATAAAGGCAAGCGCCTGAAGATTTATTACGCGTCCCAGACGGATATTGCGCCGCCTGTAATAGTTTTTTTCGTCAACGATAAGCTGCTGGTGCATTTTTCTTACAGGCGCTATCTCGAAAACACGATAAGAAAGGCTTTCGGCTTCAAGGGAACGCCGATAAGGCTCGTATTCAGAAATAAAGAAGAAATCACACCGTGACGGAGGAAATATGAATTATAAAGAAATAAGCAAGAGCGAACTGGAAGATTTATTGGCAATGGAAAACAAAATACACGAGGGATTTATTAAAGAAAAGTTGTCTCTGGATATGTCAAGAGGCAAGCCGTGCAGCGAACAGCTGGATTTATCCTTGCCCATGCTGGATATTCTGACGAGAAAATTTAAGTCTCCCGGCAAGCAGGATTTAAGAAATTACGGCATTGTAGACGGCATACCCGAGATACGGCAGTTATTCGCCGAACTCATCGGGGTAAAAGTCGAAGAAGTAATAGCGGGCGGCAACAGCAGCCTGAATATGATGTACGACGCGCTTCAGAGGGCTATGCAGTTCGGAATGAGAGGAGGCAAGCCGTGGAACAAGTCTAATAAGGTCAAATTCATCTGCCCGGCTCCGGGTTACGACAGGCACTTCTACGTAACCGAGACATTGAATTTCGAAATGATAACCGTGCCTATGACAGAGAACGGCCCGGATATGGATTTGGTCGAGAAAATCGCCGCGTCCGACGATAGCGTAAAGGGCATATGGTGCGTGCCCAGATTCAGCAACCCCGAGGGCGTCGTGTACTCCGATGAAACAGTGGACAGACTTGCGGGAATGCAAGCGGCGAAGGATTTCGTCATTATGTGGGATAACGCGTATATGGCGCATGAACTCTATGACGACGCGCCGGATGTAAAAAATATCCTTACCGCTTGTAAGGAAGCGGGCAATCACGACAGAGCGCTTATATTCGGCTCTACATCCAAAATCACTTTCCCCGGAGCGGGCGTAGCGTTTATGGCGGCGTCCGAGGCGAATATCAAGAACGCCGTTAAATACATCTCGATGCAGACGATAGGTCCGGATAAAATGAATCAGTACTCGCATTACGAATTCTTAAAGAACGCGGCTAATATTAAAGAGCATATGAAAAAGCACGCCGAAATTCTAAAACCCAAATTCGAGCTCGTTATAAAATACTTTAAGGATAATTTCTCCGATACGGATTTAATCAGTTGGTCAGAGCCGAAAGGCGGATATTTTATCAGTCTTAATGTTATGAGCGGATGCGCAAAGAGGACGGTGGAGCTATGCAAAAAGGCGGGGCTTATTCTTACGCCCGCAGGCTCGACATATCCGTTAAAACTCGACGACCTGGACAGAAATATCCGTATAGCGCCCACGCTTCCGCCTATTGAGGAGCTCGATAAAGCGTGCCAGATACTCGTCTGCTGTATCAAAATAGCTATGTACGAGAAATTGATTGCTTAATAAGGGATAACCGGATTTCTTAACAAGCCTATTTATATCTGAAATAATAAATAAGGGACTGCTTATAACAGTCCCTTATTATTAGTGTGTGTATTTATTTCTTTTCGTCCCTTATTAATTCGTTGAACTTGCCGCGCTTTGTATACTTCGTGTGCAACAGTTCGTGCGATTTATGGCCGTTGGGCTTGCCGAGAAATTCCTCGTAAATCTTATTGATATACGGATTCTCGTGCGACTTTCTGATTTGCTTGCCTTCATCTTCTCTGTATATTGCCTGTACTCTCGCATTAACGATCGGGGGCGTGGAAGGTCTCGGCTGACCGCCGCCCGCGATACATCCGCCGGGGCATCCCATAACTTCTATGAAATGATAGGGAGATGTGCCGTCTTCAATCTGCTTGGTAAGGATTTTAGCGCCCTGAAGTCCGCTCGTAACCGCAATCTTAATTTCAAAGTCCTTTAAGAAACCGAACTGGGGTAGCGGGTCTTCAATCTTAATTGTAGCGGTCTTAATCTGTTCAAGTCCCATTATAGGCTTAACATGTAGCTTTTCAAACGGTAATTCTCTGCCCGTTACTATCTCGTATACCGTTCTTAGAGCCGCCTCCATAACTCCACCCGTTACGCCGAATATATCGGCTGCGCCGGACGAGAAACCGAGCGGATTATCGAAATTAATTTCGGAAACCGATGTGAAATCAATGTTGTTGCCCTTGATAAGTCTTGCAAGCTCTCTCGTTGTCAGCACGGCGTCTACATTGGGGTATCCGCCGTTGACCATTTCCGGTCTCTGGATCTCGAATTTCTTCGCGGTGCAGGGCATAATGGACACTACATAGATGTCTTTAGGGTCGACCTTGATTTTGTCCGCGTAATAGCTCTTAACGAGCGCGCCGAACATCATATGCGGCGATTTGCAGGTGCTCAAGTGTTCAAGCACGTTCGGGAAGTGATTTTCGACATATTTAATCCAGCCGGGGCTGCAGCTTGTAATCATAGGCAGCGCCGCTTTCTTGCCGGTAAGCGCGTTCTGAACTCTTGTAAGGAATTCCGTGCCTTCTTCGAGTATCGTGAGGTCTGCCGCAAAATTGGTGTCGAATATATCGTCGAATCCGAGTTGCTTTAATACTCTTGCGAGCTTGCCAGTTACGATTGTTCCCGGGGGCATTCCGAATTCTTCGCCGAGCGCGACTCTGATTGCGGGCGCGACTTGCACTACCTTTCTTAAATTAGGATTATGAAGCGCTTCTTCAACCTGCTTTAGATGCGTGGTCTCTTTCAGGGCGTTTACGGGACACACAATCGTGCATTGTCCGCAGTACGAGCAGTTTACGCCTGCAAGATCCAGACCGAGCGCGGGCCCGATTTGAGTCTTGAACCCCCTCTTCTGGCGGTCAATCGCGTGTACGCCCTGTATCTCGTTGCATACCGTCACGCAGCGTCTGCACTGTATGCATTTGGAGGTGTCTCTCGTGATAGAAGGGGAGACTTCGACGATAGTGGACGAGGAAGGGCCGTCAAATCTATGAAGCGGGGGAGCGGCGATTTTCTCTCCGAGCAACTGCAGTTCGCAATCGTTGGAGCGCGCGCAGTACAGACAATCTTTGGGATGGTCCGAGGTTATCAGCTCATAGAGAATCCTTCTTGTCTTATTAACTCTTTCCGACCTTGTATTTATTACCATGCCGTCTCTTACGGGTGTAACGCACGCTGCAAGAAGCGACCTTGCGCCGGCTACTTCGACTACGCAAATACGACAGGAGCCTGACTTATGGACATCCTTTAAGTAACAGAGCGTCGGAATGTATATATTACACTGCTGGGCGGCTTCGAGTATCGTAATGCCCGCCTCAACCTGAAAAGGTTTTCCGTTAAATGTAATGTTTATCATTTTATTTCACCTCACTGATTCTCTTGATTGCATTGAATTTGCATACCTTGGAGCATTGTCCGCAGCCTGTGCATTTGTCTTCGAGTATCTCAATCTTGCCCTTGTACCTGCTGATAATCGCGGGACATTCGAGCTTCAAGCACATACCGCAGCGCTTGCACGCGTCGGTTATCGTGTAAATATTGATTACGGGCTTGTAGTTGCCTATCTCGTCGGGGAAGTTCTTGATTATCGACATTACGGGGTTAGGCGCGGTCTGACCCAGAGCGCAGAGCGCCGAATCCTTTATCGCTTCGCCGAGCTCTATAAGCAGATCGATGTCGCCGGGACGCGTGCCCTTCGCGATAATTCTTTCGAGAAGCTCGAGCATTCTCTTGGTGCCTATACGGCAGGGTACGCACTTGCCGCATGATTCGTCTCTGATAAAGTCGAGGAAGAATCTGGCGGTATCTACCATATTGGTGTCTTCGTCCATTACGATAAGACCGCCCGAACCCATAATCGCGTCCGCTTTCGCCACTGATTCATAATCAAGCGGCAAATCAAGCATAGCTTCGGTCAGACATCCGCCCGAGGGACCGCCGATTTGAGCCGCCTTGAATTTCTTGCCTTTGGGGATGCCTCCGCCTATGTCATAGACCATCTCTCTTAAAGTCTTGCCCATAGCAACTTCGACAATTCCAGTATTGATGACATTGCCCGCGAGCGCGAACACCTTGGTGCCCTTGCTCTTCTCGGTGCCGATACCCGAAAACCATTTCGCGCCCTTTAATATGATAGCGGGGATATTTGCGAATGTCTCGACATTATTTATTATCGTGGGATTCTTGAAGAGTCCGCTCTCGAACGGGAACGGGGGTTTCTGGGAGGGCTCGCCTCTCTTGCCTTCGGTAGAGGCTATAAGCGCGGTCTCTTCGCCGCATACAAAAGCGCCCGCTCCGATTCTTATCGACAAGGAGAAGTTAAAGCCGCTTCCGAGAATGTTGTTGCCTATAAGTCCCGCTTCCTTGGCCTGCTCAATCGCCGCTGAAAGGCGCTCGATAGCGAGAGGATATTCAGCTCTTACATATACAAAGCCTTCATTGGCTCCGATAGCGTAAGCGCCGATAAGCATTCCTTCGATTACACAGTGAGGATCGCCCTCAATGATGCTTCTGTCCATAAACGCGCCGGGGTCGCCCTCGTCGGCGTTGCATACGAGGTATTTCTTGTCGTTGACCTGCTTATACGCGGCGCTCCATTTAATACCGGTGGGGAAGCCCGCGCCGCCTCTGCCTCTAAGTCCGGACGCGATGACTTCGTCGATAACGCCAGTTCTGTCCGATTCGTTTAACGCCTTGGCAATCGCCATATAGCCGTCTCTTGCAATGTAGGCCTCGAGACTTGAATAATCCATAGCTCCGCAGTTAGAAAGCGCTATCTTTAATTGATTCTTGAAGAAGGGTATATCCGACATCTTGGGAATATGATTGCCTTCCGAGTCCGCGTATGTATATTTCTCGATTATATTGCCGCCGATGATATGCTCTTTTACTATTTCCTGAACTTTTTCTTCGTTCAAGGACACATAGTAAATCTCCTCGGGAAGCACAAGCATAACGGGACCAAGCGCGCAGGTGCCCATACATCCCGTTAATAATACCTGATTCTCGTTGTCGATTTTGTTAGCCGCGAGCGCTTCTTTAAGAGCGCTGTTAACCTTGAGACAATTAGAGGATACGCAGCCAGCTCCGCCGCAGACGAGAATGGTCTTATTAAATTTTTTCTGAGCCTGAAGGTAATTATTCTTGATTATTAATAAATCTTTAACATTATTTATTCTCATGATTCATTCTCCTATAACTCGTAGCTATTGATAATAGCTTCTATTGATTCGGGAGTGACATGCTTATATACGGTATCGTCAATCATGACCGCGGGAGCAAGACCGCAAGCGCCGATACAGCGCGATACTTCAAATGTAAACAGTCTGTCGGTCGTTGTGCCGCCTATATCAATCTTCAACATCGACTTGATTTTATCTATAATCTTATCGGCGCCTTTTACATAGCAGGCAGTGCCCAGACAAACTCTTATCATATGCTTTCCTCTCGGTACAGTGGAGAAGAAAGAATAAAAGGATAACACGCCCGATACCTCGGATATTGTCTTATCCAGACCTTTGGCGATATATTCCTGAACTTCCAGAGGAAGATAGCCAAAAATCTCTTGCGCCGCATGAAGCACCATTATGAGCGAACCTTCCAGGTTCTTGTACTTGGCAATTACAGATTCGAGTTCGGCGTATTGAGCGCTACAATCAGAGGAACTGCAATTGCATTTTGTTTCCTTGGTCATAATAACCTCCTATATATTTGCTAATACTTAATGCTTATATAGCATTAAGCCAATTATAATAGAGTAATTACATTATGTCAATTTTTTAACAATATATAATTAATAATTTCACAAAGTCATATATTATCTTTCTTAATCGGATGAAAATATATTTTATTATTTAGGTACGGTTATAATATTTCATAGCATATATAAAATAATGTATGTTTAATATTTTTACCATTAAAGATAGAGCTTAAAAATATTCGGGCGGCATAATTTCGGAGCGTAAAAAATATAATTATTAAGGTCTTAAATCAAGTTAAATTGAATATATCTTAATTAAGACCATAATGGGAGGGTTATATGGACAGTTTTGACCTGTATAAAGATATTGCGACGCGAACCGGCGGAGACATTTATGTCGGCGTAGTCGGGCCTGTCAGGACAGGTAAATCCACATTCATCAAGCGTTTTATGGAGAACTTGGTGCTGCCTCAGATTAATGATAAGAATATCAAGCAGAGGGCGATTGACGAGATGCCGCAGTCCGCTGACGGCAAGACGATAATGACAACGCAGCCTAAGTTTGTACCCGAACAGGCGGTCAGGATATCGATAAATAAGAGTATCGATGTAAATGTGAGAATGATTGATTGCGTCGGCTACCTTGTCGAGGGCGCGATGGGACATACCGAGGGCAATAAGCCCAGATCGGTAAGGACGCCGTGGAGCAAGGAAGAAATGCCTTTTGAGCATGCGGCGGAGCTCGGCACCTTTAAGGTGATTACCGAGCATTCGACAATCGGCGTAGTCGTAACATCGGACGGCTCGATTACCGAAATAGCAAGACCCAAATACATACCCGCCGAAGAGCGCGTAATAAAAGAGCTAAGCGGTATGAATAAGCCCTTTGTAGTGGTGCTGAATTCCAGAACTCCCAAAAACCCCGATACGCTGAAATTGAGAGACGCGCTCGAGGAAAGGTATAAAGTGCCCGTAGTCGCCGTTGATGTGTTGAATATGAGTATGGAAGACATTACCTCCATTATGGAGAGAGTCCTTCTCGAGTTCCCGCTTATGCTTATCGAAGCGAATATGCCAAGGTGGATGCAAGTGCTTGAAAAGGACAGCGATGTAATAATGGAAATTATGGAGAATATGGACAATAACTCCGAGGGCATCAATAAGATGAGCGACTATAAGAAATTCGATGAATTGTTCAAAGGTAGTGATTCCATACTGCCAAATCCCGAAATTTCCCTCGATATGGGTAAAGGCTCGCTTACTATCAAGGTAGTACCTAAAGAAGGATTGTTCTTCAATGTGCTGACTTCGACATGCGGCACCGACATCGAGGACGATTATTCGCTGCTTAAATATGTAAAGTATATGAAAGACGCCGAGAAGGAATACAGCAAGATTAAAGACGCTATGAATTCAGTAAAAGAGAACGGCTACGGCGTGGTAATGCCTACAACCGAGGATATGATACTGGAAGAGCCCGAACTCGTCAAGCAGGGCAACCGCTTCGGCGTAAGCCTAAAAGCGTCCGCGCCCTCGCTTCATATAATGAAAGTCGATGTAATGACCGAAATAAATCCCATTGTGGGCACGGAGCAGCAGGGAGAGGACCTCGTAAAATATCTGTTAGACGAGTTCGAGGACAACAAGCAGGGTATCTGGGAGACGAATATGTTCGGCAAATCCTTAAATCTGCTTGTCAAAGAGGGGCTTTCGAATAAACTTCACGCTATGCCGCAGGACGCGCAGTTAAAGCTGAGAAAGACGCTGGGAAGAATTATCAACGAGGGCAAGGGCGGCGTAATATGCATATTATTGTAAGATAACGGTCATAACCCCCTTTTGTTATTCCGCTGTCCTTTACGGACAGCGGAACCCTATACCGCTTAATAATCGCTATTATTTTATAAGTTTTTGTGAAGACAGAGGTAAGGTTCCTCTGTTTTTATTAATAATTTGATGTATAGGCGATCGAAGATAGTATTATTACATCGAGGGAGCATAGACGACAAAGGACGGCAAAGAGGCTGTTTTAACCAGTGATATGCTTCATCTGTCTAGTCGTTCAGCGGAATAAGCGACCGGTCGTGGAATTAATTGACATTCCGGGGCTTTTCAGAGTAGTATTTAGCTATGGATTTAATAATAGCGAGCAATAACAAGCACAAGGTCGACGAAATAAAGGATTTATTAAAGCACAAATTCGATAATATTTATTCGCTTTCAGAAAAGGGTATCGACATCGAGATAGACGAAACGGGCAGCACATTTTACGAAAACGCGCTTATCAAAGCCAAAGCGGTATATGATATAACCTCTACGCCGGTTATAGCAGACGACAGCGGACTTATGGTTGACGCTCTTAACGGCGCGCCCGGAGTAATGTCCGCCAGATACGCCGGCTATCCTTGTAACGACTTTAATAATAATCGTAAATTATTGAATGCGCTTGAGGGAAAGCCTCGGGGCGCTAAATTCGTGTCCGAGGTCGTACTGTATTATTCGCCCGATAATATTGTTACGGGGAGAGGCGAGGTCATGGGCGAGATATTATATGAAGAAAGAGGTGAGGGCGGCTTCGGATATGACCCGTTATTTTACTGTTACGAATTAAAAAAGACTTTTGCCCAAGCGGATTTCAGAGAAAAAAACAGCGTCAGCCACAGGGCAAGGGCGGTAATGGCGCTCATCGACAAGCTATGAAGACCGTAGTCGTTATATCCGATACGCATAATAACCTCATGAATGTCCCAGGGCTGAAGAGTATTATGGACGAATGCGATATGATAATAAGTCTAGGAGACACGGGCTACGACTATAACGCTCTTAACGCGCTGTACGGGGATAAGCTTGTCGCAGTAAGAGGAAATTGCGACCCGGGGTATGAGCTTCCCGACGAGCGTATCATAGAGGTTGAGGGCGTAATACTATATATTACGCACGGGCATATTTATAGAGTTAAAGCTACCAACGAACTGCTGATTAAAAGGGCTAAAGAGATTAACGCGGACGCTGTTTTGTACGGGCATACGCATATAGCGGAAAGCATAATGTCAGATAAATTAAAGGTCATTAATCCGGGAGTATTGTCGGGTGCGGGCAGATTATCCTACGCGTATCTCGTGGTAAATTCAGGTAATATTTTTGCCAGAAATGTGTATCTTACATAAGAGATTTTTTTCGCGGTTACCCGCAAAATTAATCCGTATATCGGTTGACATTAAATTACGGCTATGATAAAATCTTTTAGCATTGTAGATTGACAATTTTATCAGTCGCGAGTGTAGTTCAATGGTAGAATTCCAGCCTTCCAAGCTGGCCGTGTGGGTTCGATTCCCATCACTCGCTCCAAAATTCTGAGTCTGTAGCTCAGCAGGATAGAGCAACGGCCTTCTAAGCCGTAGGTCATGGGTTCGAATCCCCTCAGGCTCACCATGCGGTGGGTATAGTTCAGTGGTTAGAGCGCCAGATTGTGGATCTGGATGTCAAGGGTTCAAATCCCTTTATCCACCCCAAACCCCGATGGGGTGTCGCCAAGCGGTAAGGCACCAGATTTTGATTCTGGCATTCGTAGGTTCAAATCCTTCCACCCCAGCCATGATCCATTAGCTCAGTCGGCAGAGCACCTGACTTTTAATCAGGGTGTCCCGCGTTCGAATCGCGGATGGATCACCAAAAAGCGCGGTCGTGGCGGAATTGGCAGACGCGCCAGACTTAGGATCTGGTATCTATGATGTGGGAGTTCAAGTCTCTTCGACCGCACCAAGTAAATATGCGCGGGAGTGGCTCAGTGGTAGAGCGCCGCCTTGCCAAGGCGGATGTCGCGGGTCCGAATCCCGTCTCCCGCTCCATATGCGCGCCATTAGCTCAGTTGGTAGAGCACCTGACTCTTAATCAGGGTGTCCCGGGTTCGAGCCCCCGATGGCGTACCAGAATTATTCCGCCGTCCTTAAGGACGGCGGAATTTTTATATCGCTCTAACGGCGCCTTTTCGGCTCTGCGACCTTTTTCCCGACAACAGCCTAAAGGCTATTGTCTTTCATTCGGTCGATTGCTCCGTATCTCAGACCAGTCGAATGACGCAAAGCGGAATGGTTAGTTCAGTTAATGAAAATTCCGATATTCAAAATCTTTATTTTTCACTCTTTATCCTTATCGAACAGCTCATAGATTGCGCGGCGGTTGGAGGTCTTAACGGCGTCTATAAAGGAGTCGATGAGTTGAGGTTTTATCTTGACGATAATGTATTTGATGTTTTCTTCCTTTTCCGCTGTCGGCTGGTTATAATATAGCAGCATTAAATTAGATTTAACATCGTGTCTTAGCAGCAGCAGATTATCGTTAAGAATTTTTATTGAAAATACCGACAGCTTGAACACACAGCTTGCATTCTTAAAGTAAAAGCCGGATTTAATCAGCGAAATAATTGAAAGCGCGATTATAATTGCCGCTAGCAGCAAGGACAGGGAATCTATAAGAGGATTAAAGGGCGCTAGACCTTTAATTTCAAATAGTTTAAGAATATTAAAGACTATCGCACCGAGCGAAAACAGCATTGTAACCGAGCCGATGACATAGATATAGACGGGAAAAACATATCTGAAATATTTAGCTTTCATTTCGCCTCCGCATTAATTATAACACATATTCAAATCATAAAATACATTATAATTCCTAAGTCGATGCAATTTAATTGCTATTTGGTATCATTAGTATTAGAATATAATAACAGATGATGACATTTAAGTCTTTATATCTTAATGTATCGTTAGGCGAGGCTCTGAAGAAAGCGATATTCCCAGACGATGTGGACTTTTTTGGCATAAGCGTGAATCCAACGCTTATAGCCGCTTTTATTGTCAGCGCCTTTTTAATTGCAGCGGCTTTAATTATCAGATATTTCTATATCCCGAAGTTTACCGTTATCCCTAAGAAATTTCAAATATTTCTCGAATCCGCGGTAAAATTTTTTGACAATATCGCGAGAGAGAACGCGGAGTCCAAGTCCGATATCATAGGCTGCTATATATTCACGGCAGCGCTGTATATTTGTTTCGGCACGCTGATAGAGCTAATAGGGCTAAGACCCGTAATGTCTTCTATTAACGCGTGTCTCGCGACCGCGCTTGTCACATATTTTCTGCTGGTCTATTACGCTTTCAGAAATAAAGGCGTAAAGAGCGGATTATTAAGCTCGATAAAGGAAATCACCGTGCCCGTATCTATGACTTTCAGGCTGTTCGGCAGCATATTAAGCGGCTTTATCGTAATGGCGCTGATATATCATTACATCTGGCTCAGCTTTGTTGTGCCCGTGCTGTTATCGGTGATATTCACATTGTTTCACGCTATAATCCAGTCTTATATCTTCTCTATGCTCTCCTCGGTATTTATCGGCGAGGCGCTTGAGAGAAAAATAAATACAGAGTTGTCCAAGGAATAAATTCGGAGGTAAATTATGCAGAGTTTAAGCGCAATCTCAATAATAATGTCGGCAATAACGGATATGGGCTATATCGCTATCGCCGCCGCTATTGCCGTAGCGACGGGCATAGGCGCGGGAATCGCGATGGGGATCCAGACATATAAGGCGCTGGACGCCGTAGCAAGGCAGCCCGAGGCGTCTAATAAAATCAGGACAATATTAATGATCGGACTTGCGTTTACCGAGACAACCGCGATTTACGGTCTGTTTATCGCGATTATGCTGGTAATAAATATCCTGTAAGAATATGTTGATATTAGCTGAAATGCCTTTAGGTCTGAATCCCTTGGAAGTACTGCTGCATCTTCTCAATTTCGCCATTCTTTTAATCGCGATAAGGTTTTTGCTGTATAAGCCGATAAAAGAGTTTATTGCAAAACGCGAAAACGAATTCAAGTCAAGAGAAGACGAGAGCAAAAGGCTCAAAGCCGAAGCGGAAGAATTAAAGACTAAGTATGAAAAGATGATATCGGACGCGGAGAAGAACATTGCCGAAACGGCGCTTAAAGCCGCCGAAAAGACTAAATCCACTTCAACGGAAATTCTGAGCAAGGCGAGAGTCGAGGCGGAAGAAATAATTTTGCGCGCTAAAGCCGAAGCGGACAACGAGTTAAATAAGGCGCTCCCTAATATAAAGAGCGCAAGCGGCGAACTTGCGATTATGATTGCAAGCAAAGTATTAAGCCGCGAGATAAGCGTTGAAGATATGGATAAGCTCATAGACGATTGTATATTTAAATGGAAAAATGCGTGAAATAATCGTAAAAACCTCTAAACCGCTGACAGACAGCCGGATAAAAAGCATTACAGATGTAGCCGTCTCTAAATACGGCAAGGATGCCGCAGTTAAATTTCTGGTAGACGAATCGCTTATCGGAGGGATTATCATATACGATAACGGCAAGGTAATAAACAATACTCTCATTAACAGGCTGAACACTATTAAAGAGATGATTAATAATGAGTAAACTTATTAAAGACGTCATTAATAAAATTCGAAAGTTTCAACCCGATGTCAGATTATACAGCGCTGGCAGAGTTATAAGCGCTAATGACGGCATATTAATAATTGAAGGGCTTGACGATATAAGATACGGCGAGCTCATTTATATAGAGGGCGATAATTACGCGATAGCGGTGGATTTATTGCCGGACAGAACGGGAGCCATACTTCTTACGGATACCGAAAGCGTCGAGACGGACGACCTTGCGTACGCGACGGGAAGTATCGTGTCCGTACCCGCAGGCGAAAGTCTCCTCGGCAGGGTGATAAATCCTCTCGGCGAGCCCGTTGACGGCAGGGGCGCGCTCAACATTAAAGAGTTCAGGCAGATAGAATATCCCGCTCCCTCCATTATAATGAGAGCCAAAGTCAACGAGCCGCTTATGACGGGAATAGCGGCGATTGATTCTATGATACCTATCGGCAAGGGTCAGAGGGAACTCATTATCGGAGACCGACAGACGGGCAAGACTACAATCGCGATAGACACGATAATCAACCAGAAAGGCAAGGATGTAATCTGTGTTTATGTAGCCATAGGTCAGAAGGCTTCAAATATAGCGAAAATCGTCCATACATTGAACGAATACGGCGCGACGGCGTATACGGTAGTCGTTTCATCGACCGCCAAAGACCCCGCGCCGCTTCAGTATATAGCGCCCTATACAGGCGCTGCGATTGCCGAGCATTTTATGTACGGCGGCAGGGATACGCTTATTGTTTACGATGATTTATCCAAGCACGCCGTAGCGTACAGAACCATATCCCTGCTGCTTAAAAGACCTCCCGGCAGAGAAGCGTATCCCGGCGATATTTTTTACATCCACAGCAGACTTTTGGAGCGTGCGTCTAAGCTGTCGGATAAAGCGGGCGGCGGCTCAATGACCGCTTTGCCGATTATCGAAACGCTGCAAGGCGACATATCGGCGTATATACCCACGAATGTGATATCTATTACCGACGGTCAGATATATCTTGAAAGCGATCTCTTTAACGCGGGTATAAGACCGGCGATTAATGTCGGCTTATCGGTGTCCAGAGTGGGCGGCTCGGCTCAAACGGACGCGATGAAGCAGGTGAGCGGCAAATTAAGGCTGGAGCTTGCGCATTACAGGGAGCTCGCGGTCTTCGCGCAATTCGGCGCCGACCTTGACAAGAGCACCGCATACGCGATACGGCGCGGCAGCCTTATCGAGGAATCTCTCAAACAGCAGCAAAATACGCCAATGAGCCTTGAAAAGCAGATAATTCGCCTGTACGCCGTCACCAGCAATCTTATAAGAGATATTAAAGCCCATGAAATCAACGAATTTCTAGACGGTCTTTTAACGCTTATTACAAGTTATTATCCCGAGATTTTAATTAAGCTTAAATCGGGCGAGCTTAACGACGATGCAAAAGACAAGATAAATCGGGCGATTGAGAGACATCTTCTGTATTTTACGGAGCGCGGGAATGTTTAACGCTATTGAGATAAAAAACAGAATAAAAGGCATTGAGGAAACGCGTAAAATTACGCGCGCGATGCAGTTGATTTCCGCAGCAAAACTCAAAAGGGCTATGAATCTGCTGGAAAATAACCGTAAGCATTTCGTAATGCTGAGGACGGTGATGAAAGATATCTTGGACTTCGGCGGCAAAATCAGTCATTCGTATTTCACCTTGAGAGAGGGCAAGCGCGTCGCATTCCTCGTTATCGCCTCGGACAAGGGGCTTGCGGGCGAATATAATAAAAGAGTATTGAATATGGCTTACGACGAGATTATTAAGCACAATGAAAGATATATCTTCACGGTAGGACATGTCGCAAGCAATTATTTCAAGAAAAAAGGAATATTCACCGATATCGAATTCCTGCATATCGCGCAGAATCCCATTCTCGACGATGCGAGGGAACTGACATACAACATACTTGACCTTTACGACAAGAACGCGCTTGACGAGGTGTATATGGCGTATACCTCTATGGATACCGCAAGGCGCGTAAATACCGAAATTCTCCGATTGCTGCCGCTCAAAAGGGAAGACTTTGCCGATGTTAAATCCAGAGCGGATTTAAATGTCAGGTTGGACTTCGCGCCTTCGCCGCAGGATGTGTTGGACATTACCGTGCCGCAATACCTTATAGGATTAATATACGGCGCTCTGGTGCAGTCTTCCGCGGCAGAGCACTATGAAAGAATGGTATCCATGAAGAAAGCGCTCGACAACGCAGACGAAATGCTTCTTAACTTGAGGTTTTCCGCGCAGAAAGCAAGACAGGAGCGGATTACCACCCAATTAATTGAAGTCAACAGGAATCAGGTCTATGATTAATGTTAATTACGGCACGATAATAAGAATTACAGGACCCGTGATAGACGCGGTTTTTGACATACAGCCCAAGATGCACGAACGCCTGGAAGCGGAAAACGGCGACAAGCACATTTCCCTCGAGGTGCTCTCGCATAAAGAAAACGGAGTAGTAAGATGTATTGCGCTTGAGCCGGTAGAGGGATTAAGGCGTAGCTGCAGAGTGTACGCAACCGGAGAGCCCATAACAGTTCCCGTAGGCAAAGCCACGCTCGGCAGGGTTATCAACGCGCTGGGCGAGCCCATCGACGATAAGGGAGAGATTAAAGCCGAAGCGACACGGGCTATCCACCGCAAGTCGCCCGAACTTGTGAAAATCAATCACGCGACCGAGATATTCGAGACGGGCATTAAAGTAATTGATTTATTGACGCCGTACGCGAAAGGAGGCAAAATCGGTCTGTTCGGGGGCGCGGGCGTAGGCAAGACAGTGTTAATACTCGAACTTATAAGAAATATCGCGGCAGAGCACGGCGGACATTCGATATTTACGGGAGTAGGCGAGAGAAGCCGCGAGGGCTATGAAATGATTGAGGAAATGACCAAATCCGGCACTCTTGACAAAACCGCGCTTGTGTTCGGTCAGATGAACGAGCCGCCCGGAGCGAGAATGAGAGCGGCGTTTACGGGGCTTACAATCGCCGAATACTTCAGAGACGAATTAAAAGAGAATGTATTGCTCTTTATAGATAATATATTCAGGTATATCCAGGCAGGCAGCGAAGTTTCCGCTCTGCTCGGCAACCAACCCTCGGCGGTAGGCTATCAGCCCACCCTTGCCAATGAAATAGGAGCGCTGGAAGAGCGGATTTCAACGACAGAAGACAGCTCGATAACATCTATTCAGGCGGTATATGTGCCGGCGGACGACTTGACCGACCCCGCTCCCGCTACGGTGTTTTCACATCTTGACGCTACAACCGTTCTATCAAGGAAAGTTGTAGAGCAGGGAATATATCCGGCAATAGAGCCATTGAGTTCTTCTTCCAGAATTCTGGAGCCGAAGATTGTCGGCTCAAGGCATTACGAGGTCGCCAGAAAAACTCTCGAAATGTTGCAAAAATACAGGGAATTACAGGATATAATAGCAATTCTCGGTATGGAAGAGCTGTCCGACGAGGATAAACTGACCGTGTTAAGGGCCAGGAAGCTCATTAAATTCTTCTCGCAACCTTTTCATGTAGCGAGCGTTTATACGGGGCTTCAAGGCAAATATGTTCCGCTTGAAAAGACAATTTCATCCGTAGAAATTATCCTTAACGGCGGCGCGGACGGAATATCCGAGAATGATTTGCTTTTCATCGGAGATATAGAAGAATTGTTGAGTAATAAGCAAAAATAATGTATAATAAGTTCAATTTGGAGATAATAACGCCCGAAAAGCAATTCTTCTCGGGCGAGGTAGAAGAGATTATCGTAACTACGCCCGACGGCGAAATGGGAATATTGAATAATCATTATCCTACCGTCGCGGGTTTGGTTCCCGGCTCAATCAGAATACTCGTTGACGGCAACTGGCGCGAGGCGGCAAACGGCGAAGGATTTATCGAGGTGTTGCCAGACAAGACGACCGTTATTGTCCAAACCGCGGAATGGCCCGAAGAACTTGACAAAGCGCGTATTGAGGCTAATATCTTGAAAGCCGAAGAGAGAATCAGACAGAAAAAGAGCATGCTTGAGTTCAGAATGGGTAAGATGAGCCTCGCAAGAGCTTTTGCGAGATTAAAGGTACTTAATAGAAATAAAGGAGAGTAGATGATACGGCTAATTAAGGAGCAAGTATATTTTGTTGACAATAAGATTGTATCGCTTGACGAAATCGCAATGAAATCGCCGGGCGATATTGCTAATGCTTATAAAGGCACGATAGCGTATAAAATCTTAAACGCTCATAACAAATCGGTCGAGGCTGTAAAAGGCAGGATGCTGAATATAAGATTTGACTCAATGGCGTCGCACGATATTACTTATGTAGGAATAATTCAGACGGCAAAGGGCAGCGGAATGAGTCAATTCCCGCTACCGTATGTATTGACGAATTGCCATAACAGTCTGTGCGCCGTCGGCGGCACAATCAACGAAGACGACCATGTATTCGGACTGTCCGCCGCGAAAAAATACGGAGGAATATTCGTGCCTCCTCATCAAGCGGTTATTCATACCTATATGAGAGAGATGATGGCGGGCGGAGGCAAGATGATTCTCGGCTCGGATTCGCATACGCGCTACGGAGCGCTAGGAACAATGGCGATAGGCGAGGGAGGCCCCGAACTCGTTAAGCAGCTTCTTAATATGACCTACAACATAATGTATCCCGAAGTGATAGCCGTCGAATTAAAAGGCAAGCCGCGCCACGGCGTAGGACCGCAGGATGTGGCGCTTGCAATTATCAAGGCGGTATTCAGCGCAGGCTTTGTCAAGAACAAGATTATGGAATTCGTCGGCGCGGGCATTGCGTCTTTACCGGTGGAATTCAGGAACGGCATAGATGTTATGACTACGGAGACGGCGTGTCTGTCTTCGATCTGGATGACGGACAACGCGGTCATGGATTATCTTGATAAATTCGGCAGAAAAAATGATTTTATTAGGCTTATGCCCGAAAACGGAGCGTGTTATGACGGCGCGGTAATAGTTGACCTCGACAAAGTAACGCCGCAAATCGCTATGCCTTTTCATCCGAGCAATGTATACAGTCTGTCAGATGTCATCGAGAATCCCTACGATGTTTTATCCGAAGTTGAAAGAGAGGGAAACAGACTCTTTGAAGGCAGCGGCGTAAGACTCGAATTATTGTCCAAGATAACAGACGGCAGGATTAAAGTCGACCAGGGCGTCATTGCCGGTTGCGCGGGCGGCACATACGACAATATTTATATGGCGGCGAATATTTTAAAGGACGCGGAAAACCCGTACGAATTCAGTATGAGCGTATATCCGTCAAGCCAACCGGTGTATTACGATTTGGCGAGAAAGGGCGCGCTTCAGGATTTAATCAGGGCGGGAGCAATTATTAAGACCGCATTCTGCGGCCCGTGTTTCGGCGCGGGAGACGTGCCGTCCAATAACGGTCTTTCGATAAGGCATACGACGAGGAATTTCGAGAGCAGAGAGGGCGCGAAACGGAGCGAAGGGCAGATTGCGTCCGTAGCTCTTATGGACAGCAGAAGCATCGCGGCGACCTCTAAATGCGGCGGATATCTTACTTCCGCGGCTATGCTGGATTACAGTGACGAGATTCCAGAATTTGAATTTGACGACTCGATTTATAAAAAGCGCGTGTATTACGGCTACAACAAGCCCGATATGTCAAGCGAATTAAAGTACGCGCCGAGTATTGTGGACTGGCCGGAAATTCAGAGCCTTAAAGACAATCTGATATTAAAAGTAGTCGCTGTCATCAACGACCCCGTTACGACGACTGACGAGCTGATACCGTCGGGCGAAACATCGTCTTACAGGTCTAATCCTTTACGCCTTGCGGAATTCGCGTTGTCGAGAAAGGTCCCCGAATATGTAGGCAGGGCGAAGAGCGTTCAAAGCGATAATAACAAGGTTATTAAAGAGGGACTATTAAACGAATACGCTGACGCGGTCAGACTGTCGGGACTTAAAATCAGCGGAAACATTCAAATCGGCAGCGTAATATTCGCCGTAAAGCCCGGCGACGGCAGCGCGCGAGAGCAGGCGGCGTCATGTCAGAGAGTGCTCGGAGGGTCTGCTAATATCGCGAGAGAATACGCGACTAAGAGATACCGCTCCAATCTCATAAACTGGGGAATGCTGCCCTTTATCAATAAAGACCTGGAATTCAAAGTAAACGATATAATAATTATTCCCGATATCAAAGACAAAGTATCGTCAATGGCAAAGGAGATCAAAGCGGCGCTAGTAAGAGAGGACGGCGTTAAGGAAATCACGCTGCTGCTTGATCTTGACGAGGGCGAGAGGGATATTATCCTGTCGGGATGTCTTATGAATTATTACAGCAATTTAAGCGCTACTAAGGAGAAGCTTTTATGAAGAAATTAATGCTGGGTAATGCCGCGATTGCAAGAGGCGCGTACGAGGCGGGCGTTACTTTCGCGAGCGCGTATCCCGGTACGCCGAGTACGGAAATTACCGAAGAAATAGCTAAATACGACGAGATTTACGCCGAATGGGCGCCTAACGAGAAGGTCGCGTTCGAGGCGGCTATCGGCGCGTCAATCGCGGGAGCGAGGGCAATTGTCTCTATGAAGCATGTAGGATTAAATGTCGCCGCCGACCCGTTGTTTACCTTCGCTTATACGGGAGTGAACGGCGGTTTCGTATGCGTTGTCGCGGACGACCCCGGTATGCATTCCTCGCAGAACGAACAGGACAGCAGAATGTACGGCAGGAGCGCGCATGTGCCTATGCTCGAGCCGTCGGACAGTCAGGAAGCCAAGGATTACATAAAAGCCGCTTATGAATTATCCGAAAAGTACGATTTACCCGTGCTTGTGAGGACTACGACGAGACTTTCGCATTCCAACAGCTTCGTTACACTTGAAGATAGAAAACAGATACCCTTAAAAGAATATGTAAAGGATGTCGCTAAATATGTGATGATGCCGTCAAACGCGAAGTTAAGGCATATAGCTCTTGAAGAAAAGATGAAAAAGCTCGCAATAGAGGCTAATACGCTTGACTTCAACAGGGCAATAATCAAATCAAGCAACCTGGGCGTAGTATGCTCGGGTGACGTATATCAGTATGTAACCGAGGCTTTGCCCGATGCCTCCGTATATAAAATCGGCTTAATCAATCCTCTGCCGATCGAGGCGATAAGGGGTTTTTCGGAAAAAGTTAAAAGACTTATTGTCATTGAAGAATTGGAAGGCGTAATAGAGGAACAATTAAAAGCTCACGGTATAGCCTGCGAAGGAAAAGAAATTTTCGGCTATCAGGGCGAATTATCCGTCGCTCAAATCAAGCAAAAGCTTCTTAACATCGATTATAAAGCGGAAACAAAAGATATTCCCGTAAGACCTCCGGTACTCTGCGCGGGCTGTCCTCACAGGGGTGTTTTCTATGTGCTGAATAAATTAAAGCTGACGGTAAGCGCGGATATCGGCTGCTATACCCTCGGCGCCCTGCCGCCGCTTAACGCCGTGGATTCCGTAATTTGCATGGGTGCAAGTATCGGCGTCGCGCACGGCTTCAATAAGGTAAACCGCGGTCGCCGCAATGTCGTGTCTGTTATAGGCGATTCGACATTTATACACAGCGGAATCACGAGCTTAATAAATTCGGTATATAACAATAGCGACGGAGTGCTGATTATTCTCGACAATTCGACGACGGGTATGACCGGACATCAGGACCATCCCGCTACGGGCAGGACACTAAAAGGCGAAATAACCGATAAACTAGACCTAACAGCGCTCGTTAAAGCGTGCGGAATCAAGAGGGTGTTTGAAATAGATTCCTACGATATGAACGCGCTCGAGACGGCGATAAAGAATGAGCTAAATGAGGATAAGATGTCGGTAATTATCGCGAAAAGAGCCTGCAGACTGCTCACCAAAGAAACCGTTAAGCCGTATATTATCGACGCTAAATGCAAGAAATGCGGAATGTGTATGAAAATCGGCTGTCCCGCAATCAGCAAAGCGCGGGATAACAGCGTAAAGATTGATTCCGCCGTATGCGTAGCTTGCGGGCTATGCTCGGATATGTGCAAATTCGGAGCGATAAAGGAGACGGAATAATGTTAAATATACTAATAGCCGGAGTGGGCGGACAGGGCACATTGCTTGCAAGCCGTGTTCTCGGTGAATACGCAAGAATCAAAGGTTATGATTGCAAGCTTTCCGAAGTGCATGGAATGGCGCAACGCGGCGGAAGCGTCGTAACGCATGTAAGAATCGGCGATAAAGTCAATTCGCCCGTTATCGAGGCGGGCGGCGCGGATATAATAATAGCGTTCGAGGAGCTTGAAGCGCTGAGAGTCAGGCATTATCTGAAAGAGGGCGGAATAATGCTTATCAACAGCCAGAAGATAATGCCCATGCCCGTAATCACGGGAAAGCAAAATTATCCTGAAAATATCGTGTCGGGACTCATAGCGGACGGCGTCAAAGCGATATCGATAAACGCGGCTGAAATAGCCCAAAACTGCGGGAACATCAAGGCGGCGAATATCGTAATGATTGGAAAGATGTCCATACTCACGGGAATTTCGCTTGACGATATGAAAGAAGTTATTACAAATACCGTTCCTAAGAAATTTCTCGATATAAATTTATGCGCTTTACAGGCGGGATACGAGGTGTAGAATGAATTATTATAATGAAATCGAATGCATGGATAGAGACGCGCTGACTTCGCTCCAGAGCGATAGATTAAGACGTGTCGTCGAGCGCGTTTACAATAACAATTACGCTTACAGAAACAAAATGGACTTAGCCGGCATAAAACCGTCGGATATCAAGTCCATTGAGGATATTACCAAATTACCTTTTACCGTCAAGCAGGATTTAAGAGACAGCTATCCGTTCGGATTCTTTTCCGCGCCTAAAAAGGACATCATAAGAATTCACGCGTCAAGCGGCACGACGGGCAAGCTGACGGTTGTCGGTTATACGAAAAGCGATATCGACATATGGGCGGAGGTGTGCGCGAGGTCGCTTGTATGCGCGGGCGCGGACGAGCATTCTCTCGTACATATAGCTTACGGATACGGACTTTTTACGGGCGGGCTGGGTATGCATTACGGCTCTGAGAAGCTCGGGTGCGCGACTATTCCAGTATCGAGCGGCAATACTATGAGACAAATCACCCTGATGAAAGATTTCGGCGCGGATGTCATTTGCTGCACGCCCTCATACGCGATATATCTTGCGGACGAGATTGAGAAAAACAATATCGATAAGTCCGAATTGAAGTTAAAAGCGGGCATTTTCGGAGCAGAGCCCTGGTCGGACGAAATGCGCAAAGAAATCGAGAGCAGGCTTAACATCAAGGCGTACAACATTTACGGACTAAGCGAGATTTGCGGTCCCGGCGTATCCATGGAATGCAAGGCGCAGGACGGTATGCATATATTTGAAGACCATTTCTATCCCGAGATTATCAACCCCGACACCTTGGAGCCCGTTGCCGACGGAGAAAGGGGCGAACTCGTCATCACGACGCTGACAAAGGAAGGAATACCTTTAATCAGATACAGGACGAGGGATATTACGGCTGTAAACCGCGAAAAATGCGATTGCGGCAGGACAATGGTCAGAATGGGCAGAGTATTCGGCAGAACGGACGATATGCTTATTATCCGCGGCGTCAATGTCTTCCCGTCACAGATTGAGACGGTAATAATGAATGTCGGCGGAGGCGTACAGCCGCATTATCAGATTATTGTGGACAGAAAGGATTCGCTTGATGTAATGGAAATCCGGATCGAGATTTCAGAGAGCGTATTCTCCGACGAAATTAAGGTGGTCGAGGCTTTAAGAAAGCGGCTTGAACACGATATGCAGTCTATGCTCGGCATATCCGCCACGATAAAACTCGTTTCGCCCAATTCACTCCCGAGAAGCGAGGGTAAGGCTAAAAGAGTAATGGATTTGAGAAAATTATAAGCAAAAAAAATAATTTATAACCATATATTATAAGGAGGCTGTTATGCTGGTAAAACAAATTGCCGTTTTTTTAGAAAACAGGAAAGGCAGAATATACGAGCTAACCCGGGTTCTTGCAAATGAAAATATCGATATCATCGCAATGAGCATTGCGGATACGACGGATTTCGGAATATTGAGGCTTATAACCAAAGACAATATGACCGCCTTAAAGGTGTTAAGAGAGGCGGGCTTTACTGCGACGACTAATGACTTAATCGGCATCAGCGTAGACGATAAGCCGGGCGGACTCAACAAGGCGTTAAAATTTCTCGACGATAACGATATAGAGATCGAGTACCTGTATTCCTTTGCCAGAGTGGGCAGCAAAGCGATAATATTAATTAAAGTCGAGGATATACTGGGCGCGCTGACGATTATGAAGAAAAGCGGCATCGAACTCTTGTCCAACGATATAATATAGGAAGTGATAACATTAATAGCCTGACTGTGATTTATGATTTGAATTGTTTGAGGCATAACCTGAATATAATTAAATCACAGCTTGAAAGTCGGACAAGGCTGCTCCTTATGCTTAAAGCGGACGCGTACGGGCACGGCGCGGTAAATATCGCAAGAGCAAGCGTTGAAATCGTAGATTATTTTGGCGTAGCGAGCGCGGAAGAGGGCGTAGAGCTAAGGCTTAACGGCATTCATAAGCCCGTGCTTGTAACGGTCTTTTCAGCCGCCGACTCGGCGCTAGTATCTAAACACAATCTTACGCCTATAATATATAATACCGCTCATGCGAATGCGTTAAGTCTTGCGGCGGTAAGAGCGAGCAGGATTATCAATGTCCATATCAAGGTCGATACCGGTATGAACAGGCTGGGCGTAAAGACGCTTGAGGAGTATCAAACGCTCGTCAACGCCGTAAAATGTCTCCCCAACCTAAGTCTTGAAGGCGTATGCACTCATTTTTATGACAGTGGCGACAGCGTATTGATAAGGCAAAAGGCGGTTTTCGACAGATTCCTGGACTGTTACCGCGGCGCGATATGCCATGCAGCGAGCAGCAACGCGCTGATTAAAGACAAAGCGTATCATTACGATATGGTAAGAGTGGGAATTGCCGCTTACGGATATTCTGAGACCGAAAAATATCAGCCCGTGATGAGCGTATTGTCCTCGGTTATCGCGGTAAAGGAAGTGAATAAAGGCGAAGCGGCGGGGTATTCCGCTGTATACAAGGCAGAGAAAGATACGCGGCTTGCGATAGTGAGAGGCGGCTATTACGACGGCATAATGAGGAGCTTTACTGGCGCGAATATTATTATCGGCGGCAAGACGGCAAGAATTGTCGCGGTATGTATGGATGTGTGTATCGCGGACATAGGAGATATCGAGGTTAAGGCGGACGACATCGTCGTAATAATAGGAAGTATGGCAAGATATATCAATACCGCCGACGAAATAGCGTTGCATTCGAGAACCATACCCTACGAGATAATGACGGGGATAAAGGGAAGAATCGAAAGGATATATTATGACTGACAAAAGCAAATTAAGAACCGAGATTAAAAGACGGATAAAGAGTATCGGAAGCGATTTAAGAAATACTTATTCAAAGCAAATTTACGAGAATTTAATTAATCTTCCCGAATACGTAAAGAGTAAAAAAATTTTTATTTATATATCTTTTGACAGCGAAGTTCACACCGCGGACATAATAGAGCACTCGCTCAAATCGCGCAAAAGAGTATTTGTGCCCTACATCAGGGCTAATTCTATGGAAATGCTCGAAATAGACTTAAAATCTTACTTTACAACTAACAATCTCGGTATTGTAGAGCCAGTTTACAGTCGGGATAATCTATACACGGGCGATATAGATTTCGCAGTAATGCCGCTTATCGGTTACGATAATAACCTTAACAGACTGGGAAGAGGCGGCGGCTTCTACGATAAATTTCTTAAAGGCAGGAATTGCATAAAGGCGGCGGTCGCGTTCACCGCGCAGCAGGCGGACAAGCTGCCCGTCGAGCCGCACGATATAAAAGCAGATATTATAGTCACTGAGAAAGGTATCATCAGATGAGGGTTATAGGGGGAATATATAAGGGCAGGAATCTCATAAAACCCTTAAATTACGATATAAGACCCACGGGCGCTATGGTAAAAGAGGCTATTTTCGGCAAGCTGCAATTTATGATATCGGGAGCTTCGGCGCTTGACCTTTTCGCGGGAACGGGCGCAATGGGAATAGAGGCGCTGTCAAGGGGCGCAAGTACCGTAATATTCAACGACATTTCGCCCTCCGCCGTAAAGATAATCAGAAAAAACCTTGAAAATATTCGCTCGTCAAGTAAAGTTTATTGTCTTGACTATAAGGATCTGTTAACGCGCTTAAAAGGCTCAAGGATGGATTTTATATTTATCGATCCGCCGTACAAAGAGGATTTCTCTAAAACGCTGCTCAATTTAATAGCCGTAAACGATATATTACGCGCGGACGGAATGATAATCTATGAGCACGACAGGCAAAAGGACTTGAATTTTGATAAAACTCAATATATACTGATAGATGTTAAGCGTTATTCTTCATGCGCCGTAAGCTATCTGAAAAGGAAAAACATATGAGAAAATGTCTGGTATCAGGAAGTTTTGACCCTATAACCCTCGGACATATAGATATCATTAAGCGCGCGGGCGGGATTTTCGACAGCATTTACGCCGTAATGCTCATTAACCCCGAGAAGGAATATCTCTTTACCCGCGAACAGCGCATAAAGATGCTGGAATTATCCGTACAGGGAATAGCGATAGCGGATTTTTATGACGGTTATACCGTGGATTATTGCAGCAATAACGGCATTAATTATATCGTAAGAGGGATAAGGACAACGGACTCTTACGCGTATGAACACAAGATTAACGAAATTAATAAAAGCCTTAATCCCGATATCGAAACAATTTACATCCCCTCGTCCCCGGAATACAGGCATATAAGCTCGTCGCTTATAAGAGAAAAGCTCATAAAAGGCGAAGATGTATCGCCGTATGTTCCGGCGCAAATAGCGGATATAATAGGAGAGTACTATGGAGATAGAAATACTCATAAATGAACTCGAAGAAGAATTAAAGAAAGGCAGAAAGACGCTTATAGGAAACAATGTCGTCGTTAACGCGGATGTTCTTACGGATTTAGTAGCAAGACTCCGCCTTAACCTGCCCGATGCGATAAAAGAGGCTTCCGCAATAATCGAGGATGTCGAGGGCATAAGGCGGGAAGCGCAGCAAAAGGCGAATGAAATAATTAACAACGCGAGAATTAACGCCGAGAATATGATTAAAAATTCCGAGATTATCCGTCAGGCGACCGAGGAAGCGGAGAGAATAAAAAGCCTTGCCGCGCAGCAGAAAGACAAAGCGGATTATAACGCGAGAAGGCGCGTGGACGAATTATTGGAAGCCACCGAGAATTCGATAACCGAGGCGTTAATGATTATAAGAAACGAAAGAGAGTCAATATGGGACGGAATGAAGAAAAATTAAAGTATCAGCGCCGTAAGAATTAAAGCCGATATATAAGATATAGCGCATTGAGTGATTTTCATTAACATAAATTCTCCCGTTCTGATATTCGCGCTATCAAGAAAAGTAATCGATTGAAATATCACCGAAAGTCCCCCGAATGTAACCGTCGCGGCTATGAAGGGGATTATTTTATTTACGGGCAATCCGCTGCCGGCAAGAGTAATCGTCCCGCGCGTCACTTCTATTACGCCGAGCAGCAAGCCCTCCGAGGATTCGCCTGCAACGGGGCGGATAAGATAGGATACGGCGTCTATTATCTTATAATTTAAGAGCATATCGCAGATTATATTGAAAACAATTATATAACCTCCGACGAAAAGAATTGATATCACGGCGTTATAAACGCTGTCTGACAAGGTCGTTTGGGTTTTTATCGCGGTATTTACGCTCTTTATGCCTTTTTTGTTTTTGTAAATCAACCCGTTAATAAACGCCGACAGATAATGACTTATTAAGATTATTACTGCCGCAGCCGCGTTATTCAATATGACCGCGCCTATTGTGCCGAGAATAAACAGCGGGCCGCCCGTAGACGCGATTGAGGCAAGCCCGCGCGCTTCGCCGGCGTCTATAATACGGCTCTTGTAAAAGTCTCCGATAAGCCTTGCTCCGATAGGATAACCGCACATTAAGCTCATTATGAGAATATAACCGCCCGACGGCGGAGCGTTGTATATCTTTTTAAGCGGTCGGGACGCAATATTACCAAGCACCTTATCCGCCTCAAGCAGTATTAATATCTGCGAGAAAAAGAAGAACGGAAACAGAGCGGGCAATACCTTTAATACAAATAACAGCATACCGTTCAGAGCGGATTGTATGTATACCGCGGGATTAATGATTATAGCCGCCATAATAAAAAGGACGGCCGCGGAAGGCAACATCTTCTTCTTGTCCATACATATAAATATGCCTAAGAATTAGTTACTATTCCGTCCGTAGAGGACAGCGTAATTATATAATTTGCATAGAATTCAGGTTGGAGGTATCTTCGTTGATTATGTTCAGCAGTTTATGCGACAGAACATCGAGATTGACTAACGGCAATACTTCGGGCGAGAGTTTCTTAATATCAGAGGGTTTGGTATAGATATTCCGGGTCTTTATTTTAGAGAGTATTTCCTTTCTCTCTTTTCTTATAGCGAGCACATTGACATAAGGCGGAGCGTCAAGGCAGTTAAGATAAAATTCCTTGGTGATATTTAATAGCGCCGCGATCAGTATTCTTTTCAGTCTTGCCATTGTGTAGCGCTTGGTCTTCAATGTATAGAGAAATACATTGAAATCCGTAAATTTAAGGCTGTTGAATATCCTGTTTTCAAGTCCTTCGCCGACATCGAATATATCCCTTAATTCGTCTTTGGTCATCATATTCAGCCTGTACAATATGAGTTTTTCTAAATTAGCGCGCGAATTGATATTATACTGAACGGTATACGGTATGAAATCTTTGATTAAAGATATATTGTTATTGAAGATGTAATTTCTTATCGACGTCGCGGAAAGATGCGAATCCGACAAATTAAGGTCGTTGTAATCGCAGCCTATGCGCTTTATCGTATGCGGTTGGATTGAAGAATTGAATTTCTTCAGCGTCTTGATGTATTCTATCGCAAGCGTATTATTTGGCTTCAAATCTATATCGATATCAGAAGTTTTTAGTGCGTCCGCTCTTGCTTTTACGAGAGGTTGACCTTTCTGCAATCCTTGTCTTATCACTCTCTTAATATCCTCGTTCTCATTCTCGAGGATATCGGCGGCTTTTAAGAGCACATCCAGCCTGCCGCTCTCGCTGCCGAACGAAAGATAATCCACATCGAGCGCCGAGAGCGTCTTGATTGCGCCGTAGGCGAATTTATCCGCGGGCGAAATCGCATACAGTGTCGGAAGCTCTATTACGATATCCGCGCCCGAATAAATTGCGTTCTGCGCGCGTCTGTATTTGTTTTCGACTGCGGCGTCTCCGCGCTGGGTAAAGCTGCCGCTCAGAACAACTATAATTCTGTCGGCAACTTTACGCGTTTCATTGAGATGATAAAGATGTCCGCTGTGAAAGGGATTATATTCCGCTATTATTGCATATTTTTTCACTAACTTCCGAAAACCGCCCGTATTTAATTGCTTTTTTTATTATCTAGAGTATAATTATAAAGGAATTTGCGCCGTTAATCAAGCTATTAATAGTTTTATATATTTTAAGGAGTTTTATGATGTCTAAACTGTTGGAAGCAATGAAAAAGAGAGCCATTCTGAAGAACAAAAGAATTGTTCTGCCCGAAGGCGAAGAAATCCGCGTTATTAAAGCCGCGGAGATGATTACCAAAGAGCGCATAGCGTCCATTACGCTGCTTGGCGATATCGATGTGATAAAGTCCAAATGCCCGGATGTGTGCCTTGATAATATCAGAATCGTTAACCCTAAAACTTCCGATAAACTTGAAGAATACGCAACGCTCTTATATGAACTAAGAAAAAGCAAAGGGCTTACATCGGATAAAGCCAGAGAGCTTGCTACAGATAACTTGTATTACGGCACCCTTATGCTCAAGGCGGGCGAGGTCGACGGTATGGTCGCGGGCTCGATTAACGCTACGAGCGACACATTAAGACCCGCGTTGCAGATAATAAAAGCGGCGCCGGGTATTAAGACGGTTTCCAGCTTTTTCTTAATGGTAATGCCCGACGACAGGGCGTTTATATACAGCGATTGCGGACTTAACCCCGCTCCCGACAGCGAGCAGCTCGCTGACATCGCGATCACCTCCGCTCGGACGAGAAAGGATTTGATATTAGACACTCCCAGAATCGCTATGCTGTCATACAGCACCAAAGGCAGCGCCAAGCACGAATCCATCGACAAGGTTATCAACGCCACCGGACTCGTAAGACAGAGAGCGCCCGGACTCATTATAGACGGCGAACTGCAGGTTGACGCGGCGCTGGTGCCCGAAGTGCAGCGCTTAAAGGCTCCCGGCAGTCCCGTGGAGGGCATGGCGAATGTGCTGATTTTCCCCGACTTGAATTCAGGCAATATAGCGTATAAGCTTACGCAAAGGCTGGGTAACGCCATAGCGTTAGGACCCGTATGTCAGGGTCTGGACAAGCCCGTAAATGACCTTTCCAGAGGTTGCACGGCAGAGGATATCGTATTCGTCGTCGTAATTACCGTATTACAGACAAGGGAGGGATAAAATGAAAATTTTAGTCGTTAACGCAGGAAGTTCATCGCTTAAATATCAGCTTATCGATATGACTACGGAGAAAGTTATAGCAAAGGGCGGCTGTGAGAGAGTAACCCACGACGATTCTTTTCTTGTCCATAAATCGGGCGACTGCAAATCTATTAAAATCGTCAAGAAAATGAGCAATCATAAAGAAGCGTTCAAGATTGTGCTCGAGGCGCTTCTTGACAGCGAATTCGGCGTAATTAAATCCGTAAACGAAATCAAAGGCGTAGGGCACAGGGTGGTGCATTCGGGCGAGGACTTCAATAAATCCGTATTGGTGACGGACGAAGTGATAAAAATCTGCGAGAGAAACGCCGAGCTTGCGCCGCTACATATGCCGCACAGCAACGACTGCATTAAGGCTTGCAGAAGCGTTATGCCCAATACGCCTATGGTGCTCACATTCGATACTTCTTTTCATTCGACTATGCCTAAATACGCGTATCTTTACTCCGTTCCTTATGAGGCGTACGAGAAGTGGAAGATAAGAAGATACGGCTTTCACGGCACATCGCACAGGTATGTGTCGGGCATAGCGATGGAATACTTGCGAAACGACCAAGCTAAGGTTATTACATGTCATCTCGGCAACGGCGCGTCAATGGCGGCGGTAAAAGCGGGAAAGAGCATTGACACGACAATGGGAATGACGCCGCTTGAGGGGCTGACTATGGGTACGCGCTCCGGCGATATCGACCCCGCCGTAATCAGATATCTTATGAATAAGATGGGCATAAGCATCGACAGGGCGATAGACTTGTTGAATAAAGAGAGCGGCATGCTCGGCATATCGGGAATAAGCAACGATAACCGCGACCTTGAAATAGCGGCGGAGCAGGGTAACGAAAGGGCTAAATTGGCGCTCGATATTTTCGCGTATAAGGTCAAGAGGTACATCGGCGCTTTCGCCGCAATAATGGGAGGCGTGGACGCGATAGTATTTACGGGCGGAATAGGCGAGAACAGCGCCAGTCAGAGAGAAAAGATTATGAGCGGTCTGGAATTTATAGGCGCCGAATTTGACAAGGAGGCGAATTTATCGAAGATGAAAGATAAAGTTAACGATTTGTCCAAGCCCGGCGCAAAAGTAAAAACTCTAGTTATTCCTACCAACGAAGAACTCGTAATCGCGCGCGATACCAGAGAAATTATTGAGCTCAATACCCGAAAATAAGCGAAAGATATATTTGACAATTGCTTATAATTAGCTTATAATTTGTTAGCCGTATTCTTGGAGGTCTAAATGATAATTGATGTATCGGACAAGTTATCGGGAAGTTTCGACTTTACTTATAAGAAAGGCGCGAAGAACTTTCAAGGCTTCCAAGCGGAACTAATATCCGATGTCGTAGTATCGGGAGAATTTCATAAGTCGGACGCGGGGTATTATGTCTGCGGTCATATCGATTATGACGCGGAATATCCTTGCGCGAAATGTATCAAGCCCGTAATACAACATTACAATCTCGCTTTCGACGAGGTTTTTACGGAGGATTCCGAAGAGTATGCGGTAACTAACGACAAGATTGATTTAACGCCGGTTGTCGACGAGACAATCGTATTAAATATCGAGAACAGGGTATTATGCGCGGAGGAATGCCGGGGGCTGTGTCCGGTATGCGGCAAAGACCTCAATAAGCGTAAATGCGATTGCGACAACAAGCAGCAAGCGACAAGCCCGTTCGAGGTGCTAATAGACATATCCAAGGGAGGTGCAGAGGATGGCAGTACCGAAAAGAAAAATATCTAAGCAAAGACGCAACACCAGAGCGGCTAACTGGAAGTTAGACGCAGTAAATCTTTCTGAATGCCCTCATTGTCATGAGCTTATATTAAGTCATAAAGCGTGTCCGCATTGCGGCTTTTATGACGGTAAAAAAGTCATAGACATTAAGATAAAAGCGGCTAAGGAATAACACGCGCAAAGGTAAGCCGAAAGGGTTACCTTCTTTTTATATTGAGGAATTAGTTATGAAGATTATCGTTGACGCATACGGCGGAGACCATGCGCCGGAAGAAATCGTAAAGGGCGCGATAGACGCGGTCGATAAAGACAAAAGCCTTGAAGTAGTCCTGACGGGCAACAAAGAGGTGATTGATAAACTCGTCTTAAACTATGAAAGAATAAGCGTAGTCGGCGCGCCCGAAGTAATAACTAACGACGAGTCGCCTACTACGGCGGTCAGAGCTAAGAAGAATTCTTCTCTTGTAGTCGCTCTTAACATATTAAAGAGCGACGATGAAGCGGGCGGTCTGGTTTCTGCGGGCAGCACCGGCGCGGTGCTTACCGGCGCGTTTATGATTTTAGGCAGGATTAAAGGTATATCGAGACCGGCGTTAGCGCCCATTCTTCCTACGGTAAAAGGCGGCAATGTCATACTCGTAGACTGCGGCGCGAATGTCGACACCAAGCCCGAGAACTTACTGCACTTTGCGATTATGGGGTGCGCGTACGCTAAAGCTGCGCTTAACATCGATAACCCGAGAGTCTCATTGCTGAGTAACGGCGTCGAAGAGAAGAAAGGTAACGAATTGAATAAGGCGGCTTTCGCGCTGCTTAAAGATTCGGGATTGAATTTTGTCGGAAATATGGAGGCGAGAGAGCTTATATCCGGAGATTACGATGTTGTGGTCTCGGACGGCTTTGACGGGAATATCGCGTTAAAGGCATCAGAGGGTATGGCGCTCGGGATTCTAACTCTATTAAAGCAGGCGATTAATAAAGGCGGAATCAGAGCAAAGCTCGGCGCGCTGCTATTAAAGCCTGCGCTTTATTCCTTAAAAGACACTATCGATTATTCCGGTAAAGGCGGCGCAGCTTTTCTCGGTATCGAAAAGGTTATCGTAAAATCCCACGGCTCATCCAAAGCGAAATCCATTTGCGCTTCCATACTTCAGGCTAAACAATTAGCCGAAAGTAAAATCATAGAAAAAATCAAATCCGGTCTTACCGCATTAAACAATGAAAGACAAGATAACTGAAATCCAGGGGATTATCGGCTATAAATTTAATAATAAGGAACTGTTGACGAGAGCGTTTACCCATTCGTCTTACTCCAACGAGAATGGCGGTAAATCTTATCAGAATATGGAATTTCTCGGCGACAGCATCCTTGACTTTATTGTCGCGGAGCATCTAATCAAGCTATATCCCGATGCAGACGAGGGATTCCTGTCCAAGTTAAGAAGCAATGTGGTCTCCAAAGACCCGCTTGCCGATATAGTGGACAGCTTAAACCTCGACGATTATATCCTTACGGGCGGCTATAATAATTTGAGCAGAAAGACGCGTTCGGACATATTCGAGTCCATTATCGCAGCGATTTATATGGACGGCGGGCTTGAAAAGGCGAGGGAATTCATAATAAGATTTCTGGGCGGCCTTATGAAAGGAAAACGCGTGGATAACGATTACAAATCCAAGCTGTACGAACTTGCCGCAAAGAGAAATTATTCGCTCGAATTTATCCATAAAGACACGACGGGGCCACAGCACAGACCGCTTTTTACCTATGAAGTTATAATTAACGGCGAGGTTTGCGGCAAGGGAATGGAGCATAGCAAGAAAGCCGCCCAGCAAGAAGCCGCCCGTCAAGCATTAAAAAACATTTATACTTCCACTGTCCGTCGAGGATAGCGGAATAAAATTGTGTCAAGTAGTTGTAATGTACCACAATATATGGTATTATCATATATATGACGAATGATATTGCGATTAAAACGGTAATATCATTGACGAGGTGCATTGCTTGAATTTTAAGGGGATTCATCTTTACGGATTCAAATCCTTTGCCGACCGCCTTGATATAAGGTTCGAGGGCGGCTTTACGGGTATAGTCGGGCCCAACGGATGCGGCAAGAGCAATGTCGCCGACGCGATAAGATGGGTGCTCGGAGAACAGTCCCCTAAGAAATTAAGGGGAAGCTCAATGCAGGATGTCATTTTTAACGGCACCGACAACAGAGGCTCTCTATCTTATTGCGAAGTAACGCTTGTTTTCGACAATACATCTAAAATTTTTAATGTTAATTTCGACGAGGTCGCAATTTCGAGAAAACTATACAGAAACGGCGAAAGCGATTATCTTATTAATAATGTCTCCTGCAGATTAAAAGATATTACGGATATGCTAAGGGATACCGGACTGGGGCGCGACGGGCTCGCTATTATCGGGCAGGGCAGAGTCGAGGACATAGTGTCCGCTAAGCCCGAAGACCGCAGAAAGGTATTCGAGGAAGCCGCCGGAATAGCGAGATTAAAGAGTAAAAAACGCGAATCCGAGTTAAAGCTGGCGCGCCATAGAGCTAACCTTGAAAGGATTAATTATATATTAATCGAGCTGGAGCGGCAATTAGGCCCCTTAAAAAGACAGGCTCAGGACGCCGAAAAATTTATCGAATTAAGCAAGCAACTTAAATATCAGGAAATAAACCATTTTATCTATAAATCCGAGAACGCTAATACCGTGAAGAACGATATCGACATTAAGATTAAGGGCATTAACGAAGAAATAGAGAGCTTAAAGCAGGAGCTCATGAGAGCGTCCGAGGAGTATTCGACCAAAATGTCCGAAATCGGATGCTTTGACGAACAGCTGGAGACGCTTGTAAGCGAGCAGACGCGTCTGCTTGTAGGAGTTGAAAAGCTCGCGGGCGAAGGCAAGGTTCTTTCAGAGAGGATAAAGAATAATAAAGATATAATTTCGGGGCTTAATAGCGCCGTTACCAGACTTCAGGGCGATATCGAGGAATTAAACACTTCAATAAATAACGCGTCCCACAGGCGGATTAATACATTAAGAGAGATAGACTCAAAGAATAAAGAGCTTGAAGACGTAACGGACAAATACCTTTCAATCGAAGAGGAATTAATTCAGTCCGAAAATAAATTAGAGCAGCATAATCAATTTATATTCTCGAGTATGGATAAGCTCTCGGACATCAAGGCGAATATGTCCAAGCTGACCACGGAAAGAGATAATTTAATCGAGCAGGCAGCCGAGCTGGATAAAGAACAGGCATTAAGCCGCGAGAAGCTTGAAGACACCCTTAAAGCAAAGCAGCGATACGACGCCGAAATCGCTCTGGTCGACAAATCCATATCAGAGTGTCAGGCGAAAATCCAGGCATTAAAAGCGGATTATCAGGTAAAGCGCTCGAAATTAAGCGAATTAAACCGCTCCCTTATGGAATTGAACGGCAGGAAGACTTCTTTAGAGACGAGAAGCAGGCTGCTCGTTAACATGAAGAATTCCTATGACAACTATCAGATTGCGGTAAAGAAAGTAATGCAGGACGCGCAAATAGACAAAGATTTAAGTGCGTGCATAGAGGGTGTGGTAGCGGAGCTTATTAAGGTGCCGGCAAAATACGAAATCGCAATCGAGACCGCTTTAGGCGCGGCGCTTCAGAATATCGTAACGCCCACGCAACAGGACGCGGCGTATGTCGTTGATTATCTCAAGAAAAACAGATACGGCAGAATTACATTCCTGCCCTTGAATTCTTTTAAGAGCGCGCGACTTGACCCTATATATTCGACAGCGCTCAGGGAGAACGGCGTTATCGGCGTAGCTTCTGATGTGGTTGAGACGGACTCTAAATACAGACCCGTAATAGATGGGCTGTTAGCCAAGACGGTAATCGTCAATAACATCGACGACGCAATCCGCCTTTCGAATAAATACAGACACGGATTCAAGATAGTTACATTAGAGGGCGAGGTGTTCTCGACCGCCGGCTCGATTACGGGCGGCAGCAGGAAGAGCGAAAAAGCCGAGATTCTTTCAAGGGAAAGGGATATCGAAGCGATCTTAAAACAGGTGCAGGAGGCTAACGCCGAATACAAGAGGCTGCAGGACGACGTCAAAAAATCGGGCGAAACGCTTGAAAAGGTCCTGGACGAGATAAAGGAAATCGAAGAGCTGATTCAGAAAAAAGAAGTGCTGAAAGCGTCGCTGAACGAGAAAATAATTATTGAAGCCAAGCTCTACGATGACACCGTCGTCAATATAGATTTAAGACAGAGTAAGTTAGACGTTATTAACGACAGAATACGGGAGATTAACGAGCAAAAGAAATATATAGAAAAAATGGAAGAGGATGCCAAAAACGACAAGTCCTCCGCCGATAAGGAAGCTCTTGAATCCAAGTCGATAAAAGACAATAAGAAGGCTTTAAGGGACAGCCTGTTCAACAAGCAGTCCGAAATAAAGCTCGAAATCAAAGAAAAAGAAAATCTCGTCGCCGCAATAGACAGCGACATTATAAGGTATAAAGAAGAGATTGTAAAAGCGGAATTTCAGATAAACGAAAACCGCGCTAAAATTCAGGAAATCCGGGATAAAATGAAATCGGACGAGACCGCGCTTGAAAAAATCCTTCTTGAAAATTCTGATAACGCCGAAATAGCCGCAATTAAGGAAAAAATCGAAAGCGTCGGCATATCGAAGAAACGCCTGCAGGACGAATTGCTTGAGCTCGATTTCAGAAAGGGCGAATTGAACGGCAGGATTAACGACGCGACGGGCAGACTGATAAGAGAAGAGGCGAGACTAAACAAAATCGACACCGACCTTCAGAATATGCGCGATATGATTTTCGAGCAGTACGAACTCGATTTCGACGCGCTGCTTGAATTAAAAGATCCCGAATTCAGCAGCTCTAAGGCGCAATCCGAAATATCCAAGCTAAAGAAAGAAATTAACGCGTTAGGCGTAGTAAATATCAACGCGATTGAAGACTATAAAGAAATAGGCGCGAGATACGAAGACCTCAACGGACAGAAAAACGATCTGACCAAAGCCGAAGAAGATTTATTGAAGATAATTCAGGAACTGACAGACGAGATGGTTATCAAATTTAAGACGGAATTCGAGAAGATTAACCATAATTTCAAGAATGTATTCAAGGAGCTTTTCGGCGGCGGCAGGGCGGAACTCATTTTAGAAGAAGACGCGGAAGACCCGCTTGAAGCCGGTATCGAAATCAAAGCAGAGCCGCCCGGCAAGAAAATGCAGAATATTAGCCTTCTTTCGGGCGGAGAAAGGGCGCTGATTGCAATCGGAATACTATTTGCAATCTTAAAATCCAGACCTATGCCTTTCTGCGTATTGGACGAGATAGAGGCGGCTCTCGACGACTCGAATGTCAAGGTGTTTGCGTCTTATCTCAGAAGATTCAGCAAGGAGACCCAATTTATAGTCATTACCCACAGAAAGCCGACAATGGAGCTTGCCGACGCGCTGTACGGCGTCACTATGGAAGAAAAAGGCGTGTCCAAGATGGTCTCGGTCAAGCTGCACGAAGCGATTAAAAGCGCGGAAACTTTCAAATCGGAGAATATTGCGTAAATGGGTATCATAGACAGTATTAAGAGCGGTCTGAAAAGGACTAGAGAGGCTTTTTCAAGAAAAATTTACGAACTATTTAAGGGCAGAAACTTAAACGATGAATTTTATGAAAATCTTGAATACGCGCTGATCTCCTCGGATGTCGGCGCCTACGCCACAGAAGAAATTATCAGCCGCCTTAAAGACGAGGCGTATAATTTAAGATTAAAGAATTCATCCGACGCGATAGACCTTTTTAAGCAGATTTTAATTGATATTATAGATTATGAAATCGAGGAGTATTCTTATCCGCTCGTAATACTTATCGCGGGCGTAAACGGAGTAGGCAAGACTACGGCGATCGGTAAACTCGCGCATTACTTCATTAGTCAGGGCAAGAGCGTTACAATAGCGGCGGCGGACACATTCAGGGCGGCAGCGTCCGAACAATTGGCGATTTGGGCTGAAAGAGCGGGCGCTAAAATAGTCAAGTACGGCGAAGGCGCAGACCCCGCGGCGGTAGTATTCGACGCGGGTAACATCGGTAAAAGCCAAGAATACCGATGTGCTGTTAATCGATACGGCCGGCAGGCTTCACAACAAGAAAAACCTCATGGAAGAATTAAAAAAAATCAACCGCGTAGTGTTGAGAGAATTCCCCGATTGCGATTACAGAACCTATCTTGTGCTTGACGGCACTACGGGGCAGAACGCGATAAGTCAGGCTGAAATATTTAACGAAGCCGTAGATATAGACGGGATAATTTTAACAAAACTAGACGGTACCGCAAAGGGCGGCGTCGTGCTCGCTATAAGTCAGGAAATGTCTCTTCCGGTAGTTTTTATCGGAGTCGGCGAAAAAATAGCCGATTTACTGCCGTTTAATGCCAAGGATTTCGTCGATAATATTTTGTAATAATTAATTGACAATAAGGTTAATATTCTCTATAATACCTGCTGTAAAGTAAATTGCTTTACAGAGTGGTATGAATATAGAAGATAAGGTTTTGATTTCCCAGCTGATTGACTATTACGGCAAGCTGCTTCCAGACAGTCAGCGCAATATATTAAAGTTAAGGTTCAACGAAGACCTGACCTTAAATGAAATCGCGGAGATAGAAGGCATAACGAGACAGGGTGTCAGAGATTCTCTCATAAGAGGCGTTAAGCAACTCTATGAATACGAAGAACGACTGAAGATAAAAGATAAATTTAACCGTATCAGATACCATATAAACGAATTAAAGCGAAGCTACGACGGGATTAACGACGAGCTTCAGAAGATTATAGGCGTATTGGAGGATAATTAATGGCTGTATTTGAGGCATTATCGGATAGATTAAATCATATTTTCTCGAAAATCAAGGACAGAGGTTCGCTCTCCGAGCTCGAAGTAAAATCCACGATGAGAGAAATACGAATCGCTCTGCTCGAGGCGGATGTTAATTTTAATGTCGTCAAGAGCTTTATCGCGAATGTCTCCGCAAAAGCCGTCGGCGAAGAGATATTAAAGAGCCTTTCTCCCGCACAGCAGGTGATTAAAATTGTCAACGAAGAGCTTACCTCGCTTATGGGCAGCACTCATTCAAAGCTTGCCGTCGCGGACAGACCTCCGACAATAATACTTATGTGCGGACTTCAGGGCTCGGGTAAGACGACGATGTGCGGAAAGCTCGCGAATATGCTCAAGAAGCAGGGTAAGCACCCTATGCTTGTAGCGTGCGATATTTACCGCCCGGCAGCGATAGAGCAATTAAAAGTCGTCGGAACAAAAGCCGGCGTGCCCGTATTCGAGCGTGGAACGGCTAATCCCGTCAAGACCGCGGCTGCGGCGTTGAAAGAGGCGCCGAAATCCGGCATTGACACGCTGATTATCGATACGGCGGGCAGACTTCATATAGATAACGAGCTAATGAAAGAGCTGGCGTCTATAAAGAAAGAAGTCAAGCCCCATGAAATCTTGCTTGTAGTGGACTCAATGACGGGTCAGGATGCCGTAAATGTCGCCGATACCTTTAATAAAGAAATAGACATCACGGGCGTGATACTGACTAAACTCGACGGCGACACCAGGGGCGGCGCGGCGTTATCTGTCAGGGCGGTTACCGGCAAGCCCGTCAAATTCTCCGGTATAGGCGAGAAATTGACGGATATAGAGCCCTTTTATCCCGATCGTATGGCGTCGAGGATTCTCGGAATGGGCGATGTGCTGACGCTGATTGAGAAAGCGCAGGACGCGTTTTCCGAGAAAGAAGCGCTTGAGATGCAGAAAAAAATGCGCACCAACAGCTTCACTTTGGACGATTATCTGGTTCAGTTCGAGAAACTAAAATCCATGGGCAGTATGAAGGATATGCTCGCGATGATACCCGGTCTATCGTCAAAACTTAAAGGCGCGGACTTAAATGTAGACGAAAGCAAAATAAAGAAAGCTAAGGCAATCATTCAATCCATGACGGCAGAAGAGAGGAATAATCCCGAGATTATCAAATCGTCAAGGCGCAAGAGAATTGCCAAAGGCAGCGGCACAGAAATACAGGATGTCAATCAGCTGTTAAAGCAATTTGAAGCAACTAAAGATATGATGAAACAATTTCAAGGCAAGAAAAGATTTGGCAGAATGCCATTTTAATAAAACGGAGGCAAAATAATGGTAAAATTAAGACTGACAAGACTCGGAAAGACACACGCGCCGTTCTATCGCATTGTCGCGATAGACAGCAGGCAGAGCAGAGACGGCAAAGCGCTCGAGGTAATAGGGCATTATGACCCCACCAAAGAACCAAAGGTATGTAAAGTAAACAGCGAAAGGGCTAAATACTGGCTATCGGTAGGCGCTGTTCCCACGGACACCGTAAAATATCTGCTCGTTAAATACGGCGGAATCGAATTAATAAAAGCAAAGAGCGCCAAGGTAAAGACTAATGCCGAAGCTGCTGAAACAGTTAAAGAAGCCGCAGCTGAAGCGCAGGGTGAATAATGGTTGACTTAGTAAGATTTATCGTGGATTCGCTGGTCGATAATCCCGAAAGCATCGAGATTTCGAAACAGGGCAATACAATCAATATTATTGCGGGAAAGGATGAAATCGGCAAAATTATCGGCAAACAGGGCAGAATAGCGAAAGCTATAAGGACAGTCGTCAAAGCCGCCTCGGCTAAAAGCAATTCTAAATGGTCTGTTGAAATAACAGAGAGATGAACGAATTAATAGTTATCGGCACAATAGTCAAGCCGCAGGGAATCAAGGGCGAGGTCAAAATCATTCCTTATACGGACGACCTGACCCGCTTTTACGCTCTTAAAAGCGTATATATCGATAACGGCGCCCATACCGTCGAGAAAGTCAGAACGGGAAATAACGAGGTGTTCATTAAGTTTAAGGAAATCCCCGACAGAAATACGGCGGAGAGCTATCGCGGCAAAGATATCTCAATCCTAAGGTCTATGATTGATTTGCCCGAGGGCAGGTATCTGATAAGAGAGCTTCTCGAATGCGATATCGTTATTGACGGCGAAGTAATCGCGCATATGACCGATATATTTAAGACCGGCTCTGCGGATGTGTACGAGGCTGAAGATAATTCGGGCAGGAAATTGATGTTTCCCGCGCTAAAAGATTTGATTATCGGTGTCGATATATTGAATAAGAGGATTACGCTTGATAAAAAGCGCTTTGAGGAGGTGTCTGTATATGAAGATTGATGTGCTGACGCTCTTTCCCGAAGCGTATGCGGCCCTTAATACGGGTATTATCGGCAGGGCGCTTGAGAAAAAGCTATTTGAAGTCGATATTCATAATATTCGCGATTATTCTCAGGACAAGCACAAGAAATGCGACGATTACCCGTACGGCGGCGGAGCGGGAATGGTGATGACGCCTCAACCCGTCTATGACGCGATACACTCGATAGACCCGGAGCATAAAGCGATACGCATATATCTGAGCCCTAGAGGCAGGCTGCTTAATCAGCAGAAAGTATTAAAGCTCAGCGGATATGATAACATACTGCTGCTATCGGGGAGTTACGAGGGCATAGACCAGAGAGCTATTGACCTGACTGTCGATGAGGAGATTTCCGTAGGCGATTATATATTAACGAGCGGAGATATTCCCGCGCTGATATTGATAAACGCGGTGGCAAGATATATCCCCGGAGTGCTCGGAAGCGGGGACAGCGTAATAAGCGAAAGTTTCAACGACGGTTTGTTGGAGTACCCTCAATATACGAGGCCTTATGAATTTATGGGACTAACGGTGCCCGAAGTGCTGATCTCGGGCAATCATAAACTCATTGAGGAATGGCGTACAGCCGAGCAGTTAAAGGCGACAAAATTCCGCCGTCCCGACTTGCTGGAGAAATAATATGCATATACAGTGGTTCCCCGGGCATATGACTAAAGCGCTGAGAATGATGGAAAAAAACATCAAAGTCATCGACAGCGTCATTTATGTTCTGGACGCAAGGGCGCCGATGGCGTGTATTAATCCCGCGTTTGACGCGGTTATAGGCAGCAGGCCCGTACTGTATATAATAAACAAGAGCGATTTAATAGAGCGTAAAGACGCCGGTCGCTGGGAAAATTTCTTTAATGAAAAAGGCCTGAGCGCGCTCTCCGTCGACAGCGTTTCGTCCAAATACTCTGGGAAAATAATAAATAAGCTCATTGAAATAAACGCGGCGCTTATTGAGCGTTATAAATCAAAGGGCGTGGTAAGAAGCGTAAGGGCAATGGTTATAGGCGTTCCCAATACGGGCAAATCCACGCTTATTAACGCGTTGTCGGGCGGAAAGAAAACCTCAACGGGCGACAGACCGGGAATTACCAAAGGCAAGCAATGGATCGTAATTGATAATAACATCGAATTACTGGACACGCCGGGCACAATGAGCCCCAACCTTGTAAATCAGGAGCACGCCAAGCATCTCGCCTTTATAGGATGTATTAATGACGATATCCTGAACATCGAGGAATTGTCGCTTGAATTGATAAGACACCTTAACGAGCATCACAAGGATTTGCTTATAAAAAGATACGGTATTAAACCGAACGACAGCGCGGAAGAAATTTTAGACGCGATAGCGGTATCGAGGGGATATCTGATAAAAGGCGGAGCGACGGATGTCAGCCGCGCGTCAAACGCCGTAATAGACGATTTCAGAAAGACCAAGATCGGCAGGATTATGCTGGAGTACCCCGATGCTTAATTTAGAATTAAAATACATATTAAGGGGCAAGAGATTGATTTGCGGCATTGACGAAGCGGGCAGGGGCCCGCTCGCGGGCCCCGTTGCCGTCGCCGCCGTGATTATGCCCCTCGATGTCCGCATTGAGGGTGTAGACGACAGCAAAAAACTGACGGAAAAGAAACGTGAATTACTCTATAACGAGATAATAAATAGCGCTATCGCCGTATCATCCGTAATGATAGAAAAAGATGTTATAGACGAGATTAACATTCTTGAAGCGACCAAGCTCGGAATGTTAAAGGCTCTTAAAGCGCTTTCCGTTACTCCAGATATTGCGCTTGTCGATGCCGTAAAGCTCACGACGGATATCGAGACCGAGGCGATAATTCACGGCGACGAGTTAAGCTACAACATAGCCGCGGCATCCATTGTCGCGAAAGTCGAGCGCGACAGATTAATGAAAGAATACGCCATGAAATACCCCGAATACGGGTTTGAAGAGCATAAAGGGTATTGCACCAGGTCGCATGTCGAGGCGTTGAAGAAGTTCGGAGCCTGCCCTATTCACAGAAAAACTTTTATAAAGAAATTCGTATGAATAAACGGCAGATTGGCATAAGCGGCGAGCAAAAAGCCGTGAAATACCTGAGAAAACAGGGTTATAAAATCCTTGATGTCAATATCAAAAACCATGCGGGTGAAATGGACATCGCCGCGGAAATTAACGGAATAATAGTCTTTATCGAAGTAAAAGTAAGGTCGGACGATTCGTTCGGCACTCCCGCCGAGGCTGTAAACCGTTACAAGATAAGGCGCTATATAAATTCCGCGAAATTATATATTAACATGAAAAAACTGGCGAACAGAGATATCAGATTCGATGTCATTGAAATTTCGCCCCAAGGCTTAAATCATATAATAGACGCCTTCAGAGCGTGAAAAAAAACGGTTAAAATCAGTTGATTTATTTTATTAAATTTGCTAATATGTCATAGTTGACTTCGGGCGGTCCTATGCAGTGATGTACGAACGCTTAGTAAAATAAGGAGAAAGAGTCATGAGCAGTATAATGGAAGTATTGGACAAAGAAGGCATCAAAGATAACATTACACCCTTTGGCGTAGGCGATACCGTTAAGGTATTTTATAAGATTATCGAAGGCGAGAAAGAAAGGCTTCAGGCGTATGAGGGCGTCGTTATCGCCAAGAAGAACGGCGGAATCAGAGAGACCTTTACCGTAAGGAAGATTTCTTTCGGAATAGGCGTAGAGAGGATATTCCCGCTGCATTCCCCTAAAATCGACCGTATCGAGGTAGTAAAGAGAGGCAAGGTCAGGAGAGCTAAGCTCTATTATCTGCGCAATTTGACGGGTAAAGCTGCTAAAATCAAGGAAGTTAAGTTTATTAAATAAATCCGCGGCTCGTTTGAGCCGCTTTTATATACTGCAAAGGCTTGTCAAAAGTATAATTACATTATAAAATATATTTATATTTTATTTAAGAGGTGCTTTAATGAAGAAGTTATTACCGGTTTTGTTTATTGTAACAATGTTAATTGTTATTTTAACAGGCTGTAATGAAGATGCCGTTTTCGGCGCCGAGCTTGTAGTCAACGGAGATTTCGAAGAAGATTTTACCTCATGGAAGAAACAAAACGGTTCTCAAGCGATTATTGAAATAGCGACGACGACGGAGGGTTCGGATCAGGAGCAGGAAGGTCCGAGATACGGCTTAAAGCAGCTCGATTTAAGTTCGGGATTCAGCGCGAACTGGCTTTATGTCACTCAGGAAATTCCCGTAGTAAAAAACGCGGTATACAGACTTCAGGCGGACATCAGTGTCGCGGATAACCTTGAAAGCGAATCATTCAGCGCGGTACAGGTCGGGGCATATGTCGGCTTTAAGGAAGACAAAGGCATAAAAAGAATCAATGTTACGGAGAAGACGGACGGCTGGCAGACCTATATCGTGTATTTCAGACCCGTCGCGGACAGCGCCTTAAATATCGAAGTAGGAATAGGCACCAGCAAGTCTCTTTCTAAGGGCAAGGCGAGATTTGACAATGTATCGGTTCAGCGCGTAGAGAAACAACCCGGAGGGTACGAAGTCTACGATGTCGGCGTCAAGACCAATATCAACCGTTCTAACACCGGAGGCACTGTGTATGTGGTGCTGCTTTCGGTTATGACGGCTGTAATTAGTTGGGCTGCCTATATGCTTATCAGAAGATTTATGGCGAAATACGCGGGCGATACGGGGCTTAACAAGAAAGCAAGCCCTATAATAAATTTTACAAATTCGCCCGTATTCTTAATGAGCGCGGCGCTCTTGACAGGTTTTATTATCAGGCTGATATTGATTAATTTTATTTACGGTCATACTGCGGACATATCAAGATTCCAGGATTGGGCGTCAAGGCTATATGATAAAGGCGCCTGGGCTTTTTATTCCGATGTGGACACCGCCTTTATGCCCGGTTATCTCTATGTATTGTGGTTGCTCGGCGCGTTTTCCAATTTGCTGGGTATTCAGTCCGGCACAGTAGGCATGGCGATATTTCTTAAAATACCCGCGATAGTATGCGATATAATCATAATCTATCTTATATTTAATATCGCCTTAAAGCATTTCAATAAATATATTGCGACGGTGTTCGCGGCGTTTTACGCCATACTGCCTGTAGTATTTACTAATTCCGCCGCATGGGGGCAGATAGACTCCGTCTACGGATTATTTATTCTGCTGACATTTATTTCATTATTAGACAAGAAATATGTGTCGGCGATTATCTTCTATACGATAGCGATATTTATTAACGCCGAGGTATTACTGCTGCTGCCGTTAATACTCTCATATCTGATTTTCGTATTCGTAAGAAATCCCGAAACGCGCCTGAAACTCTCTGTCGCTTCCGCCGCGGCGCTTGTGTCCATAGTTATATTGTCGTTGCCGTTTACTGTTAAATTAGGCGGCGCGAATGTTGTATTTTACTCATTCGGCAGAATGATAGCGTCGCTTTTCGGCAATTCGGTATATTCGTCCAACGCGTTTAATTTCTACGGCATATTCGGATTGAATATGGAAAGCGCCTCGCTATTTGCACGGGTGTTATCCTGGCTTATATACATTGTAGTTGCGCTGTATGTGTGCCTGATTTACTTTAACAAGAAAAACAGAGCGGAATTACTGCTCCTTGCGTCTTTTGTTCTGAGCGCGGCTTATGTTTTCATAATAGGCGCTACGCCTCAGACGATGTTTACCGCGTTCGCGCTGATGCTTGCGTATATGGCAATATCCGGCGACAAGCGCGTTCTTCTTGTCTTTTCGGCGCTCGCGCTGACTAACTTTATCAATATAAGTCAGCTTCTCAACCAGTCGGGCTCTATCGGATTAAGCGGCAGCGCGCAGATTATCTCGTATCCGGACGCAAGCGCGTTTATGATTGTAGGCGGTATAGTTAATGTACTGATTCTGTTTTATTATGCAATAATTGTTTACGATATATGTTACAGCGACGATGTAAGGGAATTAGAGCCTATGCAGGACAGTATTTTTAAGACTATAAAAGATTATCTTAAAGGAGTCAAAAGCATATTTGTCCCTAATAAAACCGGAAAATAAAAGATTAAATATCACGGATTACGCGCTGATTGCTGTGGTGACATTGGTCGCCGCAGTAATTGCGTTTACTTATCTCGGCTCGACCAAGGTGCCTGAGAGCGGCATTAAGAATACGGGTTATAACAAAATCGTCCTCGATATCGGCGACAGCGACGCCGATACCTTGTGGTTATACGAGGGAATAGGCGTAGCCACGCTTACCGTAAGCTCGGCGGACGAGCTTGACAGAGTCGAGACCTTTGATACCGTTGCAGTAACTTACGGGACAATGTACAGATGGAATATCAGCTCGCTTAACAAGAAATTAAAGAGATATGTTACGATAAGCTATTATTCCCTTAATACCGAGATATTGGAATTGGCGCTTGCGGATTCTGACGGCAATATTGTAGATGAATTTATTATCATAGAAAGCACGGAAGGAGCTAAAGCGCTGTTTGACGAACAGAGCTTGATTCCCGAGTCGCCCTCTCTTATGACGGGGATGTATTTCGACGAACTTTATCACGCGAGAACAGCTCTTGAATTTATTAGAGGCGATGTTGCGTACGAGACCACGCATCCGCCGCTCGGGAAGATTATGATTTCAATGGGTATAAGGCTTTTCGGAATGAATCCGTTCGGCTGGCGCGTTGTCAGCGCGGTGTTTTCTGTACTCATTATACCGCTTTTTTATATATTTGTATTTAAGCTCTTGCGGTCAAGTTTCTGGGCGTTTGTCGCGTCGGCGGTATTTACGCTTGACGGGATGAGAATAGTAATGGGACGAATCGCTACGCTTGACTCTATGTCGGTGTTTTTTATTCTCTTGTCCTATCTGTTTATGTACATTTTCTATACGAATTTTAACGAAAAGTTTATCAGGCGGGCTATACCGCTAGCGCTTGCGGGCATTTCGTTCGGAATATCCGCAGCGATAAAATGGACGGGCGTGTATTCGGGCGCGGGTTTATTTATCATACTTATGCTTGCGCTCATAAAATGGCTAAGCCGAATTAGAGAGAGCGGTACGGGCATATTGATTCTCGATAAGAGAGTACTGCTGAAAATTTCGGAAATATTCGTCATATGCCTGGTATTCTTTATTATAATACCCTTTGTTATTTATCTGCTCTCGTATATCCCGTTCAGAAGAGGACTTTCGACGGACGCAAGCCTTATAAAGGTTATGTGGGAGAATCAGCAGTATATGTATAACTTCCACAGCGGTCTCGATGCTGGTCATCCGTACAGCTCAATGTGGTATCAATGGCTGTTTAACGCGGGGCCGGTATATTTTTATAACGGCGAACTTATGCTACCCGATAATATGACCGCGAGAATTTTCGCGTTCGGCAATTTCGCGGCCTGGATTGGGGGATTAATTGCGATTACTCTTTCTACGGTAAAAATTATTGAACTGAAAGTAAAGAGCGCAAGAGAGCGTAAAGCGTTATCGGATGAAGACAGGAATTTTTCGGAAAATACCGTCTATCTGCTGATTATGTATTTTTCCATGCTCGTACCGTGGATGTTTATAGACAGAGTAGTGTTTATGTATCATTACTACGGATGCGTTCCCGCTTTTATCGCGGTAACCGCGCTGCTATTGCAGAAATACGCGAATAAAGGAAGAATAAAAGCGCAGGAGAAATCAACATTAAGAATGCTTCCGCTGTTTTCAGAAGACGGGCAGCTTATTACGGGAAGGATTGTTACGGGAATATACCTTACTATGGTCATTCTTATATTTGTTATTTGTTATCCGCTGTTTACGGGTATGCCCGTAAAATGGCCGCTTCGCTAGGAGAAATAATGTTATCCAAGATATTAAGTTACGCTCTATACGGATTAAACGGCTATAAAATCGATATAGAAGTCGATATCAACGCGGGCATTCCGTCCTGCGATATCGTCGGGCTTCCGGACGCGGGCGTTAAAGAATCCAGAGAACGGGTAAGGTCGGCTATAAAAAACAGCGGATTTGAATACCCGTTGAAAAAAATCGTCGTAAACCTCGCTCCCGCGGACAGGAAGAAAGAAGGGCCGCTTTTCGACCTTGCAATCGCGATAGGAATTCTCGCCGCGAGCGGTCAGCTTAAATCGTACGAATATAAGAAATTCGCCATACTCGGCGAATTGTCGCTGGACGGCTCGATAAGGCATATCTCGGGGCTGCTTCCGATATTAATCGCGGGACTTCAGGATAATGTAACCAAATTCATCGTACCCGAAGAAAACGCCGCGGAAGCGTCATATATCGAGGGCATTGAGGTCTATACGGCAAATAATCTCAAGCAGGCTGTGCGAATTATCCTCGGAGACGGCGAATTTAAGCCCTTAGCGCACAGAAAATACGAATGCATAAATTACGAAAAAGCGCTTGCGGATTTCGACTTTTCTGAAGTAAAAGGTCAGCAGGTCGCAAAACGCGCTCTTGAAATCGCCGTCAGCGGCGGACATAACATATTGATGATAGGGCCTCCCGGCGCGGGCAAAACCATGCTCGCAAGGTGTCTTCCGTCCATTATGCCCAGAATGACTTTCGAAGAGGCAATCGAGGTTACCAAAATTCATTCGATAGCGGGCGCGCTGGACAAAAGCGAAGGGATATTATCCGTCAGACCTTTTCGTTCGCCGCACCATACGGCGACTACGCCGTCGTTAACTGGCGGCGGCAGCAATTCGAGACCGGGCGAGATATCGCTTGCGCATAACGGCGTGCTGTTTCTGGACGAGATGCCCGAATACAGCAGGAAGACGCTGGAGACATTAAGGCAGCCTTTAGAGGACGGCAAAATCACCGTAGCGCGCGCGGCGCAGACCGTTGAATACCCGGCGCGCTTTATACTTATCGCAAGTATGAATCCGTGTCCCTGCGGCAATTACGGCTCTAAGAAGCAGGAATGCAAGTGCACATCTTCACAGATACATAATTACATATCAAGGCTATCCGGGCCGTTGCTTGACAGAATTGACCTTCACATCGAGGCGGACAGCGTTACCTTCAACGAATTAAGAGCGCAAAGCGCTGAAGAGAATTCCGCTACGGTCAGAAAAAGGGTGGAAAGGGCTCGAGAAATTCAATATCAAAGGTTTAACGATACGCCTATATATTGTAACGCGCAAATGTCGCCGTCAATGATAAAAAAATATTGCCAGATTGATATAGAGTCCGAAAAACTGCTTGAAAACGCGTTTCACAAACTCTCGTTGAGCGCGAGGGCGACGACGAGAATATTAAAAGTCGCAAGAACGATAGCGGACATCGAAGGCGAGAAATATATCGGCGTCAATCATATAGCGGAGGCTGTCAGGTACCGCACTCTTGACAGGAAATACTGGTTATGAGCTATTCGAAAAATACCCTGGCGCTATTGTGGCTTAATTCGTCGGATATGCCGGGCGCGGCCAAAAAATATAAACTTATCGAGCTGGCGGGGGAGCCGTATAAGCTGTTTTCGGAGCTGGAGAAGTATAAATATGAAATTATTAAAATATGCGACGAGGCTCAGTATGAAAGGCTATCCGTATCAAGAGACAAGTCATATATGGATATGCTCGTAAAAGAAATAGAAAGATACGATATAGAGCCGATAGGAATTTGCGACAATAATTACCCCGCGCTGTTAAAAGAAATTGACACGCCGCCCGTATTGTTATATTGTAAAGGAAATACAGCGCTGTTAAACGAGCGCTTAATGGCGGTCGTCGGCACAAGATTGCCTACGCGTTACGGCAGAGATGTGACGGAGATGTTCGTAAAAGAGCTTGTTTCGTACGGCTTCAGGATTGTGAGCGGACTGGCAAGAGGCATCGACACAATCGCTCACAGGACGGCGCTTAAGGAAAATTCTCCGCAAATAGCGGTGCTTGGCTCCGGGCCGGACACGGTATATCCCGCGGAGAACAGGGAACTGTATGATGCTATATTAACTGGCGGCGGACTGATTATTTCAGAATACCGCGTCGGAGAAAAACCTCTCGCGTTTCATTTTCCCGAGAGGAACAGGATTATCAGCGGACTATGCGAGGGAGTGCTCGTAACCGAAGCGGGAGAAAACAGCGGCTCGCTGATAACGGTAAACCACGCCGTGGATCAAGGCAGGCGGGTGTACATTGTGCCGGGGAATATCTTCTCAAAACAGAGCGCGGGAGCCAACGAGAAATTAAAGCAACTTCAGGGCGCGTTGGTTACGGATATAAATGATATATTGAAAGATTATAATATAGATGTTGACCCTAAAAACCCCGACGAGCCCATACAACTGGATATAACGGAAAACCAGATATTGAACGCCCTGTCTCAAGGCGAAATGCATACGGAGGAGCTTATAAAGCTGACGGGTCTTCAGGTTAACGAGTTAAATTCCATACTGATGAAAATGGAAATAAACGGATTGATAAAGAAATTATACGGAAATTATTACGGAGTGTAGCATGCGTTTAGTTATAGTAGAATCGCCCAGTAAGGCTAAGACAATCGGAAAATACCTCGGCAAAGGTTACAAGGTAGTGGGATCGGGCGGACATATAAGGGATTTGCCTGAAAAAACGCTCGGCATAGATATAAAGCGTGATTTCAATCCAAGGTATGTTCTTAAAGATAAGATGAAGAAGAACATTTCCGAGCTTAGAAAAGAAGTAGAAAAAGCGGAGAAAATTTATCTTGCGACCGACCCGGACAGAGAGGGCGAGGCAATCAGCTGGCATCTTAAAGAGACGCTTAACATAGACGACGACAAGGCGAGAATCGTATTTAACGAGATATCCAGAAAAGCGATACAGGAAGCTATCAAAAATCCCAGAGATATCAATATGAATCTCGTCAACGCGCAACAGGCAAGGAGGGTATTGGACAGGCTTGTCGGGTATATGCTGTCGCCCGTTATTTCATACAAGATAAGAAGCGGTTTAAGCGCCGGCAGAGTACAGTCCGCTGCGCTCAGAATGATAGTGGAGCGCGAAAGGGAAATCAACGCGTTTACGCCCGAAGAGTACTGGAATCTATACGGATATTTCAAGAAGTTAAATTACCTCGCCGTCCTTAAGGCGGATTTAAGCGATATCGATGACGAAAAGATAAAGTTATCCGATAAAGCCCAAATTGATAAAATCCTGAAAGAATTAAATCAAATTAGCAATTGGAGGGTGGATTCCGTCAAGAAAAGCAAGCAATTGAGCCATCCTAAAGCGCCTTTTACGACTAGCACTCTCCAGCAGGAAGCGTCGCAGAAATTCAATATCTCCACTTCGCTTATAATGTCGCAGGCGCAGAAGTTATACGAGGGCGTGGATATACAAGGCGAGCATATCGCGCTGGTTACCTATATCAGGACTGATAGCGTAAGGGTGTCTGCTGATGCGGTTTACGAGGCGGTAGAGTATATTAAGGATGTTTACGGCGAAGAATATTTGCCTAAGAAAGCGAATTTTTATAAGAACAGGAATACCTCGCAGGACGCGCACGAGGCGATAAGACCTATATCTGTCGCTATGACTCCTAAATCTCTTGAAGGCAAATTAGACAAGAGTCTATTAAGGCTCTATAAGCTGATTTACGATAGATTTATAGCAAGCCAGATGAATCCCGCTGAATACAATGTCATAAATGTCAGAATAGAGGGCGGCAGATACGGCTTTAAGCTGCAGGGCAAAAAGCTCGCGTTTAAGGGATATCTGGCCGCTTATAACTCAAACAGCAACGAGGACGAGACGGAGAGCATTCCAGACCTGAATGAGGGCGAAGAATTAACAGCGGATAAATTTGACGCCGAGCAGAAATTCACGCAGCCGCCTTCAAGATACAGCGAATCCACGCTTGTTAAAGCTATGGAAGAGAACGGCATTGGCAGACCGAGCACATACGCTACCGTCATTCAGACGCTGTTTAAGAGATATTATACCGAGAAAGATAACAAGCTCATTAAGCCCACAGAGACCGGCATGCTCGTATGCGATGTAATGATGAAATTTTTCCCGGACATCATAGACCTGAAATTCACTGCAAAGATGGAAGACGACCTCGACAATATCGACGAAAACAGACCGTGGCAGGAAATTATCAGGAAATTTTATCCCGAATTCGATATGAAAATCAAAGAGGCGATGCGGGACAGGACTAAATATAAGACCCCGGTAATAGAGAGCGACAAGACCTGCTCCAAGTGCGGCAAGGTAATGCTTATCAGAACGGGCAGATACGGCAAGTTCTACGCTTGTTCGGGCTATCCCGAATGCAGGAATATTCTGCCTTACGAAGAGCCATCCGGCGTGTGCCCTAAATGCGGCGGAGATATCATAAAAAGAAGAACCAAGAAAGGCAGAATTTTCTACGGATGCGGTAATTACCCCGATTGCGACTTCGTCTCATGGGATTTGCCCGCGCCCGTGCTTTGCCCGGAATGCGGCTCGCCTATGAAAGCTGGCAAGGAATATTATACTTGCTGCGACAAAAAATGTGCTCATAAAATCAAAGCCGTTAATGAAGCGAAAGGTTAAAATCATCGGAGGCGGTCTTGCCGGCGTCGAGGCGGCGTATCAGTTAGCAAAACGCGGCGCAAAAGTCGAGCTTTACGAGATGAAGCCCGTTAAATTCTCGCCCGCGCATAAATCCGCAAAGCTAGCGGAATTGGTGTGCAGTAACTCTTTGAAGAGTATTCTTCCCGATACGGCGTCGGGCGCTATAAAGCAGGAAATGAGACTCCTTGATTCGCTTGTCATAAGAGCGGGCGAGTCGGCAGCTATTCCCGCGGGCTCCGCGCTTGCCGTAGATAAACAGCTATTCTCGGATTATATAGAGGATGTTCTGAATTCATTCGGCAATTTGCAAATAATAAGAGAAGAAGTCACCGCATTAAATCCAGACGAATATACGATAGTCGCCTCCGGCCCTCTGACCTCGGATGCGCTTGCCAAGAGCATAAAGGAGCTGATTAAAGGCGACTATTTGTATTTTTACGACGCGGTTGCGCCTGTCATATCGTATGACAGTATTGATATGGAAAACGCTTTTTTCGCTTCAAGATATATGAAAGGCGACGCCGATTACATCAATTGCCCTTTGACCGTAGATGAATACGACAAGTTTTATAACGCGCTTGTTAGTGCGGAATGCGTAGAGTTAAAGGAATTTGACAAGAGAGAGATTTTCAGCGGCTGTATGCCTATTGAGGTTATGGCTAAGAAAGGCTATGACAGCATAAGATTCGGACCCTTAAAGCCCGTCGGTATAAAAAATCCTTTGACGAATGAGAATTATTATGCCGTTGTACAGTTGAGAAAAGAGAATAAATCGGGTACAATGTATAATATGGTAGGTTTTCAGACAAACCTTACCTATCGGGAGCAAAAGAGGGTGTTTTCGCTCATTCCCGCGCTGAAGTCGGCGGAGTTTCTAAGATACGGAGTGATGCACAGAAACACCTATATGAATTCGCCCTATCTTCTCGATAACACCTTGCGCCTTAAAGGAACAAATATATATTTTGCAGGGCAGATAACGGGCGTCGAGGGATATGTCGAGAGCGCGGCGAGCGGACTTGTTGCGGGCATCAATGTGTTCAGAAGCCTTAAAGGAATTAAACCGCTGATACCGGGTAACGAGACGATAACGGGAGCGCTGATTGAATATATTTGCACCGAAAATAAAGACTTTCAGCCTATGAATGCGAATTTCGGAATTCTTCCTAAGTTAGCTCATAAAAACAAGTCCGACAGAAAGAAAGAATATGCCGTTCGCTCTGAAAAAGCGATGAAGGAATATGTTAAGGAGGTATTAAATGACTGAATTCACCGGCACCACTATCTGCGCGGTACGAAAAGACGGCAAGACCGTAATCGGAGGCGACGGGCAGGTCACCATGAGCCAGTCCGTAATATTGAAGTCTAACGCGGTAAAAGTTAAGAGATTATATAACGACAAGGTCATTATAGGCTTTGCCGGTTCGGTTAGCGACGCGTTCGCGTTGAGCGATAAATTCGAGAAAATGCTCCAGAAATATTCGGGCAATCTAATGAGAAGCGCCGTAGAACTCGCGCAGTTATGGAGAGACGATAAGATTATCAGGAAGTTGGAAGCTATGATGATTGTCGCCGATAAAGATAATTTATTAATTGTGTCCGGAACGGGCGATGTTATAGACCCCGAATCCGGGCTATGCGCAATAGGCTCCGGCGGCAACTACGCGCTCGCTGCGGCAAGGGCGCTATATGAAAATACCGACCTCGACGCCGAGCAAATCGTCAGAAAAGCGCTTAAAGTGGCTGGAGACTTATGCGTCTTCACTAACTCTAATATCACCGTGGAGGTCATCTGATGGAAGTATTAAAGCCTAAACAAATCGTTGAAGAGCTTGATAAGTTTATCATAGGTCAGCAGGAAGCCAAGCGCGCCGTGGCGATAGCGTTGAGAAACCGCTACAGGAGGAGCAGGTTAAGCGCGGAGTTAAGAGACGAGATAACGCCCAAAAATATAATTATGAAAGGCCCCACCGGCGTAGGCAAGACAGAGATTGCAAGAAGACTGGCTAAGCTCGTCGGCGCTCCGTTTATTAAAGTCGAGGCGACAAAATTTACCGAAGTGGGTTATGTGGGCAGGGATGTCGAATCCATGATCAGAGACCTTGTCGAGGCGGCGATAAGACTCGTAAAGGAAGAGAAATTCAACGAAGTCAGACCTATGGCTACCGAGACCGCGGTAAAGAGAATGGTAGATATAATTTTTCAGATCAGAAGGCAGACCTCGGACGAAAGCATCTCTAACGCCGAACTCAAAGAAAAAATCCTCGAGGAGTTAAAGCAAGGCAAATACGACAGTCTCGTCGTACCCATTGAGATTACGGATAACAGACCCAAGACAATACAGCTCGGCAGCGTCAACAATGAAATAAACATCGGCGATATAATGAGCGGCCTTACGGGCAGGACGGTGAGAAAAAAGGTCAGAAAAATGTCCGTGAAAGACGGTTTAAGGATGCTCATTGACGAGGTGTCCGATTCGCTTATCGACCATGACGCGATAAATGTCGAGGCATTAAGGCGCGCCGAGCAGGAAGGGATAATATTCTTGGACGAACTTGATAAAATCACGACAAAAGGCACTTCTCACGGTCCCGATGTGTCCAGAGAGGGCGTGCAGAGAGACATTCTGCCTATCGTAGAGGGGTGCACGGTCACGACTAAGCACGGCACGATCAAGACGGATTTCATATTATTTATCGCGGCGGGCGCGTTTCATATGTCCGAAGTAAGAGACCTTATTCCCGAACTTCAGGGAAGATTCCCGATAAGAGTGGAGTTAAAGAGCCTGACTGAAAAAGATTTCGTAAGGATTATGACAGAGCCGCAGAACGCGATATTAAAACTTTACGCGGAGCTCCTTAAAGTCGACAATGTCAATATTAAGTTCACTGACGAAGCAGTCAAGGAAATTGCCGGAATTGTCGCGGCAGAGAACGAAAACAGCGAGGATATCGGCGCGAGAAGACTTCATTCGGTTATCGAAAGACTTCTTGACGATATTTCGTATGAGGGCGGCAACGAGGACGAATATACCGAAATTATTATCGATAAGCAGTATGTCATTAAGCATTTCGAGAACGCTTTAAGGGAAATGAATCTGAAAAAATATATATTGTGAGCAAAATATGATTAATATACCAAAGGGCACCAAAGATGTGCTTCCCGACCAATCGTATAAATGGCACTATATCGAGGGCATAATACGCGAATTGACAAGGGCGTATAACTTAAAAGAAATACGCACTCCGACTTTTGAGGCTACGGAGCTGTTTCTTCGCGGCGTAGGCGAGACTACGGATATCGTCAACAAAGAAATGTATACATTTCTCGATAAGGGCGGCAGAAGCATTACGCTAAAGCCCGAGGGCACTGCCGGTGTGGCAAGAAGCGTAATTGAGAATTCACTTCTTAACACTTTGCCGCTTAAAGTCTACTATTTAACGCCCGTTTTCAGGTACGAAAGACCACAGAGCGGGAGATTAAGGGAGCATCATCAATTCGGCATAGAGATTTTCGGCTCTAATTCGCCCGACGCCGACGCAGAGGCGATTCTGATTGCAAGAAGGCTTTTTGAATTACTTGATATAAATAATCTTGAACTCAATATCAACAGCATAGGCTGCGCTGATTGCAGAAGCGCTTATAACCGCGCCCTGAAGAAGTATTTAAGCGGCAACCTTGACCGGATGTGCGAACTCTGCAATGACAGATTCGATAAAAATCCGTTGAGAATACTTGATTGCAAGAATGAAAAATGCGTTGAAATCAATTCGGGAGCGCCCGTTATTCAGGACTATCTGTGCGATGAATGCGGAGAGCATCAGAACGCGCTTTTAAAAATTCTGGATTCCCTGAATATTCCTTTCATCATTAATCCGAGAATTGTCAGAGGCCTTGATTATTACACCAGGACGGTATTTGAATTCGTAAGCTCGAATATCGGCGCGCAAGGCACGGTATGCGGCGGCGGCAGATATGATAATCTTGTCGAGGAAGTGGGCGGCAAGCCTTGTCCCGCTGTCGGCTTCGGGTTGGGAATAGAGCGTCTTATTATGGTAATGGAGAGCTCAAGCGGGAATATTATTAAAGAGCCCAGGCCCGATATCTACATCGCGCCGCTCGGAATCACTAATTTGAAATGTATAAGCATTGCCGAACAATTGAGGGCCAAAGGTATTTCGGCGGAGACGGACATTATGTCGAGAAATCTGAAAGCGCAGTTAAAGCACGCTAACAGAATACGCGCGAGATACTTGATTGTATTAGGCTCTAACGAGCTTGAAAGCGGCAGGGTATCGCTAAAACATATGGACAGCGGAGAAGAAAAGAGCGTGGATATAGATAAAATTCACGAACACATAGGGGTTTAATATGGCAGATCTACTTAACGGTCTTAAGCGGACAAAGATGTGCGGCGAGTTAAGGGCGCAGGATATTAACAGCGTTCAGGTGGTCATGGGCTTTTGCGCAAAGCACCGTAATCTCGGCAACCTGATATTTATGGACATCAGAGACAGAACGGGTATAATTCAGGTATCCGTGGACTATACGACTGACAAGGATGTATTTGATAAGGCCTCGGGAATAAAGAGCGAATATGTCGTCGCAGTCAAGGGAATGGTCAGGAGCAGAGGCGCGAATATCAACAGGAACATCCCTACCGGCGAAGTCGAGATAGCCGCTACGGATATTAGAATATTGTCCGAGGCGGAAGTTACGCCGTTCGAGATAAAGGACGAACTTAATGTCAACGATGCGTTAAGACTTAAATACCGCTATCTTGACTTGAGAAGACCCGTAATGCAGAAAAGGCTTATTATGAGAGACAAGGCGGTCAAGGCGGCAAGGGATTATCTCGCGGCAAACGGATTTCTTGAAATCGAAACGCCTTTTCTCGGGTTGTCTACGCCCGAAGGCGCTAGAGATTATCTCGTGCCGTCTAGAATTCATCCCGGATGCTTTTACGCGTTGCCGCAGTCGCCTCAACTATATAAGCAGCTGCTTATGATAGCGGGTTTTGACAGGTATTATCAGATTGCGAGGTGTTTCAGAGACGAGGATTTAAGAGCGAACAGGCAGCCCGAATTCTCGCAGATTGACCTTGAAATGTCATTTGTCGAGAATGAAGACGATGTGATGGATATCGCAGAGGGAATGATAAAAGAGATATTCAATAAATGTCTAAGTATTAAATTCAGCGAGCCATTCCCGAGAATGAGCTACGAACAGGCGATGAACGACTACGGCAGCGACAAGCCGGATTTAAGATTCGATATGAAGCTCGTTGACATATCGGATATAGCGCTTAAAACGCAATTTACGGTATTTACAGACGCGGTTAACGGCGGAGGAAGCGTAAGGCTGATAAACGCCAAAGGCGCGATTGATAATTTCACGAGAAAGGCGCTGGACAAGCTATCCGAAGAAATAAAGACATTCGGAGCAAAAGGGCTTGCGTATATACTCTTAAAGAGCGACGGCATTACTTCGCCTATATCAAAATTTACGGACGAGAACACGCTCAACGAGATTATATTGCGCGCGGACGCAGAGACGGGCGACGCGTTGTTCATAGTGGCGTCAACGGATAACAAAACGGTATTTAACGCGCTCGGAGGACTGAGGTGTCTTCTCGCTGAGCGCCTTAATCTGATAAAAGACGAATTTAAGTTCGTATGGGTTACGGGATTCCCGCTGCTTGAATACTCCGAGGAAGAAAGCAGATATGTTGCCGTGCATCATCCGTTCACGGCGCCCAAAGACGAGGATGTCGATTTATTGGACACCGCGCCCGAAAGAGTCAGAAGCAAAGCGTATGACCTTGCGATTAACGGTCAGGAAGCGGGAGGCGGCAGTATCAGAATTCATACCGTCAAGATGCAGAAAAGAATTTTTAATAAACTAGGGTTTTCTGAAGAAGATATTAAGAGAAGATTCAGCTTCTTCGTCGACGCTTTCAGGTACGGAGCGCCGCCGCACGGAGGCATCGCGTTCGGACTGGACAGGCTTGCAATGCTCTTAACGGGCACGGATTCTATAAGGGATGTAATGTCGTTCCCTAAAGTGCAGAACGCGTCGGATTTAATGTCCAACGCGCCCGGAAAGGTCGAAGAGAAGCAGCTCAAAGAATTGAACATAAAATAAATGATTGAAACAGGCAAAGTCATAAGCGTTGACAAAGAACAAAATAGCGTTACCGTGGAATTCGACCGCAAGTCCGCATGCGGCAAATGCGGCATGTGTCTGATGAGCGCGGACAAAATGAAAGTAGAGCTAACGCTAAAGAATAATTTGGGCGCCGAAGTGGAAGATTATGTAGAGGTAAAGATAGCGGACAGCTTTGTACTCTCCGCGGCGCTGATAGTGTATATAATTCCTGTAATAATTTTCGGAATCGCGCTGTTTATCACTAGGAATATGTCCGAGGAAATACAGATTATTGTGGGCGGAGTATCGCTCGTTGCGGGAATGGCGGCGGCGTTTATTGCGGACAGAAAAATCAGAAATCACAAGGCGTCGACGCCGGAGATAATAAACATACTTAAACCCAAGGAGGAAAGCAACAATGAATAGCAATCTTATAGCCGTTGACGGAGAAAGTTTCGATTCCGTCATCAACTCGTCAAAGGTTGTACTAATTGATTTCTGGGCGGAATGGTGCATGCCGTGCAAGATGTTCCTGCCCACGCTTGCCGAGCTTGCCGAAGAATACAATGGCAAGGCGGTAATCGGCAAGGTCAATGTAGACGAAAATCCGGATTTAAGCGAGAAGTACGGAGTTATGAGCATACCAACCGTTTTCGTATTTGTTAACGGAAAACCGATTGAAAGGTTTGTGGGCTCAAGACCTAAACCGCTTCTTATTAAAATGCTCGATAAGTATATAAGCGAGGCGTAATTATGATAAATATCAAATTAATAAAAGAAACCGACCCGGAACTGGCGGACTCGCTTATCGACGAATTAAACAGACAACAGGGGAATTTGGAGCTTATCGCGAGCGAGAATATTGTCTCGCCCGCCGTGCTCGCGGCGGCAGGCTCGCACTTAACCAATAAATACGCCGAAGGCTATCCCGCTAAGCGATACTATGGCGGATGCGAATATGTCGATGTCGCCGAAGCGCTTGCTATAGAGCGCGCAAAAGCGCTTTTTGGCGCAGAGCACGCCAATGTTCAGGCGCATAGCGGCGCTAACGCCAATCTTGCTGTGTATTTCGCGCTGCTTTCCCCGGGAGATACCATTCTAGGTATGAATCTCGCGCAAGGCGGACACCTTTCGCACGGAAGTCCCGTAAACATTTCGGGCAAATATTTCAGAATCGTCGCTTACGGCGTAGACCCCATAACTTGCAGGATTGACTACGACAAGCTGAGGGAAATCGCGCTTGAGTCAAAGCCCAAGCTAATTGTCGCGGGAGCAAGCGCGTATCCGAGAATAATCGACTTCAAGAAATTCAGAGAAATCGCTGACGAAGTCGGCGCGTATTTAATGGTCGATATTGCGCATATAGCAGGCTTAATCGCGGCTGGGCTTCATCCGAGCCCCGTACCTTACGCCGATGTGGTTACCTCCACTACGCATAAGACATTGAGAGGTCCGAGAGGGGGACTGATATTATGCAGGGATGAGTACGCCAAGCAAATAGACAAGGCGATTTTCCCGGGAATACAGGGCGGGCCGTTAATGCATATCATAGCCGCTAAAGCGGTTGCGTTCAAAGAAGCGCTTAACCCCGGATTCAAAGAGTACCAGAAGCAAATAATCGTAAATGCCGCGGCAATGGCGGAGAGATTTATACATAACGACGTAGATCTCGTTTCGGGCGGCACGGATAATCATCTTATGCTTCTTGACCTGACAAAGAAAGGTATTACGGGTAAAGACCTTGAAAAAATGCTTGACCTCGCGCATATAACGGTTAATAAGAACGCCATTCCGTTCGACAAGCAGACGCCGTTTATTACGAGCGGGATAAGAATCGGTACGCCCAGCATCACATCAAGGGGAATGAACGCGGAAGACAGCAGGCTTATCGCCGACTTAATCACGAGAATAATCAACGAGAAAGAAAGGGCGATTGACAGCGTAAGCAGCGAAGTCAAGGCGTTATGCGACAGATATCCGATATATACCGACGCGATAAATATATAATAATTGAGGCTGTCGAATTCTCTTCAGACTCTCCGACAAAATGCCGCAAGCGGCATTTTGTCGGACTTGAGAGGACAATATCAGTCGATACTATTTGTGATATTCTCCCCTCTTTTTCTAAATAAAAACTTACCCCTTTAATTCTCGCGGCTCTGCAACGAGTATGGAGAAAATTCAGGTGCACGCCCTGACTTTTCGAATTAACTTTGGAATAAAATCCGCAATAAAATTTATCGGATTTTTAATATAATAACTTGACATAGGCGAAAATAAGGTATATCATAAAGCCGAGCAAAAAAGTAGGGTATTATGAAGCTGTCCACAAAATCAAGATACGGGCTTAAAGCCTGTTATGAATTAGCCCTAAGGAGAGAGCAGGGGCCTGTATCGCTGGTAAATTTAGTTCAGGCAACGGGCACGACCGTACATTATCTTGAACAGATAATGATACTATTAAGAAAGGGCGGTATAGTTAAGGCGGACAGAGGCGTTAGCGGCGGTTATTATCTGACGAGAGAGCCGGACAAGATCAGCGTAGGCGAGATATTGAGGGCGCTTGAGGACGGACTGATGATTATAGACTGCATAGGCAAGGAATGTTCCGAAAAGAATCTATGCCCGACGCATTCGGTATGGCAGAAGATGTACGAAGCGTTAAATTCAATGCTCGACGGCTATACTCTTATGGATATGCTTAAGAATATGGAGAACAAAAATGAGAATTTATCTTGACCATGCGGCTACAACATACTTGGACCCGCGCGTATTAGAACAAATGATGCCGTATTTTACGGATAAATTCGGCAATCCGAGCAGTCAGCACAGTTTCGGTCAGGAGGCTATGCATGCCGTAGACCGTTCGAGAAAGCAAATCGCGGAGGCGCTCGGCGCAAAGGATAACGAGATATATTTCACCTCGGGCGGTACAGAGTCCGACAACTGGGCGGTTAAAGGTATCGCTTACGCGCACCGGGCTAAGGGCAATCATATAATTACCTCCTTGATTGAGCATCCAGCCGTATTGAATTCCTGCAAATACCTTGAAAGAGCGGGATATGAAGTCACATATCTGTCCGTAGATAGCGAGGGCGTAATAAGCCTTGATGAATTAAAAAAGGCTATTAAGGATACGACCGTCTTAATCAGCATAATGGCGATAAATAACGAGATAGGGAGCATTCAACCGATAGCCGGAATAGGCGAAATCGCTAAGGAACATAAGATAATATTCCATACCGACGCCGTTCAGGCGATAGGTACGGCAGTAATCGATGTCAAGGCGATGAATATCGACGCGCTGTCGCTTTCCGCGCATAAATTCTACGGGCCTAAGGGCATAGGCGCGCTGTATCTGAGAAACGGCGTAAGGATTGACAGATATCAGTCGGGCGGCGGGCAGGAGCGCAATATGAGAGCGGGCACCTATAATACCGCGTCAATCGTGGGAATGGCTGCGGCAATGGAAATAGCCGTAAGAGACAGGGAAACAAATAACGCGAATATCAGCGCCGTCAGGAATCATTTCGTTGAAAGGGTTTTAAACGAAATACCCTATGTGAGATTTAACGGCCCCAAGCTGAACAGAGCGCCCGGCAACGCGAATTTCTCGTTCGAGTTCATCGAAGGAGAATCCTTATTGCTGAATCTTGACCTTGACGGGATTGCGACTTCGAGCGGCTCGGCATGCTCAAGCGGTTCGCTTGAGCCGTCGCATGTGCTTCTTGCAACCGGTCTCGACCATGCTACCGCGCAAGGCACAATCAGATTCAGTTTCGGCAAAGACAATACAATAGAAGAAGCGGATTACACGGTGGAGGCGCTAAAAAAAATCGTAACGAGATTAAGAGTTCTGTCGCCGCTGTTTAACGAAGATAAAGGAGTACCGGTATATGTATAGCAACACTGTATTAGACCATTTCAAGAACCCGCAGAATGTAGGCGAAATAAAAGACGCGGACGGAGTGGGAATGGTAGGCAACGCCAGTTGCGGAGATATATTGAAAATTTACTTGAAGATAAAAGACAATGTGATTACCGACGCGAAATTTCAGACATTCGGCTGCGCGGCGGCAATCGCCTCAAGCTCGGTGGCGACGCAGATGATAATAGGAAAAACCGTTGAAGATGCGTTAAAAATCACCAATTATCAAGTTATCGAAAAATTAGAAGGGCTGCCGCCTCAGAAAATTCATTGCTCGGTGCTCGCGGAAGAAGCAATAAAAAAGGCGGTTGAAGACTATAATTCCAGAAAATCCCAATCATAATAAGGCTCAAATTACTTACCATAATAGTGAGGAGGGTAAATTATGAGAGTTAAAACACTACTCGCAGGTATGGTAATCGGAGCCCTTGCGGTAACCGCGATAAACAAGAATAAAAATCAGTCCAAATCAATGCTCAAAAAGGGCAAAAGACTTATTATGAAAAAAGTAGACGATATGCTTAATGTATAACCATCGGATAATCAGGCGGCATTTACCGCCTGAATTAAATTGAAGACAAAATATAATTAAAAAGTCAGGGCGCACGCCCTGACTTTTTTACTCACTCGTTCAAGTATTTATATATTGATTACTTCTATATTTTCAAAGATTATGTTGTCCGCGTATTCCTGAGCGGAGGTGAGAAGTTCCTTTTTATTGACCGTCCATGTGAGAAGGGGCATGCCTTTTTCTTTTAATGCCTGTAGTCTCGGATTGGGGAAGGAGAGAATATTATACGCTATGAAATCCGGCTCGGTCATTTTTACTATCTTCGCGCCGAATAGCCTGTTTAACAATCTCATCCCTTTCTTCATCAGTTGGGGGATATTTAAGTTCTGGTATCCCGACGCGAGCATTCCTCTCGGTATTTCGGGCGCGTTGTCTTTGAACCATCTGACAACGGAGGGCGAGAAGGATTGTATAGCTACATTGCCTTTATAGTCTTTTATAGCTTTATATACTTCTTCGGAAATTTTCTTGTATATGCTCTGCATCCTGAATTTTATCTCGATAAGAAGTCCTACTTTGCCGTCCACCAATTTGAGCAGCTCGTCGAGCGTCATAATAGTATCTTGGGTATTCATAAGCCTTAACTGCTTTAGCTCGCTTACGGTCATCGAGGTGATTTTTCTGTCCACTCCGCACAAGCGTTTCAGAGTAAAATCATGAAATACCACGAGCTTGCCGTCCGCGGAAAAATGCACATCGGTTTCAATGGAATAACCTTTATCGATTGCCGCGGCAAAAGCGGTATAGGAATTCTCGGCGACGCTCTCGTTATGTAATCCGCGGTGCGCGATAGGTGTCTTAAATAGCCAATCCAAATTCTTCATTTATCCTCTCCTAGAATCCCAGATTTTCGTTTACGATTATTATATGAAAATTTACATTATAAGTGGGATTAGTAAGTATCATTGTTGCCCTGCAAATCCGCTCGGCAGACCTGCAATCCGCGCATTTGCCTTCTAAAGTACACGGCGTGCTTAAATTAAACCGTCTTGCGTTAAGCGGCGCAGCGATATTTTTCGCTCTGTCTACCGCGGCGTTCAAGTCCGGAGCTATCTTATTAATGCCGATAACTACAATGACATTTTTCGGCCCGTAAATCATGGACGCGACCCTGTTGCCTTTGCCGTCAATATTTACGAGCTGACCGTCTTCGGACATAGCGTTGGAGGACGATATCAGCCAATCCGCGTCCCTTGACGCCTTATATAATTCGTCCTTGTCTGTTTCCGGACTGATAAGCTTATGAAAAACTTTATTCCCTCTGTTATGAAGCGCGTAGGGAATTTTAAGCGTCTCTACCGTCTTGCTGCCCGAAAATCCCACCGTATCTTTTTCTCCGATTAATTCAAGAATTTGTTCTACCGCATGCGCGCCCGTATCGGAATAATGCGGTATAAAGCCGCGGTCATACAAATTCGCCATTACTCTTGCAATGTCCATGGCGTATATTATACATTATTTTTATGCTTTTGTAAATACTGAAAAGGTTGCTAACAGGCGACTGTTTATATTATAATTGAGCATATTAACGAGGAATAAATATGGCTTCTTTGAGTAAAATACGCAACTTCTGCATAATAGCCCATATAGACCACGGCAAAAGCACTCTTGCGGATAGAATGATTGAACTGACGGGCACCGTCCATGAAAGGAATATGACCGAGCAGCTTCTCGATACTATGGATTTAGAGCGCGAAAGAGGTATTACTATTAAATTAAAGCCAGTTAAGATGCGCTATAATTATAAGGGCGAAGAATATATGCTGAATTTAATCGATACGCCGGGGCATGTGGATTTTACTTACGAGGTGTCGAGGTCGCTCGCAGCATGCGAGGGCGCTGTGCTCGTTGTAGACGCAAGCCAGGGCGTTGAAGCGCAGACGCTTACTAATGTGTATCTTGCCGCGGATAATAATCTTGAAATAATTCCCGTCATTAACAAAATCGATTTGCCGAGCGCAAGGCCCGATGAAATAAAACGGGAGATAGAAGACATAATCGGAATCGAGGCGACTGAAGCGCCGCTTATATCGGCTAAAGAGGGTATCGGCATCGATAAGGTGTTCGAGCAGATTATAGAGAAAATCCCCGCGCCTAAGGGCGACGGTGACAAGCCGTTAAAGGCGCTTATATTCGATTCGTATTACGATAACTATAAAGGCGCGATAAGTTTTATCAGAATATTCGACGGCAGCGTAAAACAAGGCGATAAAATCAAAATGATGAATTCCGGCAAGTGCTACGAGGTTACCGAAGTCGGTGTGTTCCTGCCGTATACGAGGGCGTGCGACATACTTTCCGCGGGCGAAGTAGGCTATCTTGCCGCCAGCATCAAGAATGTCAGGGACACCGCCGTAGGCGATACGATAACTTTCGCCGAGAACGGTATAGATAAGCCGCTTCCGGGATATAAAGAGGCAAAGCCCGTTGTTTTTTCGGGAATATACCCCGCGGACGGCTCTAAATACGGCTTGTTAAGAGACGCGCTCGAGAAATTGAAATTAAATGACGCCTCGCTTTTTTTCGAGCCCGAAGTGTCTAACGCGCTGGGATTCGGTTTCAGATGCGGCTTTCTGGGATTGCTTCATATGGAAATTATCACTGAAAGGCTTGAGCGGGAATTCGACTTTGATATAATTACTACCGCGCCGAGCGTCTCCTACAATGTGTTAAAGACAGACGGCGGAATAATAAAAATAGATAATCCCACGCATATGCCGCCAGCGGGAGAAATCGAATATCTGGAGGAGCCGATTGTTGAGGCGGGCATATATACTCCGCCTGAATTTGTCGGCGTGATTATGGAGTTATGCACCGATAAGCGCGGCGTATATATCGATATGGTTTATCTGGACAAGTCAAGGGTAAAGATCAGATACGAACTGCCGTTAAACGAAATCGTATATGACTTTTTCGATTTATTGAAGTCGGGCACGAGAGGATACGCGAGCCTTGAGTACGAAATCAAAGGCTATAAAGCGAGCGAGCTCGTCAAGCTCGAAATACTCCTTAACGGCGAAGTGTGCGACGCGCTCTCCGTAATAGTGCATAAAGATAAGGCGTACGAAAGAGGCAGGGGGATTGCCGAAAAGTTAAAGGAATTAATACCGAGGCAGATGTTCGAGATACCCATTCAGGCGGCAATCGGCAATAAAATAATCGCGCGCGAGACCGTCAAGGCGCTTAGAAAGGATGTGCTTGCCAAATGTTACGGCGGCGATATCACGAGAAAAAAGAAACTGCTCGAAAAGCAGAAAAAGGGTAAGAAGCGCATGAGAAGAGTCGGAAGCGTGGAAGTTCCGGGCGAAGCGTTTATGTCGATATTAAAATTCGATAAGTGAAAGAGCTCGCGCTATATATCCATATACCTTTTTGCCGGCGCAAATGCCGTTATTGCGACTTTGTATCTTACGATTATGATGAAGATATTTGCAATAGTTATATAAATTCGTTAATTGAAGAAATCTGCATATATAAAGATAAGAATTATTTAATCAAGACCGCGTTTATCGGCGGCGGCACGCCGTCTTTGATTGACATAAGGCATATCGAACAAATAATTAACGCGATAGACACATCTTTTACTGCGGATATTACGGAATTCAGCATCGAATTAAATCCCGAATCAGTCAGCGAAGATAAAATTAAGGCGTATAAAAGTCTCGGCATTAACCGCGTAAGTCTCGGAGTACAGTCATTGTCCGAAAGGCTGCTTTCCGCGCTCGGCAGAATTCATAACCCGAATGACGCGATTAAGGCTCTCGAAATCATCAGAAAGCATTTCGATAATGTCAATATCGACTTGATGACGGGATTGCCGTACGAAACGGAAGCGGATGCCGATAAATCGCTGAAAATAATCAACGCATTCGAAATACCGCATATATCGCTTTATACCCTGATGCTTGAAGAGAGCGCTCCGTTATATAAAGACGCTTTATCGGGTAATATCGAATTGCCCGACAACGACGAAAGCGCCGCGCTTTTCGAGAGAACGAGCGGCTTATTGGAAGACGCGGGTATTTACCGCTATGAGATAAGTAATTTCGCTAAAAATGGCTATCTCTGCAGGCATAATTTGACCTATTGGACGGCGGGCGAATATATGGGTTTAGGTCTTGGCGCTCACGGCTACTTAAACGAGGAAAGGTACTCTAACCATACGGATTTTAAGTCCTATTCGGACAATTTATCAAGAGGCTCAGCGCCTGTATCTATCCGCCGGTATATAGATTCGGACGAGAGCGAATTCGAATATATAATGCTCGGTCTAAGGTTGGTTGACGGCATTGATTTGACGCGCTTTAAGGAGCGTTACAATAAAGATTTTATGAAAGCTTATTATAAGCAGCTAAAAGAGCTTGAAGATTATCTGATAATTAGCGATAAACGCGTATCCGCGCGTAAGGAATATCTTAATATTATAAATTCTATTATTCTTAAATTTATGAAATAATCACTTGACATTATTTACCGCATATATTATATTATTAGCAGTCGATGAACAAGAGTGCTAACAATCATTGTGATAAATTGCCAGAACCCGCTAATAATATAATGAGGTCTGTTTATGAGCTATGATGAATTATCATCGAGAAAGCAGAAAATTCTTCAAGTCTTAATAGATAAATACATCACTACGGCGGAGCCCGTTTCGAGCAAGGATATTCAGGAACAGGATATGCAGGAATACAGCTCCGCGACAATCAGGAGCGAGCTGGCGACGCTTGAGGAGATGGGGTATCTGTTCAAGCCCCATGTTTCGGCGGGTAGGATGCCGTCACCTAAGGCTTATAAATTATATGTCGAGAAATTGATGCAGTCCAAGCCTTTAATGGCTGAGGAGCTCAACAGATTGAGGGAGCATTGCGAGAAAAAATTTCTGGAAGTCGAAGAGATTGTTAAGAGCACCGTCAAGATAATAAGCGATGTCACTAATTACACCTCGCTCATTGTCCTTAAAGATACTGATAACCTGACAATAAGCTCGATTAAGCTCATAGACATCAACGATAACGCCGCGCTCGTGGTAATTATAACCGAATCAGGCGTTATCAGCGACAAGACGATATCTATCCCCGCTGATGTCGGCAAAGATTATTTTCAGGTCGCTAACGAGCTTGTAAATAATCTCTTTTCAGGGAGGACATTAGGGGAAATCAAGCAGATTAATGTGTCCTTAACTAAAGAAATGGAGGAGTTCAAGCAGCTTTTTGAGGATATAATCGAGATTTTAACCGATTACAGCGAAAATCCCAAAGTATTCCTTGAAGGCGCGAAAAAGATGCTCGAATATCCGGAGTACAACGATATCAATCACGCGAAGCAGTTCCTGTCTCTTATCGAGAGCAAAGAGCGGCTTTCTAATTTAATGGAAAAAGAAAACGGTATAGAATTCGGGCTTAAAATCGGCAGGGACGACAGCGGTCTGGACAATTGCGCGATAGTGACGGCGAAATACAGGCTGGGCGGTAAGGATTTGGGTTATGCGGGCGTAATAGGCCCCGAGAGAATGGATTACAACAAAGTGCTGTCCGTATTAAACTATATATCCAAGACGCTTAACGAGATTAACGATAAAGACGAGGAGTAAACATGACCGAGAAATACAATAACGATGAAATACTTAATAATGCCGATAGCGATATTTCGGTGAACGAGACTAACGGCGAAATTGACGAAGGGACAGAGAAACAGCCTCAAATAGAGGAAAGCCCGCTTGAAAAGGCGCTTAACGAAGTCGAAGAGTATAAGAACCTTGCTATGAGAATTCAGGCGGATTTCGAGAACTACAAGAAGAGAAACAAGGAATTATCGGCGTCCATGTATTCATCGGGTATTACGGATACGGTCATGACCGTATTTCCCGTTATAGACAGTCTGGAGCTTGCGCTTAATATGTACACAAGCGATAAAGACAGGTCGGGAATAGAACTCATTATCCGGCAATTTATGACTGCTTTCGAAAAGCTCGGAGTTAAATGTATTAACCCGAAAGGCGAGGAATTTAATCCCGAACTTCACGAAGCGGTGATGAAGTGCGACGAAGATGGACACGAGCCCAACAAAGTCGTGGAAGTAATGCGTAAAGGATATATGTATAAAGATAAGGTAATAAGACCCGCTATGGTAAAGGTGTCTAATTAATATAAAGGAGACTATTATGGGAAAAATAATTGGAATTGACTTAGGTACTACGAATTCATGCGTTGCCGTAATGGAAGGCGGCGAGGCTGTTGTTATACCCAATGCCGAAGGCGCAAGAACTACGCCCTCGGTAGTCGGATTTACTAAAGACGGTCAGAGATTGGTCGGGCAGGTCGCCAAAAGGCAGGCTATTGCTAATCCGACGAATACCGTAAGTTCGATAAAAAGAGAAATGGGCACAGATTACAAAGTAACAATAGGCTCTAAAAGCTATACGCCGCAGGAAATATCGGCAATGGTCTTGACTAAACTGAAAAACGATGCGGAATCATATCTCGGCACCAAAGTCACGCAGGCGGTTATAACCGTTCCGGCGTATTTTTCGGACAGTCAGAGACAGGCGACAAAAGACGCCGGCAAAATCGCCGGGCTGGAAGTGTTAAGAATTATCAACGAGCCCACCGCGGCGGCTCTCGCTTACGGATTAGACAAATCCGAAAACAAGAACCAGAAGATATTAATTTATGACCTCGGCGGCGGCACATTCGATGTGTCCATTCTCGAGATCGGCGACGGTGTATTCGAGGTGCTCGCTACCAACGGCAATACAAAGCTCGGCGGCGACGACTTCGACGACAGGGTTATTAAGCACATCGTCAGCGAATTCAAGGCTAAAGAGGGCATTGATCTCACAGGCGACAAAATGGCGATGCAGAGAGTAAAAGAGGCGAGCGAGAAAGCAAAAATCGAATTAAGCGGCATGACAAGGACCAATATCAATCTGCCTTTTATTACCGCAGGCGCCGACGGCCCGAGGCATATTGATATGGATATAACCAAAGCCGAATTCGATAAGCTCACATCCGACCTTGTCGAGGCGACGATTATGCCCATTAAGCGCGCGCTGTCCGATGCCAAATTAACATTTAACGATATAGCCAAAGTAATAATGGTAGGCGGAAGCACGAGAATTCCCGCGGTCATAGATGCCGTCAAGAAACTTACCGGCAAAGACCCGTACAGAGGAATAAACCCCGACGAATGCGTAGCTCTCGGCGCGGCGATACAGGCGGGCGTGCTCGCGGGCGATGTCAAGGACATTCTGTTGCTCGATGTAACGCCGTTATCGCTCGGAATAGAGACGCTGGGAGGAGTGTTTACCAAGCTGATCGAGAGGAATACGACTATTCCGACATCCAAATCACAGGTGTTTTCGACTGCCGCGGATAACCAGACTTCTGTTGAAATCCATGTGCTTCAGGGCGAACGGCAAATGGCTTCAGGCAATAAGACGCTTGGCAGGTTTATCCTCGACGGCATACCGCCGGCTCCGAGAGGCGTTCCGCAGATTGAAGTCAAGTTCGATATCGACGCTAACGGAATTGTCAATGTCACCGCGATAGATAAGGGTACGAGCAAGCAACAGTCCGTTACAATAACCGCGTCGACTAATTTAACCGAAAAAGATATCGACGACGCGATAAAGGAAGCGGAGAAACACGCTCAGGAAGACGCAAAAAGAAAGGAATTCGTCGAGACTAAGAATAACGCGGATAATCTGATATTCACGATGGAGAAGACGCTGAAAGATTCCGGCGACAAGCTCGACGAGGCGGACAAGAAAATCGTAGAAGACGCGATAAAGACGGCAAAAGAAGAAATCAATACCGAGGACATCGACAAAATCAAGGCGGCGGTGACTAAATTGTCCGAAGCGGTAAATCCTGTGTTTACCAAGCTGTACCAGAACGCGCAGCCTGAACAGACGCCGCCTCAAGATGATGATTTCACCAAGCCCGACGACGAACCCGATATCAATTAATAAATGGCAAATAAGGACTATTACAGTATATTGGGAGTGAGTAAGGACGCTTCTGATGAAGATATCAAGAAAGCGTTCAGAGTAAAGGCCAAGCAATATCATCCCGACCTTCACTCCTCAAAATCCGAGGCTGAAAAGAAAGCTAACGAAGAAAGATTCAAAGAAATCAATCACGCCTACGAGGTGCTGACCGATAAGCAGAAGCGCGCCAATTACGACAGATTCGGAGACGAGAACGGACCTATGGGCTCGGCACAGGGATTTGGCGGCGGAGGCGGCGGCTTCTGGGGCGGCGGCTTCGAGGATATAATAAGTAATATCTTTGATTCTTTCGGCGGAGGCGCCAGACGCAGCTCTTCTTCGGTGAGAAAGCAAGGCTCCGACATCGGAGTCGAGCTGACTATTGATTTCGTCGAGGCGGCATTCGGTTGCACCAAAGAAATTACCGTGACGAGAAACGAGCAATGCAATAGCTGCGGCGGCACGGGCGCTAAGGACTCAAGCTCTTATAAGACCTGCGGCAAGTGCGGCGGCTCGGGTAAAGTTACTTATACCCAGAGCACGATATTCGGCACTGTCTCAAATACCACGGTATGCGACCAGTGCAAAGGCATGGGCAGAATTATCACTTCACAATGCAAGAGCTGCGGCGGTAAGGGCTATAACCGCGTGTCCCATGTCCATAAAGTCGTGATACCCGCGGGAATTTCACATGGTCAGCGGATGACCTATCACGGCGAGGGCAACGCCGGCACTCAAGGCGGCAGTCCCGGGAATCTGATAATCGTTATCAGCGTCAGACCGCATAAATACTTTAAGAGAAAAGATTTTGATCTGTATCTCGACCTTCCCGTATCATTTGTTACCGCCGCAATCGGCGGCGAGATAGATGTGCCCACACTGCAAGGCACGACGAAATACAAGATTCCGGAAGGCACCGAAACGGGCACGCTCTTCAGAATTAAAGGCAAGGGGATTAAGTATTTAAGAAAGGAGATGTACGGCGACCTGTATTTTACGGTAAATATCGAGACGCCTAAGAACCTCACTTCTTCGCAAAAGGACTTACTTAAAACATTCAATTCCACATTATCCAAAACACAACACCCAAAGCAAAAGAAATTTTATGATTAATTCCGCCGTCCGTAGAGAACGGCGGAAGTAATTGACACAATTTTATAAAGTTGTTAGTATATTTCTATGAATTATAAGAAAATCAGCGTAATCACGGATTCCGAGGGCGCGGAAATAGTCGCGGCATTGCTCGGCGATATTACGGACGGAGTGGTGATAGAGGATAAAAACGACTTTATTCAAGGCGTGCTGAATTCCGAATACGGCGCTAGCGATTATGATTTATCTAAAGACGATACTGTTAAGGTAGAGGCGTATATCGAGGCGGACAAATTTAACGGTTATAAATATATTATAGAGCGCATCAAGGCGCTTGACATTCAAATAACCGTTAACATCAGCGATTATGCCGATAGAGATTATACTTCCGAATGGAAAAGCTTTCATAAGCCGATAGAGCTGAAAAAAATCGCCATTGTTCCCGAATGGATTGAATATAACGCCGATAAGAAATCTATTAAAATCAATATAGGCTCGTCGTTCGGCACCGGTCAGCACGAGAGTACGATATTGGCGCTTAAATTTCTGGAGAAAATTCCGTTACAGGGTAAGAGAGTGCTTGATTTAGGATGCGGCAGCGGTATACTGGGGCTTGCCGCCGCGGCTTTAGGCGCGGACAGCGTCTATATGTGCGATAAAGAGCCCGTAAAGGAGGCTCTTAATAACATTGAGCTTAACGGTTATAATAATATCGCGGCAGAGCGTAAAGAATTGTCGGAGTGCGATTTGTGCGGCGATATAGTGGTTGTTAATATTTTCGCCGGCGTAATAATTGAGCATAGGGATAAAATAGTGTCTTTATGCGGCAGCGGCGGAGATATTATTCTGTCCGGGCTATACCGCGACGATGCCGAAAAGGTCAGGAATGCGTTTTCAGCACTTAAATTAATTGAAAGCGCCGCAATCGGCGACTGGTCGACATTGCATTTGAGAAAATGGAACTGAAAAGGTTTTTTATAAATACGGAAGATATCCGGAACGGCGAAATTACGATTAGCGGAGGAGAATACCGACATATTGTAAATGTCTTGAGATATAAAAAGGGTTTCAGGCTGATCGCGTGCCCGAGCGACGGCAACGATTACCTCGCTGAAATAACCGAAATAGGAAAGGACTGCGTTAACGCAAGGATAATATCAAAAGAATTAAATCAGAACACCCCGGACATTATTATTAATCTCTATGCGGCTATGATAAAAGAAGAAAATTACGCGATTACCGTGCAAAAGGCGGTTGAATTGGGCGTAAACGCTATCACGCCAGTAATATCAAGTTATGTTGACGAGAAAAACATCAGGCTTGACAGGCTTAACAAAATCGCTATTTCGGCGTGCAAGCAGTGCGGCAGAGCGGAAATTGTCGAGGTTAAAGAGCCGATACCGTTTATTGAGGCGGTAAAAGCCGTATTATCAGACGAATTATCCGTTATGGCTTATGAAAAAGAAAAAGTCGTTTATCTAAAGGATCTATTAGCCGACAAAGTTAAAAGCATCGGTGTAATAATCGGTCCCGAAGGCGGTTTTACGGATAAAGAGTATGAGCTTGCGAAAGCGGAGGGAATTAAGACTTTCTCGCTGGGCAGGAGGATATTAAAGGCGGAAACGGCGGCAATATCGGTACTTTGCGCGATAAATTACGAATTTGAAAGATGAGGGTGTCCGTAATAAACATCGGCTGTAAGGTCAATCAATACGAAAGCGACAGTATTATAAGGGCGCTTGCCGAAAGAGGGCATAGCGTATATGACAGTTTTGTAGAGGCGGACGCTTACATTATAAATACCTGCGCGGTTACTTCTGAAGCGGAGAGAAAGTCAAGGCAGAGCATTTCAAGGGCGAAAAGACTCAATCCCGACGCGATAATATATATTACGGGCTGCGCGTCCGAAAACAATCCCGCTCAGTTTATAAAAGACGGCGTCAAATATGTGTCCGGTACCGCGGGAAAAGGCAAATTAAAACTGTTCGAGGAGCTTACCGGCAGCGCCGTCGAGCCTATCCCCGGCGTTTATGAAGACGATTTCAGGCCGTTGTCGTTAAGAACGAGAAATTATGTAAAAGTACAGGACGGCTGCGACAGTTACTGCTCTTACTGCGTGTTGCCTTATCTTAGAGGCAGAAGCCGTTCAAGAGATATAGAGAGTATTAAGCGTGAAATTATAGAGAACAGCGGTACCGAAACCGTACTTACGGGAATTAATCTGTCCTCTTACGGAAAGGATACGGGAAGCAGCCTAAGCGCATTGCTCGCTAATATTAAAGGCTTGACGGGAAGACTCCGACTTGGCTCGTTAGAAGTCAATATAATTGACGACGGGTTATTAACAATTCTTAAAGAGATGAAAGAGTTCTGCCCACATTTTCATTTGTCATTACAGAGCGGAGATGATAAAATATTAAAGGATATGAACAGGCGTTATACTACGGCCGCGTATCTATATAAATGCGACCTTATACGCAAATATTTCCCGCTTGCGGCAATAACTACGGACTTAATTGTCGGATTCCCTACGGAAGACGATAAGGCTTTTAATAATACGCTCGATTTTGTAATGCAAGTCGGGTTTTCGGATATGCATATATTTCCGTATTCAAGAAGAGCGGGTACAAAGGCATATCCATTAAAGCCCCTCGAAAAATCCGTATTACGGGATAGAGTAAGAATTGTATCGGCAATAAGAGACGAGATGAGAACGGATTATAACTCTAAATTCATCGGCAAGCCGTTAAAGGTGCTTATAGAAGAAAAGAATCAAGGCTTATACGAGGGTTATTCCGAAAATTATATCAAGGTATATGTTAATAACGCCGGACTGAAAGAGATAATATCGGTATACCCGGCACAAATATATAAAGAGGGATTAAAGGAGTAATAATGGAAAACTGTATTTTTTGTAAAATTATTGACGGAAGCATTCCGTCCGAAAAACTTTATGAAGACGAGGACATGATAGTAATAAAGGATATCAATCCCCAGGCGCCCGTGCATCTTCTGATGATTGTAAAGACGCATTACGCAAATGTACTTGATATGAATGATAAGCAGGCTGTTACGCTCGGCAAATGTATCAAGAAATTCGCTGATTTCGCGTCGGAATCCGGCATCTCCTCATTCAGGCTGATAACAAATGCGGGAGAGGACGCAAGACAGAGCGTATCTCATCTGCATGTGCACCTGCTCGGCGGGAAAAAATTAAACGACAAAATGGGCTGATATAATAAAATGCCTTGACATAAAGCGCAAAATAGTATAATAATATATAATGAAATTTAACCTTATAGAGGAAAGAGGGTGAAAAAATGTCGACAGTCAGAGTAGGCGATACCGAAACGGTTGATAGCGCAATAAGACGCTTCAAGAGAAAATGCGCAAGAGACGGGATAATCGGAGACTTAAGACGCAAAGAGGCGTATGAAAAGCCCAGCGTCAAGAGAAAGAAGAAGGCCGAAGCCGCCAGAAAAAGAATGTATAAGTAATATAAATCCTGTCATAATTTATTGACAGGATTTTTTCTATTTACCTAAAATATTATATTATATTTGAAAAATATTCAAAAATATTGTACAAAATCAAGATAAATTGTATATAATTCTGAATATTTGATAATATGTTCAAATATTCATCAATAATTTCGCTTGATTTTATATCATTTATGTAATATAATGATAACATCTAATAAACCAAAGGGGGGTTTTCAATATGGAGTGTACTAGAGACAACTTTCGTTATCTTGCTACAGAAGCTAAAAAGAGAATGAAACACGGTTATTGGACAAATATTATTTCAAGAAGGACTCAAGAGATCGAAGACGCGAAAAATAAAGGCGTTAATACCGAAAGCATTTACAATTATTACAAGCACAAAGTTATGTCTGACTTTTACAGAGACTGTTTGCCCGTATCCGATGAAGAGCTGATTTATTCCAAAGTCTGTAAAATCTTGGATTCCGGCGATAATGTGACGAATATTCTCGGGATGCTTATGGACCGCGATTATTTCAACGCTGCCGACAGCGAAGAAAAATCCAGATACATATTCAAGCTGTCCAGGCTTTTTGTAAAAATGAAACAGCGGTATATGATGGAAAAGAGAAATTGAAATTATATTGAAAAAAAAGACTTTTAATAAAATTATTTGTAATGAACGCAAGAATTTTGTATTATAATTCAGGCTGCTTTGTCGTAGCCTGAATTATAATTTCTCTTATATTCTTATTATATAGATTGTTAATACCTCTCTATTATGATAGAATATTGTTATGTTATCTAACCTGAACTCGCAGCAGAAAGAAGCCGTAATTACCGGCAACGGACCCGTGCTTGTCATCGCGGGAGCGGGAAGCGGCAAGACAAGAGTCCTGACATACAGGGTGGCTTATCTTATTAATAACGGCGTCAATCCGTATAATATACTCGCTATTACTTTCACTAATAAAGCGGCGGACGAAATGAAAGGGAGAATTAATCTGCTCGCCGATAACCCCGCTGGTATTGTAATGAGTACCTTTCATTCGCTCTGCGCGAGAATATTGAGAGCGGATATAGACAAGCTCGGTTATGATAAGAAATTCTCCATTTACTCGGATACGGAGTCGGAAAGGGTAATTAAGAAAATAGTAAAAGCGCTCGACGATAATAATTACAAAATAGATGTAAAGAGTATTCAAAACGAAATATCCAAGGCAAAGGAAAAGGCTGTTACCCCCGAAAAATACAGACATGACAATCCCGGCAACGAACTATACGCTGATATTTATCAAAGGTATGAAGAAGAGCTTTTCAGCGCCAACGCTCTGGATTTTGACGATTTGTTGCTAAAGACCGTTGAGTTATTTGTAAAATTTCCGGACACGCTTTATAAATACCAATTGAGGTTTAAGCATGTATTAATTGACGAATTTCAGGATATCAACGGCATACAATACACCTTAATCAGGCTGCTTGCCGACCTTAACAGGAATGTATTCGCGGTGGGCGACGAAGATCAGAGCATATACGGCTGGAGGGGCGCGGATAAGGGCATTATCAAGGAGTTTTCAAGGGATTTTCCCGATGTCAAGATTTATAAACTTGAGCAAAATTACAGGAGCACGGGAAATATTTTAAGTTGCGCGAATAAACTAATAGACCATAATCCCGACAGAATTAAGAAAGTGTTATGGACGGATAAAGGCGACGGGGACGATGTCGTGTACAAGCGAGTTTACAGCGACCGCGAAGAGGCGGAATTCGTTATCAATAATATTGCCGCACTGCTGAGGACGGGAAAGGGATTTAAGGATATCGCCGTACTCGTCAGAGCCAATACGCTGACAAGACTTTTTGAAGAGGGATTTAATATATACGGTTTTCCGTATAGGGTATACGGCGGATATAAATTCTATGAAAGAAAAGAAATTAAAGATGTCATCGCGTATTTAAGGGTGCTGTCTAACCCTAAAGACAACGAGGCTATACTTAGGATAATAAACTTCCCTAAACGCGGTATCGGCGACAAAGCTATCGAAGCGCTCGTAAAAGCTGCGGAGGAGCGCCCTCTTATCGACGCGATTTTAAGAATAACCGAGCTTAATATAGCGCCCTTAGTTACAAATAAGATTGTCGAATTCAGAAATCTTATTACCGGGCTTATCAATGCGTCAGTCCGCATGCGCATTGACGAATTGATTGATTATGTGCTTGAGCAAACGGGAATACTCGAATTGTACGACAAGAAAAATACTGAAGACCGCGCTAGGCTTGACAATATCCAAGAGCTTGTATCGGGTATCAAGCAATACGCGATAACTAACGAAAACGCTACGGTAACGGATTATCTTATGACGCTAGCCTTAATCTCGGATACGGATGAATTAGGTAACGGAGAACATATTACCATTGCTACCGTCCATTCAGCCAAAGGTCTGGAATTTCCCGTAGTATTCGTTGTCGGGCTGGACGAGGGCATATTCCCGTCCTCGCTCAGTATGGTTAATCCCGACGACATTGAGGAAGAAAGGCGGGTAATGTATGTCGCCGTGACAAGGGCGATTGAAAAGCTATATATAACGAGCTCCGAGACGCGGTTTAAGTATAACGAGCTAAAGGCGTATGTTCCTAGCAGATTCATAAACGAAATGGGCTTGACAAAAGAATACGATAACAGACCCGTATTAAGAGGAGGTTTTATCAAGAAGCCCGCATATGTCAGGGAAAGCAGCGTGATGACTGCTAGAGAAAAAGTTGACCTCACTCTGTTTAAGAACGGCGTTAAAGTATTGCATAACAGATTCGGCGAGGGAATGATTATAGAGATGAAAGGCGAAAATATCGCTGCGATAGCCTTTAAGGGGCTCGGCATCAGAGAATTTAATCTCGAAATCGCGCCGATAAAAGTAATAGGTGAATGATGGACAGGATGCATGAGTTGGTAAGAATGCTTAACGAGTTAAGTTACAAGTATTATGTGCTTGACGATCCCGGCGTATCCGACGCGGAATACGACGAGTTATACGATGAACTTGTTAAGCTTGAAAAGGAAAGCGGAATAGTGCTTGACGATTCGCCGACGAGAAGAGTCGGAGATAAAATATTAACTAAATTCGAGACCTATAATCACATAGTCAGGCTATACAGTCTTGACAAATGCAAATCACCCGCCGAACTCGACAATTGGATTAACAGAATTATAAAATCGGTCGGCGTTACCGATTACACGCTGGAGTATAAATTCGACGGTCTGACGCTGAATATCACTTATGATAACGGCAAGCTGATCAGGGCAGTGACGAGAGGCACCGGCATAACCGGCGAAGTAGTCACCGAACAGGTCAAGACTATAAGGTCGCTGCCGCTATCCATACCGTTCAGGGGAATGTGCGAAATTCAGGGCGAAGCGATAATGCGGCTTTCGGTATTAAAAGATTATAATGACAAAGCGGACATCGCGCTGAAGAATGCCAGGAATGCCGCGGCGGGAGCTATCAGAAATCTGGACCCCAGAGTAACGGCTTCAAGAAAGCTCGACGTATTTACTTATAATGTCGGCTACATCGAGGGTAAAAATCTTCACACGCAAGCGGAAATATATGATTTTCTTAAAGAAAACGGCTTTATGACGGGAGAGTATTTCAAGGTGCTGACCTCGAAAGAAGAGATTATCAAAGAGGTGGATTTAATCGAGAAAAAGCGCGGCGCGCTCGATTACTTAATCGACGGCGCGGTCATAAAAGTCAATAACCTCGAACTCAGAGAGGAATTGGGCTTTACCGACAAATTCCCGCGCTGGGCGCTTGCGTATAAATTCAAGCCCGAAGAAGCTACAACGATACTTAAAGACGTCAAATGGCAGGTAAGCAGAACGGGCAAATTGAATCCGCTCGCGGTGCTTGAACCCGTAGACCTCGGAGGAGTCACCGTAAAGCACGCGACGCTGAATAATTACAGCGACATATTAAAAAAAGACATCAAGATTAATTCCAGGGTGTTTATAAGGCGCTCGAACGATGTGATTCCCGAAATTACGGGCGTAGCTGAACATACTGCCGAATCAAGGGATATTATTAAGCCAGATATGTGTCCCGCCTGCGGCTCGCCGTCAAGAGAGGATAGCGTATTCGTATATTGCACAAATGATTATTGCGCGCCCAAGATTATAGCCGGACTCGAGCATTTTGCCATGAAAGACGCTATGGATATCGAGGGCTTCAGCGAAAAAACGGCGGAATTGCTGTTAAACGAACTCAATATCAAATCCCCCGTAGATTTGTATTATGTTAAATATGAAGATTTGATTAAACTAGAGGGATTTCAGGATAAAAAAGCTAGGAATTTAATAAATTCAATCGAGAAGAGTAAGAATGCCACCCTGTCAAGGTTTATTCTTGCAATAGGAATACCCAATATCGGCAAAAAAGCCTCGCGAGAGCTAGCCAGGAAATTTATGACGCTCGATAATTTCCTTAATGCGGGGTATGAGGATTTTATCGGGATGAAAGACTTCGGTGAGATAATGGCAAGGGGCATAATCGATTATATTGCTGACAACAGGCAATTTATCAATGATTTATTAGCTTCAGGCATTAAAATCGCGCGGGAAAAAGCAAGAGTAGGCGTATTCAGCGGCAGAAAAGTCGTACTGACGGGCGCGCTCGATAATTATACGCGCCAGCAGGCGGCAAAAATCATAGAAGAGCAAGGCGGCGAGGTAATGAGCGGTGTTTCCAAAGAGGTCAATCTCGTAATCGCGGGCAGTGACGCGGGCAGCAAGCTGCAAAAAGCGCAAAAGCTTAATATCGAAATCATTGACGAGGATAAGTTTATAGAACTGCTCGGGCAAAATTAATTGATTGTAAAGATTATAAATGTTATAATAGTAATTTGAAGGAAAAGATGAGAAAGGGAAAGTTATCGCCTGCCGAACTCAAGAGTCTGATATTCGATATTATCGGCAAGCGAAGAGACGAAGTAAGTTTATCGGCAGGATTAGGCGAAGATTGCGCGGTATTAAATCTGAACGGATATATCCTGATGACCTCGGACCCGATTACGGCTAAATGCGCTAATCAGGGCAGGCTTGCGATATATGTTAACGCCAACGATATCGCCGCCTCGGGCGGAGAGCCGCTCGCCGTGGTAATTACGCTGCTCGCGCCCGTAGACGCCGATGTTAAAGATATAAAGAGCATAATGCTCGAGGCAGAAGACGCCGCTAAAGAATTAAATATCGAGATAGCGGGCGGACACAGCGAATTTACGGACGCGGTCAACAGAATAGTATTAAGCTGCACGATGATAGGTAAAGTAATAAAGCCCGTTGCTAGCTCGACGGGAAAAGCCGGGGATAGCATTGTGATGACCAAGTACGCCGCTATCGAGGGAACGCTTATTCTTGCGGATTTAAGCGATATAAGCGAAACGGACCGTGAGGATTATAATTATCTGTATCGCAGCCTGTCCGTGCTTGAGGAGGGCAAATTAGCGTCGGGAATGAATATAAGCGCGATGCACGACATAACCGAGGGCGGAGTATTCGGAGCGGTATTCGAGATGTGCGAAGGGCAAGGGGCCGAAATTACCGTTAAAGACATTCCGATGCTGAAGCTTACGGAGAAACTCGTTAATAAATACAATCTCAATCCGTATCAGCTCATTTCAAGCGGCAGTATGTTGATTGCCACGCCCGAGCCCGACAAATTAATAAATGCGCTTGAATCACACGGGATTAAGGCAAGCGTAATAGGAAAAGTAAACGATACCGGCAGGGTCATTGCCGATTACGGCGATAAAAAAGTCGAAATCACGGCTATGCCGGACGAAATATTAAAGGTAACGCACTGATATGAAAAGTATGACGGGATACGGCAGATACAGAGTTGACAGAGCGGGAAGAACTCTCCTTGTAGAGTTAAAATCCGTCAACCATAGATTTCTGGACTTGAGTATTAAGATTCCGAGAGCGCATAATTATGCCGAGAGCGCGTTAAGAAAGGAAATCTCGTCCAGAATTAAAAGAGGTCATATCGATGTATATGTAACCTACACGGACACGAGAAAAAACAAAATCGAGATAAAGGTTGACGAAAGTCTTGCCGAGGCATATGCCCAAGCCGCCAAAATGCTGTCGGATACGCTGATTATCGAGAACGATTACACCGTGGCCTGCCTGATGAAAGCGCCCGATGTAATAAGCGAAAATCCTATCGAGGACGACGAGAGTGTCATTCTTGAAATGTATAAAGAATGCATTAATGGCAGCATTGACGAGCTGGAAAAGATGAGAATTGCCGAGGGCGCGGAGCTTATGAAAGATTTATTAAACCGCGCGCTGACAATAAAAAGCGAACTTGACGGCATAGAAAAGCGCGTGCCAAAAGCGCTAAACGAATACCGCGACAAGCTGTCAATAAGAATACGGGAAGCGCTTAAAGATACGACAATAGACGAAGCGAGGCTTATTAACGAAGTCGCGTTTTATTCGGACAAATGCGCGATAGACGAAGAGATTACAAGGTTGAATTCGCACATCAAGAGCTTCATAAGCCTAATTGAATCCAAGGAACCCAACGGTAAAAAAATTGATTTTCTGGTTCAGGAAATGAACAGGGAAAGCAATACGATTAATTCCAAAGCTAACGATATAGAAATAATTAACAGAGCGCTTTTAATGAAAGCTGAAATAGAAAAAATAAGAGAACAAATACAAAACATAGAGTGAAATTATGGAAGTGAAATTTATCAATATCGGATTTAACAACATTGTAAATCTCGACAAAGTCGTCGCCGTCCTGAACCCGGACACTCTGCCGAGCAAAAGGCTTATTAACGAATGCAAAGAAACGCGTAAATTACTGGACGCGTCCTGCGGAAGAAAGACCAGAGCGATAATTGTCATGGACAGCGGACAAATTATCCTATGCGGTCTGCACGCGGACACGATATCGGCGCGGTTAAATCAGGAGACTAATATTAAGACCGAAGATGAATAAAGGCAGGCTATTCGTGCTCTCGGGGCCGTCCGGCGTCGGTAAGGGCACCATACTCAATAAAGTGCTCTCATCCGACGGTAATTTGGAGCTTTCGGTGTCGGCTACGACAAGAGCGATTAGAAACGGCGAAGTCGACGGGGTAAATTACCATTTTATCCCGCTCGATAAATTCAAGCAAATGATATCGGACGGAGAACTGCTCGAATACGCGGTAGTGTACGATAACTATTACGGCACGCTAAAGAATAAGACCTTAGAGCAGCTAAATTCGGGAAAAGACGTGATACTTGAAATCGATCCCGTAGGCGCGATGAATATCAAAAGCCTGTACCCAGACGCCGTAACGATATTCTTAATACCGCCCGACAGAGAGACGCTAGAAAAGAGGTTAAGAAACAGGGGCACCGAGACGGAAGAAGTCTTTAATAAAAGAGTCGCAGCCGCAACGGAAGAGATTAATATGTCCAAGTATTACGATTACAAAGTTATTAACGATGATGCGGATAAATGCTCTGAAGAAGTGATAAAAATAATAAAAGACGAGAAGAGTAAAAGGAGGATAAATTATGTTAATTGACCCACCAATCGATAAATTAATAAAAAAAGCCGAATGCAGATACGAAATGGTCTGCGCGGTATCCAAAAGGGCGAGAGAGATTATCAACCACGAAAGAGAAATGACCGAGGAATCCAGAGAAAAAGCTATCACGCAGGCATGCAAAGAGATTTACGACAACAAGGTTATAATAGTAAGGGATTAAATGTTATACGGTAAGACTGTATTAATCGGCGTTACGGGCGGCATTGCGGCGTATAAAGCCTGCGATATCGTAAGCAGGCTGATTAAGCAAAGCGCATCGGTAGAGGTCATAATGACCGCGCACGCGACCGAATTCATCACGCCTTTGACCTTTGAGACCCTGACGGGCAACGAAACCGTCACTGATATGTTTAAGAGAAAAAAGGGATGGGAAATCGGGCATATTTCGCTTGCTAAAAAAGCGGATGTTATGGTCGTTGCGCCCGCTACGGCGAATGTCATAGCCAAGCTCGCTCAAGGTATCGCCGACGATATGCTTACCACGACATTTATTGCGTGTAAAACGCCTAAGATAATTTGTCCCGCGATGAATACGGCGATGTACAAAGACGCTAAACTTCAGGAAAACCTCGCGGCGCTAAGAGACAGGGGAGTAATAATAGTAGAGCCGCAGGCGGGACGGCTTGCATGCGGCGACGAGGGAACGGGCAAGCTCGCGGACACTGAGATTATTTATAATATCATCGCGAGAACCGTTCAGCCTAAAGACGATTTTTCGGGAAAAAGCGTGCTTGTAACCGCAGGTGCGACCAGAGTAAACATTGACGGTGTCAGATATTTATCCAACAGAAGCAGCGGCAAAATGGGCATAGAGATCGCAAGAGCTGCTATCGGACGCGGCGCTAAAGTTACGCTTGTCGCGGGATTTATCAGTTGCGATTTGCCGAAGGGCTTATTTAAGGTAATCCGCTCAGAGAGCACTGAAGAAATGTATGACGCGGTCATTAATAACACGCCCGACAACGATTATATCATTAAAGCCGCGGCGCCGTCGGATTACACGGTCAAGCCGTTTAAGAGCAAAATCAAATCCGACACGCTTAATTTAGAGCTTGTGAAGACGGTGGATATCGCAAAAAAAGTCGGCGAAATAAAAGGCGGCAAGAAGCTGATTATTTTCTCAGCTGAGACGGATAACCTCATTGAGTATTCAGTAGCCAAGATGAAGAGCAAGAACGCCGATATTGTCGTCGCTAACGATGTAACCAAAGAGGGCGCGGGATTTGATACGGATACCAATATCGTGACTATTATTACAAAAAGCGGCTCTTACCCGTACGAGAAAATGAATAAGAGCGAAGTTGCCGAAATTTTACTTGACCATATAATTAAATTATGATTGCCGAAGTGATAGTCGATATCAGTAATTCTGAAGTTGACAGGATATTCGATTATCTTGCGGCCTACGATATAAGACCTGGCTGCCGGGTGCTCGTGCCGTTCGGCAGGAAACAAATAGAAGGGATAGTAATTGCTCTTAAAGAGACATCGGAACATCTCGATAAATTAAAGCCGATAATAAGGCGTCTGGAAGATTACGAAGCGGTTAGCGCCGAAATGCTCGAATTGATGTGGTACCTAAAAGGCAAATTCAATTTGAGGCTCAACGATATACTTAAATTATTTATACCGGCGATAAGAGGCGGCAGGGCAAAGCAGCTAAAGCGACTGTACGCGGAGCTAAATCCGTCAATCAACCCGGACGAGATGATATCCATGCTCAGGTCGAACGCCAGAAAGCAGGCTGATTTGATAGACAGGCTGCGGTCGGGCGGGGAATTTGCAAGTATTATTCAGGCGGACTATGGCGCGTATACTCTCAAGGCGCTGAATGAGAAAGGATTTATTCTATTATCCGAACAAACCGTTAACAGAATTCCGTACAAAGACATCGAGGTCAATAAAAATTCCCATAAGCTGAACGAGCAGCAGGAAGACGCGGTAAAGAGCATTATTGAGGGCGTATACAATAAGTTTTTACTATTCGGTGTTACGGGCAGCGGCAAGACCGAAGTGTATATGAACATTATTGAACGCACTGTCTCGGGCGGCAGGACGGCGATACTGTTGGTTCCCGAAATATCTTTAACGCCGCATATGCTTAAAAATTTGCGCGGACGTTTCGGCGAATCCGTCGCTATTCTCCACAGCGGTTTATCCGACGGCGAAAGACACGACGAATGGCTGAGATTAAAGCGGGGCGAAGCGAGAATAGTCGTAGGCGCAAGGTCGGCGATATTCGCACCATTAAATAACATCGGCGTAATTATAATGGACGAGGAGCACGAGCAATCCTATATCAGCGAATCCAATCCCAGATACGACACCAAAGTAGTCGCGAAATGGCGCGCCGATTATCACCTTGCCAAGCTGATTCTCGGCAGCGCGACACCGTCTATCGACACATACACCGCCGCCCTGGACGGCAAATATCAACTCATTGAGATGCAGAGCCGCGTAAACGACATTAAGATGCCTGAAATCGAGATTATCGATATGTGCGCGGAGTTAAGAGCGGGTAACCGCGGTGTGTTCAGCGTCGCGCTGTCCGACGCGCTTTATGAATGTATCGATAACGGTAATCAGGCGATGATCTTTATTAACAGAAGAGGCTACGCGTCTTTTGTTATGTGCAGAAAGTGCGGGAATGTGATAAAATGTAACGACTGCGATGTGTCGCTTACCTATCATAAAGAAGACAACAGACTAAAATGCCATTATTGCGGCAAGCAGTACGAAATGCTCACCAACTGCCCCGTTTGCGACGATAGCAATATCAGATACGGCAGGGTGGGAACGGAGCAGGTAGTAAAAGAGTTAAAGAAAATGTTCCCGGATATCGGCGTAATCCGTATGGACAACGATACGACGAGGACTAAGAACGCATATTACGACATACTCGACGAATTCTCCAAGAAAAAGGCGAGCATACTGGTCGGCACGCAGATGATTGCCAAAGGTCATGATTTCCCGGAAGTCACTGTAGTCGGAATTCTCGACGCTGATATGAGCTTGTATTTCAGCGACTATTTAAGCGCAGAAAGGACATTTCAGCTCGTAACGCAAGTTGCGGGAAGAGCGGGGAGGAGCTTAAAAGCGGGCAAGGTGTATCTCCAGACCTACGCTCCCGCCCATTACATATTCAACTTCGCTAAAAGATACGACTACAAAGGCTTTTACGAGAAAGAAGCGAATATCAGAAAGGTTACGAATTTTCCGCCGTTTACCAAGATAATCAGAGCGCTTATTACAGCAAGAGACGAGATTGACGCGCTGAATCTTACTAAGGCGGTATATCTGCCGGTAAAAGAATTGAGCAAGGAATACGAATCCGAATTCATATACCTTCAGGCGATGCATTGCCCCGTTAAAAGAATTAAGAACAAATACAGATTTCAGGTGATGATTAGGATAAAAAGGGATAAAGAAGACGAAATAATAAACAGGATATATAACATTACAGACAGCATACGCTCCAATAAGGCTACCGTATTCGTAGAAACTAATCCGCAGAACATTAATTGAGGTGTAAGATGGCATTGAGAGACATAATATTCGATGACGACCCGTTACTAAGGAAAAAATCCAGAGCAGTCGAGAAATTCGACGACAAGTTGCATACGCTCCTTGACGATATGCTTGAGACTATGATTAAGCATGACGGCGCGGGCATTGCCGCGTCGCAGGTGGGAATACTCCGCCGCGCGGCGATTATAAGAACGGAAGAAGAAGAAATCCTGGAGCTTATCAATCCCGAAATTATTTCCTCCGAGGGCGAGCAGATATGCTCTGAGGGATGTTTAAGCGTTAAAAACAGAAGACATAATGTATTAAGACCGCAAAAAATCATATTAAAGGCATATGACAGAAACGGAAAGGAATATATAAGGGAATTCGAGAATTTCAACGCCGATGTCGCCTGCCATGAAGTAGACCATTTGGACGGAATACTTTTTTATGACCGTATGGCGCCGGACGATGAAGCAAAGGATTCAACGCCGGACAAGGAAGATTTATGAATATAGTATTTATGGGTACGCCGGAATTCGGAGTGCCGATATTAAAGGCGCTGCTTAATTCAAGGCATAAAGTGCAAGCCGTAGTATGCCAGCCGGACAGACCGGGCAACAGAGGAGTAATTGCTAAGCCGCCAGTTAAATGCTGCGCGGAGCAAGCCTGCGTCGATGTGCTCCAATTTAATAAAATCAGCAAGGACGGCATAGACGAACTTATCAGGCTTAATCCGGATATTATGGTGACGGCGGCATTCGGACAAATTCTCTCCGATGAGGTCTTGAATATCCCAAAACACGGCGTAATAAATGTGCACGCCTCGTTGCTGCCAAAATACCGCGGCTCTGCGCCTGTTAATTATGCGATAATCATGGGCGAGACGGAGACTGGCGTAACAATTATGCAAACGGTAAAGGAAGTGGACAGCGGCGATATAATCCTGCAAAAGAAATTAACAATCGGCGAAGACGAGACGGCGGGAGAGCTTACTGAAAGGCTTTCGTATCTAGGACGAGACGCGCTGATAGAGGCGCTTGACTTAATTGAGAGCGGCAGCGCGAAGCGTACTCCGCAGGAACATTCTAAGGCGACCTGGTATCCGATGCTTAAAAAGGAAGACGGAAAGATAGACTTTAACAAGACGCCTGAAAATTTAATTAATTTCATAAGGGGAATGACGCCGTGGCCATCAGCCTATACCTTTATTAACGGCAGGAGCGTAAAAATATTAAAGGCAAGTAAAGCGCGATTTTACGGCGCTCCTGGCGAAATCCTTTTCGCGGACAGAAAGAACGGATTGATAATCGGAGTATCGGGCGGCGCGGTAAAAATCGAAATACTTCAAATGCAGGGCAAAAAGCCTGTGGCGGCGGAGGAATTTCTGCTCGGCAATTCGTTGAAAATAAACTCGATACTATGCTAGATATTCTCATTCAATCGTATAGAATTCTGTTTAATATCGTTTTACACGGCGCGTATTCTTCAATCGAGTTAAATAAAGCCGCGAATAATAAGAGCGTAACGAAAATCGTTTACGGCGTACTTGATAATTTCGTCAAATACGCCTATTTTATTTCTCAACTCGTTAATAAGCCGCCTAAGAATAAAGCGAAACTCATTCTGATGATAGGTATTTACTGCCTGAAGAATATGGACTCCTTACCCGATTACGCGGTAATTGATAACGCCGTAGAGCTGGCCAAAAGCGTGGGGCTTAAAGAAAATTCGGGATTTATCAACGCCGTATTGAAGCGCGCGGCGCATTATGAATTTACTTATCCTGAAGATAAGAATAAATATTTATCCGTCTATTACAGCAAGCCAGAATTTCTAGTCAATTATTATATAAGGCGTTACGGCGTAGAAAGGGCGGAGCAAATATTAAGCGTTAAGCCTTACGAAGCAGAGCATATAAGATATAACGCTCTGAAGATAAGCAGGAAGGAATTCGAGCGCAAATTGATTGATTCGGGAACGGAATTTATAAAAAGCAAGGCGGAGGGATATTTCATAAGGGTTAACGATTACGCCCAAAGGCTTTATAACGAGGGCATTATGACATATCAGTCCCTGACATCCATGCTGACCGTTCAGGCGCTGAACATTTGCGGCACGGCCAAAGTATCCGATCTATGTGCCGCGCCCGGCGGCAAATCCGTGTATATAGCGGAATTATACCCCGGCGCGAAGGTGATTGCAAATGATATTCATCCCCACAGAGCGGAACTAATAAAAAGCTATATTAGAAGAATGGACGCTGAGAATATAACCGTTATATGTTCGGATGCGACGGAATATAATCCGATATTTACCGATTCCGATTATGTGCTTGTCGACGCTCCTTGCAGCGGACTGGGGCTTGTAAATAAAAAGCCCGATATTATGCTTAACATCAATCAGGACACTATTGATAAATTAAGCTCGCTCCAGTATAATATTTTATGCAAGGCAGGCGGATATACAAAGCGCGGAGGAGTGCTGATGTACTCAACCTGCACTACAATAGAGCAAGAAAACGAGGGCGTAGTTATGAAATTTCTGAGCGAACATAAGGATTTTACGCTTGACAGCAAATTCGCTCCCGGCGCGGGCGGGTATATGAATTTTCTTCCCGACGGAAAGGGCGGGGACGGCTATTTTATAGCGAGAATGATAAGATTATGATAATTGCGGATTACACGCTTGAGGAATTAAAGGAATTAATGAAGTCGTATAACGAGCCCGCTTACAGAGCCAGACAATTATTTGAAGCTGTGTACGAGGGTAAATGTATAGACGAAATCACCAATATCGGTAAGGGCTTAAAGGATAAGATTAAATATTTAACGGGCGTAGGTATTGATAAAAAATTCGTCTCATCCGACGGCACGGTAAAATACCTTTTTAAGCTATGCGACAACGCGCTTATCGAAGGCGTGTTTATGCGCTACAAGCACGGCAATACGATATGTATTTCCACGCAGGCGGGCTGCAGAATGAACTGCTTGTTCTGCGCATCGGGCATAAGCGGTCTTGAAAGAAATCTAAGCGCGGGCGAGATGGTAGGACAGGTCGTCGCGGTGAACAGAGACAACGGCGGAACGGCAAAGCAAAGAGCGGTAAAGAACATTGTGCTTATGGGCAGCGGCGAGCCGTTGGACAACTACGACAACACGCTGAAGTTTATAAGGCTTATAACCGACGAAAACTCAATCAATATCGGCGCGAGAAATATTTCATTATCCACTTGCGGATTAGTCGATAAGATGTATAAGCTCGCTGAGGAAAACATTCAGATCAACCTGACGCTTTCGCTGCACGCGCCTAACGACGAAATAAGAAACAATATTATGCCGGTAAATAAAGCGTACGGGGTTAAGGCGCTGATTAAAGCGTTAAGGAATTATTACGAGAAGACGGGCAGGAGGGTAATTATCGAATACGCGCTGATTGACGGGATAAACGATACGGATGATAACGCCGCAGAACTCGCGGAACTTGTAAAAGGCTTTCCTTGCCATATCAACTTAATCAGGCTGAATTATGTCCATGAGAAAAAATTAAGAGGCTCTAAGAGAGTAAAGGAATTTATGCAAGAACTAAAGCGTAGAAATGTATCCGTTACATTGAGAAGAAGCATGGGCGGGGATATCCAAGGCGCCTGCGGACAGCTAAGGAGCAAATATGCGCATTAAAGGCAGAGTGATAAAAGCCGTAGGCGGCAGATTCAGAGTGCTATCCGAAAGCGAGTACGACTGCCTTTCAAGGGGAATTCTCCGATTAAAGGGCGGTATTCTTGTAGGAGATATCGTTGATGTGCGGACTAACGATAACTCGAATGTTATCGAAAAGGTCTATCCGCGTAAAAATTCCCTAGTTAGACCGCCGGTGGCTAATATCGATACGGTATTGATTACAATCGCGCCCGTCCCGAGACCCGATTTTATTCTTGTTGACAAGCTCATTATAAATTCAAGAAAGGAAGGAATAGAGCCCGTTATTGTATATAACAAAACGGATATTTCGGATAATGAATTAGTTGACAATATCCGCGCTATGTATGACAATATAGTAAAGACCTTATATATTTCCGCTGAGACCGGAGAGGGCATAGACGCTTTAAGAGAGGAAATTAACGGTAAATTCGCGTGTTTCGCCGGTCAGTCCGCCGTAGGGAAGACGACAATTATCAACGCCGTTACGGGCAGGGAGCTTGAGACGGGTGAGCTTAGCAGGATAGAGCGCGGCAGGCATACGACCAGGCACATCGAACTCTTTAATGTCGGCGGCGATACCGTTATCGCGGATACCTGCGGATTTTCGTCTCTCGAAAATGTCGATATAAGCCCCGTACAGCTACCTATGTACTATAACGAATACGCGCGCCTTGCTTCATATTGCAGGTTTATAGGATGCAGGCATATCACCGAGCCCGAATGCGCGGTGAAAGAAGCTGTCGACGCGGGAACATTAAACCGCGAGAGATATAATAGGTATCTGACGATTTACGAAGAAATAAATAAAAAATGGAGCAGGAGATATGAATAAAATCAAGATTTCGCCCTCAATACTGTCAGCCGATTTCGCGAAAATGGGCGAAGGGGTCATTAAGGCGCAGGAATGGGGCGCGGATTATATACATATTGATATTATGGACGGCGTGTTCGTGCCCAATCTTACATTCGGAATGCCTATGGTAAAGGCTTTGAGAAAATACGCGACGATACCTTTTGATGTGCATTTGATGATAGTAAATCCCGAGAAATTCACGGACAGATTTATCCAAAGCGGCGCGGATATAATCACATTTCATCCCGATGTGTGCGCGGATGTCCGAGGCACGCTGAAGAGCATAAGGGATAAGGGCGTAAAAGCGGGTCTTGTTATTAATCCCGACGTGGATGTCAACGCCGCTCTGCCGTATATCGACGAAATAGATATATTGCTGTTAATGAGCGTATTCCCGGGTTTCGGAGGTCAGAAATTTATTACCGGCGTACTCGAAAAAATCAGTACCGCCAAAGAAATGATAGGCGACAGAAATATCGAACTAGAGATTGACGGCGGTGTTACTACGGATAATATCGACGAAATACTGTCAAGGGGCGTAAATGTCGTGGTCGCGGGCAGCGCTATTTATAACGCTGAAGACCCCGGATATGCCGTAAGGAGGTTAAGAGGATGTACAAAGCGGCTTTGATATTAAACGGCAAGAGCATAAAAGGCCCCGTAATAGGCGACGAGGTCATCTGCGCCGACGGCGGTTATAACCTCGCTCTGTCCTACGGCATTAAACCCGATTATCTGATAGGCGATTTAGATTCCGTTAAAGATTACGACAATAATGCAGAGCTTGTTAAGTTCAGCGCCGATAAGGACAAGACGGATGGAGAATTAGCCGTGCTTTTCGCCGCCAACAAGGGTTGCAAGAAACTGCATATATACGGCGCGGACGGCGGAAGACTCGACCATGTGATGAGCAATATTTACCTTTTGCATATCGGCGCAACCGTAGGTGTCAGAATTACAATACATACAGAGTCTTCTACGGTGTATCTCGCTAACAGCGCGTTCGAGCTTCCCGTAAAAAAAGGCGATATTATATCGATAGTACCTTTTTCGGAAAAAGTGCATATAAATAGTACTAAGGGTCTTAAGTATGAGATCGTGAATAAGTCGCTGAGAAAAGGCTCTACTCTGGGCATTTCTAATATTGCAACGGACGAAACGATATTAATTGATGTAGCGGAAGGAGAGGCGATTATATTCAAGATTGATTCAGGAGGTGAAAAGTGAGAATTATATGCATTAATCCGCCCCGTTTCTTAAAAGGATTGTTAAGGTTGTTTTTCAGAACTAAAGTTTAATTAACGCCGCAGGCGTTATTTTAATTTACATAAAAAAATCCCCGCATTGCGGGGATAAATTATGCTGATAATAATTTTACGCTCTTTCGACAAGTCCGCTTCTTAAGCACCTCGTGCATACATATTCATAAGTTATCGAGCCGTTGCTATGCTTGACTCTAACCTTCTGCAGATTGGCGTTATATGTTTTGCAGGTCTTGCGGTTGCTGTGGCTTACCTTGTTTCCCGCCATTTTAGATTTGGAACATACGCTGCATACTCTTGACACTTTTGTCACCTCCGTTAAATGAACAGTTGATATTATACAACTTTTATCCGGCTATGGCAAGAGATTGAATGTAATTAAGTTGCATATTTTGAATTTATGGTTTATTATATATCTCAACGAGACATTCGAGGTATTTATGGCTGTAAAGACTTCTAATATACACGGAAGAATCACTGTTTCAGACGACGCTGTCGCTATGGTCGCAAGTTTCGCGGCTATGGAATGCTACGGCGTCGTTGACCTTGTTTCGAGAAGGCTTACGGACAGCATTGCGGAATTATTCGGCAAAACTCCTTACGGCAGAGGTATCAGAGTGACTTCGGACGACAATAAAATATTCATCGATGTCTTTGCAATCATTAAACACGGCATATCCAAGGAAGCCGTGTCCGAATCGTTGAAGAGTCTCGTGGCGTATTCCGTAGAATCCTTTACGGGAATGAGAGTGATGGAAGTAAATATCAATATCGTAGGAGTACGCGTCTAATGAACGGAGCTTATTTCTTAAAATGAAAACTATTAACGGACAGCTATACCGCCAGATGATAATAGGCGGAATGAGATTTCTTGACAATAACAAGGCTCTTATCGACTCGATGAATGTATTCCCCGTGCCTGACGGAGATACGGGTACAAATATGTCGCTCACTATGGCGTCGGTTTCAAGAGAGATTAAGGCGGTGGAGAGCGATAATCTGGGAGAGATATCGAGCGCGATGAGCAAGGGCGCTCTAAAGGGCGCGAGAGGCAATTCGGGAGTAATACTATCCCAGATATTTAAGGGCTTTAACGAAGTATTCGAAAATGAGGAAGAGATTAACACCAAGCTGTTCGCGCAGGCGCTGACTGCAGGCGCAAGAGTAGCGTATTCGGCGGTAAACAAGCCCAAAGAAGGCACGATATTGACCGTCATCCGAATGGTCGCTAAGCACGCCGAGTCAATAGCAAGCAAGGTCACGGATTTCGAGGCGTATTTCGATGAATTATTAAAAAGAGGTAACGAAGTCTTAAAGCAGACTCCGGATATGCTTCCCATCTTAAAGAAGGCCAATACCGTGGACGCGGGCGGCAAAGGCTTGTTGAGCGTAATCACCGGATTTGCCTGCGTCGTAAAGGGAATTGAAATCACCGAAAGCGAAGTGGAGACCACGGAAAGCGTTGTCGCGAGTTTCACTTCAGAAGAGCATAATCTAGAAGACATCGAATTCGGTTATTGCACGGAGTTTCTTTTAATAAACATCAACGACCGCGCAACGGAAGCGGACATCGACAAGCTAAGGGACGCGCTTAACAAAATCGGCGACTGCGTGCTCGTTATAGGCGATTTGGAGCTTGTAAAGGTGCATGTGCACACCAACGACCCCGGCAGGGCGCTGCAGCTTGCGATAAGTCTCGGCGAATTAGACGGGCTTAAAATTGAGAATATGAGGAAGCAGAGCCGCGAGCTAAAGGCTTTGAGAGAGAGCGAGAAACTGCCTCAGGCTGTGATATCCATCTGCGCGGGCAAAGGTATAAACGATATATTTATAGACCTAGGAATTACCGAAGTAATAGAGGGCGGTCAGACCATGAATCCCAGCGTCGACGATATCCTGAACGCAATTAACCGCGTCAATTCCGATATAGTATTCGTGCTGCCGAATAATACGAATATCATTTTTGCCGCCCAGCAGGCTAAAGAAATGACGGACAAGAAATGCTATGTTATACCGACCAAGAACATCCCTCAAGGCATTGCCGCCGCGCTCGCGTTTAATATCGATTCCGAGTCCGAAATTAACGATAAGAATATGCTTGAAGCTATTACTACCGTGACATCCGGACAAGTCTCGCACGCGGTAAGGGATGTCAATATGGACGGCATTGACTTGAAAAAAGGCGATATTATAGGTCTGGACGACAAGAATATCCTTGTCCATAATCATAATGTTAACGATGTGGTTATCAAGCTCATTGACAAGCTAAATGCCAAGAGAAAGGGAAATACCGACCAGATAACGCTTTATTACGGCGAAAATGTCGATGCGGCAGAAGCGGAGGAACTGGTTAAGAAAGTCAAAGAACTGCATCCGGATATAGAAGTGCTGAATTTTTACGGAGGACAGCCTCATTACTATTATTTCATCTCGCTGGAATAATCAGGGCTTAAAGCCCTGATATCATTATTATGGAATTAACTAAACTAAAAGGCGTAGGACAGGTAATAAAGAAAAGCTTAAACGAATTGGGCATATTCACAATCAGGCAATTATGCCTGTATTTGCCCGTAAGCTATCTCGATTTGAGCCGATATACGGATATAAAAGATATCAAATCAGGCAATTATTATCTTATTAAGGCTGAAATAATTTCATTAAGCGCGTTAAAGCGCGGCAGAAAGGCGTCAAGCTTTAAAGCCGTAGCAGAGTCCGATAATATCAAAATTGACCTTATCTGGTTTAATCAGGCATATATGTACGATAAAATCGTTAAAGGCAAGGAGTATACATTCTTTGCCAAAGCGGCGAATAACGGCAGGTTAATATTTTATAATCCGGCTTTTGAAGAGGCGGGCGCTGAGCGAAAATTAAAGGGAATCCTGCCAGTATACAGGACAAAAGGGCTTATCCGACAGGCTACAATGAGAAAAATCATTTCAGACGCGGCGGGTAAGGCGGAATTATTCAGCGCGCTCGACGGTGATACAGATTATTTAAGGCTTGACAGGGCAGTAACTATGCTTCACTCCCCCCAATCCGTCGAGGAGGGATTAAAGGCGAGAGAGCGAATTATAGAGGAAGAAATAATCAATCAGATACTCTGTTACAGGCTTTATAATTCCAAAGCGATACCCGATAAGAAAAGAGAATATAAGAATTTAAGTTATGACGAATTAAGCGCTATACTTCCTTATCAATTAACTGAATCGCAACGGGACGCGATAAGCGATATAATTAAGGATTTAAGCGATACAACGCCAATGAACAGGCTGCTTATGGGAGATGTAGGGAGCGGCAAGACCGTAGTCGCGTTAATTGCCGCCTTTATTGCCGCAAAAAACGGCTATCAAGCCGCGATACTTGCGCCGACGACAATTCTCGCTAAACAGCATTATAATACGGCGGGGTATCTTGCAAGGTCGGGCGTGAGAGTCGGACTGCTGACTAAAGACACTCCCGATAGCGAAAAGAGAGAGATTATCAGAGGATTATCCGAGAAAAGCATTGATGTGTTAATCGGCACGCATATCATTTACGAAGATTATATAAAGTTTAATAATCTCGGACTGATTGTAACGGACGAACTGCAAAGATTCGGGGTAATGGAAAAATACAAATTCGAGAATAAAGGTTACGCCGTCGACACGCTTGTTTTAAGCGCGACGCCCATACCGAGAGCGCTGCAATTGACTTTGTACGACGAACTTAAAGTGTCATATATCCATAAAATCAAGACGGATACCGTAACTTCCATTGTGCCGCCGGAAAAGTTTCAAGATATGTATGACTTCCTGCGCAGGGAAATAGCTATGGGCAGACAAGGCTATATAGTGTGTCCGGCAATCGAGGATATGGAAGGCGTTGAATTGTCATCCGCCCAAAGCGTATACGGCAATCTATTAAAAGGCGCGTTAAAGGGCGTTAATATCGCCGTTATCCACGGGGGCGTAAAGCCCGAAGAAAAGTTAAGGATAATGAACGAATTCAACAATAACCGTATAAAGGCGCTGATTGCGACAACTGTTATAGAGACGGGTATCGATGTAAAAAACGCTACCGTTATGATAATATTAAACGCCGAGAGATTCGGGCTTTCTACGCTACATCAGTTAAGAGGAAGAGTAGGGAGAGGGGATAATAAATCATTTTGTCTGCTGTGCACCGAAGACATAAATAATCCGAGATTAAAGGCGCTGAAAAAATACGACGACGGCTTTAAGATTGCCGAGATCGATTACGAATTAAGGGGCGCGGGCGACTTTCTCGGCACAAGGCAATCGGGCGGCGGCTTCCCGTTAAGTCGCGAACTTGTGATAAAATGCAGGCAGGCAGCGGATAGGATAACGATAGACGAAAAGCTTATAGCAACGCTTATAGGGCTTAATAAATCCTATAAGCGCTTAGAAAACGGTATAGCTCTTAATTAACTTTTCTTAAAAAAGGTCTAGACCGCAGGCTATCCTTATGATATACTTAAAATGAGGTAAATTATGGATAAATACAAATTGCCCGAGGGCTTGAGAGATTACCTTCCGGAAGATTGTATAAGAAAAACAGCTATTCACGATAAAATAATGAAGGTTTTCAAGTCTCACGGCTATCTTAGAATCGACACGCCGACATTAGAGTATTATAAGCTCTATTCTCAAGGCATCGGCAGAGTCGACGAGGAGTATTTATTCAAGGTATCTGATATTGACGGCAGATTGCTTGTATTGCGTCCCGACATCACAATGCCGGTTTCAAGAGTAATTTCGACCAAAGTCAAGCCTGAAAGACCCGTAAAATATTGTTACCTCGGCAATTCATACACGATAAAGCAGGATAATACCTACCGTCTAAGGGAATTTACGCAGGCGGGGGTGGAGCTTATTAACGAGCCGTCGGCGTACGCGGACGCGGAAGTAATCTGTCTTGCAATCAAGGCTCTTCTTGCCGCGAATCTGACGGACTTTATGATTGACATCGGACAGGTGGGATTCTTTAAGGGTATAATCAATTCGCTGGGTATTGACGAAGACGGCAAATCGGCTATTGCGGAGCGTATTTATAAAAAAGATATCATAGGTCTTATCGATTTATTAAACAATAAGGATAAACTTAACGGTAATAAACCGTATAAATCAATAGACCGGTCGCTTATAAAGCTATTGACTAAACTTCCCTCGGTGTTCGGAGGAATAGAAATGCTCGACGCTGCCGAGGCGTACGATCTGCCAGACGAAAGCCTTAACGCGCTCGATAATTTAAGGCAAGTGTACGAGCTTATAAAAATCCGCGGTTATTCGGATTATATTTCGTTCGACCTGAGCCTTGTCAATTCGATGAATTATTATTCGGGCATTGTATTCAAGGGAATTACCAAGCATTTCGGCGCGCCCGTGCTCGCAGGCGGCAGATACGACAAGCTTACGGCGACATTTAAGGAATATTATCCGGCTACGGGTTTCGCTATCGGAGTAGACAATCTCTATACGGCGCTTAGCAGGGCGGATAAATTGCCCGCCGTCGACTCGATAGATTATTTAATCGGCTATGACGATATGGGCTACGATTCGGCGGTTAAGGCTGCAGATAATCTCATTTCAGAAGGCTATATCGTCGAGACCGCGCTTGTCAAGAGCAAAGACGCGCTTATTGAATACGCTAAAGACAGAACGGTTAAATATAAGAAACTGATATTCATCGGCGAAAAGGACGGTGAGTAATATGGGCATCACTATCGCATTATCTAAAGGAAGACTTGCCGAAGAGGCGGTTAAGCTGCTTAGCCGGTGCGGCATAGATTGCGCGGATGTGCTTAAACCTACGAGAAAACTTGAACTGTACGACACAAGCGGCAATTTCAGGTTTATCCTGGTCAAGCCCTCGGATGTGACGACATATGTTGAATACGGCGTCGCGGATATAGGCGTTTCGGGCAAAGACACGCTGCTTGAAGAGGACAGAAATGTGCTTGAAATGCTGGATTTGAAGTTCGGCAAATGCAGATTATGCACGGCGGGTAAGAGCGGTCAATACCCTCAGGATTTAAGAGTGGCGACAAAGTATGTCAATATAGCGAGAAAGTTTTTTAACTTAAAATCTATGAATGTCGAGATAATCAAGCTCAACGGCTCTATAGAGCTAGGACCTGTTACGGGGCTTAGCGATATCATTCTCGATGTTGTAGAGAGCGGCAAGACTTTGGCGGAGAACGGATTGAAAATCATCGAAGAGATATACGAATGCTCGGCAAGACTTGTCGTAAATATGGTTAGTCTTAGGTTAAAGCAGGACATAATCAAGCCGCTTATCGATAAGTTATCGGAGATAATATGAAACTTCCCGTATTGACATATGGAATAGACAGCCTTGACAAGGTGCTAAAGCGTTCTCAGATAGACGACGATAAGCTGATCGGCGCGGTCGGCGAAATTGTGAACAGAGTGAGAAAAATTAAGGATGCGGCGCTTTTTGAGTACACGCTTAAATTTGACAAAATACAACTTGACGAAACCAGCGTTAAGGTCAGCGATTATGAGATAGAGCAGGCGTATAAGGCGGTCGATGACAGTCTTATAAAATCTCTCAGACAGGCTAAAGAAAATATCCTTAACTATCATATTAATCAGAGAATAAATTCCGATATCGACGACGCTACGGGCTATATTATGCGGCCGGTAGAGCGCGCGGGGATTTATATTCCGGGAGGAACGGCTGCATATCCGTCATCCGTCCTGATGTGTGCGCTGCCCGCAGTCGCCGCGGGGGTGAACGAAATAATCATGACTACCCCGAGACCCGAAAATCCTCTGACGCTTGTAGCGGCTGAAGAATGCGGGATAAAGAGCATATTTAAGGTCGGAGGCGCGCAGGCGATCGCCGCTATGGCGTTCGGTACCGAAAGCGTGCCGAGAGCGGATATCATCGCGGGCCCGGGGAATGTATATGTTACGCTCGCTAAGAAATTAGTTTACGGTCATGTCGGTATCGATATGATAGCGGGGCCGAGCGAGATATTAATAATAGCCGACGATACGGCTAATCCCGATTATATCATTGCGGATATGCTGTCGCAGGCGGAGCACGACATTATGTCCGCATCCATACTTATTACGGACTCGGAGAGCATAGCGCAATATGTATCCGCTAATTTATATGACAGGGCGGCAAGGCTTAAGAGAGCGGATATAATAATTCAGGCGCTTAATAATAACGCCGCGATAATAAAAGTCGATTCCGTCGATACGGCGATAAAGATTGCGGATATGATAGCGCCCGAGCACCTTGAACTTAATATAAAGGACGCGAAATCAGCGATGTATAAAGTAAGGAACGCCGGAGCGATATTTATCGGCAATTATTCGCCCGAGCCGCTCGGCGATTATTTTGCAGGACCCTCTCATGTGTTGCCGACTTCGGGTACGGCGAGATTTTTCTCGGCATTGAATACGATGACATTTATGAAGAGGATAAGCGTAATTAATTATGACAAGGACAGTCTCGACAAGGTCAGCAAGGACATTATCGAACTGGCGGAGTGTGAAGGGTTGGACGCACATGCGGAATCGATCAGAATAAGGAGTTAGGATGAGAACGGCGAAAATTGACAGAAAAACTAAAGAAACGGATATTTATTTGGAGCTCTGTCTGGACGGCATCGGCAAGAGACAGGTAGAGATAGGCATAGGCTTTTTAGAGCATATGCTTGAATTGTTCGCTTCTCACGGTAATTTCGATTTAACGGTTAAATGCAGCGGCGATATAAATGTGGATTACCACCACACCGTAGAAGATATAGGGATTTGTCTAGGCAAGGCTATATCCAAGGCGCTTAATGACAAGAAAGGCATCAGGCGTTACGCATCAGTAACAATTCCTATGGACGAGGCGCTGACAACGGTTTCGCTTGACTTGAGCGGCAGGCCGTATCTCGTGTATAATGTGGATATTTCGGGCAAGAGCGGAGACTTCGATGTCGAACTTATTGAAGAATTTTTCAGGGCGGTATCGACTTACGGAGGTATAACGCTTCATATCAACAACCTTTACGGCGGTAATAACCACCACATTATAGAGTCGGCGTTCAAGGCGTTCACGAGAGCGCTGTCCGAGGCATCTGAAATAATTTCAGACAATATTCCGTCGTCTAAGGGTATGCTTGAATGATTGTAATTATCGACTACGGGATGGGCAACTTACGGAGCGTGCAGAAAGCGTTTGAATACATCGGACTCAGCGCGCGCATAACAAATGAAATAAGCGACATAAGAAGCGCCGAAAGAATCGTATTGCCGGGTGTCGGGGCGTTCAAGGACGCTATGAATATGCTAAAGGATAAAGAGCTGACGGGCGCTATCTTTGACGCGATTGAGGCGGATAAACCGTTTCTTGGGATATGCCTAGGAATGCAGCTGCTGCTAGAGACGGGATACGAGGACGGAATATACCGCGGTCTGGGAGTAATTCCCGGCGAAGTGGTAAAATTCAGCGAGACTGAACTGAAAGTGCCGCACATTGGCTGGAATCAAATAATTCCCGCTAATGACAGCAGATACTTGCGTGATCTGCCCGACGACAATGTGTATTTCGTTCACAGCTACTATTGCAATACCGACAGCGGTTACATCGACGCCAAGACGAGCTACGGAACGGAATTTGCCGCTGCGATACGCTACAATAATGTGTTTGCCACGCAGTTTCATCCTGAAAAGAGCGGTGATACGGGCATAGAAATATTAAAACGCTTCGGAGGTTTTATATGATATTATTCCCTGCTATTGATATACTCGACAGAAATGCCGTAAGACTATTATACGGCGACAGAAGACAGACCACGATTTACGGGGACCCTGTCGCAATTGCCGAGAGGTGGGTGGATTGTGAAGCGGAATACCTTCATGTCGTGGACTTGAACGCCGCATTCGGCGACGATACCGTCAATACCTCGGTGTTAAAGGATTTGTTTGACAGGGTTAAGGTGCCTATTCAAATAGGCGGCGGCATCAGGTCTATCGACAAAATCAAATACTACATAGAAGAGCTTGGCGCTTACAAAATAATTCTCGGCACCGGTGTCGTCGAAAAGCCCGAATTCTTTGAAGAGGCGGCGAGGCTTTACGCGGACAAAATCATTGTCGGCATCGATGTGAAGAACGGAAAAGTCGCGATAAAGGGCTGGGTTGACAAGACGGATATGACCGCGCTGGAACTAGCTCAAAAAGTCGTTAATATGGGCATTGATACCGTAATTTATACCGATATCAGCCGTGACGGCGCGCTTTCGGGAGTGAATATCATTAACACTACCGAATTAAGAGAAAAGAGCGGCCTTAATGTAATCGCGAGCGGGGGAATCAAGTCTCTTGCGGACATCAAGGAATTAATCGCCAACAGGGTATACGGCGCGGTACTCGGCAAGGCTATTTACGCGGGCAATATCGATTTAAGAACGGCGCTTCAGATTGTAAGAGGTATAGATGCTGACTAAGAGAATAATTCCCTGTCTTGATATCGATCGCGGCAGGGTGGTAAAGGGAGTAAAGTTCGTAGACTTGATTGATGCGGGCGATCCCGTTGAGATTGCGAAAAAATACAATTTCTACAAAGCGGATGAAATTGTGTTTTTGGATATTACGGCGTCTTCGGACGGCAGGGGTATAATGCTCGATGTCATAAGCCGTGCTGCGGAGCAGGTGTTCATACCGCTTACCGTAGGCGGCGGCATCCGTACGGTGGACGACTTCAGACAGATATTAAAGTGCGGCGCGGATAAGGTTTCCATCAACTCGCAGGCGATAAAGACGCCGGAATTAATTTCGGAAGCGGCCGACAAATTCGGCTCGCAATGCGTGGTGCTCGCTATCGATGCCAAGAGAAACGATAGCGGGGGCTATGATGTGTACATAAACGGCGGCAGAATTAATACCGGACTTGACGCAATCGAATGGGCGGTAAAAGGCGTGAATTCAGGCGCGGGCGAGATATTATTAACATCAATGGACTGCGACGGTACCAAGAACGGCTATGATATTGACTTGACGCGAAAGATATCCGAGGCGGTCTCAGTTCCCGTAATTGCGTCGGGAGGCGCGGGCAGGAAAGAGCATTTCTACGATGTGCTGACCGAGGGCAAGGCGGACGCGGCGCTTGCCGCATCGCTGTTTCATTTTAATGAACTGACAATTAAAGATTTGAAGGATTATCTAAGCGGCAGAGGGATATCGGTAAGGAGATAGATATGGACCTGAAATTTGACGATAACGGGCTGATTGTCGCAATCGCGCAGGACGCGGTGAGCGGCGAGGTCTTAATGCAGGCGTATATGAATAAAGAAGCCTACGATAAGACAGTCGAGACGGGCTACGCTACTTATTACAGCAGGAGCAGAGGCAAGCTGTGGATGAAAGGAGAGCAGAGCGGACATACACAGAAAGTCTTGAGCATAGCTTACGACTGCGACGGCGACGCGCTGCTTCTTAAAGTTATTCAGGAGGGCGCTGCGTGCCATACCGGCAACCGCACTTGTTTTTACAGAAGCCTGTCGGAGGACAATTACCCGTTAAACGGAATAATATATGATGTGATAGCGACTATTAAAGACCGGCGGGAAAATCCTAAAGACGGCTCTTACACGAATTACCTATTCGATAAAGGGCTTGACAAAATACTGAAAAAAATCGGTGAAGAGACGGCGGAAGTAATCATCGCCGCAAAGAATAACGATAAGAAAGAACTTGTAATGGAGATATGCGATTTAATATACCATACATTGGTATTGATGAACGAAAAGGATATTCGGGTAACGGATATCTTTGAGGAATTATTGGCAAGGGAGGGCAGAGCCCCGAAGCCCAAATACTTAAAGAAAAATTAGCGAATATACTCTCTAAAACTCTTGCAATATATTATATTTTTTGATATATTGTAATAGCTTAAACGCGGGAGTGGCTCAGTGGTAGAGCGCCGCCTTGCCAAGGCGGATGTCGCGGGTCCGAATCCCGTCTCCCGCTCCAAAAACGGCACCATAGCCAAGAGGTAAGGCAGAGGTCTGCAAAACCTTTATCATCAGTTCGATTCTGATTGGTGCCTCCAGCCGAAGTGGCGGAATAGGCAGACGCAAAGGACTTAAAATCCTTCGGTGGTTTCCATCGTGCCGGTTCAAGTCCGGCCTTCGGCACCAAGTCGCAATGCGGCTATTGTTTACGAGGTCTGACAACTCAGACCTCTTTATTTTTAGCCGATTGCTCCTTTTTTTGACCAATCGCAAATGCCGCTTGCGGCATTTGGTCGGACACTTTGTCGTCGAAAATCGCTTAACAGCTTTCTCCATTTTATGACAATAAGGGCAGCAAAGAGGCATTAAGGGCGCGGTATTCCGCTGTCCAAAGGACAGCGGAAAATTACTATTGAATTAATACAGATAATATGGTAATATATATAATGAGGTTTAATTTATGGCGAAATTATCCGTAAGCGGGGACTTTGAAGACTGCAAGAAAATCAGAGAAGAGGTTTTCATAAAGGAACAGGGTATAGATTACGAGCTTGAATTCGACGAAATTGACGAATACGCAACGCATATGGCGCTCTGTTGCGATGACAGACCAATCGGATGCGGCAGAGTGTACGAAACTGATGAAAACATTTTCAGGCTGGGCAGAATCGCAATCATAAAAGAATTCAGGCGCAAAGGTTACGGTCGATATCTTCTTGGCGAAATGGAAAAGAAAGCTATCGAGCTCGGCGCTAGACATCTTGTAATCTTGGGTAATATCGACCATAAGGATTTTTACTACAAGCTCGGCTATAAAGAAATAGGCGATATTGTCGTAGAAGACATTTATTCTGAAATATATTATCGTAAAACAATTAAATAAAGGAGTTATTATGTTATCCAGTTATAAGTTGAAATTATGTTATCTGCTTGACGGCGTAAATTATTGCTCAGACGCTCTCGAGAACGAGCATTACAAAGTTGACGCCAATGTGTCGGAGGACAAGCTGACGCTAAGTATTATACCCAAGACCGCTCTTAAGTTAAAGGCGTTATCCGTTGACTATCAATACAAATTCGTCGGCAACGAGAGGATTTTTCCTAACGGCTATCAGTCATGGACTTACAATAAGGAATACACTAAGAACGATAAGCTCATAGGAATTATGCCGATAGGCAAATTAGCTTATTCCGTAGTTTCCATATACGGCGATTATCAGATTAAGAAATATCCGCGTAATAAGGGCGTTTTTCACGGCTTTACATACTCTTACATAAGAGACGGCGGCAACTTAACGCTTCTAGGCTCGCTTTCGGAGCGCGAGGGCTATACGATTTTTAATTTCGATATGAATAATGGGCTTATCTCAATCGAGAAAGATGTAAAGGGTCTGACGATAGACAAGCCGTATAAGGCTTTTGATATCGTTATGTTAAAAGGCGGATATGACGAGGTATTTGATAAGTATTTCAAGATGATGAATATCCCTAAACCCCGAATTAAGCATATGAGCGGCTATACGTCCTGGTATAATTATTTCGGCAAGATTACCGAGGAAATATTAATCAGAGACCTCAACGGAATGGATAAGGTCAAGGGTTACGCCGATATTTTTCAGATTGACGACGGCTACCAGAGCAAGGTAGGCGACTGGCTCACGCTTAAAGACGATAAATTCCCTAACGGTATGAAATACATAGCGAACGCGGTTCACGAAAAGGGCTTGCTCGCGGGATTATGGCTTGCGCCGTTTTCATGCGCGAGAGACTCGAAAGTCGCCAAAGAGCATCCCGAATGGCTGGTAAAGAACAGCAAAGGCAAGCCTGCTTTAGGCACAATCGCCTGGGGCGGCGCTTACATAATAGATTTTTATGTCAAAGAAGCCGCTGATTATCTCAAGAACGTATTTAACACCGTATTCAACGATTGGGGATTCGACCTTGTGAAATTGGATTTTCTCTACAGCGAATGCCTGATACCCAGGTACAACAAGACCAGAGGCACTATAATGTGCGAGGCTATGGATTTTCTAAGGGAATGTTGCGGCGACAAGTTTATTCTGGGTTGCGGAGTGCCTTTAGGCCCGAGCTTCGGCAAGGTCGATTTGTGCAGAATCAGTTGCGATGTCGATCTTTGGTACAGAAACAAACCGTATTACTGGGTGGGCAACAGGGAAATCGTTAACACGAGAAGCGCTATGACCAACAGCATTTTCAGACGCCATCTTGACGGCAGGGTGTTCTGCAACGACCCCGATGTCTTCTTCTTAAGAAATCATAATCTTAAATTCACGCTAGAGCAGAAATTACTGCTTGCCAAGGTTAATAATATGTTCGGCAATGTATTATTCGTGTCGGATAATATCGGCGAATACGACGATAAGCAGCTTGAAGAGGTCAAGAAGGCTTTTACGGCGAGCAAAGCTAAGATTATAAGCGCGGAATTCACCGATAAGAGAAATCTTGTAATAATTTATTCGGAAAACAATAAGAAATACCGCTTGAGTATCGACATTATCTCGGGCAAGAATAGAACTGAAGTAATATAATATATTCCGCTGTCCTTGAACGGACAGCGGAAGTAATCACCGCTCTAACGGCATCTTTTCCGCATTAGCGCCCCACTCAGAACCTCCATGTAATAATACTATGGAGAACCTGATTGTGGCGCTATCATCGAAAAATCCGCTCGTTATAGCTGCTTCATAGTATCAAATAGTGTTGTTATCGTAATACTTGTATTGATAATTATTATAACAGAATAAAGGACAAATAAGCAGAGCGGTATACGCGAGGGAAGAGGAGCAATCGACCGAAAGAAAGACAATAGCCTTTAGGCTATTGTCGGGGAAAAGGTCGCATTGCGACGAGGACAACGGATTATTTAATATTCGGATGAATGCTGTTGTCTTCCCGTTTAAGAGGATTGTGCGCGGGACCTTCGATTACCTTGCCGTCATAATTAAACCTCGAGCCGTGGCACGGGCAATCCCAGCTCTTTTCAGCATCGTTCCATTTGAGCTCGCAACCTAAATGCGTACAGGTGATATCCAAAATATAGAGTTTGCCGTCTTGGTCTTTATACGCGCCGTATCTTTTGTTGTCAATCTTGATTTCCTTTCCCTCGTCCTTAGCGAGAATAATCGTTTCGGGCGCTTTCTTTACCTTGCCTTTAATGAGCTCTTTGGCGACATAGAGGTTTTCTTTCAATACGGCTTTGGCGGCACCGCATTTAAGAATTGTTCTTGACGGGTTATAAAGCGGCGTCCATACACTCTCGCCGGATACTATCAGGTCTTTTATTATAATTCCCGCCAAAGTGCCCGTAGTCATACCCCATTTCTTATATCCGGTAGCGACAAAAATGTTATTATTGTTTGATGTCAGAGCGCCTATATACGGCACCAAATCCGGCGTAAAATAATCTTGCGCCGACCAGCTGTAAGGATTTTCTGTAACCGTATAGAGATTATTCGCGATATTCAGCACCTCGTCATAATGCTTTAGCGTCGAGCTCTCGTCTCCCGTCTTGTGTCTTCCGCCGCCGCAGAGTATGAGCTTTTCGCCGTTAAAGGGCTGATATCTTAAAGATGTTACAGGGTCTTCGGCGGAAATATACATCCCCTCGGGGAAGCTCTCGCGGATTTTTACCCCTCTGACATACGAGCGTTCGGCGTATAATCTCGTGAAATACAGCCCCAGCCCGTCATAAAACGGGAAATGCGTCGCTATGACGATGTACTTCGCTTTGATGGATTTTCCTGTGCTCGTCTTAACTATATTAGGCTCTCCGGGTTCAATGTTAATCGCTCTGGTATGCTCGTATATTTTGCCGCCGTTAGATACTATGATATCTATAAGACCGTTCAGGTATTTAACGGGATGAAATTGCGCCTGATTATGAAACATCACCGCGGCAAGCACTTTTTCGGGGAGGTTGAGCTCTTTTAAGTAGCTTGCGTTAATTCCCGCCTTTTGGGCGGCTGCGGTCTCGCGGACGATATTGTCAATCGAACTGCTTTTGGTTGTGTAGATATATGCCGGAAGCGTGGTCAAGTCGCAGGCAATTAGGTGCTTTTTGGCGGTTTCTCTGATAAAATCTATCGCCGATTCGTTGGATTTGGCGTACATCTCGGTCAATTCGATACCCATTTTCCTGACCAAGTGATCATATATCATACCGTGCTGCGATGTAATTTTCGCCGTGGTGTTGCCCGATGCGCCGCGCATTAAGCGGTTGGCTTCGATGAGCGCAGTTTTTACGCCCTCCTGCGACAGAAGATAAGCGGCAGTAATACCGCTGATGCCGCCGCCAATTACCAGAGCTTCTGTACCGAAATCCTCGTCAGGAGCATTAAAGGAGGGTATTTCCTGCTTGAGCCAATAAGAGTTTACTTTCATATTTCACCTTAAACAATTTAATTATTTACAAACTGAATATTAATATTCAGAAAACAGAACTAATATATTGAGGGTGCGACAAAATTCTTGTCTAATTCTTGACAATTGATAATTAATGCTGTAACATCATTAATTATCAGGATAAGGAGTTTAATAAAGGTTGGAAAATAAACTTAAATTATACGGGTTTAACAATCTTACCAAGACATTAAGTTTTAATATTTACGATGTCTGTTACGCGAAGAGCGCCAGAGAACAGCAGGATTATATCGAATATATAGACGAACAGTACAATTCCGAGCGACTGACTAATATTCTGTGTGAAGTTACCAATATCATCGGCGCGAATGTCCTTAGCATATCCAAGCAGGATTACGACCCTCAGGGCGCCAGCGTTACAATAATGATTTCCGAAGAAGCAATCAATAAAAAGACCGAAATTCTCGGCGGTAATTTAGAGCAGGAGATATTGAATACCAGAGATTCCGTAATCGGGCATCTGGACAAGTCCCATGTTACCGTGCATACTTATCCCGAATATCATCCCGATAAATCCATCGCCACATTCAGAGTGGATATCGATGTGTCCACCTGCGGTAAAATTTCGCCCGTAAACGCACTGGATTATCTTATCGGCAGTTTTGACTCGGATATTATTACGGTTGATTACAGAGTAAGGGGATTCACTAGAGACATTGACGGCAAGAAATGTTTTATCGACCATAAAATCACCTCGATTCAGGACTATATTGATAACGACACGCTGCTTAAATATGACGCTATCGATGTTAATGTATATCAGTCCAATATCTTTCACACCAAGATGATAATTAAAGAAATCGAGCTGCAGAGATATCTATTTAATACCGATGTGTACGAATTGCATCCCAAGCAGAGGCTTGCAATCACGGACAGCCTGAGAAAAGAAATGATAGAGATTTTCAGCGGCACCAATATTTATTGAAATGGATCAGACCAAAGCGCCTTTGAAAGAAGCGTTAAAGAGCTTGAGAGCGAGAAGGGTGGTGCCCTTTGATGTTCCCGGTCATAAGCAGGGCAAGGGCAATCCCGATTTGGTCGAATTTTTAGGCAAGCAATGTCTTAGCGTAGATGTTAATTCAATGAAGCCTCTTGACAACATGTGTCACCCCAAGAGCGTTATTAAGGAAGCTGAAGAGCTGACGGCGGACGCGTTCGGGGCAAAGGAGGCTTTTTTTATAGTCAATGGCACTACGCAGGCAGTGCAGGCTATGATAATGTCAGTCCTAAAAGAAGGCGACAAGATTATCATGCCGAGAAATGTGCACAGGAGCGCGATTAATTCCCTTGTCATTTCGGGCGCGCAACCCGTATATGTAAATCCCGGAATAAATAAGACCCTCGGAATTCCGTTAGGGATGCAGCTTAAAGAAGTGGAGAAAGCGATTACAGCCAATCCCGATGCCAAGGCGGTATTTGTAAATAATCCGACATATTACGGAATTTGCTCTAACTTAAAGGCAATTGTGGATATAGCGCACTCCAAGGGAATGAAAGTGCTTGTCGACGAGGCGCACGGAACGCATTTTTATTTCGGGAGCGATATGCCCGTTTCCGCAATGGCGGCGGGCGCCGATATGGCGGCGGTCAGCATGCACAAGACCGGCGGCTCGCTTACTCAGAGCTCGGTGCTGCTTTCTAACGGCTCGGTTGACCCGGGATATATCAGGCAGATAATCAATTTAACGGGCACGACGAGCAGTTCGTATCTTCTAATGGTATCCCTTGATATTACCAGGAGATACCTTGCCTTAAAGGGCAGAGAAATATTTGATAAAGTAGTTAAGTTAAGCAATTACGCAAGAGCAGAGATAAACAAAATCGGCGGCTATTACGCATTTTCTAAAGAGCTTACCAACGGCGACAGCATTTACGACTTCGACGAGACAAAATTATCCGTTTATACCAGAGACATCGGACTTGCGGGCATTGAGATTTACGATATTTTACGCGATGAATACGGAATGCAGGTAGAATTCGGGGATTTGACTAATATCTTAGCTATAATCTCTATCGGCGACAGCTATCTTGAAATCGAACGACTGGTATCGGCGCTTCAGGAAATCAAGAGGCTGTACAGCGGGGATAAGTCGGGTCTTTTTGACAGGGAATATATCAACCCGAGAGTCGTCTATCCCCCGAAAAGAGCTTTCTATTCGGATAAGAAATCCGTATTAATCGGCGAGAGTGAAGGCTTGATAAGCGCTGAATTCGTGATGAGCTATCCGCCCGGAATACCTATTCTCGCGCCGGGAGAGCGGATTACAAGCGATATCATCGAATATATCAAATACGCCAAAGAAAAGGGTTGCCTTATGACGGGCACGCAGGATATGGACATTGAGTATATCAATGTGATGGAGGAATAAAATGGATTTATGGTATACCGAGCAACATACCGAGGATGTCAGATTCTCAATAAGAGTCAATAGTCATTTATTCTCAGGGCTGAGCGATTTTCAGAGAGTGGATGTATTTGATTCAGTCGAATTCGGCAGGTTCTTAACGCTTGACGGTCTGATGATGCTGACCGAAAAAGACGAATTTATATATCATGAAATGATTGTCCATGTGCCTATGGCTGTAAATCCGGATATCAGGAGAGTGCTCGTAATAGGCGGAGGCGACGGCGGCACGGTAAGGGAGCTTGCTAGGTATGAGACAATCGAGAGAATAGATATGGTCGAAATCGATAAAATGGTCGTCGATGTGTCGAGAGAATACCTGCCCGTAACTTCATCGCAATTGGACGACAAAAGAGTGAATTTATACTTTGAAGATGGCTTGAAATTCGTCAGAAACTGTAAAAGCGAATATGACCTCATCGTCGTGGACTCAACGGATGCCGTAGGACCCGGAGAGGGGCTTTTTACCAAGGAATTTTACGGCAATTGCTACAAGGCGCTGACGGATAACGGGATATTGGTTAATCAGCACGAGAATCCGTATTATAATGACTATAAGAAAGCGATGAAATTAACACATAAGAGAATCAGTCAATTCTTTAACATCAGCGCGCTGTATCAGGCGCATATTCCGACATATCCGTCGGGGCATTGGCTGTTCGGCTTCGCGTCCAAGGGATTAGACCCTGTTAATGACCTTAAAGAGGCGCGTTGGAACAGTCTTAATTTCAAGACAAGGTATTATAACACCGCTCTGCATAAAGGCTGCTTCTGTCTGCCGAATTATGTATTAGAGGAATTAAACTGTGATAATGAATAAATACCCCGATAAATTTTTAGGCTGCATCAGCGATTATAACGATGCGCGAATCGTAGTATTCGGCGCTCCTTTCGACTCGACGACCTCTTTCAGGTCTGGAACCAGGCTCGCGAGCCGCTATATGAGGACGGAGTCGATATACGGTATGGAGACATACAGCCCGTATCAGGATAAGGATTTGGAGGAGTTGAATATTCACGATTGGGGCGACTTGGAGCTGGCTTTCGGAAATTCCGAAAGAGCTGTTGCCGATATTGAAAAGCTAGTTTCTGAAATTATTTACGACCATAAAATACCGCTTATGATAGGCGGTGAACACCTGTTGACGCTAGGGTGCGTCAAGGCGGCGCATAAGGCGTACGATAATCTTAAAGTATTGCAATTCGACGCGCATCTCGATGTAAGGGATGAAATTCTCGGAGAGCGCCTTTCGCACGGCACGGTAATGAGGCGTATAAATGAATTACTAGACGACAAGAAAATTTATCAGTTTTGCGTGCGTTCGGGATTAAGAGAGGAGTTTAACTGGGCGGAGGAGCATAACAATGTCGTAAGATATAATCTTGACGGTCTTGAAAACGCGCTTAATGAAATCGGAAACGATCCCGTATATTTAACTTTTGACCTCGACGCGCTTGACCCGTCCATTATGCCGGGCACGGGTACGCCCGAAGCGGGCGGCGTTAATTTTAACGAGATTATGCGGGCGATAAGCCTTATCGGCAAGGCGAATATTATCGGCGCGGATATCGTAGAGCTTGCGCCGTCGCTTGATTTAAGCGGCGCGTCCACAGTGCTTGCATGCAAGCTGTTAAGAGAATTGCTGATATCAATATATTAATAATTTTAGATTTCTGATGTTGTAACAAAGAAAATCAGAATTAATATCAGGCGAAATTAATTCTTCTTGAGGTATTCGTTAATTTTATTCATCGCATTATCAGTAATGATATGCTCGATGCGGCAAGCGTTGTACTCGGCTTCTTCAGGGGCTAATTCGAGGACTTTTATAAGAAATGTCGTAAGATTATTGTGCTTTTGTATGATTTCTTCGGCTTTTTTTATGCCTTTTTCCGTTAATTCGATATTGCCGTAATGAACCTGGGTGATAAGCCCCTTGTCCTGAAGGACTTTGGACGCGCGATTGACGCTCGGTCGGCTGACATTTAATGCGTTGCTTATGTCAACAGACTTTACAAAGCCGTTTTCTTTGTAAAGATTGTAAATCGTCTCCAAATAATTTTCACCGGATTCTTTCATTTACTAAATCTTATCATAATTTCATCAATAATTCAATAATAAATAATTGACGTAAGAAATATTCAATGTTAATATGTTAGTGTGTGCTAACATTCGAGGTAAGTATGTTATTAAAAGATATGAAAATCAATTCCGAAGGAGTAATCGTCGATATCAACTGCCGTGAAGAAGTAAAAAAGCGGCTTATGGATATCGGACTTATAAAGGGCGTAAGAATCCGCCTTGCGGGAGTTGCGCCTCTCGGAGACCCGATAATGATTAGCCTGAGGGGATTTAATCTCGCGATAAGAAAGTTCGACGCGGGACGTATTACGGTCTCATTATGAAACGAATAGCGCTGGTCGGCAATCCGAATAGCGGCAAGTCCACTCTTTTTAATCTGCTAACGGGATTAAATCAGACTATAGGCAACTGGACGGGTGTTACGATTGAAAAGAAAGAGGGCAGATATATCAGGAATAAAGATGTCTATATAATTGATTTGCCGGGCATTTATTCTATGTCCTCGTATTCGCTGGAAGAGCGCATTGCAAGAGATTACATTATTAATTCCAAGCCCGATGTTATCATTAATGTCGTAGACGCGACCAATCTCGAAAGGAACCTGTATCTCACTACGCAGCTAATGGAGACGGGAATCGATATGGTTATCGCGCTCAATATGGAAGACGAGCTAATAAGCCGCGGTATCTACATTAATTACGATAAAATCAATGAGATTCTGGGCGTTACGGCAATGCCTATATCCGCTCTGAAGAATAGAAATATAGATAAACTTATGAATACCGCTCTTAATTTAAGGCGCAGCATATACGACCGTGTAACGTTTAACAGCGATATCGAAAATTTAGTCGAGAAATTAAAGAGTAAATTTCCCTCTCTTAACCGTTATGAACTCATTAAACTTGCGGAGCGGGACAGAGAATACATAGATAATTTAACTAAAGCGGATAAGACCGTATTAAATAAGCTCGTCAATAATAACAGTAATTTGTCCGAGATAATAACCAATGAAAGATACGCGTATATAGACCGCATTATTAAAAGCGTATTGACAAGACACGACAATAAAGCAGAAAGGCTGTCCGCTAAAATTGATTCGGTGCTGACCAATAAATATCTCGCTTTCCCGATTTTCTTCGCGGTAATATTTGTTATGTATTATGTGTCAGTCAATTGGCTCGGCTCGATTACCGCGGATTTTATGGAAGAGCTTATTATCGTCAGATTCGGCGCCGCCGCCGAAAGTTATCTCCTTAACGCGGGTATGTCGGTATGGATGGTGTCTTTAATTTCGGACGGAATAATCTCGGGAGTCGGGATGGTGTTAACATTTCTGCCGCAGATTTTACTGCTCTTTACGATAATATCTTTCCTCGAAGGCTGCGGATATATGGCGAGGGTGGCGTATATAATGGATAGGCTCTTTAAGAAAATCGGATTGTCGGGCAAGTCGTTTATACCGATGATTATAGGTTGCGGTTGCAGCGTCCCAGCTATTATGGCAACTAGAACTATCGAGAACAACGATTCGAGAAGACTTACGATAATGCTGACGCCGTTCATACCTTGTTCGGCAAAGCTTCCGGTATTCGCGCTGTTTTCCGGAGTGTTTTTCCCCGGTAATCCCTTCGTTGCGCCCTCTATGTATCTGCTCGGAATACTAGCAGTCATATCTATGGGATTATTGCTGAAGAAATTAAAAATATATAAAACCGAAACCGATACATTTATACTCGAAATGTCAAGTTACAGATTGCCGAAACTCAATAACATCCTGCTGCAACTATATGATAAGGTCAAATCATTTATAATAAAGGCGGGCACAATCATACTGCTTGCTTCCGTCGTGTTATGGTTTCTTCAGTCGTTTAACACAAGTCTTAAATTGTGCAACGCGAAAGACAGTCTGCTTGCGGCATTCGGAAGACTGATCGCGCCGATTTTCTCACCGCTCGGATTTGACGATTGGAGAGCCGCCGTCTCAATTATATCGGGAATGATTGCCAAAGAAGCGGTTATTTCCACGCTGTCCATACTCTTAGAGGGCAATACGGCAACGGGGCTTCAAAGTATATTCACACCTTACGCCGCATACGCGTTTATGGCGTTCGTGCTGCTTTCGGCGCCCTGTGTGGCCGCGATAGGCGCAATCAGAAAGGAAATGGGCGGAATACGCCCGATGCTCGTTACAGCCGTCTTTCAGACTCTTACGGCGTATACGGTTTCTATGATAATTTATAGTATAGGGTATATGCTTGTAAATCATAAAGGGACGGCGCTTACCATTCTTGCCGGCATAGTAATTATAAGCATTGTCCTTTACAGTGTTCGAAAAATGCTTTCAAAGGATAAAAGGTGTATATATTGCAGCGGCGATTGTAGCGGCTGCGGTAGCAAAACCGTTAAATAATCATAATACGGCGATACGCCCGAAATTCAATATTTCAGATTATTATTGTAAAATTCAATCATTTCGGCTATCAATTTGTCCTTATCCGGATCTGAAGTCAATTCGTGCCTTACATCGTCGTAAAGCCTTAACGATACATTCAGGTTATTTGCTTTGTATTCGTTATATAGCTTCAATACTTTTTCGCCCATGCCGCCTACGGGATCCATTCTGCCGCTCATAATCATAATCGGTAGTTTAGAGCTGATTGACGCAATATTTTCTTTTTTTACTGCGTCCCATAGTCCGCGCATCAGCGAATAATAGAACGCCTCGGACATAATAAATCCGCATGACGGGTCCTCGTTGAATCTTCTTACGGCGTCGCTGTCGCGATTAATCCACGCATTAATGAGACCTTCGGATAAAAAGGGCTTATTGTTCGCCTTAAAGGACAGGTTATAAAGAAATTTAGACGGGGTAGAGCTTTTTATAAACAGTTTTCTTATCGCGGTAAGCATTATACCGAGTTTAAGTGTCTTACCGCCCATATGCGCGGAGCCGCTTAGGATTACGCCGTCAATATCGTCGTATAGCTGAATGTACCTTTGCGCGAGAAAGGAGCCGAAACTGTGCGCGAACAGCTGTACGGGCAGCTTATATTCCGCTTTAAGCATTCTGGTGATATGTATTTGGTCCTTAACGCACTGATTGAAGTTATCGTAATCTACCACGCCCGGAATTTTCGCGCTCTTGCCGTGCCCCCTGTGGTCGTCGGCGAACGCTATATAGCCGCTTTTGTTGAGAATTTCAGCAAATTCGTCATATCTTGCGCCGTAAGACGCCATACCGTGAACTAATTGAATTACTCCTTTGGGGCGTGCCGTATCATCCCACAGCGAGCAATGCAGTTTATAACCGTCGTGGCTTATTATTGTGATTTCTTTCATATAAAGATTATACGATACAAGCGCTCTCAATGCAATAAAATCAATGCATTATGAAAACCGCATTGTTCAGTGTTTTATTCTATTTATGTTGCATACATTAATAAAGAGGTAATTTATGTGGCAGACGATAATCAGTATCGATAAGAATTATGTTAGAGAATATGAATTTATAATCGGCTCATTAAATAAAATTAACGGCTTGGCATACGCGCCGTATGATACTAAAAGCAGGCACCATATAAATATCGCCGCTAATGAGGAAGACCTTAAAACAGTCAAAGTAGGCGTAAACAGAATTATTACGGACACAGTCTTAATATATATCAAGTATTCGTACCTGACAAAGAATATCCATTTCAACGAGGAATCATATCTGAATTCCGCACTTATATCCGCGCTGGTGTATTGCGACAGGAATCACGAGACAATGCTGGTCGAAAATATTCTTAACGATGTGTACGAATACTCGATAGACGCGCTATTTAAATTCAGAATGGGCGAATTGAAATCTAATTGGGACGAAGTCATTATGCTGGTCAACGGCTTAATCCATAGCAACCATACGCCGAATGACATTTACAGCTTAATTCAATTCATATTGGAGATGTCGGACGATAAAAAAAGCTTGCTGAAAATCAGCCGCGGAGACAACGAGAGCATAGTCATCGAAAATATCACCAGCGATAAGAAAATCGACATCCCGAAACTGTCCGAAAGAGACCATACGAATATTATAAGCGCGATAATATCCGCTAACCCTTACGAAATTCAGTTAGAAAAAGAACTCTTAAATAACGAAATGATAAATGTAGTCAATAATATAGTCAGACTTAAAACTATATAAAGAAATATAATAGTTAATACAGTTTTAACAAATTTTATAATTAATAATATACTAATGAATTGACAATTAAGAATATCAATACTATAATAATGCTTACATCGGCAGGACATGTGATGTAAAAGAGCATTATCAGAGAGTATCCGTTGCTGTGAAGGATATAATGCGTTTATGTCGTACCGCCTGCGAATCGATGCCGCTAATCCGGCGTAAAAGGATAATTAAGAGGTCATATTATATGACAATAAAGGTGGAACCGCGGGTATAAACTCGTCCTTTAGCTGGATGAGTTTTTTTTATGAGGTGAAATATGAAAATCACATTGAAAGACGGCTCGATATTAGAAATCGACAAGCCTATGAGCGCGATTGAGATTGCGGCGCTTATTTCCGGAAATCTGGCAAGAAGAGCCGCATGCGCGAAAGTTAACGGCGAGATTAAAGACTTGAGAGACGAAATAAGCGGCGGCTGCACGCTTGAAATACTGACCTTTGACGACGAAGAGGGAAAGCTCGCTTTCAGGCATACCGCCGCGCACATTTTAGCTCAGGCGGTAAAGAATATTTTTCCCACCTCCAAGCTCGCGATAGGACCAGCCATATCCAACGGCTTTTATTACGATTTCGACTTCAAGACGCCGATTACATTAGAAGACCTCGTAAGAATTGAAGCGGAGATGAAGAAAATCGTCAAGGCGGATTTGCCCATTGTCAGGCAAGTTGTTACCAAACGAGACGCGTTGAAGAAAATGCGTGAATTCGGCGAAAGCTATAAGATTGAACTTATTAACTCCCTGCCGCCTAAGACTCCTATTACGATTTACTCGCAGGGCGATTTTACCGACCTTTGCGCGGGGCCGCACCTTATGAGTACGGGCAAGGTTAATGCGTTTAAGCTGACAAGCCTTACGGGAGCGTACTGGAAAGGAGATGTCAACAATAAGATGTTATCCAGAATTTACGGCACCGCTTTCGAGAAAAAGTCAGATCTTAACGATTACCTCGTTATGGTAGAGGAAGCAAAAAAAAGAGACCATAACAAGATAGGCAGGGAACTTAATTTCTTTATGACCGACGAGAATATCGGTCAGGGACTGCCGCTGCTTATGCCTAAAGGCGCCAAGGTATTGCAGATACTTCAGAGATTCGTAGAAGACGAGGAAGAAAGACGCGGTTATATCTTGACCAAGACGCCTATTCTTGCTAAGAATAATTTGTATAAACTGTCCGGGCACTGGTCGCATTATAAAGACAAGATGTTTATATTAGGAGATGAAAGCGCGGATGAGGTTTTTGCGTTAAGACCCATGACTTGCCCGTTTCAGTTCACAATATACAAGAACGGCTTAAAGAGTTACAGAGACCTGCCTATAAGATACGCCGAGACCTCCACGCTGTTCAGAAACGAAGCGAGCGGAGAAATGCACGGGCTTATTAGAGTAAGGCAATTCACAATCAGCGAAGGACATATCGTATGCACGCCGGAGCAATTAAAGCAGGAGTTTAATAATGTCATCGACCTTATTAACTATATGCTTAACGCTCTGGGTCTTAAAGACAGCGTGTATTACAGGTTTTCTAAGGGCGATATTACGGATACCAAGAAATTCATCGACGCTCCCGAGGCATGGATAAAAACCGAGGCGGTAATGAAAGAGATATTGGACGACCTCGGCATTCAATATACCGAAGCGCAAGGCGAAGCTGCGTTTTACGGACCGAAACTAGACATTCAGTCAAGAAATGTCTACGGCAAAGAGGATACTATAATAACCGTGCAGATTGATTTCCTGCTCGCGGAGAGATTCGAGATGTATTATATCGATGAAAACGGCGACAAGAAATTCCCGTATATAATCCACAGAACCTCGATAGGCTGTTACGAGAGAACGCTCGCTATGCTGATCGAAAAATACGCCGGGGCCCTGCCGCTGTGGATAAACCCCGTTCAGGTCAAGGTATTGAGCCTGACGGACAGGACTATCGGCAAATGCCAAGAGGTAACCAATCGATTATTAAGCGCGGGGATAAGAGCGGAAAGCGATATCAGAAACGAGAAAATCGGCTACAAGATAAGAGAGGCGCAATTAAATAAAGTAAATTATATGCTCATTATAGGAGACAAGGAGGCTGAAGCGGGAGCAGTATCCGTCAGAAGCCGCCAAGGCGGAGACCTCGGACAGATGACAACGGAGGAATTTATTGAGCGTATCAATAAAGAAATCAGGGAAAAAACACTGTAATCATTTGACATAGCGATAATGATTTGTTAATATCATTTAGTAAGCAGAAGTTATTTCTCACCAATCGCATTCCGTTGTTATTGGTACAAATAAAGATTATTTGTGGATAACTTATGCGTTATCCACATTTTTATAAGGAGGGAATATTTATTAAAGACTTTCAGGTTAACGAACAGATTCGTGACAGAGAAGTAAAGGTAATCGACACTGATGGCAATATGCTCGGAGTAATGACCGCTTATGAGGCGCAGAGAATTGCCGACCAAAGGGAATTGGATCTTGTAAAGATTTCGCCTAACGCAAATCCTCCTGTATGTAAAATATTAGATTACGGTAAATTCAAGTTCGAATTTACTAAAAAAGAAAAAGAGGCGAAGAAAAATCAAAAAATAGTCGAATTGAAAGAAATCAGATTGTCAGTCGGTATCGATGTGGGAGATATCAACACCAAGGCGAAAAATACAATCAAATTTCTTGAAAACGGCGACAGGGTAAAAGTAACGGTCAGAATGAGAGGCCGTCAGCAGGCTCATCCGGAAATCGCGGTGGAAGTATTAAACGACTTTTACAGTCAGATTAAGGACTGGGCAGTGATAGATAAGAAACCGTCGCAGGAAGGCAGGGTAGTATCAATGTTTCTATCGCCTAATGCGAAAACTAAATAACTGGAGGAAAACAATGCCTAAAATGAAATCACACAGCGGCGCTAAGAAAAGGTTTAAGCTCACCGCATCCGGGAAAATTAAGCGTTCCAAAGCAGGAAAGAATCATATTTTGACCAAGAAGTCCACTAAGAGGAAGAGGGGGCTTCGTCAGGGTGGCTATGTAGATGTTACCCAGGAATCCACAATCAGAAATTTATTGTCTAAATAGAGGTGCATTATGAGAATTAAAAGAGGAGTTAACGCAGCTAAGAAAAAAAGAAAGATAATGAAGCTCGCTAAGGGCTATTGGGGCTCCAAGAGCAAATTATACAGAATCGCAAGACAAGCCGTTATGAAGTCCGGCAATTACGCCTATGTCGGCAGGAAGAGGAAGAAGAGGGATTTCAGGCAGTTGTGGATAGCGAGAATTAATGCCGCGGCAAGAATAAACGGACTTTCTTACAGCAAGCTTATGTACGGTCTGAGACTTGCGGGTATCACCTTAAACCGCAAAATACTCGCCGACCTCGCGGTAAACGACAGTAAGTCTTTTACGGCTCTGTGCGATCAGGCGAAAGCTAAACTAGCCTAAGAAAAAAAGCCTTCTTAGAAGGCTTTTTTTGAAACAATGGAAATCATCAGGTCTTCATCTAACGATAAAATAAAGCTCTTAAGAAAACTTTACGACAAGAAATGGCGTAGAGAATACGGGCTTTATCCCGTCGAAGGTATCAATATCATATCCTCGATACCCCGGGATGAAGAGGTAAACTCTATATATGTCAGCGAGAGCGCTAAAGACAAGGTGTCCGATTATTTAAGGCTTAATTGCCCCGTATATTATGTCGATGACAATGTATTTGATAAGGCCGTCGAGACGGTTACGCCGTCAGGCGCGGTAGCGCTTATAAGAATCAGACGCCTTGAGCCGGCAAAACCCCAAAATAACGCGCTGATACTCGACAGAATAAGCGATCCCGGCAATTTAGGCGCGATAATTCGGACTGCGGCATCCGCGGGATATCCGGATATCTATATGATTAATTGCGCGGACGCGTATTCGGGTAAAGTTGTCAGAGCAAGCATGGGCGGAATATTCAGAGTGAAGCTCTACGATATCGAATTAAGTGAGGTTAATGAGCTTTTTAAGGGTATCTCGGTCATTGCGCTGGACGCGGACGGCGATAGCATTTATAATATTAAATCAATACAAGACAGGTACGCGCTGATTATAGGAAACGAAGCGTCGGGAATATCCGACTGTCTAATGGAGCAAGCCGACAGAATTATTTCGCTGCCGATGTCAAACGGCATGGAGTCGTTAAACGCCGCAGTTGCGGCGGGCGCGGCGATGTATTATTTAGGAGGATTGAATTATGTCAGGCCATAGCAAATGGGCAAATATTAAACACAAGAAAGCCAAAGGCGACGCCGAAAAAGGCAAAATATTTACCAAAGTAGGCAGAGAGATAGCCGTAGCCGTAAAAGAAGGCGGTTCCGATCCCTTGTCCAATTCAAGACTAAGAGACGCTATCGCCAAGGCTAAAGAAAACAATATCCCTAACGACAACATTATGCGCAGCATCAAGAAAGCATCGGGCGAACTCGGGAATGTCAATTATGAAGATATTGTATACGAGGGCTACGCCGCCGGCGGTATTGCCGTGATAGTCGAGGCGCTGACCGAAAACAAAAACAGAACGGCGGGCGATGTCAGGCATTTATTCGACAAGAATGGAGGCTCGCTCGGTCAGAGCAATTGCGTATCGTATATGTTCGATAGAAAAGGCGTTATTATCATAGACGCCGAAGGGCTTAACGAGGACGATTTGTTTATGCTTGCGATTGAAGCGGGCGCGGACGATATCATAACCGGCGAAGAAATCTATGAGATATACACCGTGCCGTCCGAATACTCAAAGGTAAGGGAAAACCTTGAAAAGCAGGGCTTAAAAATCCTCGAGAGCGACATAGAGTATATACCGCAGAATACGATAAAAATAGAAAGCGAAGAAATTGAGTCTAAGGTCAGGAAGTTAATAGAAATGCTTGAAGACCTGGACGATGTGCAGAATGTATACCATAACGGAGAGCTGGATGAATAATATCAAATCATTGGCAAGAGCGGCGTTTTACGCATCAAGAGAATTGGCGGGCAAGGATACCGAAACCAAAAACCTTATGCTTTCGGAGATTGCGGACGCGATTGAGAAAAGCGCAGATATTATTATTAAAAATAACTCAATTGATATCGGGAACGCGCAAAAAGCGGGCAAAGATAAGACCTTTATCGACAGGCTTTCGTTAAACGATAAGAGAATCAAAGCGATGGCGGACGGCGTTCGCGCGATAATTAATCTCACCGATCCCGTCGGCGAAAAGGTCGAGGACTATACGCTTGATAACGGTCTTAATGTAACTAAAGTCAGGGCGCCGCTAGGAGTGGTCGCTATAATTTACGAAGCCAGACCTAATGTCACCGTGGATTGCGCGGCGCTGACGCTTAAGAGCGGCAACAGCGTGATATTAAGGGGGAGCAAGGACGCGATAAATTCCAACAGGGCGCTTTATAATATCATAAGAAAGGCGCTGTCAGATAAAGGCTATAATACGGATATAATTCAGTTTGTCGACGACGAGACCAGAGAAAGCACGCTAGAACTCCTCAAGCAGAGCGAATATATAGATGTCGTTATCCCGAGAGGCGGCGACTCTCTGAAGAATTGGGTGTTATCTAACGCGTGTATGCCGGTAATCGCGTCAGCAGGCGGCAATTGCCATACCTATATCGAAAAGAGCGCTGATTACAATATGGCGTCTGATGTCGTGTTTAACGCAAAAACTCAAAGACCGTCAGTATGCAACGCCACCGAACAATTGCTTATCGATGGTGAAATCGCTGATAAATTCCTGCCCGGCATTCTAAAACGCCTTAATGACGCGGGCGTAAAAATACTCGGTTGCGACAAAACGATAAAGATTTTCCCGGACGCGATACCCGCTTTATGCGAAGATTATTACACAGAGCACCTGAATTATGTCATTACGGTTAAGGTAGTAAAGGACATATACGAGGCTGTCGACTGGATAAACGAGCACAATACGGGACATTCGGAATGTATTATCACTAACGACGGAGATAAAGCAGCTTTGTTTTCAAGACTGGTGGACGCCGCAGCGCTTTATATCAACGCGTCGACGAGGTTTACGGACGGCTTTGAACTGGGACTCGGCGCGGAAATGGGCATCAGTACGCAGAAACTTCACGCGAGAGGGCCTATCGGGTTAAGGGAATTAACCTCGGTAAAATATGTCGTAAAAGGCTCGGGACAGATAAGGAAATAAAAGGCGGCTATGCCTTTTGACCAAACCCAAATGCCGTAAGCGGCATTTGGTCACACTGTTAGAGCGGTGTAGCAATTCCGCCGTCCATTGAGGACGGCGGAATATATTTTATATTGAATCTATATATTCAGTTAATTTGTCAAGCGATTCCCTGACGCTTTCGGGAGCGGCGCCGCCCTGACTGCTGCGGCGCGTAACTACGGATTCCAGCGAAAGCATATCATATATGTCTTTATCGAAAATTCTCTTGTTATAAGTAAAGCTGTTGAACTCGTCAAGCGTTAATTCCTCGAGCTTCTTACTATTACTTATAGCGTAAAGCACGATTTTACCAGTAATTTCATGAGCCGTTCTGAAAGGCACGCCTTTAGCCGCAAGATAATCGGCGACATCGGTGGCGTTAGTATATCCGCCGCTAGCCGAAAGCGCCATGACATCTTTATTGAATTTAATGGCGGGGAGCATCTCGATAAAAATATTCAGGCAAGCCGTAACAGTGTCTTCCGCGTCGAAAAACGCTTCTTTGTCTTCCTGCATATCTTTGTTGTACGCAAGCGGGATTCCTTTCATTACGGTAAGCAGAGTGATTAAATCGCCGTAAACCCTGCCTGTTTTGCCCCTTACGAGTTCGGCCATATCGGGATTTTTCTTCTGCGGCATAATGCTGGAGCCGGTGGAATGCGCGTCGTCTAATTCGATAAACCGGTATTCGTCGCTCGCCCAGGTGATGATTTCTTCAGCAAATCTCGATAAATGCATCATTATCATCGCCGAATTATAAATAAAATCCAGCGCGAAATCCCTGTCTGATACGGAGTCCATACTGCTTCTCGATACGCTGTTGAACCCGAGCAGTTCCGCGGTGTATTCTCTGTCTACGGGAAGGGGAGTGCCTGCGAGCGCGCAGCTTCCGAGCGGCAGGACGCCGATACGGTTAAGACTGTCATTCAGTCTCTCGATATCCCTTGTGAACATTTCGCAATACGCGCTAAGGTGATGGGCGAGAGTGACGGGCTGCGCTTTCTGCATATGCGTAAATCCGGGCATATATGTGTCAAGATTGGCATACGAAATGTCAATCAGCGTATGTATTAACTTATTGAGCAAGGATTTGATATTGTCGACGGAATTCATGGCGTAAAGTCTCATATCCGTAGCAACCTGGTCGTTTCTGCTCCTTGCCGTATGAAGTTTTTTGCCGCATTCGCCTATACGCTTGGTAAGTTCCGCTTCGATAAACATATGAATGTCTTCGGAATCGTCGGGAACGAGCGTTCCGTTGTCGATATCGGATTCGATACCCATCAATCCTTTTATTATCTTATCGCTTTCTTCTTTGGATATAAGCCCGGTTTTATGCAGCATTTTGCAGTGCGCGATCGAGCCGGATATATCCTCGGAATACAACCTGAAGTCTATGGACAATGAGGAATTAAAGTCGTCCGCGAGCTTGGTTGAATTTTTAGTAAAGCGTCCGCTCCATAGTTTCATTATTGTTTTCCTTTTAATTTCATTGCCCTGATTTTTAAGGGCAGTCCGAAAAGATTAATAAATCCTTCGGAATCTTTCTGGTTATACACTTCGTCCTCGCTGAATGTAGCGGTCTGCTCATCATAGAGGGAATATTCGCTTTTTATGCCTGCGGAGGCAATGCTTCCTTTATAGAGCTTTAACCTTACCGTTCCCGTAACAGTCTGCTGTGTGCTGTCCACAAACGCCGAAAGAGCCTCCCTTAACGGTGTAAACCACATTCCGTCGTAAACAAGCTCCGAAAATCTTATTGCGACCTGGTCTTTGTAATGCATCGTAGCCCTGTCGAGAGTAACGGATTCAAGCAGCGAATGAGCCTCGTAGAGAATGCTTCCGCCAGGTGTCTCGTATACTCCTCTTGATTTCATTCCCACCAGCCTGTTTTCGACGATATCCGCAATGCCTACGCCGTTTCTTGCGCCGATTTTGTTGAGTTCGTCTATCATCTCGACCGGCTCTAATTCCTTGCCGTTGACTTTTACGGGCACGCCTTTTATAAAATCAATTTCGACATATTCGGGAGTGTCGGGCGCTTTTTCGGGCGGCGTTACTATCATATACAGACTGTTTTTCGGTGCGTTCCAGGGGTCTTCCAAGTCACAGCCTTCATGCGAAAGATGCCAGAGATTTCTATCCATCGAATACAGTCTCTCTTTATTGGTGTTGACATCGATACCTCTTGCCTGCGCGTACGCGATTTCGTCTTCTCTGGATTTAAGCTCCCATATTCGCCACGGCGCAATGATTTCAAGCGACGGATTCAGCGCTTTTACGGTCAGCTCGAATCTCACCTGGTCGTTTCCCTTGCCGGTACAGCCGTGCGCGATAGCGTAAGCGCCTTCCTTTTCGGCGATTTCGACAAGTCTTTTAGCGATTATGGGTCTGGCAAAGCTCGTTCCGAGCAGATATTTCTTCTCGTATACGGCGCCCGCTTTTAATGTCGGGAATATAAATTCCCTTACAAATTCGTCTTTTAAGTCCTCAATGTATAATTTAGACGCGCCGGTCTTTAACGCTTTTTCGTGCAGGTTGTCAAGCTCTTTGCCCTGTCCTACATCCGCCGCAACAGCGATTATCTCCGCGTCATAGTTCTCTTTAAGCCATGGTATGATTACCGTAGTGTCCAGTCCGCCTGAATATGCCAAGACGATTTTTTTCTTTTCCATAATGCTCTCCTTGTATTCTTATGCAAAGATTATACATCAATAATGTATAAACTTGCAACTGTTTAATCTCTCTTTATAAGCTGTATAAATTATAAATAGCCTTTCCGGCTTATTACTTGACTTTATGAAAGGGAGAATATATGATTATTATAAATGATAATTCTCGGAATTGACCCCGGTCTCGCTACAATCGGATACGGCGTAATAAACGCTCATAAAGGCGCGTTCAGCGTTGTGGATTACGGCGTAATTTGCACTCCCGTAAACGAAAGCGCGCCTGTAAGGTTAAAGATGATAGGCGAGGGAATCAGCGCGCTTATCGAACGCTTTAAGCCTGATGAAATTGCGGTCGAACAGCTCTTTTTCGCTAAGAATGTCAAGACAGCCCTGTCCGTTGCGGAGGCAAGAGGCGTAATATTGTATTCGGTCGTAACCAAATGCGGCAAGCTCTACGAATACACTCCTAATCAGATAAAAGTCGCGATAACGGGTTACGGCTCTGCGGATAAATATCAGATTCAGAATATGGTAAAAATCCTGCTTAAATTGCCTGCGATTCCTAAGCCGGACGACGCGGCGGACGCGCTTGCGGTCGCTCTGTGCCACGGGCATACCGATAAATTCAGAAATTTACATATTCTATAAGGAGTTGTAATGTACGCATACATCCAAGGTATAATCGAATCCATAGGCGAAGGCGTTATTGTGATAAGCAATAACGGCATCGGTTACAGTATTAATGTCTCGTCCAATTGCCTTGTCAAATTAGGCGGAAAGGGAGATACCGTAAAAGTGCATACTTATATGCATGTCAGAGAGGACGAGATAAGCCTATTCGGATTCTATTCGCTTGACGAGAAAGCGATGTTTCTAAAACTTATCAATGTATCGGGTATAGGCCCGAAGTTGGCGCTCGGCGTGCTGTCGGGTATTGACTTACAGAGCCTCATTAATATCATTATGACGGGCGATATCAAGGCGCTGTCTACGATAAAGGGCGTAGGCAAGAAGACCGCCGAGAGGATTGTGCTCGAACTCAGAGGAAGCATTGAAGATGTATCCGCCGCCGCTCCCGTAAGAATAGATAACGACAACATAAACGACGCGGTGCTTGCGCTTGTGAATCTCGGAATCTCGAGAAACGAAGCGTACAACGCCGTAATGAAAGCTTCCGCCGATACCGAAGATACAAGCCGCCTTGTCGCGGAGGCATTGAGGAGCTTATACAGATAAATGGAAGATAGATTATTCGAAAGCACGCGAAAAATTGCGGACACAAGCGAGGAAAACGCTCTCAGACCTAAGAGCATGAGCGAATATATAGGTCAGGACAAGATAAAAAACAACTTGTCGGTGTATATTAAAGCCGCAAAAATCAGAAACGAGGCACTGGACCATTTATTGCTATACGGCCCTCCGGGACTCGGTAAAACCACGCTCGCGCACATTGTCGCAAATGAAATGAATTCCCAGATAAGAATTTCGTCCGGTCCCGCAATCGAGCGTGCGGGAGACCTTGCGGCTATACTGACCAACCTAAACAGCGGCGATATACTTTTTATAGACGAAATACACAGATTAAACAGAGCGGTGGAGGAAGTGCTCTATCCCGCTATGGAGGATTACGCTCTGGACATAGTAATCGGCAAAGGCCCGTCCGCGAGAAGTGTGAGAATCGAATTGCCTAAATTTACGCTTATCGGCGCTACGACGAGAGCGGGATTGCTGACATCGCCGTTAAGAGACAGGTTCGGTATGCTTATAAGGCTGGAGCTCTATACCCCAGAGGAACTCTCTAAAATCGTAACGAGGTCGTCAAGGCTCTTAAATATCCCGATAGAGGAGAGCGCGGCGTACGAGATAGCCAGACGCAGCAGAGGCACGCCGAGAATTGCCAACAGGTTATTAAAGAGAATTCGCGATTTTGCCGAAGTGGATAAAGTCAATATAATTTCAAAAGAACTCGCCGATTCGGCTCTGACGAGAATGGATATAGACGACTTGGGACTTGACTTTAACGACAGAAGAATTCTGATAACCATTATAGACAAGTTTAACGGCGGGCCTGTAGGGCTTGAAACGCTATCCGCCGCTACGGGCGAGGAATCCGTAACGCTTGAGGATGTATACGAGCCGTATTTTATCCAGTTGGGCTTTATATCCAGGACTCCGAGAGGCAGAGTATGCCTTGTAAAAGCGTACAAGCACCTTAACAGAAAACCGCCGCAGGATAAAGTCGAGCAGCTTACATTGTTCGAGCAGGATATTGCCGATGAATAAAAGCGACTTTAATTACGAACTTCCGGAGGAATTAATTGCCCAGTCGGCAGCCGAGCCGAGAGACAGCTCAAGATTACTTGTATACGACCGCAAAAAAAACCTGACAGAGCACAGGATATTCAGAGATATAACCGATTACCTGATAAGCGGCGATGTGCTAGTCATTAATAATACCAAGGTCATTAAGGCGAGACTGTTCGGGATTATTTCGGAAAGGACGGCTAAAGTTGAATTGCTGCTTCTCAATAGGTTAAATCTCACGGACTGGCAGGTAATTTCAAGACCCGCGCGCAAATTAAGGCCGGGCGTTAAAATATCCATTAACGACGAATTGTCGGCGGAGATATTATCCGTAGGCGATATGGGCATAAGAGAGGTAAGATTTAATTTTAAGGGAGTATTTGAAGATATCTTAAACAGAGCTGGGCATGTGCCGCTGCCGCCGTATATAACAAGTGAGCTTGAAGACGAAGACAGATATCAGACGGTATACGGCGCTATCGACGGCTCTTCCGCGGCGCCGACCGCGGGATTGCATTTTACAGAGGAATTGCTGGATATAATAGGAAGTAAAGGAATACAAATCGTAAATGTACTGCTGCATATAGGGCTTTCGACATTCAGACCCGTTAAGGCTGATAATATTCTTGACCACAAGATGCACAGCGAATACTTTGAACTCACCAAAGAGACGGCAGATATAATAAACGCGGCAAAGAGCGAAGGCAGGCGCGTTATATGCGTAGGCACGACATCGGTAAGGGTTCTCGAGAGCGTAGCAGACAGCGGCGGCAGATTATCGCCTAAATCGGGCTATACGGATATTTTCATATATCCTGGATATAAGTTCAAAGTTGTCGATTGCCTTATTACAAATTTTCATCTGCCCGAGTCAACGCTAATTATGCTTGTTGCGGCATTTACCGGTTTAGAAAACACACTGAAGATATATAATAACGCTGTAAAGGAGAGATATCGCTTTTTTTCTTTCGGAGACGCGACAATGATAATATAGATGTTCAGCTATGAAGTAACGCATATATGCTCCGCTACGGGAGCGAGAACGGGTAAATTCACCACGCCTCACGGAGTTGTGGAGACTCCGGTATTTATGCCGGTAGGCACGATGGGCGCAGTCAAAGGCGTTGCGCCCGAGATATTAGCCGAAATCGGCGCGGAGATTATATTAAGTAATACCTATCATCTCTTTTTGAGACCCGGACACAATATAATAAGACAGGCGGGCGGTCTGCATAAGTTTATGAACTGGCACCGTCCGATACTTACCGACAGCGGCGGATTCCAGATATATTCGCTGTCCAGGCTCAGAAAAATCACGGACGAGGGGGTGAAGTTCAATTCCTATCTCGACGGCACCGAACATTTTCTGACGCCCGAATACGCAACGGAAATTCAGCAGGCGCTCGGCGCGGATATAATAATGGCTTTCGACGAATGCACCGAGAGCGGCGCGGATTACAATAAGGCGAAAGAGGCGCTTGACAGGACGCTGAACTGGCTGAAACGGTGCGACAATACTGTTAAAGGCGATAAACAGATGCTTTTCCCTATCGTTCAGGGTAATATGTACAAGGATTTAAGGATAGAGAGCATTGAAAGGACTTTGCCTTACGCAAAATGCGGAATCGCCATAGGCGGACTGTCCGTAGGCGAGCCTAAGCCCGTTATGTATGAAATGCTAGACGCGCTAAAGCCGCATTACCCTGAGAATATGCCGAGATATTTAATGGGAGTAGGCAGCGCGGATTGCCTTATCGAAGGCGTATTGAGAGGCATTGATATGTTCGATTGCGTGCTTGCTACGAGAATAGCGAGAAACGGCACCGCGATGACGAGAAAAGGCGATATTACCGTCAGAAACGCCGAATTTAAGCAGGATTTTGCTCCCGTTGAGGAGGGTTGCGACTGTTATGCATGCAGGAATTATTCAAGGGCGTATATCAGACACCTGATAAATGTCGGCGAAATGTTCGGAGGGATTCTGCTCTCTATTCACAACATAAATTTTCTTATCAGGCTTATGAAGGATATCAGAGCCTCGATAAAAGAGAATAAGTTCGGCGAATTTAGGAAAGAATTCTATAAAGAGTATGTTTTATAGTTAATCTACTTGCCAAATATTGGTAATTAGTATAATATAAATTAAAAAATCAGGAGATAAAAATGAATTTATTTTTACAGACGGCGGGAAGCTCATGGTATTTATATGTATTTCTAGGAATAATGCTTGTATTTATGCTGGTTATGCCCGCATTTACACAGAAAAAGCGCCAGAAACAAATGAATGCGCTGCTGAGCTCGATTAAGCCGGGCACCAAAGTCAAGACAATAGGCGGATTTATCGGCGTGGTCGTAGCTATGAACGAGCAGGAAAATTCGGTAATAATCAATATCGGCTCGGATAAAGAGCCTGTAAATGTCAAGATAGACAAGAACGGCATCGGATTTAATCTGGATATGGCGCAGGGCGTTCAGAATGTAGGCGCGGAAGAAACCAAGGAAAAAGAGTCCATATAAAAAGAGATATTATAAGCCTTCACAGCAAGCTAATCAATCAGACATAGTATTTATTAAAAGGTCAGGGCGAGCACCTGACTTTTTTTCCTTTTACGGCTATCATTGCGAAATAAAGAGTTCCGCTCACCGTGATTGGCAAGTAACTATTCGTTCTAGTTAAATGAGCAATCTCATATAATCAATTGGAGGTTAATATGGACAATAAGATGATTAAGAGTTCATTTGATGTCGCGAGGTGTGTGCTGTATTCGCTGGTTATTTCGGTATTTCTTGTATTGGGGCTGGCGCTCGTAATAAAATTTTGGGGAGCCAACAGCAATACGATAATGTATATCAATCACGGTATTAAGATACTCAGCATATTACTGGGCGTTTTCATAGGCACCAGAGAAGTAAAGATGGGCGCGGCGAAAGGCGCTCTGTCGGGGTTAATATACATACTGCTGTCTTTTCTCGTATTTAAGCTGCTTGCGGGTCAGGCGTTTCACCTCTCGATTTACGATGTGATTTTAGGTACTGCGGCGGGACTTATCAGCGGCATATTGACCGTGAATATAAAAAATAAATGATTCTCTTGCCTTAAAGCGTTAAATGTATTATAATGGCTACAACGGAGGACGATATGAAGCATATTAAGACGCTTATTACTAAATCTCACAATTCTGACGCCAAGACCGGATGCGGCGAATGTCAATCAAGTTGTCAATCCGCATGCAAGACGAGTTGCACGGTCGGTAATCAGACCTGTAAACAAAGGGATGTAAAGGTAAACAGTACTTTCAGAAAACCCGAATGATACACGCTTTTGAATATACTCAGGAAATAACATATTATTTCCTTTGGGACCCGGAGAGCGGCAGTCTGTTTCAGACCGATTATGCCGCTTATCTTGTATGTAAGGATAAACTGACGGCTGAGCAGATTAAAGACTTAAATGCGCTTAGCGAAAAGGAACGGGAAGGAATAAAGGAAGAAATAAAAAGCCTTGAGAAATCAGGGCTTATTAATATACCCGTAAGAGATTACGGGCATATAACTAAAAGGCGGGACATCAAGGCGTTATGCCTGAATATATGCCATGATTGCAATTTGCGGTGCGAGTATTGTTTTGCCTCGGAGGGCACTTATAACACCCCGCGCGATTATATGAGCGTCGAGGTCGGAAAAAAGGCGATTGACTTCCTTATATCGAGGAGCGGCGGCAGAAAATCGCTTGAAGTGGATTTCTTCGGCGGCGAGCCGTTAATGAACTTTGATACCGTAAAGGCTGTTGTGGATTACGCTGAGCAAGAAGCGTGTAAATATAATAAAGAATTTCATTTTACGCTGACGACCAACGGATTGCTTCTTAACGACGGCGTTATTGATTATCTTAACGATAAAATGAACAATGTCGTGATAAGCATTGACGGGAGAAAGGATGTACATAACAGAGTAAGGAAATCTATAAACGGTAAAGACAGCTATGATATTATATTGAATAACGCGCTGAAATTCATTAGTAAGCGTATAGGCAAATATTATATTAGAGGCACATTTACCGCCCTGAATACGGATTTTTATAAAGATGTGTTAAGCCTTAACGATAAAGGGTTCGACCAGATATCAATCGAGCCTGTTGTGCTTAACAGCGAGCATCCTTTGGCGATAAAAAACGAGCATATCAAGCCCGTTCTCGATAGCTATGAAAAACTCGCAAGGGAATACATTATCAGGCGAAAAGGCGATAAATGGTTTAACTTCTTTCATTTTATGCTGGATCTAATTAACGGGCCTTGCGTCCAAAAGCGACTGACAGGGTGCGGCGCGGGCAGCGAATACCTCGCTGTATCGCCGACGGGAGATATATATCCGTGTCATCAATTTGTTGGCAATAACGATTTTTATATGGGAAGCGTGCTCGACAATACTCTGAATACCGACATTCAGGACAAGTTTATTGAGGTAAATGTAACCAAGAAAGCCGAATGCTCGGACTGTATGGCGAAATATTATTGCAGCGGCGGCTGTATCGCCAATTCTTATCATTATGAAAAAGAGCTTTCAAAGCCGTACCAGGGCGCCTGCGAAATGATGAAAAAGCGTTTCGAACTCTCGCTTGCCATTTACGCTATCGAGAATTTAATATAAATCAGGTTTTATAGGGCATTTATCTTATAAATCCGTATAGCTTTTATATCTTATTAGATTGACTAACTATTCGATTATATATATAATTGTAAAGTACATTGTTTTGTGCATTACATTGAGGAGGCTTTATTAAGTGAGCAGAAAAAAATCCATCATACTCCTGTCAATAATCGGCGTGATTATCGTACTCGGTACGGTATTCGCTTTTATTGATTTGGACAGCGGTCAGCTGGGAGTGTATGATTATATTGCTTATCCTAAGGGCATCAAGCTCGGACTTGACTTAAAGGGCGGAGTATACGCCGTATTTGAAGCTAACGAAGAACAAGCCGACGACCTTGAAGACAGGATGAAAGGCACGGCTACGAGCCTTCAGGAATTGTTGTTCTCCAAAAGTTATACCGAGGCGTCCGTAACACTTCAGTCCGGCAATAGGATAAGAGTAGAAGTTCCCGATGTCGAAGACCCGGAGAATGTATTTAAGCTTATCGGCAAGCCAGCTACTCTTGAATTTAAGAAAGACGACGAAAGCGAGCCGTATGTTACCGGAGCCGAGCTAAATAACGCCTATGTCAGCAGAGACGAGAACGGTCAATATGTCGTAGCGATCGAATTCAATAAAGACGGCACCGAGAAATTCAGAAACGCGACTCAGGAAAGACTTAATCAGACAATCGGAATATATATTAACGGCGTAAAGAAAATCGAACCCAGAGTAAACAGTGTTATAAGCAACGGCAAAGCCACAATCTCAAACGGTCAGCAGGGTTATACTTACGAGGAGGCGTACGACCTCGCGGTAAGCATTCAGTCGGGCGCATTCGCCGTTAAGCTGAAGCTAATCGAAAGCAAAACAATAAGCCCTACGCTCGGCGTGGACGCGCTAAAGACGGGTATAATCGCAGGCGCAATCGGAATCGCGCTCGTATTTATCTTTATGGGCGTGATGTACAGAATGCTCGGCCTTGCCGCGGATATCGCGCTGGCGCTCTATATAATTATTTTATTGTTCTTCCTTGCCGTATTCCCGTGGGTGCAGTTAACGCTTCCCGGTATCGCCGGTATAATCCTTTCGATAGGTATGGCGGTTGACGCGAATGTAATAATATTTTCAAGAGTAAAGGACGAATTTAAGACGGGTAAGACATTGAGAACTTCGGTAAAAGAGGGCTTTTCTAAGGCTACTACCGCAATTATCGACTCCAATATCACTACAATTATCGGCGCGATAGTGATGTGGATATTAGGCGAGACCACGGTTAAAGGATTTGCGATAACACTCTTTGTAGGTATTATACTCTCAATGTTCACATCTATGGTAATAACAAGATTATTGTTGCAAGCGTTATTGAGCTTTAACGATGAGAAACCTAAACTTTACGGTCTGAGCGCATTAGGAGGTAAGGCTTTATGAAAAAATTCCTAAGCGTATTCAACGGCGATAAAACTTTTGATGTAGTTGGTAATTATAAGATATGGTTTGCTGTCCCCGCCGCATTGGTTCTCATCGGAATAATCGTATTTATAATTTTCGCGGTAATCGGCGGCAGTTTCGGCTCCGGTCTCAATCTCGGAATTGATTTTACGGGCGGCACAATACTGACCGTAGAATTAGGCGAGGACGCCATAGGAGATGAATATCAGGCTAACGCGGATAAGATACGGAAAGTTATCGAAGATAAAGAGCTAAATGTCGGCTATGTGCAGTCAAGCGGAGAAGGCAGTTCCGCGGCGATAGTTGTTAAATATCAGGGTAATTTCTCCGAAGAAGAAATGGAGGATCTTATCGAGGAGATAAATGCCGAAATTAAGGCGCTTTTCCCCGAGCAATACGAGAAAAACGAGACATTCATATCATCCGAATACATCGGAGCTACGACTAGCTCCGACTTAATCGGCAGAGCGCTGTTATCTGTTTTTATCGCAGGTATCGCGATGCTGATATATATAATTTTCAGATTTGAGATTTTCAGCGGTGTTACAGCGGTTATCGCTTTGATGCACGATGTTATTATTATATTTGTCTTCGCAATACTCGCAAGAATTCAATTGAATTCCAGTTTTATAGCCGTAATAATCACGATAATAGCATATTCAATCAATAACACTATCGTCATATTCGACAGAGTCAGGGAGAACTTGAAGATTACGCCGGTAACTAATCATAACAGCTACGCGGATATCGTCAATAAGTCCATTAAGGAGACTTTCACAAGGTCTGTTAATACGACAATCACGACAATGCTTACAATTACAATGCTTGCGATATTCGGCGTTCCCGTTATCCGCGATTTCTCGCTGATGATAATCGTAGGACTTGTTGCGGGCACATTCTCTTCAGTATGTATCGCGCCCACGATTTATTCGCTTATCAGAGACAGCAGAAACCGCAAAGCGAACAAGCCCAAGTACGCGACAAGCGCAAAAAAATAACTGAAATGCCTTCCGAAAGGAAGGCATTATGATATATATGATTATAAATAAGCTAGCAACTGAATTTAATCTCGACAGAAGACTATTAGCGCACCTTATCAAGAATGGCATAGACACGGCGGATAAGATGCGGAGATTTCTGTATCCCGAAATTGCAGACCTTACGCCGATAGAGTCTTACAGCAGCATATCCGCTGCAAGAGACAGAATAATATCCGCTATAGAGCGCGGTGAGAGGATATTAATTTACGGCGATTACGATTGCGACGGTATCTGCGCTACGGCAATGCTGTATATGTTCCTAACATCAAGAAACATGGCTGTTAGCTATTACATTCCGTTAAGACACAGCGACGGTTACGGGATATCGCTTGACGCGTGTTCAAGAGAGATAGAGAGTAAAAAAATCGACCTTTTAATCACGGTTGACTGCGGGATTTCCGAAGCGGAGAATATCAAGATTATCAGGCAAAGATACGGAATAGATGTAATTGTCACAGATCACCACATTCCGCCCGATAACTTGCCGGAGTGTATATTGTTTAACCCAAAATTAGACGGCGTATTCGGAGAACTGTCAGGAAGCGGAGTCGTGTTGAGGCTTATAGAGGCGCTGTCTGATACGGCGGAGATGCTCAAGTACATAGATATAGCCGCAATCGCGACAATTGCCGATATCGTGCCGTTAATTTCAGACAACAGAATCATCGCTCATCACGGCTTATCCAAGTTAAAGGCGAATCCCTTAAAAGGCATTAAGCTGCTTAATGACATCTCGAAATCAGGCTTTACCGCATCGGATATAGCTTATAAGCTTGCTCCTAGAATAAACGCGTCGGGGAGATTGACGGACGCGAATAAAGTCGTGAATCTATTCACTTCGGACGATTATTTTATCTTGATGAGCATCGCTAAAGAAATAGACAGCGATAACAATGCGCGAAGGAAAATGTCAGACAGCTTGTATCTGGAAGCGCTTGATATGCTGAATAAATACGACTTAATCCGCAATAAGATAATCATTCTTCACAACAAGCGCTGGGATGTCGGCATACTCGGAATCGCCGCTGCAAGGCTGTCAAGAGAATTCCTAAGACCCGTAATATTGCTTACTAGCGTAGACGGAGCCATTAAAGGGTCGGGAAGGAGCGTGGAAGGCGTCAATCTTTACGATTCGCTATTACCGTTCAAGGCGAAATTATTAAGTTTCGGCGGGCATTCGCAGGCGGTGGGATTGTCATTTGCCGATAATGGGGTAATTAATGAAATATTAAAGCATTATAACAATATATATAAAGAACGGATGTTTAATAAATCAGAGGATTTTATAGAGATTGAACTTAACGATATTAAGATTTTTACGGATTTAATGAAGCTCGAGCCGTTCGGATGCGGCAATAAAAAGCCTTCTTTTAAGGCGTTTAATCGCTATGAATTCATGCCGATAGGGAATACTCCGCATATAAAGGCGCAAGCGGACAGCAGAATCGAAATCGTCGGATTTAATATGATTAATCGAATTATGGCGCTTAACGGCATAAAATCCGAAATTGTCCTTGACCTCAATATCAATAAATACAACGGTTACGGTCAGGCGATAATAAATAAAGTGATTTTTACAGCCGAAAACACTTATAACGACTACATATGCGCTCAATACATCAAGCAACTGTTATACGGCGACAAGGCTGAATGCAGGTATAAGACTATTAACGATTTGAGCGAAATCCGTTTAATAAATTCAGGCGGCACTCTATTTATTGCAAGCAAGCCCGAAACTTGCTATAATATATTAAACAAATACGACATTGAATACTACATAGGAGTAAAGGACAGTCTCAATCCCGTTAACGCGTTAATTTTAGCGCCTTTAGACAGAAATGTAACAAGGTATTATAAAAGAGTAGTATTTGTTGACAAGCCTTTAGCTTATGGTTACATCGACAGGTTTAACCGCGATACGGTTGAGGATATTTATATTCTTGATGGAGATGCGGCACAAATTCATATTGAAGATAATATCCTTGCGGTAGCGGAGCATATAAGGCAGATTATTAAGGAGAACACTGTAAGAACGCTTGAATATCTGTATTTTAGATTATTAAAGCGCGTAAAATGCACATATCTTACATTCAGCTCGGTTTTCTATATGATGTATGAACTTAATATCATAGAGTTTACCGTTGACAATATAATGGTAGTTAAAGAAAGAGCGCTGGACTTCGGTCAATCGGACATATACAGGAGAATTAATGAGCTTAGAGGACTTCAGGAGTAAAATAAAGGAGGGTTATTCTACCGATAAATACGACCTTATCATGAGGGCGTATGACTTTGCTATGCAAGCTCATCAGGGTCAGAAGAGAAAGTCCGGAGAGAATTACATAATTCATCCCGTAGCAGTTGCGGAAATACTTACGACATTATCCATGGACAGCGAGGTCATTATAGCGGCGCTACTCCATGACGCGCTGGAAGACACTCCTATAACCAAGGCGGACATATTAAAGGAATTCGGCGAAGAAATCGAGAGTTTGGTATCGGGCGTTACTAAACTTAAAATGCTCAAATATAGCAACAAAGAGGAAGAGCAGGCTGAAAACCTCAGAAGAATGTTCATCGCAATGGCAAAGGACATCAGGGTAATCATCATTAAGCTCGCCGACAGGTTGCATAATATGCGCACGCTCTCCTATGTCAGTCCCGAAAAGCAGTTAAGCATCGCAAGAGAGACTATGGACATTTACGCTCCGCTTGCGGGCAGGCTGGGTATTTCGAGTATTAAATGCGAGCTGGATGATTTGTCAATGATGTATCTCTATCCCGAGCATTACAAGATCATTACGGCGCAACTGAGCGACAAGGTCGAAGAGAGACAGCTGATTGTCGATAAAGTATGCGAAGATATCAGGGCAAAACTTATCATAATGAACTTAAACGGCGAAGTGTTCGGCAGGCAGAAGCATTTATACAGCATTTACAAGAAAATGGTCAATCAGAACAAAGAACTTCATGAGATCTATGACCTTATCGCCGTCAGAGTGCTTGTCGAGACCGTGAAAGACTGTTACGCCGTGCTCGGCGAAATTCACGAGAAATGGAAGCCTCTGCCGGGCAGGTTCAAGGATTATATCGCGATGCCCAAGCCCAATCTCTACCAGTCGCTTCATACTACGGTTATTACCAATTACGGCTCGCCGATAGAAATACAGATCCGAACCTATGAAATGCATAAGATAGCCGAATACGGTATCGCTGCGCACTGGAAATATAAAGAGGGTGCCCAGACCGACCAGGATGTCGAGAAGAAATTCGCATGGCTCAGGTCAATGCTTGAATCGCAGGCGGAATTCAGGGACTCCAAGGAATTCCTCGATACCCTAAAGACGGGACTTTATACGGATGAAGTATTCGTATTTACTCCCAAAGGCGATGTATTTAACCTCCCGCTGGACTCAACGGGAATAGATTTCGCATACGCCATTCACAGCGCCGTAGGCAATAAATGCGTTGGCGTTAAGATCAACAATAAGATTGTGCCTCTTAATACCAAGCTCCATACGGGCGATATTGTGGAGATTCTGACATCCAATACGAGCAAAGGCCCTAGCAGGGACTGGCTGAAAATCGTCAAAACATCCTCGGCGAAAGCTAAAATCAAGCAATTCTTCAAGAAAGAGATGCGCGAAGAGAACATAAAGCGCGGCAGGCTGATGCTGGAGCGCCAAGCTAAGAGAAACGGCTATGAGATTGAGGAATTGTTAAAGCAGGAAAATGTCGAGCAGATAATGAATAAGTACAACCTCCAGACCATAGACGACCTTTATTCGACGGTAGGTTACGGAGGAATAACGACCAATCAGGTGATATTCAAGCTGATTGAATTGTATAAAAAAGACGCGACGAACATCAATAAGCTGCCCGTCATTGAAGAAGAAATTAAACCGCAAAAAAACACAAGCGGAGTAATCGTTAAAGGCTTTAACGACTTTAAGATAAGGTTCGCCAATTGCTGCAACCCAGTGCCTGGAGACGGTATAACAGGTTTTATTTCAAGGGGCAGAGGCGTAACCATACATAGAAAAGACTGCGTAAACATTAAAAGCCTGGAAAAAGCGAGAATGATTGACGCGGAATGGATAAAAGGCGCGCATCAGTCCTTTATCGCGTCTATCAGAATAGACGCAGTTGACCGCGCTGGGCTATTTGCGGATGTATCCAAGACTTTTTACGAGAACAATATTTCCTTAAAGTCCGCGAACGCGAGGGTGGAGAAAAACCATAACGCGATTATCACTCTGTCTGCGGAGCTTGACGATATAAAGACTCTAGATAAAATCATCTCTACACTTAGAAGACTTGACGGCGTAACTAATGTCAGAAGGACATCGGGGCAATGAGGTGTGTAATACAAAGGGTTTTAAGCGCCGAAATCAGCGTGTCGGGTGAAATTATAGCGTCTATCGGTAAAGGTTTGGCGGTACTTGTCGGCTTTAATTCGTTTGACAGCGAAGAATGCATTCCCGATATCGTAAATAAGCTGATTAATTTAAGAATTTTCGACGATGAGAACAATAAACTTAATCTGTCCGTACAAGATATCGGCGGAGAAATACTTCTCGCGCCAAATTTCACGCTGTACGGCGACGCGTCTAAGGGCAGAAGACCGGATTTTACGGCGTCAATGAAAGCGGATAAGGCGGAATTAATCTTTGCCGACACCGTTAAGCAATTAAAATCGGCGTACGACAAATGCAAATTCGGCATATTTAAGGCAAATATGAGGATTTCTCTTATTAATGACGGCCCTTTAACTATCATTTACGAAAAATAACGCATTTTTATAATTTTCTAATAAGCAATAGATATTTCTAATTGTGATAGAATTCAAAATATTAACAATTCTATATATTTCGATATTTTGCGCATAGTTATAGAAATCGTTGACAAATCAACAATATTTATTAAACTTAAAAAATTTTTACATATTGTAAATTGTGTTATAATAAATCTATAGGAGTGCTTATGATTTATCTGGACAACGCGGCAACAACAGTAGTGTATGAAGACACGCTAAAGATTATTAAGAGTTATTTAACCGAAAAATATTTTAATCCCTCGGCATTATACGGTCCGGCGAACGATGTCGCAAACGATATCAAAGACGCGAGAAAAGCGATAGCCGGAATCTTAGGCGCAACGCAAGATGAAATATATTTCGTATCGTCGGGAACTGAAGCGGATAACATCGCCTTACTTAATTCAAGAAAGAAAGAATCGTCCGAGATAGTGATTTCAGCGGTAGAGCATGCTGCGGTGTTCAATACGGCGCTGGAGCTCAGAGAGAGGGGATATAATGTAAAATTCGCGCCAGTAGATAAACACGGCAGGGTAATAAAAGACGAATTTGTTAAGCTTATAAACGAGAACACATCGCTTGTTTCAATAATTCATGTCAGCAATGAAACGGGCGCGGTAAACGATATTAAGGCATTAGCGGATGTTACAAAGTCCGTAAATAACCGAGCTATCTTTCACAGCGACGGTGTACAGGCTTTTACCAAGGTACAAATCAATTTATCCGACACTAAGGTTGATTTATACAGCGTTAGCGGACATAAAATTCACGCTCCTAAGGGTATCGCTGCGTTATATATAAGAAAAGGCGTCAATATAAAGCCTGTATTATACGGCGGAGGTCAGGAAAAAAGCATCAGATCTTCCACTGAAAATGTCGCAGGAATAATTGCTCTAAAATATGCGGCAAATAAGAGTACTCTAAATTACGCCGAAAATTATAATAATATGGTTAAATTATTACAAATTACCGCCCAAAATATAATAAAAGGCATACCTGACGCAATAATTAATACAAATTTCGACAACTCTGCGCCAAATATCCTAAGCATAGCGTTTAACAATATAAGAGGCGAGGTGTTGATGCATTCTCTTGAAAAATATGATATTTATGTCGGAATAGGGAGCGCATGCACTTCTAAGAAAGGTATTAAAAGGATTCCCGGCGCGCTTGATTTGCCAAGAAGCTATCATGATGGTATGATTAGGATTAGTATTAATCCCGAAACCAAAGCGGACGAGCTTGAATACTTCACTAAATCGCTGATTAATGAGCATAACAATCTCATAAAGTACACCGGAGGCAGGTAATGGACGCAATTTTAATCAGATACGGCGAACTCTTTCTGAAAGGCAATAACAGATATATATTTGAAAACAAGCTTAGAGATAATATTAATAAAGCGCTTAATAAAATTAATAGCGAGCTATATAAGACAGGCGGGAGATTTGTTGTAGAAAACTTCAATCAAAGCGATGAAAAATCAATTATTGACAGATTGACTAAAGTATTCGGCATTCATTCTATAAGCCCGGCAGTTAAAATTAAGACGGATATTGAGTTAATAAGAGAAACGGCTCTTAAATTAGCGCCCGAAAAAGGCACATTTAAGGTATTTGTCAACAGAGCGGATAAGACTTTTTACTTGACATCTATGGAGACAGCGAGGGAGGTCGGAGCTTATATATTGCAATATAGACCTCAACTGACGGTAGATGTCGTAAGACCGAAGAGCGAAATTCATATCGACATCCGCGAAAAGGGCGTAACATATGTTTTGTCCGAAAAAATCCCCGGTCAGGGCGGAATGCCGGTCGGCACTGCCGGCGCGGGATTGCTGCTGTTGTCCGGCGGTATTGACTCGCCGACGGCGGGTTATATGATGGCTAAGCGGGGAATGAAAATCCACGCTCTTCACTTTCACAGCTATCCTTATACAAGCGACAGGGCAAAGCAAAAGGTTATAGAGCTTGCGGAGATAATTTCGGCGTATACGGGAGAAATCGAGCTGAATATCATATCCGTTACTGATATCCAGCAGCAAATACATATGAAATGCCCTAAAGAATATATGATTACAATTCTAAGGCGTTTTATGTTGAGATTGGCGGCTAAAGTCGCGGAGAAAATCAATTCCAGAGCGCTTATTACCGGCGAAAGTTTAGGTCAGGTCGCAAGTCAGACCGTTGAAAGCATTGATGTAATCAGTTCCGCAATTAATCTTAACATCTTCAGACCGCTTATCGGGCTTGATAAGTCCGAGATAATCGGTATCGCCGAAAGAATCGGCACTTACGAGAAGAGCATTGAGCCTTACGAGGACTGCTGCACGGTATTTCTGCCTAAAAATCCCGTAATCAAGCCAAAGCTGAAGTATATTCTAGAAGCTGAAGCGGCTCTCGATGCAGACGCGCTTGCAGATCAGGCATACAACACGCTCGAAACCGTCCTCATAGGGTCATAAGCCATTGAAGCAGTTTATATAGTATAAATATCATATCAACCTCAGACTCAGGGTAAATACCGTCTTGGTTGTCGCGGCTTCGCCCAAAATTTCATTGCCGTTTATTATTATTTTTGGGTACACGGTATAGCTGATCATCGAATTTGATGGAGCCTCCCCGTCAATGAAATTTACCTGACCGTCTTTAGAATTAATCTCGGCTATAACGCTTCTTTCAAACGGAGTATTTCTCTCGATTGTATAGCTTATATACGCTCTTGCGTTAAATGTGATTACCGGCTTTTGCTCATTTATTTCGATACTTAAACCCTCAACGGCGGGCTTACTGAAATACATCGATACTTCCTTGGGGCAATTCGAACACGAAAATTTCTCTTTTACTCTGTATTCGTCCGGGGTCATTTCACCCGCAAGCATTAACAAATGCTCGTTTTCAAGAGCGACGGTGTCAAGCTCGACCTCGATAATGCCTTCGGGAACCGTAAAATTCACTGGTTTATTATATCTGTACACTTCCCTTAGGATATCTCTTGTCATCATAGTAGGGTAGCTTCCGCCCGTAATACCTTTATCCAGCATACCATCGCGGTTATTGCTTATGTTGCCTTGCCACAGGCACAGCGTATGCGCCGTAGTGTAAGACACCGACCAGGCGTCCGTATTGAAATTGCTGTCCGAATACGCTACCGTGCCGGTCTTTGACGCGACCTGAAAGTCAAGGCTTTTTAATTTGCTTGCGGTGCCGAGTTTCGCGGTATCCATCAGCATATCCGTAATCAAATACGCGTTTTCGTCGGATAATACTTTAGAGCTATTGCTGTTATGCTCATAGAGCACATTGCCAGCTTTATCGGTAATTTTACGGATAAAGGAAATATTATTGAAATTACCCGAATTTGCGAGCGCCATATAAGCGGAGGTCATCTCGCATAAAGTCGCGCCGTTTCGCGTGCCGCCGAGCGCAAGGGAAAGAGAGGAATCCTCGCCGTTAGTGTTAAATCCGATTTTCTCTATAAAATCCAGCGCCCTGTCGGCGCCGAGGTAAGTCATAATTTTTACCGAGGGCACATTTAAGGACTTCATCAGCGCCGTTCTCGCGCTGACCCAACCGTGATACGCGTTGTTATAATTATGCGGCTTATAATTATCAAAGCTCGTGAATTCATCGAGAATTTGAGTTGCGGGCGTTATTACATTATATTCGAGAGCGGGCGCGTAAACCGCAAGCGGTTTTATTGCCGAGCCCGGCTGGCGCCTGATATCAAATACCTGATACGGGGTAGTGGAGGCGTAGGCTATAATCCCGCCCGTCTTATTATCCGCAATAATACCCATTCCGTCCGGAAAATTGCCGTTGATGTTGGACTTATAGTATTCGCAGTTGAAAACTCTGTCAGCAAGAATATGCTGGATATCGGCGTCCAGATAAGTATAAATGCGGTAATCTCCCGATATCAGCTCGTTTCTTGAGATGTTGAGTAAATCCGCCGCTTGTCTGATTGAATTCTTTATATACGGTCTGGTCTCGCTCTTATTGAGCGGCAGGAATTTAATTTCAATGCTTTCGTTCTGCGCGTTTTCGCAAGCTAATGAGTCAATCATATCCTGTTCTTCCATAAGCTCTAAGACGAGATTTCTTCGCTTTAGCGAATTATTGTAATTTGTAACAGGCGAGTATTTGGAAGGATTTTTTACAATGCCTGCAAGCATTGCGCATTCCGAAAGCGTAAGCGAGCCGCTGCTCTTATCGAAAAATCTCTGGGAAGCGTTCTCAACGCCGTAAATGCCGCTCCCGAAATAGATATTGTTAAGGTACATCTCTAAAATCTCGTCTTTTGAGTAATTTTTTTCGAGGTTGATTGCGAGCTTTGCCTCCTGAATTTTGCGGCTTATAGACCTTTCAGAATTAAGATGAGTGTTTTTTATAAGCTGCTGGGATATCGTGGAAGCGCCTTCAACGACACGCCGCGCCTTTATATTGTTTTTCAGCGCCCCCAAGACCCTTATCACATCCACGCCTTTATGCTTGTAAAACCGCTTGTCCTCGATTGATATAAAAGCGTTTTTTAAGTCGTCGGATATATTGTCAATCGTTACATAAGTATCCGCGTATTCGGATTTGTTCACAGGCTCGTCATTAAGATTAAATATGTCAATCGTATTATCCCCGAAACCGAGATTACTCTCCGAAAGGGATAAATCCTTAGTTATTACTAAATAATAAGATACGCCGTAGATTAAGACCGAAACTGCAATAATAATAAGGATAAGCGATGTAAACTTAATTAATTTCTTCATAATTCACCCCGTATAGTGTCTGATTCTGGTTGAATTGTATTCAAATCCGTTGAAAAAAACGGGTCTGAAATGTATAATCATATAGGAGGCTTAATGATTTACTACAAGCTTGTAACATACGGCTGTCAGATGAATGTCCATGAATCCGAGGCAATATCGGGTATTTTAGAGGATATGGGCTATACGGAGACTCAAGAGGACGAGACCGCTGATATAATAGTATTTAATACCTGCTGCGTCAGGGAAAATGCCGAAAGGCGCGCGCTCGGCAATATAGCCGCGCTCAAGAAGTTTAAGAAAATTAAGCCGGGATTGATTATCGCGGTGCTGGGGTGTATGACCGAGCAAAAGAGCGTTTCTGACGAACTGTATAAGAAAATGCCCTATGTCGATATCATTCTAGGCAACCATAATAAATACGAGCTGAAAAAGGCGATTGAAAGCATTAACGGCGGAGGGAGGTTTTATAGCCTTGTCAGCGCGCCCGATGAGTGCGAGAACGCGTTAATACGGAGAAAGAGCGGCTCAAACGCGTGGATAAACATCACATTCGGATGCAATAATTTCTGCAGCTACTGCATAGTGCCTTATGTAAGAGGACGAGAGCGTAGCAGAAAGAAAGAGTTAATTATAGACGAAGTAAAAAGATGTCTTGACGAGGGGTATAAGGAAATTACTCTGCTCGGACAAAACGTCAATTCTTACGGGCTAAATTTATACGATAATTACCGTTTCGGCGATTTGCTCGCGGATATCGCCTCGATTGACGCTAAATTCCGGTTAAGCTATATGACCTCGCATCCCAAAGACTTCAATAAAGAAATCGTGGATATTATTAAAGATTACCCTAATATCTCCAGGCATATTCATCTGCCCGTTCAGGCGGGAAGCAACAGAATATTAGAGCTTATGAACAGAAGATATACAAAAGAGAAATATCTTGATATAATAGATTATATCAAATCGAGAATTCCCGACGCGGGAATAACCACGGATATTATGGTGGGATTTCCGACCGAGACGGACGAGGATTTCGCCGATACGCTCAATGTCGTAACAAGCGTTAAATACCTGAACGCGTTTATGTTCGTGTATTCGCCGAGAAAGGGCACGCCCGCCGCCGACATGGCGCAGGTGCCCGAAGACATCAAGAATTCGCGTATCAGAGCGCTTGTGGATATACAGCGAAAAATTACCGCAAATGACGCTAAAGCGCAAATAGGAAAAGTGTCGGAAGTGTTAACCGAAGATAATAGCCCGAGATTTGAGGGGATGTTATGCGGCAGAAGCTATAACGGAAGACTTGTGCATTTTACGCCCGAAAATCACAGAATAGGGGACTTTGTCAAGGTGCTGATAAAACAGAACAGGGCTGCCGCCTTGCTGGGCGATGCCGTAAGGAACAAATGAAAAAAATAGACCTTTCATCCGTATCTCCGATGATGAAGCATTATTTAATGCTGAAAGAACAATATTCCGACTGCATTCTGCTTTTCAGGTTGGGTGATTTCTATGAAATGTTCTTTGACGACGCGGAAACCGCTTCAAAAGCACTTGATATAACGCTGACGGGTAGAGACTGCGGACTTAGCGAACGCGCTCCGATGTGCGGCGTGCCGTATCATTCCGTTGACGGTTATATCGCAAAACTTATCGATAAAGGTTACAGGGTCGCAATCTGCGAGCAACTGACCGAAGCGGGGCAAGGCAAGGGTATGGTTGAGCGGGATGTCGTGCGAATTATTACGCCCGGCACTCTTATGGACGAGACAATGCTCGTTGAAAATATCAATAACTATATAGCGGCCGTGTTTATCGGTGACAGCAAGACGGGAGTCGCGTGGGCGGACATTTCGACAGGTGAATTCTACATAAACGAATTTGATAACAATTATTCTAATAAGACGCTTGAAGACATACTGTCCTCTATAAAGCCGAGAGAAATCATATCGGACGAGGCGGCGTTAATGGTCTCGGACGGTCTTCCCGCCGTAAAAAACGGCGAAATACCCGAATTCAGGGCTTATTATAATTGGGCGTTCGATTATTCTAACGCCGTAAAACGCTTGATGAAGCAATTTAATGTGTTAAGCCTTGACGCATTTGAAATAAGCGATAAAAGGCAGGGCATAGCTGCGGCGGGTGCTCTGGTTGAATACCTTCTCGAGACGCAGAAAAGGGAGCTTTCGCACATCAACCGCATACGCTTTGTAAATAACGCTTCGTATATGTTTCTCGACTCGCAGACAAGAAGAAATCTTGAACTGTTCGAGACAATACGCGAAAGAAAGAAAAAAGGCTCGCTGTTGTGGCTTATCGATAAGACCGTTACGAATATGGGCGGCAGAAAAATCCGAAAATGGCTGGAGCAGCCTTTGACCCGCGCGGATTTGATAAATATCAGGCTTGACGCGGTTGAAGAATTGATAAAGCGCCGGGACAACTTACAAGACTTAATTAATGTATTATCCGGCATAAGGGATTTAGAGAGATTAGCGGGGAAAATCGCTTACGGCTCCCTTAATCCCAGAGACTGCATTTCAATATCTGAATCTTTAAGCGCGCTGCCCGGTATTAAGACCGGATTATCCGCATTTTCATCAACTTATTTAAGAAAGATATATAATGAGCTAGATTTAATGGACGATATCGCGAGGCTGCTTACAATCGCTATTTCGCCTGACGCGCCCGCGCTTGTTAAAGACGGCGGTTTTATACGCGACAACTATAACGCCGAACTGGACGAGCTCAGAAATATCCGCAAGAACGGCGAGGAATGGATTGCGAAAATAGAATCGACGGAAAGAGAGTTAACGGGCATTAAGAACCTCAAAGTCGGCTATAACAGGGTGTTCGGCTATTATATCGATGTGCCGAAATCCGCGGGGAATAAGGTTCCTTACAGATACATAAGAAAGCAAACGCTCGCAAATTCCGAAAGATACATCACGGATGAGTTAAAGAACATTGAAGATAAGGTGTTAAACGCCGAAGAAAAGGCGATTGCGCTTGAAAACAGGCTTTTTAACGAAATAAAAGAGATTTTGCTAGACAACATAGTCAAGTTGCAGCATAACGCGGAATTGTTAAGCGCTTTAGACGCGCTCCAGTCTTTTGCGACGCTGTCCGTTGACAACAAATATGTTAAGCCCGCGATAAACGATAAAATCGGCGCGTTAAAGATTATCGACGGCAGGCATCCCGTTGTAGAGGCAATGCTTAACGCGAACGAATATATAGCTAACGATACGCTGCTTGATAACGGCGATAACGCAACTATGATAATTACGGGTCCGAATATGGCGGGAAAGAGCACTTATATGAGGCAAGTCGCGCTTATTACGCTGCTTGCGCATATAGGTTGTTTCGTGTCCGCCAAGACAGCGGAAATACCCGTGGTGGATAGGATTTTCACGAGAGTTGGCGCATCCGACGATGTCGCGTACGGTCAGAGCACTTTTATGGTCGAAATGCTTGAAACCTCGGCGATATTAAATTATGCGACAAGCAAGAGCCTTTTGATTCTAGACGAGATAGGCAGGGGCACATCGACTTATGACGGTCTGTCAATCGCGTGGGCGGTTATGGAATATATTAATTCCGATATCCGCGCAAAGACGATGTTCGCTACGCATTACCATGAATTGACAGAGCTTGAAGGGAGCCTGAAAGGAGTCAAAAATTACCGCATACTCGTCAATGAGCATAAGGGCGGAATTGTGTTCTTAAGAAAAATCGTAAGAGGCGGCACTAATAAGAGTTTCGGAATCGAAGTCGCGTCCCTTGCGGGCGTACCCGAAGAAGTCATCAAGAGAGCCAAGCAGATTTCAAAGGCGCTCGAGGCTAACGACATTAACAGAGATACGAACGGCATTATGCTCAACGCCTTGGGACTTAACGAAAAGAACTTGAAGCAATTAAGCTTTATTCAGGAGGACAGAGAGTCCGAAATAGTTAATATCTTAAAGGATATCAATACGGATAATATATCGCCGATGCAGGCGTTTATGATTCTTAGCGAACTTGTGGAAAAGGCGAAGAAATGAGCAGAATATATTTACTCGACAGCAGCGTATACAATAAAATCGCGGCGGGTGAGGTCGTGGAAAGACCCTCATCGGTCGTAAAAGAGCTTGTAGAGAACAGCATTGACGCCGGAGCGGACAGGATAATTATAGAAATCACTAACGGCGGGCTTAGAAAAATACGAATAAGCGATAACGGCGCGGGAATTAATTACGAGGATATGGAAGTCGCTTTTATGCCGCACTCGACCAGCAAATTAAAGGCCGCCGAAGACCTTAATAAGATATCCACGCTGGGGTTTCGCGGCGAGGCGCTTGCGAGCATAGCGAGCGTATCTATGATTACAGCGATTTCTAAGATGAGAGATAGCTCTAACGGGTGTAAATTAGAGATAAAAGGCGGCGAAATTATCTCAAAGATGCCTTGGGGCGCGGGCGAGGGTACGGTTATTGATGTGGAGAATTTGTTTTTCAATACGCCCGCAAGACTAAAATTTATTAAAAAACCGGCGTATGAAGAATCCGAAATAAAATCCCTCGTATCTGATCTTATTTTAGCAAATCCCTATATTTCGATAGAGTTAATCACGGACGGCAAAAAAGTGTTTTCATCGGAAGGCAACGGATTAGACGGCGCGATAAAAGCCGTATTTGACAGGGAATACTATAATAATTTAATCCCCGTTCAATACGAAAAAGGAGGGTATAGGATAAACGGCTTTGTCGGCAAACGCTCATTCAGCAAGAGCAACAGGACATATCAGACGATAATATTAAACGGCAGAATTATATCTAATCAACTGATATCGTCCGCGGCGGCAAAAGCGTACGGCGAATCCCTGATGAAAAGGTGTTATCCCGTATTTATACTCGATATTACCGTGCCTTTTGACAGCGTGGATGTCAATGTGCATCCTCAGAAAGCCGAGGTCAGATTTACGGATAATAATTTAATTTACGCAATAGTTTATTCGTCCGTAAACCGCGCACTTAACCAAAGCGAGGAAATATTAGAACTTAAAGCGCCCAAAGATTTACCGGAAGACGAAGCCGATACCGCAGCGCCCGCTACGGAAGTCAAGCGCGATTATTCTTATAAAGACTTTAAGCCCGTCTACGATAAGACATCGATTTCGGAATACGACGCTTTGATTACAAATCAGAATAACGTCTCTGAAAGCGCCGGAATAAGCGCGAGGATAATTGAGAATATTAAAGAATTAAAGCCTCAAATCAAAAGCCGCTCCGATGAAATTGCGCCGCTTAATGATTATAAAATCGTCGGGCAGCTGTTCAATACATATTTAATCGTTGAGTACGGCTCAGACGCGCTGATTATCGACCAGCACGCGGCAATGGAAAGGCTGAATTACGATAGATTAATGAATGCAGTGAAAGCAGATGAGATAACTAAGCTCACACAGCCTATGCTGATACCCTATATTTTAAGAGTAAATCATATCGAGCAGAGCATAATTAATGAAAACCTTAATTGCTTTATATCCCTCGGTATTGAAATAGAGCCCTTCGGTAACAATACATTTAAGGTCAGCGCGCTTCCGATAATTTACAGCGACATCAACCTTGATATGTTTTTCAAGACGGTAATAGGCGAACTTATGAGCGGAGGAAAGGCGACGATAGAGGATATCGTTAAAGAAAAGATTGCTACAAGCGCCTGCAAGGCGTCGATAAAAGGCGGCGACGCATTGAGCGCGGAGCAGATAAAAATCCTCTTAAGAGGGCTTACCACAGACAAAATACCGCTTGAGTGTCCGCACGGAAGGCCGGCAGTAATAAGATTGACAAGATACGAGCTTGAAAAATGGTTCAAGAGAAAGGTATGAAATTAATTATTATCACAGGGCCGACTTCCTCGGGTAAATCCGCGCTAGCGATTGAACTTGCGCTTATTATAAACGGAGCGGTAATATCTGCGGATTCAATGCAGATCTATAAGGGCATGGATATCGGCACAGCCAAGGTCAACGCTAACGAGATGCGGGGCGTTAAGCATTATTTAATCGATATTGTAAATCCCGACGAGGAATTCACCGTATCCGATTATAGAAAATTCGCGGGTAAAGCCGAACGGGAGATAATCAATTCGGGTAAAATTCCCATTATTTGCGGCGGCACGGGATTGTATTTAGATTCCCTTATTTATAATATGTCTTACGGCAACGCCGATAAAAATACCGCGTTAAGAGAGAGCCTGTCAAGAGAATTTTCGGAAAAAGGCGCGGAATATGTCCACAATAAATTACAAGAACTTGACCCCGAAAGCGCTCTGATACTGCACCCGAATAATAAAAGAAGAGTGATACGGGCTATTGAAATCGCGATGTCGGGTACGCCTAAGTCTGAATATAAGGATTTGACGGATACAAGAGATTATCTGATGATCGGTCTGAATCTTCATAGAGAACAATTATACGAAAGGATTAATTTAAGGGTAGAAAAAATGTTTCGGGAGGGACTTATAGACGAGGTCGGCGCGCTTAAAGATAAATATTCCTGGGATTTGCAGTCAATGCAGGCGATAGGGTATAAAGAGTTCCGGGGCTATTTCGATGACGGCGCGAGCCTTGAAGACATAAAGGAACTGATTAAGAAAAACACGAGAAATTACGCTAAACGCCAGTTGACCTGGCTAAAGAAATACGATATTAATTGGTTCAACCCGTTAAACGCTGATGAGGCAATCGAATTTGTTAAGGGGAATATATGAGTTACAGCGACAAGGCTATAAAGATAATTAACGATGCCGAGAAAAAACTGAATTTTGACTTAATTGATGGGACAGCGCTTTATAATCAGTCCAAAGTATTGGACGCGTTCAGAAAGCATAAGGTAAGCTACAGGCATTTTGCGCCTACTAACGGTTACGGATACGGCGACGAGGGCAGAGATGTATTAAATAAAGTATTTGCGGAGGTTTTCAGGGCGGAAGACGCGCTTGTATCGCCATATATCGCCTCGGGAACGCACGCGCTGTCGCTTATGCTGCAAGGCTTGCTGAGACCGGGCGACACTCTATTAAATATCAGCGGCAAGCCGTATGATACTCTTAACAATGTAATCAGCGGCAAGAATGTAAATTCGCTTGAAGATTACGGCGTAATTTATCGCCGTATAGCGCTTATTGACGGCAAATTCGATAAAGATTTGATAACCAGGAGCCTTGATAACGTGAAAATGGTCTTTATTACGAGGTCTAAAGGCTATGAATGGCGCAACGCTAACTCAATTGAGGATATCTTGTCTATTTGCAAGCTGATAAAGAGCGTTAATCCCTCTGTCATTATCGCCGTAGATAACTGTTACGGCGAATTTGTCGCTAGTATAGAGCCTGTTGAGGCGGGAGCGGACATTATCGCAGGCTCTTTGATTAAGAATGCCGGAGGAGGTCTTGCGCCCTCCGGAGGCTATATCGCGGGTAAAAAGAACTTAATAGAGCAAGTCGCTTATCGACTCACAGCGCCAGGAATAGGCGCCGAAATCGGCTCGTATATGTACGGTTATCAGCTATTTTATCAGGGGCTTTTTATGGCGCCCGTTACAGTTAAGAACGCGCTAATGACGGGTATGCTGTTCGGCAGGGCTTTTTCGGATATCGGGCTTGAGACTATGCCCGGAGCGGATGAAAGATGTCACGACATCATTCGAGCGATAAAGTTTCCCGATAAAGAGTCTTTAATTGATTTCTGCCGCTCGATTCAACGCATTTCGCCGATTGACAGTTTCGTGACGCTTGAGCCCTGGCCAATGCCGGGTTACGACGCGGATGTAATTATGGCGGCAGGCACATTTGTAGCGGGCTCTTCCATTGAATTATCCGCAGATTCGCCGATAAAAGAGCCGTTTGCAGCCTATATTCAGGGCGCGCTGACTTACGAGCACGGAAAGCTCGCGGCGCTACACTGTATTGATAAATATTTAAGCAGAAATAATATTGTCTGAACAGATTTTAACACAGAGAGGTAATCCGCTTATACAGCGAATTTTTCAATTAAAATTGCCTTATCAGTCCTATGACAATTCCGAGAACTTCGGCATCGTTTACGATAATGTCGTTCATTGCGTCATTCTCTGGATGCAGACGAAAATAGCCGTTTTCTTTATAAAATCTCTTTACGGTCGCTTCGCCGTCAAGCATAATAACGGCTATTTGCCCGTTATCCGCGGAAGGTTGCTTTCTTACGACAATTATATCTCCGTCAAATATCCCCGCGTTAATCATGCTCTGACCTTTGACTTTAAGCATAAATAAATCTTCCTTAGAAGGGAATAGGTCGGAGGGGAGAGTTAGGATATCTTCAAGATTTTCGGTTGCTAGAATGGGCTCGCCGGCGGCAATTCTGCCGACTAAAGGAATGTCTATAAGCCTTTTTTTCTTATACGGCGAAAGTATCTCGATAGCGCGGTTTTTGGAGCCTTCTTTCTTAATTAAATTGTGTTCTTCAAGCAGATTTAAGTAATAATACACTGTAGCGGTTGATTTAATGCCCATGCCTTTGCATATCTCTCTGACAGACGGGGGATATGATTTGTTTAATGTATATTCCTTAATGAAATCAAGTATTTCATGCATTTTACGCATAGTATCTCGTTTTGTCATATTACTCTCTCCGTAATATATGGTAACACATATTTATAATAAAGGCAAACATTTGTTCATTAAGTATCGTTTTCGCGCAATTTGACTTTTCTCGCCGCGGCTCTTCTGATATCGTCGGATATTGCGGCGTAGTGTCTCTTGGTGGTGTTGACATCTTTATGACCTAGCACATCGGCAACGATATAAATATCCTTGGTCTCTCTGTAAAGATTAGTGCCGTAGGTGCTCCTTAATTTATGCGGAGTAATGTTTTTCAGGGGAGTGACGAGCTCGCTGTATTTTTTTACAAGCATTTGAACTGTTCTCACGCTGATTCTTTTATTCTGTAAAGAGAGAAAGAGCGCTTTTTCGTCGGGAGGGACATCCTTTAAGTTCTTGCGCCATTGAAGGTATTCTTTAAGCACATCAGCAACTTCGTCGGAATAATAGAGTATTACGCGGTTTCCGCCTTTTCTGACCACTCTGAAACCGTTTACGGCGAAGTCCAGATCGTCGATATTCAGCCCTACGCATTCGCTTATACGAATTCCGGTGCCGAGAAAGAGCGACATCATCGCCAAATCCCTCAATTTGGTTATATCGTGGTAATATTTCTGCTTTAAGGTCAGCGTATCTCCGGCCTCGACTTCGTTAAGAAGCCTTACGACTTCGTCTACTTCCAGACGGACAATTTCTTTATTATGAATTTTAGGCAATCTGACTTTTGCCGCCGCATCGTAATTTATAGCGCCTTTATTGTAATAATATTTGAAAAAAGACCTGACAGCGGACAATTTTCTGGCCTTTGCGCGTTCGCCGTTACGGTATGTATTGCCTTTGAACTTATAATAATTAAGGTATTCTAAGAAAATTTCGAGATGATCCGTAGTAATTCTCGCCAAATCGGCTATTGTAAACTCTTTAGGATGTGAGATATTCTTAAATTCAAGCAGGTTATTTATTACAAAGTCAAAAAATATCCTCAAATCATACGCGTAATTAAGCCTTGTGAGAGTAGTGGACTGCATTTCAATCGCTCTGAAGAATTCTTCCGCGAAATCCGGCAACTCGGCTCTGATTATCCTTAATTTAATGATGTTTTGATTATTTCTTTGTTCATAAAAATTATTTTTATCCATAAAATCATTATAGCATAGGATTTATAGGCTGTAAACCGCACAAAATACTCTTTTACGCAATGTTTTGCCACATAACTCTGCGTAAAAGCTGTGTTTTGCGCATAGATGTGTCGATTTATATTTCCTACCTCCCCTACTCTATTATAAAATTTGCGCTAAATTATAATACATTTGAGGTCTTAGATTGCTTTAGAATACATCATTGCGTAAAATAACATTATTTCAAATTAAGCGGTTAATGGTTTTTATTATATCTTTATACCCTATTTAGAATAATATATTGACTTTTATATAGATATAAACTAAAATGTTTATGAGGTTAAATATGGGAGAAATCAGCAAAGATTACATAAGAAAGAATGTTGATACTATAATACTTCGCACTCTGCTTGAGTCCGACAGCTACGGATACGATATATTGAAGGAAATCGAATCCAAAAGCAACGGCATATATGTAATAAAGCAGCCTACGCTCTATAACAGTCTTAAAAGGCTTGAGAAAATAGGCTACATTTCCTCATATGAGGGCGAGATTTCGCAAGGCGGCAAGAGAAGATATTATTCTTTGACCGATTTGGGCAAGAAAGTATTAGAGAAAGAGACTCAGGAATGGGAATTCAGCAGATCTTTAATGAGCAGGTTGCTTTCGGATAAGGAATACGATTTTAATTCACCTCCGCCCTACGATCCGAACGAATTGAGGCCTATGACCAAGAGAAATGTAACGGTTAGCGACAATCCCGCGAGCACGAATTATAATTATGCGTATAATACCGCTAATACTGCAATAAAGATGGATGAAAAAGCCCCGGAAACGACACCCGTTCAGAAAATTCAGGAGCCCGTAAAGGCTGAACAGATTAAAATCGAAGATATTCCCCCCTCTTATATGAATAAACAGGAAAATAAGAATACCGATATCGTAAGATCTGAAAATAATACGACTGAAACCGGTTCGTATATGACATCCAATCTTGAGAAGAAAGTCGTAACAAATACTTTTACCAATACGACGGGCTATAAAATGCTTTTCGGCGATTTGCCCGAAAAAAGCGAGCAAGCCGTAATGGACAAGCCCGTAGAAAAAAAAGCGGATATACTTCCCTATCAATTATCTTTTAACGGAAATAACGGCGAACGGGTAGACAGTCAAGTTCCGAAAAAAGTTGAAAAGCCCGCTACAGACAGCTTTACAGGGGCACCTTTGGCCACTTCCGATATTAAATTGAGCTCCGGTCCTGTAAAAAAAGTCAGGCGCGAAGTGGAGCCGCTAATAATTAAGCCCGTAAAAGAATCCGAGGTTTTTACTAATAATGTTCAGTACAGACCCGCGCTGGATGACCTTTTCAAAAAATCCGAACAGCGCGAAAACAAAGTAAATTATGAATTTGAGTACGGCAATTCCTTTAATAACTTAAAGACCAAGTTTAAGACGGAGGGATTCAAGCTAAGACCTTACAGCAAGTCAAATACGGCTAATTATTACCTGTCCACATTTATATACAGCAATCAGATAAACCGCGATTGTGTAACGCTGATGTATTTTGTCATTGTGCTCGAGATACTGTCCGTATATTTTTTCGCTAATCACCTTATCAATCAAAGCCTGAATACATATCTTACAATCGCCAGCGGAATGATACTCGTGCCCATATCTTTCTGGATTATTTATGCGATTAATCCCGGCAAGAGAATTAAGGCTAAATTTAATTTCAAAGTCTCGATACTCCTATCCCTTATGATATTTCTTGATTTACTGATAGTCATAATGCTAATTGGATTCTTTCCTTTCAGGGCCGATATCAAAGATGTCAACACTATGATTCTGCCGATATTCATTCCCGCGCTTTTCGTGTTGAATATCCCGCTTTCATCTCTGGTCTATTCCCTGCTCTATTACTCCAAGCGCTATCATTTAAGGTGATTCCGCCGACTTTGTCAGACGGCGGAATAAATAGACCTTTATCCGCTTTCTTTATTACTTATCTTATTGATTTCATTAGTTACTTTCCCGCTCTCCGTAGCGTCGTCAGAGTTAGCTTCTTCGCTTTCCGGCTCTGCCGTTAAGTCTTTTTTAATGATTTTACCGACAAGTTTCAACATAAAATTCTCGATTTTATCGCCGTATTTGACGGCGTAACCAAATAATACAAGAGTTAACGCGATAATTATTATCCATATGACAATGCCGAATCCGCTAAGAGGAATGAAGTTTAAAAGACCTCTCTTAAAGATAATCGTGCCACCAATTGATACCGAGCGCGTCAGGAGCATCATAATAAAGAATACGGGATAGCTCATACTCGTCAGCCCCGCAACCATACAGAGCAAATCGTCCGGGAACATCGGGAACAAAAACATCATAAAAAGTATTGTCTTATCGCGTCCTTTAACGAGTTTATGATATTTTTCTATCGCTTCTTTACCCGCTATCCATGTAATCAGCCTGAGTCCGAACGCCTTGCCTAAAAAGAAAGCGAACATAGACCCTAGAAGCAATCCTATCATACTCAGCAGGAACGCTTTAACGGGTCCGAACAGCTCGTCGCCTATCATTACTACTATATTAGACGGTATGGGTATAAAAGTCACTTGCAGAAATTGCGCCAGAATGTAGATAATTTCGGATTTACCGCCTGTCGAATTGATAAAAACTTTTAATTCTTCATAATTGCTGAATCTGTCTAAAAATCCCGTATAAATCAGTATGTCGTAGCACGCAATCATTATCACTCCGACATAGACGGAAATAATAGATAATTTGTATACCGTCTCATAACCCTTGATTTTTGCGAGATTTCCCGCGGTAAGAATCAATATCGAAGTGACGACAAGAGTGATTGCGACCGCTGAATGCATGGAGTGCCATACCAAGACGACCAAATAGATAAACAGCCCGGTTAAAGCATACATCATTATGATGTTGAATAGTGTTTTCTTAGGAATTTTTGGCACGTGTTATTTCCCCTCTTGCAAGCATGTCGCATCTGTTATTATATTCATTGTCCGAATGACCTTTGACTTTAATGAAATTCACCGAGTGCATATTGGTGAGTTCGAATAATTCTTCCCATAAATCCGTATTCTGCACATCGCTATTACTTAAAGTTCTCCAGCCGCTTAAAACCCAATTATTAATCCAGCCATTTATATACGCGTTTGTTATATACGCGGAATCCGTGTAAATGTTAACTTCACAACGCTCTTTTAGCGCTTTGAGCGCCTCGATTACGGCTTTTAACTCCATACGGTTGTTCGTAGTCTCAGCCTCGTAACCTTTAACAACCCGCTCTACGCCTTTATAGATCAAAATCGCGGCGTAGGCACCCGCTCCCGGATTGCCGCTGCACGCTCCGTCGGTGTAAATATCAACTTTCTTCACGCGATAATTCCTCCGACCTCAATCTGCATGCCTTGATACCTTTAATAATAATATCTTCAAGGTTATCCCTTTTGAAAGATTTTATAGCCTCGATAGTCGTGCCGCCTTTACTGCATACTGCGTTAATCAGTTCGTCTATTGATTTGTCGGGATTTCTTAACGCCATTTCCGCCGCTCCTATCGTTGTGGCGATGGCAAGCTTTCTGCTGTCGCTTTCGCTAAGACCGCCCTCGACGCCGCCTTTAATCATCGCGTTTATAAAAGTATAGACATATGCGGGACCGCTGCCGCTTATAGAAGTGACGGCGTGAAAAAGGCCCTCGTTAAGATAGATTGCCTCACCTATGGATTCAAAAATACTCCTGACAAAATTCTTCTCAAGGTCGCTGTAGCCCTCAAAACATAACGCGCTTATACCCTTGCCTATCATTGCGGGCGTATTGGGCATAACTCTGCATACCGCGCGGCAATTCGTAACGGATTTTATTTTATCAATGTTTACGCCTGCCATAATAGATATTATATTTATGTCGCAAGAGCCATTAAAATCCTTTCTTAACAGCGGAAAAACCTGCGGCTTGACCGCGAGAAGTATGTAATCCGAGCTATCAATAAGCTCTTTATTATGGAATGTAATAGCAATGCCGTATTCAGTATGAAGATCGTTGAGTTTTTGAGAATCGATATCCCCTACTATTATATTATCGCCTTTTAATATGCCCGCGCGTGTTATGCCGCCGATTATCGCGCCTGCCATATTGCCGCCGCCTATTACGCCCAAAGTAAACTTTTTATTCATATTTCACCTTATTCATTTGACAAAGAATGCTATATTTTATTACAATACATATGCTTTAGGGGAGTGGCTCAACGGTAGAGTAGTGGTCTCCAAAACCATTGGTTGCGTGTTCGAATCGCGTCTCCCCTGCCAAAGCTGTCGTATGACAGCTTTTTTTTATACATTTACAATGCCTTTAGCGCCTAACTGATCCTTATACCTGTTAAGCAACGGATTTACATATTCATCAATGAAATCCTCGACTTGCCCTATAGCGCAGCCTATGAAATTTTCGGGCTTTAGGATATCGTCAAGAATATCCTTTACCGCGGAAAACGCGCTGTCCGCCTTTATTCTTTCAATGAGGTCGTTGGGTTTACCTTCTGATTTAACCGCTTTGCCCGCTTCCATTGAATGAACTCTTATTCTCTCGTGTAGTTCCTGCCTGTCGCCGCCAAGCCTTACGCATTCCATGAGTATTGTTTCGGTCGCCATAAACGGCAGTTCCTCTAATAAATGCTTATTAATAACTTTTTCGTATACGACAAGCCCGTCCGTTACATTCATATACAGGTTAAGAACGGCGTCAAGCGCCAGAAACGCCTGCGGTATTACTATCCTCCTGTTAGCGCTGTCGTCCAGCGTTCTTTCAAACCATTGAGTCGCAGCCGTAACAGAGCCGTTTATCGGGAGCGAAATGATAAATCTCGACAGAGCGGAGATGCGCTCCGAACGCATGGGATTTCTCTTATACGCCATAGCCGACGAGCCTATCTGGTTTTTTTCAAACGGTTCTTCTATCTCTTTCATATTCTGCAACAGTCTGATGTCGTTGCTGAATTTATACGCGCTCTCCGCGACGGACGAGAGAAATTTGAGTATCATCGAATCGAGCTTTCTCGGATAAGTCTGTCCGCTTACGGCGAAATAATCCTTAAAGCCCATTTTCGAGGCGACTAATTTATTAAGCTGCTTTACCTTGCTATAATCGCCGTCAAAAAGCCGGAGGAAGCTCGCCTGTGTGCCCGTCGTGCCTTTTACGCCCCTCATCTTTAACTGGGCGTATAAGCCTGACAATTCGGTCATATCCATTAAAAGGTCCTGAATCCACAGAGTAGCCCTCTTTCCAACCGTTACGGGCTGCGCGGGCTGTAAATGCGTAAAACCCAGCGTCGGAAGAGCCTTGTATTTTAACGCAAACGCAGCGAGCTTGTCGATGACATTGACGATTTTATTACCGATTAGATTAAGCGCGTCGCGGAATATGATTATATCCGAGTTATCGCCTACATAACAGCTTGTAGCGCCTAGATGTATGATTGGCATAGCCTTGGGGCATTGCGCGCCGTAAGCGTGTATATGCGCCATTACATCGTGCCTTACTTCCCTCTCTTTCTTTTCGGCGACATCGTAATTTATGGGCGTTAAATTCGTCTTCATTTCCTCAATCTGCTCATCGGTGATGTTAAGACCTAATTCTTTCTCGCTCTCGGCAAGCGCTATCCACAGCTTTCGCCATAGCGTGAATTTGTTGTCGTCCGAAAAAATCCCCGCCATTTCCTTGCTTGCGTATCTTGTGATAAGCGGATTCTCGTAAATCTCTTTCATCTTTTACCCCGTTAATCTTTCTCTGACATAATTATACACTATTATTAAGCGATAATCTATGAAAATGAGGGATATTTTCCGTTGTCTCATAAGGACAACGGACAAGATGCGTTCGCTGTCCGTTTTAGATAAGAAATTTATCCCGAATTTAATGCCCATAAATCGAATTTAGGTAGATTCTACTTATATTCGACTATGTTCTGCTATGATTCTATCATGTTCTAATAATAGTGGTTTCATTTCGGAATATGATATAGTATACTTAAATCATCAAAAATGAGGAGGAAATGGCTATGAACAAATTCGGAGAATTTCTATACGAATTAAGAAAAGAAAAGGGGTTAACCCAACAGGAATTGGCGGATAAGTTAAATATAACCAATAAGGCTGTATCTAAATGGGAAACTGGAGATGCATTTCCCGAAACGGCGCAGTTAAAGCCGTTAGCCAGAATATTGGGCGTGAGCGTAGACGAATTGCTTGAGGGCAAAAGAAACGGAAACGCAGTCAGCGCCGGTGCTGAAGAAACAAGACCCGAAATGAAGCCGATGACAACCGGCGAGGCGATAATTACGGCCTTATCTGTCGCGATAATGATTGTAGGCGTATTATTAGTAATAATATGGAAAGCGAAAGGGCTGCCCTTTATGTTTATCGCCGTGGCGACAGGCGTGTTTATGCTGTGTATGATGGGTATGAGACATAAACTCAAGAGCGCCGAACTTACGGAAGATGTATATAAAAAAGGGATTATTATAGCAGCGCTGATATCCATAGGCGTAGCGATAGCAATACTATCTGTTATTTCGATTATAACTTTCGATAATATCGTTATCTTCTTTGTAATAATAATCGTAGCCGTATTCTTTCTCATTACGGGCGGCATTATGTGGAGCAACTTCGATAAAACATATAAGCTGCCCTATGAGAGCGACGCGCCCAAATCCAAGAGAATAAATATCATTAACGAAACCTTATGCGGCGTTATAATGCTGCTTGCGACAATAACCTTTCTTATTATGGGATTAGGCTTTGGTAAATGGCATCCCGGCTGGATCGCATTCCCCGTCGGCGGCGTTATGTGCGGAATTGTATCGACAATATTAAAAGGATTTTTCGATAAGTAATAATTAAGTTTTTTTCAATGCTAAATAATTTAAATTAAAACCGCCGCCCTTTTAGGGCGGCGGTACAGATTATAAAAAGTTTTTATTCAAATAGTCAGGGTTTCCCTGACTTTTCTCCTTACTCGTTGCGTAGCAACGAGAATAAAAAATTTTCTTTATAAAAGAGGGGAAAATATCACAAAGAGTATCGATGATATTGTCCCCTTAAAGTTCGACATAATGCCGCTTGCGGCATTTGCGTTGGGTCGGGAGGCCGTCGACAAGTCGACAGCCTCAATTATTTTGCATATTCGACACTTCTCAATTCTCTTATTACATTGACTTTGATCTGTCCCGGGTATTCAAGCTCGGATTCCAGTTTGTTCGCTATTTCCTTAGCCATGAAGATTGTGGCATCGTCATTGACTTCCTCGGGCTTGACGATAACTCTTATTTCCCTTCCCGCCTGAATCGCATACGAATGGTCCACTCCTTGGAAGGAATTGGCAAGGCTTTCTAATTTCTCAAGGCGCTTGATATAATTTTCAAGCGATTCTCTTCTCGCGCCCGGTCTTGCCGACGAAATCGCGTCCGCAGCCTGCACCAGCACCGCCTCGATAGTCTTAGCCTCTATATCGCCGTGATGAGCCGCTATCGCGTGAATAACTTCTTCGCTTTCTTTATATTTTCTTGCGAGATCGACACCGATTTGAGTATGCGTGCCTTCGACTTCATGGTCTACGGCTTTGCCTAAATCATGTAACAATCCCGCTCTTTTCGCCACTTTTACATCCGCCGATAATTCTGTCGCCATAAGTCCCGCAAGGTGCGCCACTTCAAGCGAATGCTTTAATACATTCTGTCCGTAGCTTGTCCTGTATTTGAGTCTTCCGAGTATCTTTACGAGTTCGTTATGGATTCCGAATAATCCGGCTTCATATATAGCGTTTTCACCAGCTTCGATAATCTGATGACTTATTTCCTTTCTTACTTTATCTACGATTTCCTCGATTCTTGCCGGATGAATTCTGCCGTCAGAAATGAGCTTTTCAAGCGTTATTCGCGCTATCTCTCTTCTTATCGGGTCAAATCCGGACAAAGTAACTACATCGGGAGTATCGTCTATTATCAGGTCTACGCCTGTTGCGTTTTCGAAAGCTCTGATATTTCTGCCTACCCTGCCTATGATTCTGCCTTTCATCTCGTCGTTAGGCAATTCAACGGCTGATACCGTGATCTCCGAGGCATGGTCTGCGGCGCATCTCTGAATCGCGTTGCCTATAATCTCTTTAGCTTTCTTCTCCGCTTCGTCTTTAGCTTCCTGCTCGATTTCTTTCGCTTTAAGCGCGGCGTCTTTCTTGACGGAATCAAGCAGATTCTGCATCAGCACAGTCTTAGCCTCTTCGCTGGTCATGCCCGCAATCTTTTCAAGCTCGATAATCATTTTTTCTTGAGATTTATCGATTTCAACCTGACGGATTACAAGTTCTTCTTCTTTCTTCTCCAGATTGCTTTTCAAGGCGTCCATTGTGTCCTGTTTCTTATCGATAGCAGATTCTTTCTTGTTGAGAATGTCCTCTCTTTGCGCTAATCTCGATTCCATTCTCTGAATTTCAGAACGCCTTTCTTTCATTTCCTTATCGAATTCGGCTCTTAGTCTTAATTGTTCTTCTTTAGCTTCAAGTAATGCTTCTTTGCGAAGTGTCTTTGCCTCTTGCCTGCTGTCCTCTAATTGCTTGGCGGCGTATGCTTTAACGCTACCAATCTTCTTCATAGCCCATATCTTATATATATAAAATCCCGCGACCGCGCCTACGCCAAGTCCCAGGAAAATAAAAGCAATGGTCCACCCCAATTCGACAGCAAGCAATAATACGCTATTGCTTAACATTGTTTACCTCCTTAATGGTATTAAATTTTCAAGTTGCACATTAAGTAAAAATAGTTACTTAATATTGTTATTTTAGATTAATATATATTTATTGTCAAGACAAATCTATTATGATTTCTTGGCGGCGCCGTCTCTTATTTGCGCCTCGATTTTCGTGCTGAAATCGGGATTGTTTACGAGGTAATCAATGACCTTTTCCCTGCCCTGTCCGAGTTTTTCGCCTTCATAGCTCATCCATGAGCCGCTTTTGGCAATAATCCCTTTATCTATCGCAAGGTCAAGAATACAGCCTTCTTTTGAAATGCCTTTGCCGTACATGATATCGAATTCCGCGAGCTTAAACGGCGGCGCGAGCTTGTTCTTTACGACTTTTATGCGCGTGCGATTGCCTACAATTTCGCTGCCGTCCTTAATAGCGTCCGTTCTTCTGATGTCAAGGCGTATGCTGGCGTAGAATTTTAATGCCTTACCTCCCGTCGTAGTTTCGGGGCTTCCGAACATAATGCCGACCTTTTCGCGAAGCTGATTGATAAATAATATACAGGTCTTGGACTTGTTGCAGATACCAGCCAGTTTTCTGAGCGCCTGACTCATCAGCCTTGCCTGAAGTCCGACATGGTTTGCGCCCATATCGCCCTCAATCTCCGCTCTCGGGGCGAGCGCCGCGACCGAGTCGATTACGATTATATCCACCGCGCCGCTTCTTACAAGCGAGTCCGCTATATCCAGCGCCTGCTCGCCGTTATCGGGTTGTGAAATATACAAATTATCCAGATCGACTCCCAGCGCGGACGCGTATGTAGGGTCAAGCGCGTGCTCGGCGTCAATAAACGCCGCGGTGCCTCCGAGTTTCTGCGCTTCCGCGACGACCTGAAGCGCTACCGTCGTCTTACCCGAAGATTCGGGACCGTAGATTTCGACAATTCTGCCTCTCGGGAAGCCGCCGATACCAAGCGCCATATCCAGAGTCAGACACCCCGAAGATATCACTTCTACTTTCTCGGCGTAGCCGTCTCCGAGCTTCATTATAGAGCCTTTGCCGAATTGTTTTTCTATCTGGGATATAGCCTGCTCTAAAGCTTTGATTTTACTTTCGTTATTGTTATCCATAATTACTCCTCATGCGTTTTTTAATTTATTTATTAAATAAAACAAAGCGGTATTCGCTGCCTGTTCTCTAATACTGTTTCTTTCGCCTGTGAATATATGGTTATACACTTTGTCGCCGTATCTGTCCATAACGCATATATATGTAAGCCCGACCGGTTTTCCGACTCTTCCTCCGGACGGACCGGCGATGCCCGTGGTAGCCAAGGCGATATCAGACTGCGGATTTTTCATAAGCCCGGACGCCATTTCGTGCGCGCACTCATACGACACGGCGCCGTGCGATTCCAGAGTGAAGCGCATTACATTAAGCCGCTTAATCTTGGACTCGTTGGAATATGTAACAAGACCCTCGATAAACACAGAGCTGGCTCCGCTTACGCTGACTATCTTATCGGCTATGAGTCCTCCCGTAACGCTCTCCGCCACGGCTAGCTTTTTATTCCTTACCGAGAGGTATTCAACCGCCATCTTGCCTAAAGTCGCATCGCCTTCGCCGTAAAGATTGTCTTTTACTTCTCTGAGGATATCCGATGTGACGAAATTGTATTCCCGCTCGTCACAGCCCGCGCCCGCGATTGTAAGCGATGAGTCAAGGTTATTCTCGTCAATTTCAACCGTTACGGCTCTGCTGCCTATTATGTCTGAAGTTATTTGTCTGAGTTGATCGGCGGTGTAGCCGAATATCTTTACTTGAGTCCTCATCTTGCGAACAATTTGCGGTTTTTTATTATATAGTTAGCGCCCGATACGATTGTCATAATAACCGCGACAATGAACAATAAATAACCGATATAGTATATTATATCATATAACGTCGCGTTAAGCGCGGCAAAAGCGCCCGCCGCCATAAGAAATGGCAGAGAACAATTAGTAAACAGCGTCTTGGTCTTGCCCAGCCTGTCGGCGGCAAGCACTATTCCCTTTGACGCGGCGATTTGCCTTAATGCTCCTATCATCAATTCTCTTGCTACGATTATTCCCGATAATACCGCGCCCAGACCGTAGGGCTTTAACACCTTCGCCTCAACGATCAGAAACAGCGCCGCAACGACTAATACCTTATCCGCAATCGGGTCAAGAAATTTCCCGAGGTCTGTTACTTCGTTTCTGCTCCTTGCGAGATGCCCGTCGAGATAATCGGTAAAGCCCGCGAGCGCGTAGATGAGTCCGGATATTATCAGGTTAATTCCGTTAGCAAAAGTAAAATAATAAAAGAATACCATTACGGGTATCAGCGCTATTCTCGCTAAGGTTATTTTAGTAGGTAAATTCATTAGACAATTTCTCCCTCAAGGTCTAATTTATTATTGCCTGAAATCCGGACTTTTAATATTTGCCCCGGTTCAGGAACGCTATCGCCTTTTATCAGTACTCTGCTGTCTATTACGGGAGCGCTCATATACGACCTGCCGTAATAACACATATTCTTGTAATCTATGCCCTCGTACATAACCTCGAGCACCCTCCCCCTATATGTACGGTATTTATTGATTAACATCTCTGTCTGCGCGGCGTATAATCTGCTGACGCGCGCATTAATAATTCTTTTGTTAATCCGCCCTTTCATGTTATACGCGGGCGTGTCCTCCTCCCGTGAAAAGCCGAAAAATCCCGCGTTATCGAATTTCGCGTACCTTATAAACGCCTCTAATTGCTCAAAGTCCTCTTCGCTCTCTCCGGGAAAGCCCGCAATGAAAGTAGACCTGACGCTTATATTTTCGTCTATCTTTTTTATTCTGTCAAGTAAGTTATATGTATCTGTTGAACTGTTTCGTCTGTTCATCAGCTTTAATATCCTGTCGGATATATGCTGAAGCGGTATATCGAGATAACTCGCGATTTTTTCGCTTGCCGACACCCTCTTAATTAATTCGTCGGTAACAAGTTCGGGATAACAATACATAAGTCTTATCCACTTTAACGGCATCTTTTCCAGACCGTCGAGAAGCTCTAATAATGCGTATTTTTCGTATAAATCAATGCCGTAACGCGTGACATCTTGCGCGACCAAAATAAGCTCTTTTATCCCGTATTCGCCGGTAAGTCTCTCTGCTTCGTAAATTAAGTCGGGAATGCTTACGGATTTATAACCGCCGCGGATTAAGGGAATCGCGCAATAAGAACATCTGTTGTCGCAACCCTCGCTAATCTTTAAATAGGCGTAATGAAAAGGCGTAGATAATACCCTTTCGGGCTTATACGGCGCTTCTTCGCCGATCAGTCCGAAAAGATTGTCGTAATCTGACAATTTGACAATTACATCAGCTTCATGGAGTTCGCTTGAAAGCTGCTCGTAATATCTCGTCGCAAGACAGCCCGTAACGATGATTTTTTTTAATCTTTTGGTCTTTAGGCGCGCCGTTTCAATTATCGCGTCGATTGATTCCTTTTTAGCCGCTTCGATAAAAGCGCAGGTGTTAATTAATATAACATCGGCGTCTTCAGCATTATTAACTATATCATAGCCCGCGTTCTTAAACGCGCCTAGGAGCTTTTCTGAATCAACGGTGTTTTTGTCGCAGCCTAAAGAAATCAGTCCGAGAGAGGTCATTTATCCTCCCCGTACAAATTGTGGAATTCTTGCATTGTAATCTTAACTTCTCTGGGTTTGCTGCCGTCGCTTGCGCCGATAAAGCCCCGTTCTTCCATTTCGTCGATAAGCCTTGCGGCTCTTGCGTAACCAACGGCGAATTTTCTCTGAATCATTGATATGGATGCCTGTCCCGTCTCTATAATAAGTCTCAGCGCGGGCACGAAAATATCGTCGGCGCTGTCGCCGCTTTCGTCGTCGATATAATCTTCGCTCTTTAACGGCTTGACCGAGTTAATCTCCGCATCTATGCTTTCGTCATAGAACGACGGGTTATTCGCCCTTATATAATTAGTAATCGCCTCTACCTCGTCCTTATCGATAAATGCGCCCTGCAGTCTTATCGGGTCGGGAGCGCCGGTAGGATGATAGAGCATATCGCCCTGCCCTTGCAGCTTATCCGCTCCCCCATGACCTAATATCGTCCTAGAGTCTTCATAACTTGTGACGGCAAAGGCTATTCTGGACGGGAAATTCGTCTTGATTGTGCCCGTAATGACATCGACGGACGGCCTTTGAGTCGCGACGATAAGATGTATTCCCGCCGCTCTTGACAGTTGAGTCAATCTCTTGATTTTCTCTTCCATATCCCTTTTCTTATAGGACATAAGGTCTGAAAGCTCGTCGATTATAAGGACAATATACGGCAGAAGCGCCGAGCCCTCTTCTTCTGCTTTTCTGTTATGCTCTTCAAGGTTTCTGACGCGCATATTATGAAATAATTCATAACGCCTTTCCATTTCTTTGATAAGGAAGTTAAGCGCGTTAATCGCCTTTTCGGCGTCATAAATCACTTCGGGAATAAGCAGGTGCGGCAGGTTGTTATATAGGCTTAATTCAACTCGTTTAGGGTCTATAAGTATCAGCCGTAATTGGTCGGGACTGTACTTAAAAAGCAGACTGCATATGAGCGAATTAATCATGACGCTCTTGCCCGAGCCCGTAGAGCCGGCTATTAATAGATGCGGCATTTTGACGATATTGCAGGCATACACCTCGCCGCTTAAACTCATTCCGAGCAGGAATGACAATTCGCTCTCTTTCTTGAATACTGACGACCTTACGCAATCCCTTAACCCGACTATTGACGGTCTGCTGTTGGGTATTTCGAATCCTACGGCGTTTTTGCCGGGAATGGGCGCTTCAATTCTCAACTTATTTGCTTTAAGACGCATTGCAATGTCGTCCGAGATTTGCTGTATACGCTTGACCGTAACGCCTATCGGCATAGTGATTTCATAGCGCGTAAATGACGGGCCGACCGTATAGCGGTCTACGACGGTATCGATATCGTATTCAAGTAGCACATTCCTTAGCGCAATGCAGCGTTCCTGATGTTCGTCTATTGAATCTGATTCGATTCTCGGATACATTCTCAACAAGTCTTCGTTAGGCGGAAAATACTGCGATCTCTTGCCCACCGCGGTAGGACTGTCCGTTAAAGAAACCTGCTTGAGGTCTACCTTTCTGTCCATAAAGCTTTTATCGGGCTTTTTAGGCAGAACATTGTGGGATTTGCCGATATCCGACCTTAACGCGCGCGATGAGGCTTCCTTGGGCAATACCTTGAACAGCTCTTCATCGCTTATTTCCGTCTCTGATTGTTCGACGACTGTATTATTATCCGTTTCGTTATCCTTTATATCCGTATTGAACAGGCTCTTTTCAAGGCTTTCGTCGGGAAAATTGTACGGCTCGGTCTTATTGCCGTATAAAATATCGTATGAAGATTGTTTTCTGTCGTCGTTGAGATAATCAAAAAGCGTTGAATTCTTATTCTTGTTCAGATACAGCGACTCGAATGTCGTATCCTTTTCTTCATCTTCTTCGCCGTACAAACGCTTTTTAGCTTTTTCGAATCTCTCCTTTTCGTCTTTGGTCAGCTTGTCCGCAGGGTCATTAGGCGCATCGTCGAATATCCCGAGGCGTTTGGATGTTGTTATTATTTCAACGCCGTCTTCAAGAGATTTCTTTATCTGGGCTTTTCTGTAACCAAGAGTGTAGTTGGCGTATTTATCCTCCGCCTGTATAACGGGCTTGGGTTTTGAATCGATAACCGGCTCGTCGTTTGTAACCGTGGGAAAAATCAAAGTCTTGGATACGCCCTGAGCATTGAATTTAACGGGCTCTTTCTCTTCTTCGAAAGGATTTGTAAACAGAATATCGTATGAGCCTTTATTCTTAATTTTATCTATGAGCGGATTGTTGACGGTCTCGGAGTCCGCATCGATTTTATTCGGGAACATAATATCGAAATCCCTTGTCTTATTGGACGAAAACGCGGATTTCTTCATTATGCGGTTATTCGAGGGCTTGCCGTCCGGAGTGCCGATAAACAGTTCGTTCCCGACCTGAATATCGCTCTCTTCGGGCGGTATTTCGGATTTTTGCCGCGGGTATTTGACGCTCTTGGTCTTAAAGTTGCCGCTCAATAAAAACAGCGGATAGAATGAAATAAACGCCGTCGTAAAGAACGCGATAACAAACAGCGCAAGCGAGAAACTCGGCCCCAGTCCATTAATAAACGGATAGAGCAAAGCGCCGAACAGCACTCCTCCCGCGTTTACGGGCTCGTTGATGTAGCATTGCTTTAAGTAATCGCCGTAACCCGTTACGATATAATTCTTGGTGGTGACAATATGAAGCGTAGCTATTCCCAATATGATAAGCGGCAGGAATTTCAGCGCTTTTTTTCGGTCTATGACTAACCTCTGATTGATTAATTTCATTACGGAGGCAATTATTACTATAAGGCACACGGCATAAGCGCTGGCGCCGAAAATGCCTAAAGCGATATTCTTGATTACTTCGCCGAACGCGCCGAGAACATTAACCAGCGACAGCATAACAACTGCCGAAGTTATAAGATAAATAAACGCGACACCGCTTCTTGCCGCTTTTTTCCCCGATGGTCGTCTATAGTAAGCCATTATCTCTCCATAGAAATTAATAAAATAATTATATCATATACGCTAAATTATTACAATATCAATTAGAGTCTATTTCATAGCCTTTTTTGCTTGATTTTCCGTATTGTCTGTCGAAATTTTCTTTATTTTTACCGACATATATATTAAATAATTCATCGGGGGTCATCCCTGCCCTTAAACACATCCCGACAAAAAAATGCAATATGTCGACCAGCTCTTCTTTGATATTCGCCTGATTTATTTCTTTAGGGTTTTTCCACCATTTGAAATTGACCTCGTCTAGAAGTTCCGCTAGTTCGCTAAGTATCGCGAGCGTCTGCTTCTGAATCCATTTGTCCGCGGGAATGTCTTTAAGGTTTCTATTATTCTCGATATCGGTGTCAAGCTGCTTTTGCATCTCGAAAATTATATCCAACTTATCTTTCTTTAGTGTATCCATTTGTCTATCCTTTCTGTATTATACTCATCAAATCGTGATCAATTTTAGGCCCGACATACGACATAGACACATCTTTGAAGTCAAAGACCTTTTTAATCACTCTGTTGATGTCCTCCATTGTCAATTCTTTAATCGCCTGAAGCCTTTTATCGATATCAAATATATCGTTTTTCATTATAGCCATTTTGCCCGACGCGTTCATAATTGCTGAAGAACTTTCCTGACCGAGCACGAGTCCGCCCTTTAACTGCTCCTTGCCCCTCAAGAATTCCTTTTCGGTCAGGCCTTTGGTTTTGAGGTCTTCTATGACTTTCTTCGTGCCTTCGAGGGCGTCTAGGATTTTTTCTTTATTCGTGCCGAAATAAATTGTATACGAGCCGTTATTGATATACGAGGACGGGAAGCTGTAAACGGAATACGCAAGTCCCATCTGCTCTCTGATTTTCTGAAACAGCAGCGAACTCATTCCGCCGCCGAGCACGCTGTTCATCAGGAGAATCGCGACTTCCAATTCGTTGCCGAATTCAAGCCCCGGGAACACAATGGCGACATTTGCCTGCTCTATTTCCTTAAACCGCGTATAAAGCGTGGATTTTCGTACGCTCTTGCTTAACTTCTCGGGTACCACGCCCTGCGGCTTCATTTTACGCGCGAAATATTTATCGATGAGCTTATACGCCTTATCGTCCGTAAGATTACCCGCAATGGAGACGACCGTATTCATAGGGTTGTAATATCTTGATACAAATTCGTTTAATTTGTCTCTGTTGAAGCTCTCCACATTCTGCCTTGTTCCGAGTATCGGATATCCAAGCGGATGATCGTTATAGTAAGACGCCACGGCAAGGTCCAGGCAAAGGTCATCCGGCGTGTCCTCGACCATGGATATCTCTTCTAATACGACTTTCTGTTCTTTATTTAATTGCTCGTCGTCGAATACGCTGTTGAAAAAGATATCGGACAATACATCGAGACAAGTCTCAAGATGTTCATCGACGCTTACGGTGTAATACGATGTCATCTGCTTGGATGTATACGCGTTAATCTGACCTCCGATTCCGTCTATGGTCTCGGCTATCTCAAATGCGGAGCGGCTTTCGGTGCCTTTGAAGAGCATATGCTCCGTAAAGTGAGAAATTCCGTTATTGTCAGGCGTCTCGTTGGCGCTGCCGACACCCACAAATACGCCTATTGAAACAGACCTTGTAGCAGGCATATATTTATTTATAAGCCTTAGACCGTTGTCGTAATTTTTAATCTTTCCCATGTAAACCTCTTTCGTCAATTATATAATTGACATTTCTTTATGTAAAGTATTAATACAGATTTCCCGTTATATTTTCTGTCACTGTAACGGATTTAATACCTAACTCCTTATAATAATCCAAAATTCTCGGCAACGCCTCCAGCGTATGCGCGGTAGGATGCATTAAAATGAAATCTCCGCCTTTAATGTCTTTAGTCGCTCTTTTGAACACCAAATCCGCGTCTTTATCCCTCCAGTCTATCGTATCTTTGCTCCACATAATGATTTTATACTCTAATTCTTCACATACTGCGCTCATATTATTCCCTATCGAGCCGGACGGCGGCGCAAAAAGCTCAACTTTTTTGCCCGTGATATTATTAATGAGCCTGCTTGTGATAATGATTTCTTCTCTGTTTTGCTCAACGGATAACTTCTTGTGGTCGCGGTGTAAATATCCGTGATTGCCTATTTCGTGCCCTTTTTCGTCGATTGTCAGCAATAATTCCATATTCTTTTCAGCCCATACGCCGCCGATAAAAAAGGTCGCTTTAGCGTCGTATTGTTCAAGCGTCTCGAGCATCGGCTCGATGAATTCCGTTCCCCAGTAAACATTAATCATTATGCTGACATTCTTGCTGTTGCCGTTATAATAGGGCTTGTAATCGTTGCCGATTACGGCGACTACGGAATTGCTCGCCGTCAACGCCAAGAGCGCGATAACAAGACAAATCAGAATATTAGAGATTACATTAATAAAGAACTTTTTCTTACCCATCACAATCATAATAAATAATATGAATAAGGATATTCTTTAATGCCTTTTAACGATTAGCCGATACAACTTATAAAAAATCCGCTGTTCGAAGAGAACAGCGAATAATAAGTTTTTTATGCCTATTACGGCATTTGAGTCAGGATTGAATTATTTTATTAACTTCAGGTCGATTCTGCCTTTATCGTCTACTTTAATTACTTTGACTTTTACAACATCGTTTAATTTTACAACATCTCCGACCTTGTTGACTCTTTTATCCGAGAGCTTGGATATATGAACCATTCCGTCTTTTCCCGGAGCGATGTTGACGAACGCGCCGAAATCCGCGATTTTTACGACTTTGCCTTCGTATTCCTCGCCTACTTCCGGCTCTTTTACGATTGACATAATTTTCGCTTTGGCCTCTTCTGCTCTATCCATATCAACGCTTGAAATAAATACGAATCCCTCGTCCGAAATATCAATCTTTACGCCGGTATCGTCGATAATTTTATTGATGACTTTGCCGCCGGAGCCGATGACCTCCCTGATTTTATCGGGGTCGATATTAAAGGTGATAATCTTGGGCGCGTACTTGGACAACTCTTTTCTGGGCTCCGGAAGCGTATCGAGCATTATCTTCATAATATGCTCTCTGCCCTCTTTCGCCTGCGCTAAAGCGTCTCTTAATATGTTCTCGCCTATACCCTTGACCTTGATATCCATTTGAATGGCTGTAATGCCGTTTCTCGTTCCCGCGACCTTGAAATCCATATCGCCGAGGAAATCCTCAAGTCCTTGAATGTCGGACAATATCACATATTTGTCGCCTTCGAGAATTAATCCCATGGCTATACCCGCTACGGGCGCTTTAATCGGCACTCCCGCATCCATAAGCGACAGCGTCGAGCCGCATACGCTGCCCATAGAGGACGAGCCGTTTGAACTCAATACTTCGGAGACAGTCCTGATAGCGTACGGGAATTCCTGCTCGACGGGAAGTACGGGCTCAAGCGCTCTTTCGGCGAGCGCGCCGTGGCCGATTTCTCTTCTGCTGGAAGACCTTAAAGGCTTCGCTTCGCCCGTGCAATAGGGCGGGAAATTATACTGATGCATATATCTCTTGAATACTTCGTCGTCTATTCCGTCAAGTTTCTGAACTTCGGAGAGCATGCCGAGAGTAGTAACCGTCATAACCTGCGTTTCGCCTCTCGTAAATACGGCGCTGCCATGCGCTCTGGGAAGAAGCCCCGCTTCGCACCAGATGGGACGGATATCTTTTAAGCCTCTGCCGTCCGGCCTTATGCCCTGATTTAACACTTTAGCCCTTACGATTTTTTTCTTCATTTCGTAAAGCACATCGCCTATTTCCCTTGCGTTATCGGGATAAATCTCGGCAAAATGCGCCGCGACATCGTCTTCGAGCGCCTTTTCTCTCTCTTGTCTTTCGGCTCTTACGGTCGTATCCATTGCGTATACCATTTTGTCGTATGCGTACTCGTAGACGGCGTTCTTGATATCTTCGGGAATCTCGTACATAGGGATTTCCTTATCGGGCTTACCTATGTCTTTTTTAATATTCTCGATGAATTTGCAGATTTTCTTAATTTCTTCATGACCGAACAGAATTGCTCCGATGAGCTCTTCTTCCGTTATTTCGGACGCGCCCGCCTCAACCATCATAATTGCGTCCTTAGTGCCCGAAAGCGAGAGGTCGAGCCTGCTCTTTTCTCTCTCTGAGCTGTCGGGATTAATTACATATTTGCCGTCCACAAGTCCCACCATAACAGAGCCAGTCGGCTCGTTAAAAGGTATATCGGACACGCAGAGCGCGGCGGATGTCGCCACCATGCTGTGCGCTTCGGGCGGAATATTCTGGTCTACCGAGAGTACGGTATTCGTCACTACCACATCGTTAAACATTCCCTTAGGGAAAAGGGGTCTTATAGGTCTGTCGGTAAGCCTGCAGGTAAGAATACCCTTGTCGGTAGGTTTACCTTCTCTTTTCTTAAAGCCGCCGGGAATTTTGCCTACGGCGTACATTTTTTCCTCGAAATCTACATTAAGCGGGAAAAAGTCCTGTCCGGGCTTAGGGTTTTCGGACATAGTTACATTGCTCATTACAACGGTATCGCCGCATCTTATAATGCACGAGCCGTTGGATTGCTGGCAGTAGGCTCCGAATTCTACGGATACTTCCCTGCCGCCGATTGTCGTTGTGTAAATCTTGCTTTCTTTCATTTTACCTCCGGTCTTCCCACCGCATAAAAGCGGCTGCCTGCTTATCAGGCTATATAATCTCGTCAATAGAGCGTATATTTTGTAATTATAATAAGAGCGGATTAACCGCTCTTACATTATTTTCTTAATCCGAGCTTAGCAATCAGGGCCCTGTATCTCTCGATATCTTCGTTCTTGAGATAGTTTAAGAGCTTTCTTCTCTTACTTACCATCTTAAGAAGACCTCTCCTGCCGTGCTTGTCGTTCTTGTTAATGTCCAGATGCGCGTTAAGCGAACTGATTCTCTTGGTCAGAAGCGCTACCTGCACTTCCGGGGAGCCCGTATCCTTATCGTTGATGCCGAATTCCTTGATAATCTCGCCTTTTACCGCCGACGTAAATTCAAAATCTTTTTCGTCTGACATAATTTTATCCTCCTGAATTTGATTTGCCATAAACAAAGCCTTACATCGGAGATTTGAAAAACCTTGTTTAAGGTACTCGACAATATTACCATATTTTTCTTCCGTTGTAAACAGTTTAATAACTAATATTGTGACATATTTAGAGTAAAATTAAACGCCGCTATTAATAAATAATTTTTCCCTTTTCGCCATAATTTCTTCAAAGCGTTCGATATATACGCCGATATCTTTAGCGTTTGCCGCTCTGTCTATTCTGTCTCCCGATATCCGTTTGCTTATCGCGCCCGCTCCGCAGGCGATAATTGAATGGGTCTCCTCCATCATATCGATATTGTATACACATTGCTTATCAGGACGCGAATATCCTGTATTCTCGAGGTTGCCGCTCATATATTTCTGACGGTACATATAATACGGGTCATAACCGGCATCATCAAGCGCCGAATGGGAATAATCAATCATGCTAGCGGCAAGATCTCTGTTACGGTTATCAAAATCCGCCAGTTTCAGTACCGAACCGCGCTTTAGAGAAAGCGTGTGAACGGTGATGTTATCGGGTCTTAACGCGATTACGCCTTTAACGGTATTGATAAAATCCTCAAGCGTTTCACCCGGAAGCATTGCGATGATATCGGCATTTATATCAAATTCGTACTTGGACGCTTCGTAAAACGCGTCATAAAATTCCTTTACCGTATGTTGTCTTCCTATTAGCTCCAGAGTCGAATCTTTTAATGTCTGCGGGTTAACGGATATTCTCGTAACATTGTAATCTTTTAACAATTTAAGTTTTTCGGCGTTTATTGAGTCCGGTCTGCCCGCTTCAACTGTAATCTCGCAATCAAGTCCGCTTACGGGCGCCAATACAGCATGTAATTGCGCCAAGGAAAGCGATGTCGGAGTGCCTCCGCCTATATACACGGCGCGTACTTTCTTGCCGAAATCGCATAGCTTTATCGCCCTGTCTATATCTTCCCTCAGCTTGATAACATATTCGTCTATTGGAGTTTTATTTAATACCGAACATAAAAAAGAACAATACGCGCACCTTGAAGCGCATACGGGAATATTGATAAATAGATCGACTTTGTCCTTTTCCGTATTGTATATGCATTTTTGCGAAGAGATAACGCGCTCTATAAGCCGGGCTTTAGGCTCTGACACATAAAATTCGTTTATTAATATTTCCGCGGGGTTTTCGCACTCTTTCATTAACTCATAATACAGCTTTGTGGGTCTTACACCGGTAAGCGAACCGTACGGCAATTTTATGCCTGAAATAAGGGAAAGAATTATATATAACAGATTTTTAGCAGCTCGTTTTATGCGCCTGTTTATTATCAATTCGGGCAAATTTGATAACAAATCAACAGAAGTATTATAAATATCGCCGTAAATTAGAATAATATTTGCTTTATCTTGAAGTAATTCGATATTATACGCAAAACCGTCAGAGGGTATATTAAACGCTCTGAAGATTTCTTCAAGCTCGTTGTCAAAACGTTGTATCTTCATAATAGTATCGGATTGTATTTTCGTTCGTAATCGAGCGAGGTATACTCTCCATGACCGGGATAAATATTATAATCGCCTTGCAAAGTGAAGATTTTATCGATAATAGAGTCTTTAAGCGTTAAATAATCTCCATCCGAAAAGTCGTATCTTCCATATGAATTGTAAAATAGAGTGTCTCCCGAGAATATATTGTTATCAATTATATAAATTACGCTGCCGGCTGAATGTCCGGGCGTATGGATTACTTTGATATTAATGCCGTTAAGACTTAAAATTTCATCGCCATTCAGGAATTCAGGCTTGATATCGCCCGGCAATTTGATTTTATAATAAAGAGCGGGAATATTACCTGAGCTCAATTTATCCGCATCGTTATAATGAATATAGACCTTGACTCCCCTTGAATAAAAGTCGTATACGGCGCCTATATGGTCAAAATGTCCGTGCGTTAACAATACGGCAGATACATTCTCCGCGTATTTAATTATCTCGTCATAATTTCCTCCGGGATCAATTACGATACTCCCGCCCGCGGACGAAATGATATAAGTGTTTACTCCCAAAGGTCCCGTTATTAAACGCTTTATTTTCATATGCTCTACCCTAAGCAATATTATAGCATATAGGATTAATATTTACTATTCTATTCCGTTGATATAGAGAAAAGTATAATATATGCGTTGAACAATTCCCTTATTAGAAATAATGATGAAAGCCTATTAAATAATAGCGCTGATCAGAATACTATGGCAACTATGCGTAAAATATACAATTTTGCTGAATATATTACTTTCGCAATATTTATTGTAAAATTATGTTTTAAGTAATTTGTCTTAAAATTAATTCCAAATAATATAAATCGTTCAGCTACCCTGTTAAGAAAGTAACAAAACTATTATTTCAGCTTAACTATCGTTACTCCCGTTTCGCCTTCTCCGAATACGCCTCTTCTGAATTCTTTTATAAGAGTTGATTTATTAAGATATTCCTGAACCGTTGACCTTAATTTGCCCGAGCCCTTGCCGTGAACGATTCTGATTTCGTTCAATCCGCACATAATAGCGCCGTTTACAAATTTATCCAGCTCATAGACCGCCTCGTCAGCCGTTAATCCGATAAGGTTTATCTCGGACTTTACTGCGCCGAGGTTAACGGGCTTATTAACGCTTATGCCTTGCTTCTCGGCGGGTTTATCCCCTACTCTTATCAAATCGTTTTTCTTTATCGCGGCGGATAAAGCGCCGATTTTTACTAAAAATTCACCCTTCGCGTTAATATCGTCTACTTCTCCGTAATTATTGAGGTTTTTTATATATACCCTGTCGCCTTTACGGATTTCGCCGTCTATTCCCTCCGGCAGAGTGGTTTCTTCGCTCTCGGTCTGAACGGTAATGTCTTCAAGCTTTTTCCTCAACTTATGCGCCTTAAAAATATCAATTTTATCCGTATCTGACAGCATTTCTTTTAATTCGTCTACGATTTCGTTTACTTCTTCTAACGCTTGTCTGATAAGCCTTTTAGTCTCTTTCTCCGCGTTAAGGACTATTCTTTCTTTTTCTTTGATTATCCTCGCTCTTTCGTTTTCGAGGCGCTTTATTTCGGTGTCCAATCGCTCGTGCTTAATAATTAACTCTTCCTTGGACTGCTCCGCTTTGCGCCTTGCTTCTTCAGCTTGTATCAATACATTTTCGAATTTTATCTTTTCTCCGGAAAGAAGATTTTTAGCGTTAGATATTATTTGCTCATCTAGTCCGAGCCTTGCGGCTATCTGAATGGCGTTAGACGCTCCCGGAATACCTATTACAAGCGAATATGCGGGCTTGAATGTCTCCGGATCGAAGTCCATTGACGCATTCTCGACGCTGCCCGTTACCATTGCGAATTCTTTTAATTCGGGATAATGAGTGGTAATGACGCCGTACGCGCCGGATTTTAAGATTCTTGAGGTTATCGCCATAGCGAGCGCCGCGCCCTCCTGCGGGTCTGTACCCGCGCCAAGTTCGTCAAGCAGGACAAGACATTTATCGTTGAGGTTATTAGTAATAGAGATGATATTCGTCATATGCGACGAAAAAGTCGAAAGGCTCTGCTCTATGCTCTGCTCATCGCCTATATCGCACATAACCGTATCGTAAAAGGATATCTCGCTGCCCTCTACCGCGGGGATAAACATTCCCGACATACCCATAAGTGTCAATAATCCCGTGAGCTTTAAGGTCACGGTCTTTCCGCCGGTATTAGGACCAGTTATCATTAATATTTTATAGTCTTTTCCCAGCGTAACGGTTACGGGCACTACTGCGCTGCCGTCTATCAAAGGATGCCTGCCCTTTATAATATTGATATATCCAGTATCGTTTAACGCGGGACATATGGCATTAATGCTTTTGGCAAAAGCCGCTTTGGCAAAGAGCAAATCCAAATCCGTAAGTATATCCTGATTTGTCATTAGCTCGTCGGATACTATGTTTATTCTCGAGGTGAATTCCTGCAATATCCTGTTGATTTCCTGTTCTTCCGCCGCAAGATGCAGCCTTAATTCGTTATTGAGCTCAACAACCATAACGGGCTCGATAAAGACCGTGCTGCCCGAAGCCGACTGGTCGTGAATCAGACCGCTTACATGCCCCCTGTGCTCGTTTTTTACGGGAATGACATATCTGTCGTTACGCATCGTGATTATGTTGTCTTGGAGGTATATGGCGGTCGACGACGATGTGATATAGCTGTTCAGCTTTTCTCTGATTTTTTCGTTTGTTCTGATGATATTCTTTCGGATATTCTTTAATTCGGCGGACGCGATATCCGCCATTTCGTTTTCGGATAGAATTGAACGAAAAATATCCTTTTCCAGCGTAAAGGATATATATAAGCGGTCGGAGATTTGCTTGATATCGTAGATTTTATCGTCGGCAATATCTATTAACGCGGATTTGACCGTTCTGGAGACTTTCAAGAGCCTGCCGACTTTCAAGACTTCTGCCATAGTAAGGCATGATAACTTTTTAGCCCGTAAAATACAATCCGTCACGCTATCGAACGAGAGCGACGGACTCACGGAATGGACATTGATTATCCTGTACGCCTCGTTTGTAAGATTAAGCGCGTACAACGACTCGCTGAAACTATTATACGGCGTAATTTCCGCGGCTTTTCTTTTGCCTGTCTCAGAGGCGGTATACGCCGACAGCATATCGAGAATTTTATCGTATTCGAGTGTTCTTAAACTCTTTGAATTTTTCATTGTTCTCTTAACTTGGCGCTGAATTTTTCATATAAATCCGCCAGCAAGCCGTCTATTATCTCTACGGCTTCACCGTCTTTAAGCGTCTTTATGTCCGAGCGCAATTCGACGGATAGCGCGACGCTTTTTTTGTCTGTATTTATCTGGCTGCCGCGGTATACGTCAAAAAGCCTCACATCATTAATCAAAGGATTATAATCCTTGATATAATCTATCATATCCCCTACCGCCAACTCGTAATCAACTATTAAGGCGAGGTCTCTAACAATAGACGGGTATTTGGGTATGGGCGCAAATTGCCTGATTTTAACGGAATTTTCGATTAAAGGCTTGATATAAAGCTCCGCGATATATACTTTCTTGGATATATCATAGTTATTAAGCACATCGGGATGAACTTCGCCGAGCTCGCCGACTATCTTGCCGTTAAGCAGGATATAAGCCGAAATCCCAGGATGCAGATATTCTTTTTCCGCTCTTATATACTTAAAGTCTGAATTCGAGATTTCGCCTATGCGTTCGATTATTCCCTTTAAGATAAGAAAATCCTCGCTTTCGCCGAACGCGCCTATTGTCAGCGTCATACGTTCTTCAGGCAGCTCCTCTAAAGGCAGTTTATTGGGTATATACACATTGGCGCATTCGTAAAGCCTGCCCTCTCTGTTGTTTCTTGCGATGTTATAAGATATTGTCTCTAGCATACTATGAATGAGAGTAGTCCTCATTACGGACAAGTCTTCGCCGAGCGCGTTTCTTAGCTTTATAGCGCGCCTTAACACGCTGTCTGGTCTTAACCGCAACATATCAAAGTATTTTGCCGTCGTGAACGAATATTTGACTATTTCGTACATACCCTCGCCGATAAGTAAATTCTTAATCTTATCGATGAGCTTCACTTCTTTACTCTTGCCGCCCCTTAAAGGAAGTTTATAGCCCTCGATATGATGATAACCGTACATTCTGATGATTTCTTCGGCGATATCGTTTACGCCGTCGATATCTTCCCTGTATACGGGGATAACCGCGCGGATTTTGCCGTCTGATAATTCGGACTTGATTGACAATGAATTCAGGATATCGGACATTTTACGAGGTTCAACGCTTATGCCTAATACGGCGTTGACCTTTTCAGGCTCGAATACTATCTCTCTTTCTTTAATTTCTTCCGAGAGCATGTCTATTACTCCCTCTAAGACTTCGGCTGAATCCAGGAGCGTAAGCGCCCTTTCAAGAGCGATTTCCTGCGACAGGTAATCTATGCCCTTTTCAAATCTAAGGGACGAATCCGACCGTAAATTAAGCTCTCTAGATGTTCTTCTGATGTTCTCTCTGTTAAATCTAGCGGATTCGAGTACAATCGTAGTCGTATCGGGCATAATAGAGGAATACTCTCCGCCCATAATACCGCCGATAGCTATGGGCTTTTTGCTGTCGCAGATTGCGAGGTGGGAGTTATTAAGGTTATACTCGTTGCCGTCAAGCGCTACGATTTTTTCGTTGTCGGCGCGCCGAACAATGATTTTGCCGCCTTCAATATAGCGTATATCGAATGCGTGCATAGGCTGACCTGTCTCGTAAAGCACATAATTTGTTATATCGACGACATTATTAATGGGTCTGACTCCGACTGACTTTAGTCTTTTTCTTATATAATAAGGTGCCTTTTCAATCTTGATGTTCCTGACCATTCGCGCCATATATCTAGGGCACAGCTCCGGGGATTCGACTTCAACGGATAAATATTTGTTTATGTCGTCCTTGACTGTTTTGTAATTAACGCGCATCGGCTTCATAGGCTTGTTAAGTATTGCCGCAATCTCGCGCGCTATTCCGATGACGCTGTTACAATCAGGTCTGTTCGCGGTAACGCTTATATTAAGAAGATAATCGTCATAGCCTAAGATAGTATTGATATCCGCTCCGACAGGCGTATCGGAGGCTAGTACAAGCAGGCCGTCATATCCCGCGCCCTCGAGATCGTCTTCGCTTATATCCAGCTCCGCGCCGCTGCACAGCATTCCCTCTGATTTAAAGCCGCGTATAACGCCCTCTTTTATAGTTAAGCCTGACGGCAATTTCGCGCCTACGGTCGCAACGGGCACTATTAATCCCAGATTACAGTTATCCGCTCCGCATACGATTGTTAACCGCTTTAAGCCGATATCGACATCGGCAATTCTAAGTTTATCCGCGTCAGGATGCTTTGTAATATTTAGAATTTTTCCCGATACGACGCCCTTAATGTTATCCGCAAGGTTTATGATTTCTTCGACTTCAAATCCCGAGTTGACAAGTTTATCGGCAAGCGCTTGTACCGTGATATCAATATCTACATATTCTTTGAGCCAATTTAAGGTAACTTTCATAATTTCTCCTATCTATATTGCTTGAGCATACGGATATCGTTTTCAAATAATATCCTCATATCGGGAATACCGTATTTGAGCATTGTGATTCTCTCAATTCCTATGCCGAAAGCAAATCCGCTGTACACCTCCGGGTCAAGTCCGCAGTTGGAGATGACTTTGGGATTGACAATTCCCGCGCCGAGTATTTCGAGCCAGCCCGTGCCCTTGCATATTCTGCAACCGTCGCCGCCGCATATCGAGCATTCTACATCAGCCTCTACGCTCGGCTCCGTAAACGGAAAATACGACGGGCGGAGTCTTGTTCTCGTATTTTCGTTAAATATTCCCTTGGCTATCTGATCGAGCGCCGCCTTCAGATTGCAGATTGTTACGCCTTTGTCAACATAAAGGCCTTCTATCTGACTGAACATAGGGCTGTGGCTTGCGTCGTCGTCAGATCTGTATACTTTGCCGGGCACGATGATCTTGATTGGCGGCGTGTTGCTCTCCATTACTCTTGCCTGCATAGGCGATGTATGCGTCCTTAAAAGTATGCTGTCCGTAATATAGAAAGTGTCCTGCATATCTCTAGCGGGGTGGTCTTCAGGTATGTTCATCGCCTGAAAGTTATAGTAATCCGTCTCTATTTCGGGGCCTTCGACAACCGTAAACCCGAGACCGGTAAATACATCTATTATCTCGTTCTTTATAATGCTCAACGGGTGCAGTGCGCCGTATTGCCTGCCTTTACCGGGAAGGGTTATATCTATAAATTCGGAATTTAAGCGCTCTTGCTTGATTTTATTAATAAGCTTTTTCTCAATATCGTTAATAAGCGCTTCAGACTCTTTCTTGCCCTGATTGATTATTTCGCCCGTTATAGGTCTTAATTCGGGCTTGACATCCCTAAGCCCTTTTAACAACGCCGTAAATTCTCCGCTTTTGCCTAGGAATTTATGTTTTATTTTATTAATCTCATCCAAGGTATCCGCGCCGGAAAGCTGCGCCTTTACTTCACTTATCAGCTGATTGACTTTGTCTTTCATATTCACCTCATATAACGATAAACGCCCTGTATTAGGGCGTTTAATATCACACGGTACCACCTAATTTATCCTAAAAGGATATCTCGTTATAGCTGTCTCGTAGCCGTACGCCTCGCCTTACTCCGTTCGGGCGGGTGCTCATAAGTGAATTCGCCGGGGTTAATCATAAGGCATCTTGCACCTTTTATGCCCTCTCTGCTATGACTTAGCCCCGCTACTTGTCTTAATCATCGCATTTTTTTGTTATTGTACTTTAACTTAACTTATGTGTCAAGCAAAATGATTACGGCATTAGATTTAATTCGTCTAATTCCGCTTGAGTTGTTTTGACAAATGTCTCGGGAACTTCGCCGATTATAATGTTCTCGACTACCATTACTTTCATATCTATTTCAAGCGGAATATCGTCAAGCGGCAGAACAATGCATATTGTGGTTTTGATATCTACATACAGCCTGTGTCTGGTCTGATTAATGCCCATATCGTCGAAATTCGATATAAAATCGCACATAACCGAGCCTATTGGCAGCAGCTTAATGTCAATCTTCGGCCCGAATCCCGCGAGCACCGGCGAGCCTGTAAACGCGCCTAACGGAAGCTCTACCGTCTGCTCGTTAATTGTCTTGATACTGGCTTCGGACAGATTGGCTAGGTCTCTCGCGAGCCTGTTTATCTTCACGAAATTAAGCTGAATCATAGTAATTTCGTTGTCGTTATTTCGCTGTATCGATACAAAATCCTGATAATTCAAGCCCTCGTCTATAACGATATGAATCGCATTGTTTATCCCGCTGACAGCGAGCGCCCGGACTTCCGCCTCGCACATAGTAGCAATAACCGGTCTTACCGTCTTGCTGACATAAGACGTTATTGATACAATAATAAAAACTATGACGGAAATAACCGCAAAGAGCTTGATTATTCTTTTTGTTTTTTTGCGGTTAAAGATATATGTATTTGCCTTATAATAGGAATACATATATATAATATATGCTGGCTTGCCGTGAAAATCGACACTCTCTCTTACGATTGCCGCAAACGGCGCGGTTTTGCCTTTCCCGATGAGGACAACAAAACAAGACGCTACGCCGTCAGTCAATAATCAGGATTTGGTTTTTGGTTTGAAAATAATCGCTATGATAAAGCCAAAAATAATAGCGGACGCAATGCCTGCGGACGCGGCGCTGATACCGCCCGTCAGCGCGCCCATCAAGCCCTTGCTCGCAGCGCCCTCCACAGCGCCTCTCACGAGCACCCTGCCGAAGCCCACAATGGGAATAGTCGCGCCGGTGCCGCCGAAATCCACAACATATTGGTAGACATTTACAGCTTCTAGAAATACGCCTATAAGTAAGAATGTAACGAGAATTCTCGCGGATGTCATCTTGGTAAAATTAATTAACAGCTGTCCTAGCATACATATAATTCCGCCGGTTAAAAATACTTTGAGATAATCTATTATCATAATTTAACCTCTGTTAACAAAGGATACGGCATGGGCAACCGAGGGAATTGTTTCTCCCTGTAGGCTGCTGACCTTGCTGAGCAGCGCGCCCGTAGGTATAAGCAATAATTTGCAACCGGGTTCAGTCATAAGCTCTTTGAGAATAAAGGAGTTAAATACCGTAGATACGCAGCCTGCGCCGCTGCCGCCCTGAACTGACTTTTCATCGTCATAAATCATCGCGCCGCAATCGTTGTAATTACTTTTCACATTAATTCCCGCCTTATCCAGTAGGTCTACAAACAGCGTCTTGCCGAACTTACCTAGATCGCCCGTAAATATATAATCATAATAATCTATACCGCGCCCCGTTTCCTCCAGATGTCTTAGCATTGTGTCCGCAGCAGCCGGAGCCATTGCGGCGCCCATATTATTTGCATCGGTTATGCCCATATCCACGACTTTGCCGATTGTGGCGCACTCGACGGCAATATTCCCGCCTTGTGAAGACAGAATAGAGCAGCCCGCTCCCGTTACAGTCCATTGAGATGTCGGTGTCGGCTGAGTGCCTAATTCGAGCGGATAACGGAATTGCCTTTCGATTGATGAAAAATGACTGCTTGTAACGCATGCGGCCTTATCCATAAAACCGCCCGAGATTAATGCCGACGCGACTATTACCGCCTCGCCGAATGTCGAGCAAGCATCATACATTCCGAGAAACGGTATCGGGAAGGCTCTTGCGGCAAAAGACGAACAGGTTATCTCGTTAGTCAGGTCACCCGAAATAATTACGCCTATATCGCATTCTTTAAGGTCGCCGTTTATAACAGCGAGCTTTATCGCCTGTACCTGCATTGTGCTTTCGCTCATCTCGTAAGTCTTCTGATTATTCTTGTCGTCTTTAAGTTTAATATCAAAATATCCGCCCAAAGGTCCGTTGGCTTCCTTTGGACCAACAACGCTTGAATACGAATGAATATACGGAGTTTTCTTAAACCAAATCGTTTGTTTCATACCAATCCGAATATCAGGTAAATTATTCCCACTATTGTAGACGCTACGGCACCGCTTACGATAATGGGCCCGGCAATAGCGAATAAATGCGCCATAATGCCGAATACTATGCCCTCGTCATTAAATTCCATAGCAGGGGCGACAACAGAATTTGCAAAGCCCGTAATCGGGATAATCGAGCCTGCGCCCGCATGAAAACCGATTTTGTCGTATACGCCGACGCCCGTCAGAACAGAGCCTATAAATATCATTACGACGGTTGTAATATTATTCTGTTCGCTAACGGTCAGAGTCTTGTCGATTATAAGAAGAATATCGAATACGGCCTGGGCTATAACGCATATTAAGCCGCCTACAACAAAAGCCAGAAAAAGAGTTTTGGCGTGGTCAGTTTTGGGCGCTTTCTTTTCTACATACTTTTTGTACTCTTTTTTTTCCATTACTGTTCCGTTCTTCGGTTATTTTACCCGGCTTTACCAATATTTCGTGTTCAGTCGGGTCTTTTAGCCAGATTGATTCGTCCATGATACTATTATGAACAGTAACAAATAATAAAATACCTCCGGTTATCCGCTAATGTTTAATTTAATTTTTTCTAAAATTTTGCTCTCCAGCCTTGAAATCTGCACCTGCGAAATACCTATTTCCGCGGCTATTTCGCTCTGCGTCTTGTCTCTGAAATATCTGTAAATAATTATTTTCTTTTCTCTGTCGGTTAAGGAATTAATCGCGTCTCTTATAAGCATTTTATCTATGACATCGTCGGATGAGTCGTCGTTGACAAGTTTGTCGATGAGGTCAAGCGAGTCGTCTTCGGTCTTTGAGTAGAGCGAAAGCGGCATTTTAGAGCTGTCAAGGATGAACGAGATATCCTGAATATCAATGCCGAATTTCTCCGCGATTTCATTAAGCGTAGGCGCTTTTAAGCCGCTTATTTTTCGCTCTTCAATGAAGTTATTAATCTTATGGGCGAGAAGCTTTATAGACCTCGATACCTTTATCGCGCCGTCGTCTCTTATAAAACGCTTAATCTCGCCTGCAATCATCGGCACGGCGTAAGTCGAAAACCTTACATTATAAGAGCAATCGAAGTTCTTTACAGCTTTTATCAATCCCATTGAGCCTAATTGAATCAGATCGTCGTACTCGAGATTTCTGGATTTATAGCGCTTGACGATGCTCTTAATCAGAGGCATATTGGACAATACGAGCACTGAAAGCGCTTCCTCGTCGCCCTGTTGAGCTTTTGCAATCAGCTGAAGGGTCTCTTCATGCTCAATCATTTCAATCCTCCGACCTGAACTCTTTGGTCATAATTACCGTAGTGCCGACACCTAGCTTTGATTCGACTATCAGCGAGGTCATAAGCGCCTTAATCATCGTAAAGCCCATGCCGCTTCTTACTCCTTCGGGGCCTGTCGTGTAATACGGCTCCATCGCTTTCTTAACATCGACAATGCCCTTTCCCGTATCGCATATAATTATTTCTATCTTGTCTGTGTATAACCTGGAAGTAATTGTAATTGTTCCCTTTCCGCTACTCTCATATGCATGAATAACGCAATTTGTTACCGCTTCGGATACGGCGGTTTTGATATCGTTTACCTCCTCGAGCGTCGGATTAAGAGTAAATGAGAACGCCGCCACGGTCGAGCGCGCAAAGGATTCGTTCTCGCTTTTTGCGGGTATTTCGAGTTTCATATAATTAATCGGTTCCATATATGCTCCTATATAATATTTATTATTTCGTTTAATCCCGCCGTCTTAATTACTTTCATAACCTGAGGACGCGGATTTTTAATTAATAATTCAATGTGAGATTTCTTGAGTAACTTGTACCTGCCTAAAATTACGCCTATTCCCGTGCTATCCATAAAGCTGAGATTAGTAAAATCATAGATAAATCTGTCAATATTGCCCGTGGCTATCAAGCCGTCGGATTTCTCTCTGACAAAATCGGCGTTTGATTCGTCGAGCTCTCCGCTGAGTTTCAAAACAAGAGCCCCGTTTACTTTTTTCGCTTCGATTTTCATATCTTCCTCCCCATAAATCATACATTAACGGCGGTTTTGAAAAATAGCTTAAAATGTATTATTTAAGCGCAATTTGAATGTTGCGAATTACGGATTAAATATCGATAAAGACAGACAAAATATCTATATAAAAATCATTTACAATCCCTTATAATATTGATGTTTTAAGCGTTTTGATTTATAATAATTAACATAGCTTAAAGCAAGAAAAATTAGCAAAAAACAAATGAATTCTGTTGACATATATTAAAGTATATTGTATTATTGTAAAAGTCGCAAAACGATACCTGTATACGGGGTGTAGCGCAGTTTGGTAGCGCACATGGTTTGGGACCATGGGGCCGGGAGTTCAAATCTCTTCACCCCGACCAACCATAATAAAGGGCCTTTAGCTCAGCTGGTCAGAGCGGTCGGCTCATAACCGATTGGTCCGCGGTTCGAATCCGTGAAGGCCCACCAGCAGTACACGGTCCGGTAGTTCAGATGGTTAGAACGCTTGCCTGTCACGCAAGAGGTCGAGAGTTCGAGTCTCTTCCGGATCGCCAGAATGCCTCGGTAGCTCAGTTGGTAGAGCAGGGGACTGAAAATCCCCGTGTCGGTGGTTCGATTCCGCCCCGAGGCACCAAGGCAGCTGAATCAGCCGCAATGCTGATGTAGCTCAACAGGCAGAGCAGCTGATTTGTAATCAGCAGGTTGATGGTTCGATTCCATTCATCAGCTCCACGAGGAGAGATTCCCGAGAGGCCAAAGGGGGCAGACTGTAAATCTGTTATCAGTGATTTCGGTGGTTCGAATCCACCTCTCTCCACCAGATAGCGACTTCGCTTATAGTCGCATAGCAAATACGGGCATTTAGCCCGTATTTTTGCTATATCTCCCCTTTTGCTTGTCGCAATCTTATTACACGAGTCGGAGAACGAATTATGTTGCGCGGTCTTTGGCCGCTAGCTGTTGCTGGAGCAACAGTACGAATCCCGCTCATTCGTCGCTTTCACTTCCCTCATTTCACCGTTTTGGCTACTAATGCCAACACTGTGGCATTAGTTTACGCGTCGCGTTCTCTCCACCTTTCTAAAAACAATTTCATTTATGAAATAATGCCACATTATTACATCGTAATAGCCCTCAATGTCCTTGCTCGCCTCAATAAACTGTATATCCGCTTTGGTCGCTTACACGAAGTCATCAATCCGCTTCACGGTCTGACGACTTATAATTATTCAACTTTCAATTTTTTTCTTTTTGTAAATGTATTTATTATGAATAAGATTATATATCCCATTAGAAGGGGTATTGTCTCGAATACGCAGGCGGTGAAATTCAGCATTGTAATCATAGCAAAACTGATGATAGTTACCATAATAAACAGTATCATAAGTATCAGATAGAGATTGCTTGAAAAAGATTCTTTTATGATGCATATCATAAAGGACAATATGCAGAATGCGCCTGAAAGTATGCTCGATGTCATATGAATATTATAAATCAATTCATCATCCCAGTAATAGAGCGTATAATAATTAATCAGCAGAAAGACGAGCGAGAAATACAGGAAAACATGCCCCCATGCTGACTTGAATCTTGTCAGATAATAAAGTCTGTTGACATTGAAAAAAACCGCGATTACCGTAACAGCGCACCATATACGGTACCTTTCGGGCTCTCTTCTGCCTATCGAGCACAGAGAGCTGTTAAGCAGGTCTCCGAACTTAAGATAATAAACAGAATAAGCGAATGAGATTATAAGGGTAGCGATACAGATATATTTATTCGTAACGACCGCCCTGATAAACTTCATAATCTATTCAAAATAAATCGGATTGGTTAGCGCGGATATGAAATCCGGCACCTTGTCGAACGCCTGACTGCGCAACATAAACAGCATTACCAATCTGTAAATAAGCCGTTCGATTAACTTTGGATGATACTTGATTTCCGCCCTTACAAAGCCCTTTTTCCTTACCGATACATCTAATTCGACGCGTCCGGATTTGCCTTTTACTTCATCGATAACACCGTCGTCGTCGTATACAAGTAATTTATACCCTCGCTTTAATTTATTGACGGTAATCTTAACCGTAGTGTCTTTTTTTAGCTTTACGCTGTCGCCTATTACGGCGTTGCCGGAGGTCATTTCGATAAAAGGTGATTTGGGATTTTTAACGATTACCGCCCTACCCTCTTTAATTGCGGCGAGGATATCTTCAGGCGAATTCGACTTAGCGTAAACATAGGTAGTAGGTCTTGCGAAAAGGTTAATCAGCGGCGGGAATTCAAAGTGAAAATCGCTGCCGCCCACCGCGGTCACGCGATGTCCGTCCTTTAACAGATTATGCCACCAGCTGACCGCTCGTAAATTGTCCTTTCTCATAGGGCCGTTCCATACTTCGACCGCGTGATATTTGAAGTCAAAATCCCATTTCCACGGACAAAGCGAGCATAGCGGATGATTAAGACAAATCAGCGCGCCCCTGTCGTATGCCTCTTTATAAAGCGCCAGAAATTCATCTTTCGTATTGACGGCATAGCTACCAGTATACGGCGTTTCAAGACCAAGTATGTTCATATGTCCTTTATAGTGTGTGAATTCTACGCCGGGAATAATAGTTAAATCCCTTATATCGGGCAAGTGCTTATTATGAAAAAAATTATTATGGTCAGTCAGCGCGAAATAGTCAAATCCGTTCTTTATTGCCTTTTCGCCGAGTTCGGGCACGGTGAATTTGCCGTCGCTGTATACGCTGTGAGTATGCAGGTCGCCTTTCAGCCACCTGTAATGCTTATATGTAAATTCAATAGTATAAGCGACCTCCACGCCCTCTGACCTTATAAGGTACGCGCCGCATATTATAGTCCATTTGCCCGCCGTAATTTCCTGCTTAGCGTACCCCGGCGTCGAATAGCTCTCTGAAAGATATATGTCTTTCTTATTAGAGCCCGTCGCGCCCGCCTCGGTTCCGTCCGGTCTTAACAAGGCGATGTCAATGACATTTTTTTCGAAGTCTTTAGGCAGCGAGTTAACCGAGTCTCCGTAATACGAATATTTTATGCGTATACCCTCGACATTTTCGGGCACATCGAAAGGAATTTTAATAAATTGCTTCTCCTGGCTTTTTTCTATTTTAATCTTGATAACCATTATTGTTCGTTTCCCGCTACCTCTTTTCTTTCTTGTAATTGCGCTAATATTTGTCCGTGTTTTTCGTTATTTAAGTTATAGAACAGGAACGGAATGAGCGATATGAATAACCCTATCGCCGTCACTATCGTCACCATAAAGAATATGCCTTTAAGCGTCTCTGGCAACTGCTGGGCGGCATCGGGGTCAAGCTCGCCGTTATATTTGATAAATGATAATATCATACCCGCTATCGCGATACTTAAACCGTTCTGGAATTTGCCCATAAATGTCAGTATCGAAAAGCATGTTCCCTCTATTCTCTTATTCGTCTTGACGTCGATTTCGTCCACGCTGTCGCCTATCATAAGCGTCGTAATGCTAATCCATATGCCCATAGGGAAAAACGCTATGAATCTGCCGATTATAAATAGATATATATTAGAGTAACCTACAAAATAGAATATAATATTAGCAACGATTCCGATTACGCAGGACACAACCAGAATATCCCGTTTTTCATACCTTTTAACGAGAACAGGCACTGCTAACAGCCCCGCGAGCGTAGAGATTGCGGGAAGAATTCCGATTACGGGCGTAAAAATGCTCATTACCGTATTGGAAGACATATCTGAAAATATTTCTTTGATATTCCATTTGACAAAATATGTAGTCAGCGCCGTAACGCCTACCGTCGTAATCGAGAACAGCATTCCGGCGATAATATTTATTACAAGAGCGCGGCTTTTTCTAATAAGTTTCAGATTATCGAAGAACTTTTCGCTCTGAGATGTGATTTTAGAGCGTTCCTTTGTCTTAAAGAAACCTTGCAGCATCAGAGCGGTGCCGATGACGCAGAATACGAGCGCGCTCAAGAAAAAGCTCATTCTCTTATCCGATACGCCGCCCTCGTTTATGAACTTGAACACAGTCCAGAAAGCGCCTATAGTTAAGCCGCTTCCTAAACCTCCAATAATTCTCGTCATAGTCACTATTTTCACTCTTTCTTTAGGGTCTTTTGTGATAACAGAAGACATTGACCAGTACGGAATATCGTTTGCCGTATAAATCATGGTAAACAGAATATATATAATCGCAGCATATATTGTAACCGCTGTTTTATCGAGCTTAAAAGGCGCAAAAAGCAACAGAGTAAATATAGCTACGGGTATAGGCGTAAAGAGCATATACGGACGGCATTTGCCCCATTTGGTTTTGGTTTTATCTACAATTTGTCCCATTATCGGGTCGTTTATAGCGTCAAATACCCTTGCCGCACCTATAATAACACCCGCAACGCTTGACAGAATATGCAGATAATCCGTCATAAACATCAGTAAATATGTGGTTATTATACCGTATATCATCGTCTGACCGGTATTTGTTAAGGCGTAGCTTAGTTTTTCTTTTAATGGCACTTGCTGGTCTGAAAATGCGCTTTCTTTTACTTCTTGCAAATTATTCATTGATTATTACCTTTTAATAATATCGTTTTGATTTCATAGGGCTTGAATTCAAGTTTATCAAGATTTATTTCGGATAGGATATTTTCGAGCATATCGCATTCGTAGGCTTTGGCGTATTTAACAGACGCGACGAATTTTACGCGCGCGGGCTTTCCGCATGTCTCGAAAAGTCTTATAATTACGCCGTCGGCGTCTTCGGCGGCTTTAACAGTTTCAAGTATAATATTGCTACCCCGAATGTTGAATAACTTGTCAATTATAACGGCGTAATCCGAGAGCATTACGGGGTTATTAATCGCATACGCGTATTCAATCAGCTTACTGTCAAACGCGCCGCCCCGGTGCGGATAAAGCGCGTAGACGAATTCCTGACTGCCTCTGTCCGCTTCGGGATCCGGAAAAACGGGCGACCTCAACAGATTAAGGCTTATTAAGCCGTCCTTTACCCTGTGGCCGTACTTGCAATCGTTTATCAGCGATATGCCGGCTTCTTCGCTTGACACATCGACATACTTGTGCGCGCAAATCTCAAATTGCGCCCTCGCTACGGGATTATCCGTTCTTGTAGAGCGCTCAATATTGCCGAACTGTATATCGCAAAGCACCTTATCCGAATAAACGGACGGCATAAATTCCGCCCTTAACATCTTATGCTTTTCGTGCCAGTCGACTTTTGTATCGAAAATCACATAATCTAACCCCGATATCAATATCACATCCTGAACAAGCGTAGAGTTATGATAAGCATAGCTAGTTCGTCTTATTACCCGCGGACCGTCGATAAATGTTTCGCTTGATTCAGCCTTGAAATACGCCGGACTTTTAAGCGTATAGTTAATATCTATATCCCACGCGTTGTAATACAATCTCTTATCGCGATAGACGGCAAGTCTGTTCAGATAATCGCCGCAATAATCCCTGCCGTTAACATCGATTAAGGAGCGGATTGAGCCGTCGTCGCTAAAGCTGATTATTAATTTGTCGTTGGCGATAGAATCCGAGCTATAACTTAAAGACGAGCTGTCAGGGTTTTTTTGCGCGAGCGGCGCGGATGAAAACGGCGCGATTTCGGCGTAATACCATCGGTTATCCCGCTTAACCCATTCTTTTCTTTCAAATTGTAGCGTATTGATTGCGGTAAACGCCGCTTCGCCGTTGCTAAGTCTTGCGGTAATATCCAGATATATAGCGTTTAGCTCCTGTATCATCTCCTGATACCGCTTTACGCTCTCCACATAAACTCTGTTAATGGACGAGCCGGGTATTATATCGTGGAATTGATATAACAGCACTTCTTTCCAGATATTTTCGATTTTTTCTTTAGGATAAGTGTAGCCTTTCTCTGCGGCGTATGAGGCGAGTAATTCGATATTTCTTAATAGTATTTCAATTTTTCTGTTATAGCGCTTATTCTTCGCCTGCGTTGTCAGTGTGCCCTGATGCTTTTCAAGATATAATTCGCCTTGATAACTGTTAAGCGTGCTCTTATCCATTTCTAATTCTCTGAAAAATTCTTCGGCGGTGGATAATTTTACTTTCTTTATTCCTTCGAGGTCGTATTCTCTTGAAATTATCTCGAGATGCGATTCGCCGGGGCCTCCTCCGCCGTCGCCGACCCCGAACGGCAAGAACGCCTTATTCGTATGCTTTTCGACATATTTATTATAGGCGTCTATTATAGCGTCCGCATTGGCCTCGCTGTTGTAGGTGCCTTCGGGCGGCATATGCACGAGCACGGCGGAGCCGTCTATTCCCTCCCATATAAAGCTATGTTGCGGGAATTTGTTGTGCTCGTTCCAGCTTAGCTTAATCGTAAGGAAATAGTCCATTCCGCTTTTTTTGATTATTTGAGGGAGCGCTCCAGAAAAGCCGAATACATCGGGCAGCCAGAGGATTTTCATATCCTTATCAAATTCGTCCTTGAAAAATCTCTTGCCGTACAGCATTTGACGGACAAGAGATTCGCCGCCCGTTACATTGGTGTCCGCCTCGACCCACATTCCGCCCTGCGCTTCTATTCTTCCCGAATTAACGGCATGCTTGATTTGTCCGTACAGAGCGGGGTATAAATCTTTCATCCATTGATATTGTTGCGGCTGACTCGCGCCGAATATGTAATCCGGGTAATTATTTATTAAATCGAGTTGGTTGGAAAATGTCCTTGCAGCCTTTCTCTTGGTCTCCCTTACTGGCCATAGCCATGCAAGGTCAAGGTGCGCGTGTCCCGTTGCGTAGAATGTGAATTTATCGTCTTCGGGCGTCGTCTTGATTAGTTCCGCGCTTAAAATCTCTCTTGCGCGGTTTACTTCGTCGTCGTTGTAATCTTTAAGTATTGATGCCGCTTTTTTCAGCGCGAGATTTAATGCTTTGGCATGAATTGACTTTTTATCAAGAATTGTGAGTTTCAGATAAAGCGTTAAGAAATCGTAATACAGGTCGAATATATTCTTATTTCTTATGAGAATATCCGCCTTTTTAAATTTAGCTTGTCCCGTGCTCTTGCCGTTAAAGCCGTTGTTTCCCGTTTCGACCCAGAAATTCAGCTTTTCAGAAGGATTATTTAACCTGAATAAATGCTTTCCCGATACTGAGCCTAACGCGTCGGCAACGCACAGAAATTTAGCAAGACCTTTGATCGGATTGCCGTTTTCGTCATAAATAAGCCCTTCACCAGAGATGTTAATTCTCACCCACAAATCTTTATCGAGATGTTCTTTTAATATATTTCCGGTGAAGTTAAACCATGCGCAATCGAAAAAGCCGCCCCATTTCCCGCCGGGACGGATGGGCTTGTATTCGAGTTTTAATCTGTCCGCGTACGTTACCGGCTCTGCCGTACTTGCGTAGACGGCGTCTAACGAGCCGATTTTTATGTAAATATGTTTTCTTATATTGAAAAGTTTTTTGAATAAAAGTTTATTGGATAATATGCCGCCGATTTGTTTTCTTATATTCATATCCACCTCAATAGGCGGATATGAATCCGCCGAGTTTGTTACATTATATCATACATAGGCCGTTAATTCAATATCTATAATCTCCCCGCCTTAAAGTGCTCGAATTCTTTTAAATCCTTCTCCGTCACGCTAGCTCTTAAATTATCTTTTGCATATAAAAAATCCGCTTTCGTGAGATTGTATATTTTGCCGTGCTCTATCGCCTTTAATAAAGGCTCTTCTTTCGCCCTGTCGCAGAATTCTTCTATTTCGGCGCCGCTGTAACCCTCCGTTAAATCGGCAAGCCAGTCAATGCCGATATCGCTGTCCATAGGCACTTCGTCAAGCGCTTTATTTATTATGAATTTGCGCGCTTTCTTGTCGGGCATGGGAATATATATTATCTCGTCGAATCTGCCGCTTCTCATAAGCGCCTTGTCTATATCCCAAGGTCTGTTGGTCGCGCCGAGAATAAGCAATGTCGAACTGCTGTCGTCAAAACCTTGTATCTGCGAAAGCAGTTCTGGTACGATACGGTTCATGACCGTTGAATCACCGCCGCGCTTTGTGCCGAGCGCTTCCATTTCGTCAAAAAATATTATCGCCCGCTCGTCGCCTCTTGCGGTAGCAAATAAATTCTTAATGTTCTTCTCCGCCTCGCCGAACCATTTTGATACGATGTCCGAACATTTGACAGGATAGAATTTCGCGTTAGCTTCCGCGGCGATAGCTTTCGCTATCATTGTTTTACCCGTACCGGGAGGGCCGTATAGAAGTATACCGCCTCCCGTCTTTTTCTTATATTTAGAGTAAATCTCGGGATTAATAAGCGGCAATATAACTCTTGTTCTTATACTCTTCTTGACATCTTCAAGACCGGCGACATCGCTAAATTTAATATCGGGAACTGTTGCGGCGGTAAACTTGACGGCTTGCTCTTCGTCAGGCTGTTGCTTGCCGGATTTTTTATACGAAAAGGGAACGGCGGCGTCGGGATCGTTGCCGAATACTCGCGCGTTTGCGCCCTTTTCTTCGATTTCTTTTGCAATGGCGATTAATCTGTCGGCACGCTCCAGACGGGACTTCTGCAACTCTCCCGTAGAAGATTTGGCAAGTTTGAGCATTTGCTCGGACGCCTGCAGGATATTTCGCTTGGCGAAAGTGTAATTGCCCTGCTTATATGCCTTAATACCCTTCTTGTAATACATATTAAACGCATCATAAAAGAATTGTTCGTTAAGACCCATTATTACTCCTTAAATCCGCTTATTTTTCGTCTATCGCCTTTCTCACCTGTTCAAGTTTAGAGTCGATTTCGGTATCGAGTTTTGCTTCGCTCTCGCCCGCCTCGAAATCCAGAAGTTTAAGAATTTCATCATCGTCGATACCTTTAGCTTCATTAGAAACGCCCTCGAAAGCGTCCTGCGAGGTGTCGAGAAAAACTTCAAGGTTCATAGACTGTGTCTCCATGCCGACCATAGCCTTTTCGAACGCTTTCTGCACCTTCAGGAAGTTATTGGAATTCGCTATATCCTGCATTTCCTTAGACAATACGGATATGCCTTTGAAAAATTGCGCAGTCATTGCGCCTAAGTCCTTCATCTGATAGGCGATTTCAAAGTTAAGCAGCATCTCTTCAGCCTTTCTCTGGTAGGCAATCGTCATCTTGAGCGCGTTAACCGCGAGATTGACTTGAGTGTCCGCGCCTTTTAACTTGGCATCTCTGGCTTTTCTGATATAGAGATCTTTCTGTTCGTCAAGTTTCTTTACGATACGCCTCATATTATTAATTGATTTCTTGATAAACAGTTTCTGCTTGATTGCCTTATTCTCTTTTATTGTTTGAAATATTCCCATAATAGTCTCCTTTATTATTCCTTCAGCGGAATGGGTGAACTGTCGTCGTTGTCTTCCGGGTCGTATAATTGCTCTTCTTCGTTAAGCGCAGCGCCTTTTTCGAACATTGCCATTATCTCATTGACATCGTCGGATATGCCGTGGATTTCCTCATGCGGCATATATTCCTGCTCGGCGTCCTCGAATACGCCGGCGATTCTCGTAAGGCGTTCTTCGTTCTTGTTTCTCATCATATGGACTTTCTTAACCTCGTTCGCGAGCTTGCCGGGGTTTTTGAACAGCCGCCTTAATCCTGTCGTCGGCGTCTCGTTAGCAAAGTCATAATCGTCTTTTATTATAAGCAGCTGATTGTAATTCTCGATTTCTGCGATTATCGTGTTAAGCCTGCTCATAATTCTGCCGCTTTCTCTCTGTAAAGATGCGATTTTCTTCGCGTATACAAGTTGCATGGTCTTATTGGTCTCGTTCTGACCTTTATTGACAAGGTCGGATACGGTTGTTTTATTGGACTCTATCTGACCGAAAATCTCTTCCTGTCTTCTCTCGAGTTCGCATATTACATTGACGATATCCTGCCGCTCTATGTTCTTTATTTTAGTTTTGCTTTTTAATATATTCATAGTGTTATGTCCTTGAATTTCTCTCCGTTATATGCCTGTAAATCGTATTCATCTTTAAGTTCACGCTTCTTCTCTCCTGTCTTGATACAAGCATAATTTTCAGGTCGCCGAGGTGATTGGATATTCTTCGCTCCATGCTAATAATGTTTTCGTCTGAAGTGGGGTTGGCATATTCTATCATATCATATATTCTCTTCAATCTCGCCTCGAAATCCTCATCGTCTACAAGCATCAGCAATTCCTTTATCTGCGAAAGTATCAGGTTTATATTTTTTATGCTTTCCTCTACGGCGCGCAAATTATGTTTCGGCATAAATATCACTCTCTGATTCGATTACCGGTACGGTATCCTCTATTTGCGCGCGTATGCCGCAGGATTTGCATTTATTATTCTTATCTAACGCGTCGCCGCACTCCGGGCATTTAGCCGCTACCGTTTCATCAGTCGTAGCTGCTTTATCAATTAAATCTTCTTCGATTTTATCGATTTTAACGGCTTTTTCTGCGATAATATTCAGATTGCTCTGACTTATATTCTCTTTAGCTTTAGCTAAAAAAGCTTTTTCAAGCTCGTTCTTTATCCCTTCCGGTATTACTACAGACGCTATTATAAATGATTCCAAAGCCGCGCCGTAATTAATAAACTCGTCTTTAAGCCCCATATGTAAAACTTCGGATAAATGCTTGATGCGAGACGACATCTCATAATAGCTGATATTGCCGCCTATCATTGCGTCCGCTATCGCGCTCTTTACATAAAGACCCATTTTATCCCTGAAAAAGTCCTGAATTTGCGACTTGGTCATACCGGCGGAATTGCCGACGACCTTTATCAGGAATTTCCTCGGATTGTCGATTTTTATTTCAAACTCACCGTGCGCGCCTATTCTCACGGGAATTTTTAACACAGGGTCAAATAAATCAAGATGCGTCCTGGTGCCCCACTTAATCGGCAGATTGACGGATTTATTAATATAATAGATTTCGAGTTTCTGCGCCTGTTTCCTGCGGAATAACGCGGAAATCAATACCGTGTCGGCGTTTATTATGTGCTTGCCCGGCTTGAAGCTCTCGCCAGCCTGCCCGTCGTATATTATTATCGCTTCATGCGTAAACGGAACAATTAACTCCGCGCCGCTTCTGAAGTAGTTATCGGGATGCTTCCATACAACGGTGTCTGTATTCCCCTCATATACGATACGGGACAAAAGTTTCATTGACGCTCCTTTATGTGATTATACTATTTATGCTATATGTTGTCAATTTTGAGGCGTTTACAGGGAATGTATTTCTTCTTCCAATATTTTGACTGATGAAGAAGCGCCTATTCTATCCGCGCCCGCTTCAATCATACTTATTGCGGCATCGTAATTTCTTATGCCGCCCGAGGCTTTAACGCGAATTCTTCCCGCCGCCACGCTCTTCATCAAGCCTATATCCTCTACCGTAGCTCCGCCCGTTGAAAATCCCGTAGAAGTCTTTACAAATTGCGCGCCCGCCTTAATCGAGAGCTCGACCGCGATGCTCTTCTCTTCATCGGTCAGAAGACAATTTTCTAATATCACCTTAACGGGTCTTCCCTGCGCGGCGTCGACTACGGATTTGATATCATTTACGACATAATCGTAATCGCCGTCTTTTAATCTGCCTATATTTAAGACCATATCGATTTCATCCGCGCCGTCTTCTATTGCTCTTGAAGTCTCAAACGCTTTAGCCTCGACGGACATTGCGCCTAGAGGAAATCCTACGACCACGCAAGTCAATACGCCCGAGTCCTTTAATTTACCGCCGACAAGGCTTGTATTGCATGAATTAACACACACGGAGCAGAACCCGTAGCGTATAGCCTCGTCGCACAGCTTAACGACATCATCTGTCCGCGCGTCCGGCTTTAGTATGGTATGGTCTATGAATTTCGCTATATTGGACATAATTACCTCCCAAAATTTATAATAAGATTATAATATTATATTTATAATGTGTCAATATCCGCGCTCTCTTTCTGTCTGCGATTTTCGCGGCTTTCCTCTTTACGCTTTTGACGCTGGGCGTTAAGCACCTGCGATTGCATGGGTTTTATATCAAAACGACTTACGCTGCCGAATATGACCTCATATAAATTCAACAGTTCTTCAAGACTTACGCCTTGGGTTTTACAGATGTATTGAACGAGCTTAAGTGAGAGTAATGCGTCCTCGTCTGCAAGATGATGCACGAAATTCTCCGAAATAAGCTCCGCGGCGCTGTCAAGACCTATGCCGTCGGGCGTATTCGAATAAATGGAATAGAGGATTTGCGAGCAAATGAACTTGAACTTGAAAGAAGGCAATCTGTATCTTTTACAGGCGAGATTCAGCATTCTGATGTCATTTGTAATAGAATGCGCAAGAAATAATGCGTCGGAGTCAAATAATTCTTTTAGCGCAGGATAGAGCGCGACAAAATTCTTTTCGCATTTCAATGAAGACCTGTCAATGTTGAAGTCAATGGGTTTTCTGAATTTGGTCACGAATTTGGTCTCCGGATTAATTAATATATTGTACCTGTTAAGGACATCAAACTGATAATTCGATTCGATTACGCCGATACTGAATATACTCCCCGGAACATACCTGTTACACGCCTCAATGTCAAAAGCTATTAATTTCATTTTTATCCTATAATTGTTAATTATAGCATACATTATTTATAACTATTAGCGAATATAGGTGTATTTTTTTATTTACCCCTTGATTTTTAATGTAATCAAGTCTATAATATATAAACATCTGTAGGGTAATATGAACATATTATTAAACACAACATTAGTGTCTCTGACGCTTATATATACATTTTATCTCGGGTTTAACGACGGAGCAAACGCAGTCGCGTCTACTATTACTACGCGCACAATGAGCCCGAGAACAGCGATATTGCTCGCTGCGGCGTCCAAGTTTATCACGCCCCTTATTCTGTTCTTTTTCTTGAATAATCTCGCGGTATCCGAGACTATTCAGAAAGTTGTGTCGGTAAGCGTCATAGAGTCAGGCGGCTCAAACAGCGCTTACAAATTCCTGCTTGCAGGCTTGCTCGCTACGATAATTTGGAGCTTTTTTACATATTTCAGGCGTCTTCCGAACAGCGGCTCTCATACTCTTCTGGGCGGAATTGTAGGCTCTGCCGTAGCAGCTTACGGATTAGGCGCGATATCTTGGAATGTAGTGCTGTTCAAGGTAATCCTTATGGCAATATTAGCGCCCGTTATCGCGCTTATCGTGGGATTTTTGTTTATGAGGCTGTTCAGAAAACTTGCAAGGAGCGCGTCAATAAAGATAAACGGTATTATAAGAAATGTTCAGGTGTTTAATGTCGTGCTGCTTGCCTCAAGCTTCTCGCTTAACAATGTGCAGAAGTCTCTCGGCGTATTGCTGATGATAATTTCCGTCGGCAGCATCCCCTCGCTTACGGGCGGCTCATTCGATATATTTATAATGCTTCTCGTATGCGGCGCAATGCTTACAATCGGAATGCTTTTCGGAGGTTACAGAATAATCAATACGGTGGGTAATAAAATATTCAAATTAAAGCCGTTTCATTCCGTAGTCGAGCAGATCTCGACGGGAGTCATTGTATACGCGTCCTCATTTTTCGGCATACCGCTAAGCACAAGCCAGGTCGTCGCCTCGACGATAATGGGCGTAGGAGCGTCTGAAAGACTGAGCGGCGTGCAATGGCTCACGGCTAAAAAGATATTCACATCCTGGTTTATCACCTTCCCGATATCCTTTATTCTCGGGGCGTTACTGTATTTAACAATAAATTTATTATAGGAGTGGAACAATGAGAAGAAAGAGGAAGACGAATTTCTTTAAGTTATTGACTAATCAATGCGAATACATGTGCAAAGGCATGGAGTTATTATACGAATATTGCAAAAATCACAACGAGCAGACCGCCGATGAAATTATCGCGGTCGAGACCGAAGGCGATATGGCTCGGCGTATTCTGATAGACGAGTTGAATAATACCTTTATTACGCCGATTGACAGAGAGGATTTATTCGATTTGTCAAGGCATATCGACGAGATACTTGACTACGCCAAGACCACCGTCGACGAAATCAGGCTCTTTAATGTCACGCCTAATAAAGATATGGCTAAGATGATTTTTATCCTGCTTGAAATGACTCAAAGAATTCACCTTGCAGTCAATAACCTGGAGGAAAGACCCGCTATATCCAAAGAAGAAGCGATTAAAGTAAAGAAACTCGAAAACAAAATGGGCGACGCTTGCGTCAATTCGCTTGCAAGGCTATTTGACGAGGAAGACGATTTCAAGAGCATATTAAAATACCGCGAGATTTACCGCCATATCAATCACACGGCGGATATCGGCGATACGGCAATGGACTTTTTACTCAATATCATCGTTAAGATGTAAATATAATTCCGCCGTTTTTTAACGAACGACGGAACAAGCTATTTGGCGATGATTCGGCGGCAAGGCGCTCGCAGATAGTATTATTACATTAGTTACTCTTCAACGCCTCTTATAAAACAAGACTTAACAAGAGTCCGAGCAAATGCCAATACCGGCATTTGCGACGAGGACATTTTAGCGGTAGGAATTGCAGTCATCCGTCGAGGACGGCGAATCTATTTCAAAAATGATTCGTATTTTTTTACCCAGGATTCGACGGCTTCTTTATTGTAAACGGACGGAATTGTTAGAGCATGAGCTTTGGCTTTTTTGGAATTTGCCACATATTGACTGAGCTTAATAAGCGTAGGCAGTTTCTTGTAGCCTTTCTTGAGTTTTTCAAGCATATCTTTAAACGACATGGGTATTTCAATGCCGAGCGTACCCGCTCTTAATTCGTTTTCGGTTATGATAGACGCGTCAAATAAAAAGTCTATCACCTTGGGCTGGAATGAGAGCAGACACCTCTTTATCATATCTATGGAAATCATATTCGCGCCGACCGTCTTCATATATTTGACCTGATAATCCCACAGGTTTTCCTTAGTGTAGCCTTCGCTGTCGCTTCTGCCCAGATCTATGCTAGTTATTGTTTCGGATAGCAATTTTCCCGCGAGTATAGAATTACTGATACCCGAACCGTTAATCGGAACGGTCATTGATACCGTATCTCCTATTGCTGCGTAATTATCGCCTACTATATTGCTAAACGCCGCCCTTAAAGGTATAGGATAAATCTTGCCAGCTCTGACAAGTTTATCGCCGATTGAGGGCTGCACCTTCCTTAATTCTACTAAATGCTCGTTAATTTCATCCATAGTCAGCGGATTGGTGCTGCCTATAAGAACATCCGAGTAACCGTTTACTATCTTATACCATGCGATTCCGTTGATGTTATTGAATTTGAAATATATATTGAACTTGTCGCCGTTTGTTATTTTTTCATCTGCTTTAAGGTTGAAAATCGCCCTGTATGTATGAAATATCTCATTGTCTTTGAATTTATTAATTATATTATAATTTTCTGGTAAGCTGTCTCTTACGGGCGAGAACATTCCGGCGCTGTCGATAACGAGATCCCCGCTAGTCTCGACGCCGTCTATTATAAGCCCTGCGACTTTTCCGAAAGCGGGCTCTATTAACGCCTTGTCCACTTTGGTGTTGAAATGCAGTTTTGCGCCTTTATTCTCCGCATTTTCAAGCAGATATTTATATAGAACCTTTCTCTCTATTTCGTAAAATGTACTTCCTTCGGGATATTCAAATAGTATGGGAGTCTTTAGAGATGTGGAATAAAAAGCGGATTTTTTTCTCGGAATAACGTCTTTAGGGTCATAATCTTTTATACCGGCGTATTCAAAAGTCCTGCCGTGCATAGCGTCGTCCCAATCATAGCCGAGCTTGTCTCTGCTTAATTTCTCATAGACATGCACATCATAACCTTTTTCTGACAGATATGCCGCCGCCGTTAAACCTCCGTGACCGGCTCCCGCTATAAGAATCTTCATAATTCCTCCAAAAATAAGGCGAAAGTGTTCACTTTCGCCTATATATTATTTATTTTTCTTCTTCAGGTACAATGTCCTTAAGGTCTGCAAATAAATCTCCTATCGTAACAGCGTCTTCTTGCTCAACCCATTCCTTGAATTCCGCATCGCTTTGAGCTTTCTTGTCATCTTTGGACTTTTTGGAACGCTTCTTTATGTCCGTCTCTTCCTCGGCTTCGGCCTCGACTTCTTGTCCTGGCTCGGGAAGCAGCTCTTTTATTGATAAAGTGATCTTATTATCCTCGAACTTTATAACCTTGGCTGTTACTTCCTGACCTACTTTAAGCGCCTGCGACGCGTCTTTAATCCAATCATGCGAAATCTGAGATACATGCACGAGACCGTCTACGCCCTCTTCAATCTTGATAAACGCGCCGAATGTAGCAAGCCTGTCTACTACGCCGTTTACTACCGAGCCTACGGGATATTTCTCGGCGGCTATTTCGTAAGGCGTCTTCTGCAGCGACTTATAGCTCAATGATACTCTGCCCTTATCCCTGTCCGCTTTCAATATCTCGAATTCATATGTCTCGTTGATTTTAAGAACGGTCGCGGGGTCGTCGACTTTTACCCATGACACATCGGAAATATGCACGAGGCAATCAAAGCCCATAACGGACACGAATACTCCGAACGGCGCGTATCTCTTGACCTTGCCTTCGACTATATTTCCCGGTATCATCTGCGACCAGAAATGATTCTCTCTCGCTTCTTTCTCTTCGGCGAGAATTACTCTCTGGGACGCGACTATTCTCTTGTTGTTCCTGCGCCTTTTCTTGCCTTCCTCGTCGCCCTTCTCTTTCTCGGGGATAGCTCTCAGTCTTAACGGCTTGCCCTTATATTGCTCTAGGTCAATAACATATCCGAGTCTGATTTCGGACGCGGGGACAAATATCGTATAAGAGCCCATTCTGCCTACCAGACCGCCCTTTACAACTTCGTTACACGAAAGCGTGAATTCGCTGCCCTTTAATATCCTCTCGGTCTCTTCCTCTTCTTGTCTTAATATATCCGCTTTTTTCTTTGAAAGATTAATATATTCCTTAGAAGCCGCTGAGATTACTATCGCTTCTATTTCGTCGTCAATCTTATAATCGCTTATATTGTAACCGTCGGCAGATACTTCGTCTTTATCGATAAAACCGTCTTTACCTAGTCCGATATTTACATACAGACCCTCATCGGCAGTTTTTATTATCTTGCCTTTTACTTTCTTGCCCTCGCGAACACCTCCGAATTTGGTCTTCTTCATGACATCAGCCATTGTCTTGATGCTATCAGGGTCTTTTTTGTCCTGTTGTGTAAGTGCTGCGGGCTCCTCTGCGGCTTTCTCAATGACCGTATCCGTTGCCATTGCCGCAGTTTCTGGCATGACCGTATCCGTGGTCATAACCATTTCGTCTTGTTGATTCATCCTGTTAATTACCTCCATCATCAGCTCCTTGGGAGTTGATGCGCCGGCAGTAATGCCGACAATATCATTATTTATAAATTTAACCGAACTGAGTTCGGATACATTTGAAATCAAATATGTTCTTTCTCTGACTGAAGCGCAAATATCGTAAAGCTTCTTGGTGTTGGCGCTCTTTAAGCTGCCTATTACCAGCATTACATCGCACTCTTTAGCAAGTTTATAGGCCTCTTCCTGTCTTACTTTTGTAGTATAGCAAATTGTCTCGTATATTGCAACGATTTTGAAGCGGTTTTTGAGCGTTTCAGCTATTTCGCGAAAGGTCGTAAAGTCAAATGTAGTCTGCACTACAACACAATATTTGTCCTCTTTTAACCTGTCTATATCCTGAATAGACTCTATGATTTCGGCGCTGTTACCGCACCATCCGTTAATGCCCTCGACCTCGGGATGACCGGGATTGCCGATAATGACGATTTTATAACCCTTTTTATAATGGTCGTTTACTAATTTATGAATTTTCTCGACATACGGACAAGTCGCGTTGATAATTTTACACCGTCTCTTTTTAAGAGTGTCGATGATTTCTTCGCCGACGCCGTGGGATCTGATAATGACGGTAGCGTAATCGGGGATTTTAGCCAAATCTCTGACGATATTAAGCCCCTTTTCTTTTAACTTCTTTATTACCTCTTCGTTATGGATGAGGTCGCCGAGAATATGCGCGTTTTTGCCGGCGTTACTCAACGCAATGCTTACAGCATTTTCTACGCCGAAACAAAAACCCGCGCTTTTTGCCACCTTTACAGTCAAGACTTCTTCCCCTTATTCTTATTTTCTACATAAGCGTCTATTTCTATTCTCAAATCATTCATGCTTTTGGTAAGAATATCAGTTGCCTCCTGCTTTACTTCGGGACCGCTCTTGTCATAGAACCGTTCAAGCGTAAAAGGCTTGCCGACAATAAGATAATTGGTCTTAAACATCTTATGTTTATGATGATACAGCATAGGCACCAGGGGGGCTTTGCCTTTGATTGCATACAACGCGGCGCCGGGCTTTAAGGGTGCAAGCTCAGGCGTGCCAGCCTTGTTTCGCGTGCCTTCGGGGAAAATCAGCAGTATATCGTCGTTATTAAGAACGTTCATAATTTTCTTATGCGTCTGTAGTCCGGGAGCGTCTCTGTCCACGGATATCGCGCCGAGCTTTGTAAAGAGCCAGCCGACGAATTTATTGCTGAAAGCCTCTTTCTTGGCGACACAGTTAATTGAATTCTTTAATAATTTAGCGCCTATTACAAGGCTGTCGGCGGTCGAATAATGATTGCTTATAACGACGGCTTTACCCGTCTTCGGGAAATTATCTTTATGTATGACTTTAGTCGGAAAAAGTATCGCTATTACGGGTCTTAGTATGAATCTGATTATCTTATAAAATAACATTCTACACCTCTTTTATATAACTGAGTATTAAATCAAGCACTTCTTCGGGAGACCTGCCCGTGCTGTCAATCTCGATTGAATCCGCGGTCTTAATAAGCGGCGCGAACTCCCTGTTCATATCGTTGTAATCTCTTGAATTAATATCGTTAAGCAATTTCTCGTAATCTATCTCAATGCCTTTTTGTTTTAGCTCAATCTGTCTGCGCGTTGCCCGTTCGCGGGGATCCGCGGTCAGATAGAATTTGTAATTTGCGTCCGGCAACACATAAGACGTCGTATCCCTGCCGTCCATAACTACATTTTGCCGCTTAGCGATTGTTCTCTGCATCTCTACGAGTTTAATCCTTACGGCGGGGATTTTGCTTATATCCGAAGCCGCTTTGGACATATGATGCTCTCTGATTTTTACACTTACATCCTCGCCGTCGGCGTATACTCTCTGCTCGCCGTCTATGTATACTATGCGGATATCGGCGTCGGGAAGAATTGACTTAACTGATTCTTCGTCATCGGGGTCGATTCCTTTTTTTATAGCGATATACGCCATCGCCCTGTACATCGCTCCCGTGTCAAGATAAATAATATCGAGCTTTCTTGCGAGCATTTTCGCGATTGTGCTCTTACCCGCGCCCGAAGGGCCGTCTATAGCTATGTTTATCATATTGTCCTCGGTTATATTTTATATGAATTATTAAAGTTTAGCAAGTAATTTTGCCGCGGATATGCCTGCTAGATAACCCGTAGACAGCGCCGCCTGAATATTAAACCCGCCCGTCAACGCGTCATAATCCAGCACTTCTCCCGCAAAATACAGCCCGCTTACTAATTTGCTTTGCATAGTCCCCGGATTGACTTCCTTAACATTGACGCCGCCCGAAGTAACTATCGCGTTATCGATTATATCAAGACCCGAAATTGTAAAATTCAAGTCCTTGATGATTTTAATAAGATTTAATCTCATATTGCGGTTGATTTCGTTAACTTTAATTCTCGGGTCTATTCCGGAGCGCTTTACGACTTCGGGGATAAGGCTTTTAGGGAGCAATCCGGATAAGCTGTTGATAAAATCCCTGTTATTTAAGTCGCTGAAGTCCCTTAAAATTCTTAAATCAAGCTGCTCGTGTGTTAAAGCGGGCTTTAAGTCAATCGACAGGCGCAATTTATCATTCAATTTATTAATCCTGCTTGACAGTGTAAGGATGATAGGCCCGGAGACACCGTTATCGGTAAAGAGCATTTCTCCGAATTCGCTTGCAATAACCTTATTATTCGAGTTAATGACGCTGGCCCTGACATTCTTTAGAGATAATCCCTCCGAATCTATTCTTTCTTTAAGTATTAAAGGCGTTAATGCGGGCTTAGGAGCAATTATTGAGTGTTCCGCTTGCCTTGCGAGGATATATCCGTCCCCGGTCGAGCCGGTGGCAGGATAGGATACGCCGCCAGACGCTATTACAACCGCGTCGGACATCAGAGTCGAGCCGTCATACAGTGCGACGCCTTTTACGGCGCCGCCTTCAATAATAAGGCTCTTTACGCGCGTGTTAAGCATTATTTCGACATTGTTGTCGTTAAGGTGCTTGATATGCGCCTTGATTATATCATTGGATTTATCGGATTCGGGAAATACCCTGCCGCCTCTTTCGACTTTTAATTTAATACCCTGATTTTCATAAAAAGCAATAGCGTCAGCGGGCGTAAACGCGTAAATAGCGGAATGCAGGAATTTGGGATTTGTTATGACATTTAAGATAAAAAAATCTATTGAACAGTTATTGGTGACGTTACAGCGACCTTTGCCTGTGATATAGAGTTTCTTTCCGAGTTTTTCGTTTCTTTCTATTAATTTAACGCCTTTTGTCCTTTCCGCCGCGGCTCCGGCGCAAATCATTCCCGCGGGCCCCGCTCCGATTACTATAAGGCTCATACTAAAAAGTCCGCCGTCTTAAATTTGTTCAAGTTATCGTAATCCGTCAACTGAATAGTCAGCGGCGATATCGTTATATACCCTTCGTTGCACATCTCGACATCGCAATCAACGGGGTTTTCGGGTACGGTGATCGGATTGCCGATAAGATAATAACCGCTGTGGTCGGGAAGCTCTCTTAACTCGTATCTGTCGTTATAGCGTTTAATACCTAATTGCGTAATCGCTACGCCTTTAATCAACTTCCTGTCATTGAAAGGAATGTTAATATTAAGAATGGTGCTCGGAGCGTCAATCATATTAATCATCGTATCGAGATTATTGACGACAAAATCGGACGCGAAATCAAATTCGTTCAGCGTTTCGCATTCCGCGGAAACGGCAATGGACTTAAATCCCATTATAGCGCCCTCGAACGCGGCGTTTACGGTGCCCGAATAGATAACATCCGTGCCGATATTCAATTGATTGTTAATGCCGCTTATTATTAGATCCGGCGGCGTTTTGCACAACACATCAATGCCGAATTTCACGCAATCGACGGGCGTGCCGTCCAGAGAATACGCGGGAAATCCGAACATCGTGAATTCTTCTTTGTAATTTAGAGCCTTAAAAAAAGTTATCGCATGGCTTGTTCCCGAACATTCCATTTGAGGCGCGACGATTACAACATCGTTTGATGCCGAGAGTTTTTTGGCTAAACTTAATAAGCCGAAACCGCCTATTCCGTCATCGTTTACAAGAAGTATCTTCATATAATTAATCTTTATCCGATAACCGTAATTATACGGGATGAATTCCGGTTTCTTTATCCGACAATTTGCTGTCTATGCCGTATTTCTGCGCCTGTCTGAACTTGAAATAATTAACTGCGACCGGCGGGAAAAGAGCGTAAGACAATACATCTTCTTCCTGATCGATGTATTCTTTAATCTCTTCTCTGTATTTGTCGAGTTCGGGCTTAATGAGGTCGGCGGGACGGCAGGTAATGATTTCTTCGTCGCCTACGACTTTTTTCACTATAACTGGGTCGGGGTCGGCGGGCAGCTTGCCGTATTCGCCTTTTAAGAGGCTTTTGGTCTCTTTCGTAACCATCTTGTACCTCTCGCCTATTACGACATTGAGTACCGCCTGTGTGCCTACAATCTGACTTGTCGGAGTAACAAGCGGCGGATAGCCTAATTCGCGGCGCACAACGGGTACTTCCTGAAGCACTTCGTTGTATTTATGAGACGCGCCCTGCTGCTTTAACTGGCTGATAAGATTAGAGAGCATTCCGCCCGGCACCTGATAAATAAGCGCGTTGACATCGACGGAAAGCACCTTGGGGTCAAGATAACCGTCTTTTTTTAATCTACCAGCGACTTCGGCGAAATGCGATGCCGCCTGATTTAATTTATTAAGGTCTAGCCCCGTATCGTAACCCGTTCCCGCAAATGTCGCTACGAGCGGCTCGGTAGCGGGCTGGGAAGTGCCGTTTCCTAGCGGTGAAAGCGCAGTGTCTATTATGTCTACTCCCGCCTCCGCGGCTTTAAGATAGGTCATATCGCCTACGCCGGAAGTGTTATGCGTATGGAGGTGAACGGGCTTACTGACCTTAGCCTTTATCGCCTTGATTAACTCATACGCCTCGTAAGGCAATAAAAGATTCGCCATATCTTTAATGCAGATTATATCGGCGCCCATCTTTTCGAGCTTTATTGCGAGATTTACGAAATATTCCCTTGTATGAAAAGGGCTTGTCGTGTAGCACATCGACGCCTCGCATATACCGCCGTATTTCTTGGTGGCTTCCATGGCTTTTTCCATATTTCTGGTGTCGTTAAGCGCGTCGAAAATTCTCACGATATCGATACCGTTTTCGATTGATTTCTTTACGAATAAATCCACGACATCGTCCGCGTAGTTTTTATATCCTAATATGTTCTGACCTCTTAACAGCATCTGGAGCTTGGTCTTTTTTACCGCTTTTCTGATTTGCCGCAGTCTCTCCCACGGGTCTTCATTTAAGAATCTCAGACAGCTGTCAAAAGTCGCTCCGCCCCACATTTCCAGTGAATGATAGCCTATATCGTCAAGAACGGACGCAATCGGCAGCATCTCTTCAAGTTTCATCCTCGTTGCCGCCTGCGACTGATGCGCGTCTCTTAATATTGTCTCCGTTATCATTAATTTCTTAGACATAAATACTCCTATTAACTAAATATTGAAAGCAGCACGCCTGCGGCGACCGCTGAGCCGATAACGCCTGCGACATTGGGCCCCATTGCGTGCATAAGCAGATTATTTGTCGGATCCTCTTTTCTGCCCATGTCCTGCGACACTCTCGCCGCCATAGGCACGGCGGATACTCCGGCAGAGCCTATCAAAGGATTAATAGGGTCTTTGGAGAATTTATTTAATACTTTGCCGAGCAAAACGCCGCCTGCCGTTCCGAAGCTAAACGCCATAACGCCGAGGAAAATAATCTTAATCGTAGCCCATGTAAGGAATGTCTCGGCGTATGCTTTGGAGCCTACGACCAAGCCGAGAAAAATCGTAATTATATTTATTAATTCGTTGGACGCGGTATTGGTAAGCCTCGGGACTACGCCGGATTCTTTCATTAAATTGCCCAGCATAAGCATCCCGAGAAGCGGAAGCGCCGCAGGTAGGATAATACCGCATAGCGCCGTGACGACTATCGGAAATATTATCTTCTCTCTCTTGGATACTTCTCTGAGTTGTTCCATTCTAATTTCGCGTTCTTTCTTGGTTGTCAACAGTTTCATTATAGGCGGCTGAATGACAGGCACAAGCGCCATATACGAGTACGCCGCGATAGCGATTGCGGACAATAGTTCGGGCGCGAGCTTGGATGTAAGATAAATAGCCGTAGGGCCGTCAGCTCCTCCGATTATTCCGATAGACGCAGCTTGAGGCCCGTTAAATCCGAGCGCGAGCGCCACGAAAAACGCTATAAATATGCCAAGTTGCGCCGCAGCGCCGAGCAGAAGACTCTTAGGATTGGCAATTAGCGGGCCGAAATCCGTCATAGCGCCTATTCCAAGAAAAATCAGCGGCGGGAAAATCACCCATTCTACGCCTTTATATAGATAAGTTAACAGTCCGCCTCCTCCGCCGTCCGCTTCGATAGGCGCGTACAGGATGCTATAAGCGCCGGGGATATTCACGATAAACATTCCGAAAGCGATGGCAAGCAGGAGATTGGGCTCGAACTTCTTTACTATGGCAAGATAAAGCAATATACACGCGATACCCATCATAATAAACAGCTTGACCATTTCCATTGCGGAATTATTATAAAAACCCGTTGATTCCCATAACTTTTTCAGTGAATCAATCCAGCTTCCCATAGCAAAAATTACCTGCATTCTTCCCTCCGTCAGGCTATAACAGCCAGCACATCGCCGGTGTTTACCATTGAGCCCTTATTGACGGTAAATGAAATTACTCCGTCGGCATGGGCGGATATATCGTTCTCCATCTTCATCGCCTCTAGCACAAGTATGACATCGCCTCTTTTTACCGTGGCGCCGTTATCGACCTTTAAGTCAAGTATTGTCCCCGGCATCGGCGATTTCAATTCCGAGCCGCCGGCGGGTTTATTTGCTGCCTGAGGCTTAGCCGGAGCTTTAGCGGGTTCGCTCTGAGGAGCGGGTATTGATTGAATCTGCGCTTGGGGTAACGCCTGAACGGGCGCAGAAATCGCTCCGCCCAGCTCTTCTACTTCCACTTCATAAGCTCTTCCGTCAACTGTAATCCTGAATTTACGCATTATATATCTCCTTATCTTATTCTCTTTATCGAGCGCACCTTAAAGTCCAGCGCAGACTGATAAACGCCGCTGCCGATAATGTAATAAACGGCCGCTGATATGACCGCGTTAATTTCGCCGCTGTCTTCTATGACTTCATCAACGCTGTTGATTACGGGTGTAATCTCTGTCGGCTTATCGCCGATTTTCATAAATTTAATAATGTTTATAAAGGCTACCAGGAATATCAATACGCTAAATACTATTCCGAGCCCTAATACCAAAACTTGAATTCCGATATCGAACATAAAACCTCCTAAAGATTGAGCAACATCAGTAGCGCGCTCGACACATAGGGTCTTAGAGCGGCGGGCTCGATAACATTGTCGATATAGCCCTCTCTTGCGGCGATTAGCGCGTCCGCGCCCTCTTCGCTGTATCTTGATTCAATCTTCTTTCTCGCGGCAACCGGGTCTTTGGAATTCTTAATTTCGTCCGTATAGAGCAAATTAACCGCAACCTGAGCGTCAACGGGCGACACCTCCGCTCCCGCAAACGCAAGCACATAATCGTAACCTATGGATTTAGCGGCAAGCGCGGAATATGCGGCGCCTATCGCTTTGCCGCAGATAACGGCAACTTTCGCCATTGAGGAAATGCTCAGCGATTTCATAAGGTTAGCGTAATTAAACGCTAATCCCCCGCGCTCATATATAAGACTGCTCTCAATGCCCGCACTGTCGACCAGAGTTATCAGCGGAATATTAAATTTGTCGAGTAGCTCTATAAATCTGTTGAATTTATCGATAGCTTGTATTGTCAAATGCTGCGAAACCGAACTATCGGATATCGCGATGCCGCACATAATGCCGTTAACCTGACCGAAACCGAGCTTTAATTCGGCGGCATTATCGACCGAATACGGAATAAATTTGCCGTTATCCGTAAGCGCATCCAATAATGTCTTGACGCTAATGCCTTTATTCAGAGCCGCGCTTACTCTGTTCGGGTCGTCCGCCGGGTTAATAATATCGCTGTCGAATACGCTTAAAATTTCGCTTAATTTAGCCTTTAACTCTTTAGTATTTTCATAGACCGAATTAGAAAATCCGGACTCGCTCATATGGAATTTAGCGCCTAAATTCTCGGACAAAGCGCCGTTAATATTTGATTTGGCAAGCACTACCGATGGCGGCGCAAGGGACATTGACGCGTCCTTTGACATTAAAGTAAAGTCCGAAAGCGCAACTAGCGCGCTTATTAGCCCTGAGCAATTCCCTTTTACTACGCTTATTACCGGGATATCGTCCGAAGCTATAACAAGCGCGTTAATGACCGCGGCATAAGCTTCAAGAACTCTTACCCCCTCGCCCACTCTCGCGCCGTCTGAATCGATAACCGCGATTAACGGTGAGCTGTTCTTGACCGCCTGGTTTATCGTCTTGATAATTTTATCGCCCTGCGCTTTAGAAAAACTGCCCTTTAACACATCGTAGTTTTGCGCGAATAAATAAACGGGTCTTCCGCCGATTGAAGCATAACCCGTAATTACTCCCTCGCCTGACACCTCTTTGTCGTCTATATAAGAACTTCCGCTTAAGTACACATCCGTCTCTACAAAACTCTTTTCGTCTAAAATATCGTTAAGATATTCCCTGATATTCTTTGACGCCGCTTTGATGTCTTTGATTTTTTGCTCGAGTGCCTTAAGCTTATTCATATTAACCTCCGAAATTTTAGGAAAATGATAGCAATATATCCCATTATAAATCTTGGCTATTAGTATATTATATTTTGATTGAAATAGCAACAAAAATACCGACGGGAAAAGCCGTTATCGTAAACTTTGATGTAAAAAAAATTATGTTAAACAATATATATAATGAGGTCGTAATAATTTATTATAAATTCTTGAGATAGTATACTTCCTCGTCTTTTAAGCGTCTGTATTCCCCTCTCATTAATCCGCCCAGTCTCAAATCCCCTATCGCGACTCTTTTGAGAAACTTTACTTCTCTGCCTATAGCCTCGAACATTTTCTTGATCTGATGATTTCTGCCTTCGCTTATCTTTACTTCAAGCCGCGATCCGTTATCGTCCGACTCGAGCAGCTTAATATATGAGCGGTTTGTCTTCTTGCCATCGATAATGACGCCGCGCCTTAAACGGTTAAGATCTTCCTCTGACGGCAAGCCCTGTGTCTTAACTATATAGGTCTTATAAATCTCGTTGGCCGGGTGCGTCAGCCTGTTCGCAAGTTCGCCGTCATCGGTGATAATAAGCATACCTTCGGAATCATAATCCAGTCTTCCTACCGGAAACAGTCTCTTGTCTTTAATATCTATATAGTCCATTACAGTCTTTCTGTTGAATTCGTCCGAGACGGAGGAAATACAGCCTTTGGGCTTGTTAAGCAATAAATAGGTATATTTATGTACGCGCTTAACGGGCGCGCCGTCAAGCGTAACGGTATCATTATCTGCAACCTCAGCGCCGATTGCCGCGTGTTTACCGTTAATCATTACTCTTTTTTCTTCGATCAGCTTGTCCGCCTGTCTTCTCGAGCAGACACCCGAGTCGGCTAAATATCTATTAATTCTCATTATTTCTGAAAAAAACCTTTGAAACGATCTTTCGCGCTCATTTTATTGATATCTTCAATAGTATAGGCATTTACGCTAAAAAGCAAGCGATTATCAAGGAATATTTGCAGTTTTCCGACCTCGCTGTCTTTGCTTACGGGTGCCTTTATCGTATCAATTTGCAACCGGTATGAAATTTTATCCGCTTCGTCGTCTCTTAAAGGATAACAAACAGTATCTTTGCTTATTGCAACGGCGCTTTTTATAGACGAATCGACTACATTCGCTTTGCCGATAATATCGCCTTTTTCCAGGAGGTTATGCATCCTGTATTCCTGAAACGCCTTATTCATTAAAGCCATGCTGTCGCCCCACATATTGCCGATATTAAGAGTTACGGTAATAAGCTGCATTCCTCCCCTAATCGCCGAACTAACCAGACACCTGCCGGATTTTTTCGTAAAGCCCGTTTTGACGCCGTTCGCCCCTTCGTACATTTTGAGCATTTTGTTCTTGTTATAAAATACGCTTTTGACATTTTCGCGCGAGAATAAATAGCTCTTGCAAGAGACTATTTCCTTAAAGATGTCATACTTCATGCACTCTCTGGTGAGCATCGCGAGGTCATACGCCGAGGTATAATGATTATCGTCGTGAAGTCCGTGCGGATTGATAAAATTCGAGTCCGCTAATCCGATTTTTCTTGCTCTTTTGTTCATCATATCCGAAAACGCCTCGACGCTTCCTCCAACATGCAGCGCGAGCGCCATGGCTGCGTCGTTGCCCGACCTTAGCATCATTCCGTACAAAAGGTCTTTAATTGTCCATTTTTCGCCCGCTTTGAGATATATCGAGCTGCCCTCGATTCCGACGGCTTTTGGGTGAATTGTAATGACTTTATTAATATCCGCATTCTCTATAACTACGAGCGCGGTTACAATCTTGGTAGTGCTTGCCATAGGCAGGCGCAAATTAATGTTATACCCGTCAAGCACTCTGCCGCTTGACGCTTCTATCACTATACTGCTGCTTTTAACGCCTTGCGCGTCCGCGATTAATGACGGAGTCAACATTAAATAAAAAAATATAATTAATAGGATTATTACTTTATTAAACTTTTTAATAGCGCAGGTAGGATTTCCGACCATTTTCCCGATTCCGCCTCCTTGTCAATCATTATCAATTCCTGTCCGCTCCTGTCGCAAATCAGAAATGCTATCGGCGTTATACTCATTCCCGCCCCGCCGCCGCCTGCATACGGATAATTATCCTGCCTGACCTTTGGCACGGATTCGCTGTATTCGGCACCGCCGGCAAGAAATCCCATTGTAACCTTGGATATCGGGATAATAAGCGAATCGTCCGGGCCTCTGAAGCTCTTGCCGATAACCGTATCGGTGGAAATCATATTCCTAAGATTGCTAAGCGTTGACTGCATTATATTCTCTATGTTTTCCATGTTTTCTCCTTTCTTTTAGTATGCGAAACAGCATCAATATTATTTGGACAACGGTAACCCTTGATTGAATATCAAGGTCTATCGCTATTAATTCTCTGTTGAACTCCGTATACACCTCGATATTTACTTTGTCGGCTTTAAGAAAATTTGCGACGACATTTAACGCGTTCATTATCGCGGCTGTCTCAATAGCCGTTCTCATAGCGTCGTCTTTGACGCCGTATTTTACCTTGACATCAATGCGGTTAATAGTCAATAAATCAAATAATTTATGTGTTCTGTATCTGCTTCTTTTAACTTTTCTTTCGCCTAGAGTTCTGACGCTTCCGTTATTTAGGGAATAGAAAATCTTCTTGTCTTCTATCTTAAACCTTGCCTTAAAAGCGAGAATAAACCTAAAAAGCGTAATATTGGTCGCGGAATACATCCTTAAAGAATTAAATATGCCCCGAAGCGATACTCTGAACGGAGTAACGGTAAGCATAAAAACGGATATTATAATAATTAAAGCCGTCATAGCAATAGTATCTTTATGACGTCTTATTTTATTCCGTCGTCCGTCTAGACAGCGGAATTCTATTCTTCGAATGTTTCGGGGATTTCCACTTCTCTGAAGAGATTTTCGTCGTATGTGCCGTAGCTTTCTTCGATGGCTTTAATTCGATCGAGCAAGGTCTGATAATCGGGTAAATCGTTTAAGCTGTTTAGCTCGAATTTCTTTAAGAATTCGTCAGTAGTGGCGTATAGAGAAGGCCTGCCGGGGGCGTTCTTTCTGCCGATGACCTTGATTAAGTTCATTTTATTGAGCATCTGCAGAGAATATTCGCTGTTGACTCCTCTGATATGCTCTATCTCCTGTCTGGTTATAGGCTCTTTATAAGCAATAATCGAAAGCACTTCGAGAAGCGACCTTGACAGCGCCCTTTCTTTAAGCGGAGTTAACACCTCGGCTATGGTTTCACCGTATTCGGGATTGGTGCTGAACTGCGCCTTATTATTGAATACCAGAAGATGTATTCCGCGGTTGCCGCTGTATTCTTTCTTTAATTCGGATATTGCTTTTTCTAATTCATCCTGCTCTACGCCGGGCAGATACTGCATTAGCTCATCGAAAGATATGCTTTCGCCGGCGGCAAATATTATCGCTTCAATTGTCTGCTTCAGGTGTTTCATCGAAATCCTCCAGGGATATGCTCTCGGCGTCCTCTTTTAAGGTAATAATCATATCTCCGAATGTCGAATCCTGAGATACCGATAAATATTGTCTTTTCAATAATTCGAGAAGAGCGAGAAATGTGTTTAATACGGCGCTTTTGGAATTGTCGTCGCTAAATAAATCGAAAAATTTAATACTCTTTACATTCTTTATCAGACAAGCAAGATACATAACCTTTTCAGCGACGGTGTATTTGTCTTTCTCGATGTTTTTAGGCTCGGTAAGATGCTCGTTAATCTCCATTTTGTGAATTACCGCGGCATACGCGTCAATTAACTGGCTGAAGGTCGTGCCGGACAAGACCAGTCTGCAATCGTTCTCGTCGAATACCGGCTCGCGGTAAAATCTGAATCTCGTCTCTATTAACTGCAGCGAAGAGGATATATCCTTAAAGAGCGCATACATCTCAAGCTGTCTTTGAATTTCGTGCTTTTCATCTTCGTAGTATGTCTGCTCTTCTTCCATTATGTCGATAGGCGGCAATAAATCGTTGGATTTGATTTCAAGCAAAGTCGCCGCCATGGCGACAAAGTCGCTCGCCTTTTCGAGGTCGAGCTCGTCCATATTCTGAATGTATTCTATGTACTGATCGGTTATCTTGGAAACAAATATGTCTTTTATGTCGATTTTGGCTTCTTTTATCATAGCAAGCAGCAAATCAAGCGGGCCTTCGTACTGGTCCAGCTTGAATTTATGGTCTTCATGCGTTCTGATAAAGATTGAATCCATAGCGCTCCTATATGCCGAATATTTTAGCGATAGTATTCAGCAACAGATTATTGATAAAACTTAAATACAGCCCGAGCGGGTCGAGATAGGGATTAAATTGTCCCAGAATTCTCCCTAAAATTATCAGCCCGAAGAAGACATAAATGCCGTTTCGGTACATAAAATTGACATAAGCGTTGCCAGGCTTTGCAAACGCCTCGACTACTCTGAAGCCGTCAAGCGGAAATATAGGCAGCATATTAAACACTATGAGCGCGACATTTAATATTAGGCTTACAATGAGAAACTGCGAAATTAAAAACAGCAATATATAGGCGACGCTGCCTAGGGAAAGATTCATATCGCTGACTAATGCTCCGAGAAGCGCTATTAAGCCGCCCGAAAGCAAAGCGACAATTAAATTAGCGCTTATTCCCGCGATTGCGACGGTGAAATTTCCTCTTCTTAAATTGCGGTAATTATTAGGATTAACGGGAACCGGCTTTGCCCAGCCGAAACCGGCGAGCATAAACATTATTAACCCGAATATGTCGAAATGCTTTATCGGATTAAAGGTAAGTCTTCCCGAATATTCCGCAGTCGGGTCGCCGTTCAGCTTGGCTACATAGCCGTGCGCGTATTCGTGCACCATAAACGCGACCATAATAGCGCCGAGCACGGCAACGGCGCACAGGAAGATATCTCTCGGGTTATCCTGCATTAAGATGTAGTAAATCATTTATTTGAGCAACCTCTCGGGTATAACATCATTTCTTATCAAATCCTTATAAGTCTCGGGTCTGACTATGTAATCCGCCTTGCCGCGGTAAACAAGCACTACCGGAGGCACCAGATTACGGTTGTAATGGCTCGCCATTGAATAGCAATACGCGCCGGTCGAAAATACTGCGATTATGTCCCCTCTTAAAATGCTTTTCGGAAGCTTGACATCTTTAGCGATTATATCGCCGGACTCGCAACACTTACCCGCGACGGTCACCGTCTCGTCATGGATTTCGGACGCTTTATTAGCGCATATTATATCGTATTTTGCGCCATACAGCGCAGGTCTTATATTATCTGTCATACCGCCGTCGATGCTTACATATTTTCTTATGCCCTTAATCTCCTTAATAGCGCCCGCGGAATATAATGTGATTCCCGCTTCGCCTATTAATGAGCGTCCCGGCTCTATCGTGAGTTCGGGGGTGTTTAGATTGTATTTTATGTCGTTTATTTTCATCCTGTCCGCGATAATCTTGACATATCTGCTGTATTCCTCGGGCTTGAACGCAGGGTCGGAGCCTGTGTAATGTATTCCGAAACCTCCGCCGAAATTCAGTTCGTTTACGCTTAGCCCGTATTTGGTATTTAATCTGGAAGCGTATTCGCTTATTATGTCCACCGTCGCGATATACGGCTCTGTATCGAATATCTGCGAGCCGATATGGCAATGAAGTCCGTAGAAATCCAAATTCGAGCATTTCGCTATCTGCGTAATGACATAATCGGAGTCGCCGTTATTTATTGAGAATCCGAACTTGCTGTCTACCTTGGCGGTCTTGATATAATCGTGAGTATGCGCCTCTACGCCGGGATTGACTCTGACTAATACCCTTTGCTTTATGTTACGCGATTTAGCCAGTTCGTTAATAAAATAGATTTCGTCGATATTGTCGATTATTATCCTTCCCACTTCGGACGATACGGCATATTCGAGTTCGTTATACAATTTATTATTGCCATGAAAATAAATTTTATCGGCATCAAATCCTGCGGTTAACGCTGTATAAAGTTCGCCGCCCGAAACGACGTCGGCAGATAGCCCCTCGGAAGAGGCGATTTTGTAAATTGCGGTAGAGCAGAACGCCTTGCTTGCGTAAGCGACATTGCCCTTGCCGTAACAGGCGGAAATCGTATCTTTATACGCCCTCGCCACTTCCCGGAAATAGCTCTCGTCTATGACATATAGGGGCGTTCCGAAGTTCTTAATCAAATCTATGGTATCTATTCCGCCGATTTCTAAATGTCCGTATTTGTTAATCTTCAGTGTGTTCCTAAAATTCATAAATACCTCAATATCTAGTATGTGATAATCTTAACATATACATAAGATTGTGTCAATTTTTTTCCGACGTCTCGTCGCTAAAAGGCGGAGGCGGACATAAGCAAATTACCCAGAAGCGCTTTAAGGAGCTTAAATATTCCGCTGTCCCTGAACGGACAGCGGAAGTAAACACCGCTCTTACGGATGAATTTTCGAGCTATAGCCCCAATCGGGTTCGCCATAGTATAATTACATGGAGGTTCCGATTGGGGCTATAGAGCCGAAAAGGCGCCGTTAGAGCGGTATAGGGTTCAGCTTGCCGTTATAGGCAAGCGGAATAAAAAATTACCATTGCGTGAAAATTTTTCTCAGGTAATCGCCGTAAGAAGCCTTATCGATATTCTCAGTAACTATAATGTCTCTTTTCTCGATTACTACGCCTTTATCAAGCACATACAGCGTGCCTACTTTATCGCCGGCCTTCAGCGGCGCTTTAACAGACTTGCTCATCTCGATTGTCGTTTCGTATTTTACGCTATCGCCTTTCTTGACTAGGGCGTAAACGCTTCTGTCGAGCGCCACTTTAGCGCAGTCACTCTTGCCGCATACGACATTGATTTCATTGACGCCGAAATTGTCTTTATCGACGACCATTTCGTTCTTGTATTGCGCGAACGCGGTATTCAGCAGTCTGGAGCATTCGGCGAATCTGATTTTGCTGCTCGGAGCGCCGATTATTATGGATACCACTCTCATTCCGTTTCTCTCGGCGGACGCGGACAGACAGAAGAGCGATTCGCTCGTATAACCAGTTTTGCCGCCGTCGCAACCTTTATAAAATCTTACCAATTTGTTGGTATTTACAAATTCCGTAACCCTGCCGTCCGGATGATTAAAATTCTCAATCCATATAGTCGAATATTTATAATAATCCTTATGCTTAATTAGTTCAAGCGTCATAATCGCGACATCTTCGGCAGAGCTGTAATTTTCGGGCGCGGGAAGTCCCGTGCAGTTGTTGAAATGCGTATTCTTCATATTCAGTTGTTTAGCCCTCTCGTTCATCATATTGACGAATTCTTCCTCTGAGCCGGCAAGTCTTTCGGCAATCTGAACGCTCGCGTCATTTGCCGAGACCACTACTATGCCTTTCATCAAATCGTCTACCGTGTAAGTGTCTCCAGCCTCTAAAAACATCTGCGAGCCTCCCATTCCAGCGGCTGATTCACTGACGGTTATTTGCTCGTCAAGGCTCAAATTGCCTTTCTCGATATTCTCGAACGCAATCAGCGCGGTCATTATCTTAGCCATGCTCGCTATAGGGTATTTGGCTTCGGGATTATATTTATAAAGCACCGCGCCCGTGCTCGCTTCGATAACATAAGCCGCTCTCGCGTTAACGCTCGTCTGCTCGGCTTGAGCGCTTACGGCAGGGTTAATAAAAGTAAGAGTTAATGCAATAATAACAAAAAATAATATCATCCTTTTCATAGCGTACCTCTTAAAAGTAGTATAAGCAGTGAGGATATTAATATTCCGCCGTCCTCGTCTCAATGCGGGCTGTTCTTCGACAATACCCTTTCAGGCTATTGTCTTTCTTTGGCTCTGCATCTTAGACCAATCTGAATGCCACAAGTATATATAGCCTATTGGCAATAAATTATATAAAATAATGAGAAAGGATGTGCTATTAACAAAAATGCTTTTTCTATTCTATTAAGGTTTAATGACATTTAACAAGAAACTGTCTGAAACTTTAGAAAAACCGTGATAATCCAGTATTGTATGCGCTACTGAATACAGACCGTCAATCGTATTGAGGTTAATTCCCGGACGAATTCTGCCGCCGTATACAATCAGCGGTATCAAATAGCCGTTGTCCGTAGACGAATAGGAGGATTCGAAAGAATGATTGGACGAGATAATAAGCAAATCGTCGGGTTTAAGATGAGTTAGCATCCGGGATATATTCCTGTCGATTTCCTCAACGCTGTTAATATATACTTTAATGTCGTCATTTCTCGACAAATCCGCCGTCTCGATGCCCGCGAATATAAAGCTGTTATCCTCGGACTGAAGCAACTTATTTATTTCATTAAAACTTTCGTCGTTGCTCCTCGTATTATACGCGCGGGTTATTCCCTGACCGTTAAATATCTCGTTTATTTTGCCCACGGCATGAACCGCTATGCCGTTTCCGGAGAGCACATCGAGCATAGTGGGCGCGGGTGGCAGCACGGTGTAGCACCTGTTGTTGTCGGTAAAATTAAAGTCGTTTATCTTGCCGTTGAAAGGGCTTGCCATAATCCTTGCGACATTATGCTTATTGGTTAATTCGCTCCTTAATACGCCGCACATTTCATAAAGCTTATCAAGCGGAATGATTTCTTCGTGCGCCGCAAGGTAAATGACGCTGCTCCTCGAGGTATATATAATCGGAAAGCCCGTATTGTAATGCAGCGCTCCGAGGTCGTTAATTAACCTTTTGCCGTCTACGACGATATTGCCGATGAGATTGGTATTTAATCTTCGTTCTAAATTCCTGATGACATCCTGCGGCAGACCCTCGGGGTATGTGGGATATAGAGTCTTTATATGCAATCCCGCCATTTCAAAGTAAAGTGTAATTATATCCGTGCCCATAGAAACGGATTTGAGATATCCGTAGCTTGCCATAGGGGTAATTCTTGAGCGCGGGTTATTGAGATTATTAATTCCCAGTCTGACGAGAGCGGGAATTTTCGCGCTTTTCAAAATCTTGCCGTACAGCTCGACGCTTTTATTCAAAGCATCGGGATAAGCGCCTAGTCCGAAGCCGTCAATGACCATAAGAATTGTATTCATTGAAAAATTATATCACATATCAGCTTATATTACAATCGAGAAAAAACTCAAAATTATCGGATTGATAACAAAAATTATTATATTAACTGCGGAATGCGGTATAAGCAGAATTATGCATCTTCTGAGCATCATTCTCGAAAAGCAGGGCGAATGACACCACCAATTGAGTCTAGGGCTAGGAAGAACAATTCTGATAAAGAGTATCAGCGAAATAAATATTGATATCGACAGAAGATAAAAGGGTATGTAAATAAATATTAATGATATAAAGCCGACCGTAGATGTCGTAATCGCTATTATATCCAGACCGAACCTGTAACCCCAATAGAAAATAATAATACAATGAGTCAGCCTGTATAACTTAAAAAATCCGGTAATAGATATAATCGCGAGCGTTATCGCGTTATACATCAACATTTTCATAAATGTCAATACGGGAGAATAACTGCCGCTTAATATCCTCAAAAAAATGCATTCCTTAACCAAATTCAGTTTAACCGCCGCCGTTATTCCCACCGCGATACCGAAAATCACTATTACCGCGAGAATTAGGATATCCTGCCACATATTCCTGATGTAGTACTGAATATCCCATTTCAGGCGCCTTATATGGACAGCAATATAATCTAGCATATCTAATTGTATGAAAATATTGTTATTAATATGTTTAACATACTCTTATGTTAAGACAATATATTATCAAAAAAACCAATTTTATTATTTAATAACAAGATTATCTTATGATAATATTTAACTATGCGCAGTCTTGTCTCCAAATACCTTTTGTATCTCGGATTTAATCCCGTAAGATGCGGCTATAAGTATTTAAGCGAATTAATTGTTATGCATCTTAAAGGCGAAGAAATCCATCCCCTGAAATTAAACGGTTATCTTAAAGTGGGGATAAAATATAATAAATCCTCTGATGTCATCGACAAAAACATCCAGAACTCGATATCCCATGTCTGGCTAAAGGGCGACAGCAAATGTCTTGAAAAGGAATTCGGCTCGACCATAGATCCGTCTAAGGGCAAGCCGACTAATAAACATTTTATCGCGACAATAACCGAAAAAATCAAACTGCTTGATGCCCCGGGGCGCTAGCGTATATGGTTATCGTTATCCGCTTACGGGAGCAGGCTTATGCGGCGTTATTGTTATTCTTCATCCAGTCTATATATATTCCGTATCCTTTTGCCGGGTCGTTCAGGAATACATGAGTAACCGCGCCTATTAATTTGCCGTCCTGAACAATCGGGCTGCCGCTCATTCCCTGAACGATACCGCCGGTTCTTGCCAGCAATTCCTTGTCGGTGACTCTTAATACGATACCTTTTTCAGCTTGAGACTTCTGATAGTTAAGTTTTATTATCTCTACGGCGTATTTTTTCGCCTTATTTCCGTCTATTGTTGTCCAGATCTCCGCCTTGCCCAATTTCGCCGAAAATCTCGATGCCATAACGATTTTTTCCTTTCCTTCAATCATTTCCTCGTTAGCAGTGCCGTAAATACCGAACGCGTTATTCTTTCTCACCTTGCCGCCCGTATCCGTTCTGTTAAAATATCCCCTCAATTCGCCAGCGCTGCCTTTGCCGCCTTTGGCTACTCCCAAGATATTGCATTTGTAGATATTGCCCGTAATGCTTTCAGCGCCCGAGAATGAATCTGATACATTATGACCGAGAGCGCCGAAACTTAAATCGTCCGTCTTTATATATGTCAGCGTACCGACTCCTGATATCTCTTCCTTTACGAACAACCCCAGCTTTTTCTCGTTAGATATAGTGTCAACAGCTGGCTCAATGGGCGTCTCGAAAATTTTGGTTTTGCGTCTTACTGTTGCAATTACCACTTTATTTTTATTATTCTTCAGATAAGCTCTGATATCGTTAAGACATTTAATTCTCGTCGAATCAAGTTTTAATAACACATCGCCCGTAGCTATATCCGCGTTCCTTGTCGGAGATTTGATGCCTTCCCTCGTTATAACATCGGTTTTTGCCGTGATAATTACGCCGTCCGTCTTTAATGTAATTCCTATCGGGTCGCCGCCCAGGTATATATATTCGTCCTCGACTATATCAGCCTTGACGCTCTTAAAAGTAATTAAATCGAATAGCTTGAATTTCAATACCGCTTTATGAACGCCTTGCTTTGTAACATCAAGTTTTACGGGAAATTCGGTGGTAAAATCCTTAATTTCGCTCGCGCTTATAGCTATTTCGTTATCTATCTGATTAATCGGCGATGAAAAAATCGCCGATTGAATTAATAATGAAAGAATTAATATAAGAAAAATAAGTATCTTAGTTGTTCTGCCAGTTGCTTTGTTCATCGCTCACCTCGTCCGTCTAGAATAGTCTAAACATTAGAGGTGTCGGGTATTCAGCCTAATATTGACAATTTATACTTATCCGAATACGCTTTCATTTCCCTCGCATGAGGCAACGCGTAACCGCTGTAATCTCTGCCGCCTATCAGTCTTGCGACTTCGGCGACGGATTTAGCCTCATCCAGCTGGATTATTTCAGTAACCGTCTTGTTGTCCGTCGAAGATTTCTCTATCAAATAATGGTTGTCCGCCATTGCCGCAAGCTGCGGTAGATGCGTTACGGCGATAACCTGTCTGTCTCTTGATATATTGCACAGCTTTTCGGATACAATTTGAGCGATGTGTCCCGAAATGCCCGAATCTATTTCGTCGAATACCATACAGTCGATATTATCGAGCGCTGCCGTGATATTTTTCAGCGCGAGCATAAACCTTGACATCTCTCCGCCGGATATTATCTTGCTAAGAGGTTTCAGCGGCTCGCCGGGATTTGGCGATATCAGAAACTCCACCTCGTCATAGCCGTCATTGCTTATCTTATCGGAGTCCGAATTAATACTGACTTTGAACGCAGTGCCGCCCATACCGAGATCTTTTAATTCGTTTAATATAGCTTTCTCGAATTTTACCGCCGCCGCGCGTCTTTTATCGGACAGTATAGTGCATTGCTTAATTAATTCTTCTTTAATTTTATCGTATTTTGATTTAAGTTCTTCTATTATATCCGACGAGTTATTCAGTAAATCGTATTCTTTCTGCGCTTTTATCAAGAATGCGTTTAATTCGCCGTATTTCCTGTGAAGAAGTCTTATCTCGTCAAGACGCTTTTCGACCATATCCGCTTTTCTTTCGTCATAGTCAAAGTCTTCAACATAGCTCTTTATTTCGCCTGTGATATCGCTTATCTCGATTAGCGCGGAATCAATTCTTTGATAGAGTTCTTCAAGCGCTTTATCGTAATGCGCGACCGACGACAAATTCGCCCTTGCCGTACTCAAAGCGGATTCCACCAATACGCTGCCCTCGTTGCCGCTTAAAGCGTTATACGCGCCGCTCACGCTGCCGATAATTTTGCCGGCGCTCATATATTTCGCCCTTGTGGCAAGGAGTTCGGCCTCTTCGCCGTCTTTTACGTTTGCGCCCGTAATCTCGTCAATCTGGTATTTCAGCATATCGAGCTTTCTTCGAATTTCATCTTCGCTCCCGAATCTCGAAAGCCTTGAATTGATGTCGTTTAGTTGATTGTAAAGCGCGTTTACCCTCTCTATTTCGTCATGGTGCGCGCCGTAATTATCCAATAGCTTAATATGCTCCGACACATTAATCAGAGTCTGGTGCTCGTGCTGACCGTATATATCCGCAAGGTATGCGGTGACGGCTTTCAGCATTGTAAGCGTTACAGTTCTGCCGTTTATCCTGCATTCGTTACGCCCCTCAACCGTCATAGTGCGCCTGAGTATCAATGTCTCCTCGGGCTGGATTCCCAATTCTTTAAGGCAGCTAAACAAGCCCTCGTCGGGATTTATCTCAAATACCGCCTCGACGGTCGCCGTCGTCTCGCCCGAACGGATTAATGACTTGTCCGCTCTGTCGCCGAGCGCGAAAGTCAGCGAATCGATAATTATCGACTTACCCGCGCCCGTCTCGCCCGTCAGGATATTGAGACCTCTATTAAGCGTAAGATTGCATTTGGTTATTAAAGCTATATTGGATATATTGAGAGCTGCAAGCATAATTATGTTGACATTTGTTTTAATCTGTTGAGAACGCCCTTTACCGAGGCGATATTATTTACGATTATCAGCACGGTGTCGTCGCCCGCTATTGTGCCGATAATCTCCGGCATATTCATCTTATCGATTATCGCGGCGGATGCGCCCGCGCCTGCGGCGATGCATTTAAGTACGATTAAATTCTGCGCATGCTCGATTGACAGTACCGTTTCCCTGAACAGGTTTACCGCGCTGCCGCCTGAATTGGTTTCCGCTTTGACATAACAATATTTGTATTTGCGGTCGTCCGTCATTACCTTTAATAGCCCGAGTTCTTTGATATCGCGGCTGACCGTAGCCTGTGTGACATTGTAACCCGACGATTTAAGCCTTGATACAAGCTCTTCCTGCGTGTTGATATCATTCTTTGATATCAGTTCGATAATTTTAATATGCCTGTCGGAACGCGCCATATTTTCTCCTTAAATTTCGGTACTGCTCCAATAATTCAATTTAACAAGAAGCCGCTTGTAGAAATTAAGATTGTTAAACCGTATAAATTTAGCTCTGATATCCGCCTTTTTTACTTTTATCTCTTCCTGATTGTCAATAATCGCCTTAACTCTGCCGTCCAGCGAGACCTTGGCGGTCATCCTGTCCGATTGAAGTTTCAATGTAAGCGTGTGTTTATCCGCAATTACTATGGGTCTGCTGTGCAGCGAATGCGGGCATACGGGATTGATGACGAAAGCCTCTATATCCGGACTTAATATCGGCCCTCCCGCCGAAAGCGAATACGCGGTCGAGCCGGTCGGCGTACAAATTATTACGCCGTCTCCGATATATCTGTCTATTAATGTATCGTCTATCATCACATCGATAGGAACAACGCAGCAGTCCTGATTGCGTCCGATAAAGACCTCGTTTAACGCAAGGTAAGAAGATGTTTTGTCTGATACTTCGATTAAAGTGCGCGAGTCGATATTATATCTTCCCTCGCCGAAATCGTCTATTAACTTACTTAAAGAATTACCGATTTCAAGTTCGGTCAGAAAGCCGATTTGCCCCATATTAATTCCTATAATAGGCACATCGTTCATCGCCGCGGACGGTACTACTCCTAGTATTGTGCCGTCGCCGCCGAGAACCGTCAGCAAATCAATATCGGAGTCGCTTATAATGGATTTAAGATAGGGTCTGTCGGTATTATTAAAGAGAAAGACCTCGGCACCGTTTACTGTCAACATTTCAGACAGCTTCAAAGCCTCGTTATTGCCTTTGTCTTTGATTTCATTGGAAAAAATGCCTATTCTCATATGTGTACCTGTGCATATTATACATTAATATTTATAATTATACAACTACTTTTATAAGGCTCAGGTATTCAATATTCTTCTTTTTCATAATTGGAGTGTATTTAATTAAATTCACAAGAATGAGATTATTATTTAAGCAAAATGACTTTATATCCTCAATTATTACGGGATGCTTCTTTATATCGATTATCCCGCTCTTATTTATAGCGCCGCCCGTCTCAAATTGAGGCTTAATAAGCGCTATAATAACGCCGCCACTATTAAGTAATTTCTTAACTTCATTAAGAATTAACTTAACGGAAATATAGCTTACATCTATTACTATAACATCGGCATATTCGCCTATGTCGCTAAATTCGATATATCTTGCGTTGAGATTGTCTTTTACTATTACCCGTTCGTCGTTAATAAGTCTGTCCTGAAGCGCGCATTCAGCGACATCGACAGCGTACACTTTCTTAGCCTTATGTGAAAGGAGACAATCCGTAAATCCTCCGTTAGACGCGCCAATATCAATACATATCTTGTCTTTAATGTCAATCCCGAAATTCTTTATCGCCAATTCCAGCTTATAGCCGCCCTGAGATGAGTACGGAATATCTTCGTACTCGATTAAATCGCTCTCTTTAACATCATAGGCGCTCTTAGTGCATACCGCTCCGTTTACCTTGACAAGACCTTTCTTTATCATCAAATCCGCTCTGCTTCTTGACGATACGAGATCTTTTAAGTACAAATCTAAACGCATTTTTTTATTGCTGCCGCAATGCTTTCGGCGTCTAATTTGTTGTGCTTGAATAATTGCTGTTTAGTGCCCTGCGGCACGAAATTATCGTTAATTGACAGCGGAGTGATAGCGGGGCTGATACCGTTTGAGACATAGAATGACGAGATCAAGGAGAACAATCCGCCGTTAATTACATTGTCTTCTACGGTGATGATTTTCTTATCTTTGATTTTTAACAGCATTTCGCTGTCAAGGGGCTTTAGAAATCTCGCGTTAATAAGCGTGACTTTCTCGGCTTTTGCCGCTTTATACGCGTTATTTACCATATCCGCGCCGCTTGCTATAACTACGCAGTCGCTTTCGCTGTCAAGAATTATCGACCATTTGCCGGTCTCGACTTGCTGATGAATGACATCGAGGTTTATGCCGCCCTTAGGGTATCTTATCGCGAGCGGTCCCGCAAAATTTAACGACCATTTAATCATCATATCCAGTTCTTCGAGGTCCATGGGCGCCGCTATAGTCATACCGGGGATAAGACTTAAGTAACTTATGTCCAATGTGCCCTGATGCGTTTCGCCGTCCGAGCCTACGATGCCCGCCCTGTCAATGAGAAATGTTACATTTTGCTTTTCGATAGCGACATCGTGAATGATTTGGTCGAAACCCCTCTGCAAAAAAGTCGAATATACGGCAAAATACGGTTTATAACCCTTTGACGCCATTGCAGCGCACATCGTCACCGCGTGCGCTTCGGCAATACCGACATCGTAAAATCTTTCGGGATATTTATCCTTAAATATGGACAATCCCGTACCGCAGCTCATTGCCGCCGTTACGGCGCATACTTTATCATTCAGCGCCGCGATTTCGATCAGTGATTTGCCCGCCTGCTTTGAAAAAGTCTTATCCGGGCATACCTCGTCCGGAGCGGAAAGCCCGTGATAATGGTCGGGCTGAATAACCGCCTGTGGGTAACCTTTGCCTTTTACGGTGACTGCATGTATTATTACGGATTTGGTTTCGCGCTTAGCTATATCCAAATATCTGATTAACTGCTCGATATCATGGCCGTCCACCGGCCCGAAATATTTTATCCCGTACTGGTCGAACGGTAACCCGCCCTGAAGGAGATATTTAATGCTGTTTCTGATATTTCTTAATATTTTAAGTGTCGTCTGCTTGTTTTTCTTGGGTTTAGACAGCCTTTTCTTAGTGCAGTACTTGAGCTTGACATACCAACGCTTGGTATGCATACGCGCAAGGTAATCCGCGATAGAGCCGACGCTTTTTTCGATGGACATTGTATTGTCGTTCAATATAATAATCTGCTTGCCTCTTATGCTCCCCGCGTCATTAAGCGCCTCATGCGTCATGCCGCCCGTCAGCGCGCCGTCGCCGATAATAGAGATAATCTCGTAATCTTCATTTAAGAGCGCTCTAGCGCGCATAAGCCCGCAGGCAACGGAGAAGGAAGTTGAGGCGTGTCCGCTGATGAATGTATCGTATTCGCTGTCGGTTGATCTAGTAAAGCCCTTCTCGCCTTTGAATTTTCTTAAAGTGTTAAATGTTTCTCTTCTTCCGGTTAGTATTTTATGGGCATAGGACTGATGACCCACATCGAAAATAATTTTATCTTCAGGCGCGTTAAATGTATAATGAACGGCTATTGTCAATTCAATCGCGCCGAGCGCGGACGCGAGATGACCGCCGTTTTTCTTTACCGTGCTTATTATCAATTGCCGTATTTCGTCAGAGAGCGTATTAAGCTCGGAAACCGTTAATTTCTTAAGTTCGTCCGGATTATTAATTCTGTCGAGTATCATAGCTTGTTCTCCTTAATAAAAATGTTCAGAAATTTAGCGACAAGAAGAACAATTTCCTTGGAGCTCTTTATTGCGATAATTTTCATCAGCGCTTTGCCGCCTACCGTTATCGCCGCGACTGTGCTTGAAAACAAAATCGTCAGCACAGTTTTGTTAACGGAGGGGTTGAAGCTCATTATCTTAATCGCGATAACGATTACGCATGCGCCGCTGACGATACCGCAGATATCGCCTATTACATCGGAGCATATATTGGCGACCTTGTGCGCGTTTGAAATGAGTTTAAGCGCGATTTTACTGCCTTTGATTTTTCTGGACGCCATAGATGTCAGCGGCCCGATTTCACATGCTGTTACGGCGACGGCGATTCCGTCGAAAATAATGCTGATTGCAATTAGAACTATTAAAATAATAACCGCGACGACAATACCGCTGTAATTAGACGCGGCATCGGACGCGAATGAAATAATAAGCGCAAGTATAAAAGTAATAATCGTGATTATGATTATCCAGTATGAGCGTTTGTCCTTAGGAGAGCCGTTATCACCCTTACCCACAGTTCACCTCAAAAAAAAATAAATGGTGGCAGCACGCCGAGTAAACCTTGCGTCATAGGTTCAGTAGGATTTCCCCTGTGAAGAACTTGCCGTCGCCGAACAAGCAGTTTCCTTTTACTCTTCAAGGTGCCAAGTTGCCTTAAGCACAACTGAATCGCCACTAAGACCACACTATAATCCTCAGCATACTTCGTTAGAACAGTCTAGAAGATTTCCTTAACAGACATCTTTGAACTTAGCCTCTTTTGCAATAAGGGTTTCAAGCCGCAGCCGTACGACATTGGCCAACATCTGTACGACCGGATTATTGCTATTCACCCATACCACTCAAGGCAGGCTACGCTGCACACAGCTTTTAACCGTCTTGCAGGTTCATCCTAACCAGTAGCAGTTAGCTGCCACCGTATTAGGTCTCCGCGAAAAATGGGTCAGGTTCCGCATGCCGTTGCAGGCTGCCCATAATTCTTAACTCCCAGCATACACCCAAATTTGGGCAATTTAAGCATACACCAGAAACTTCATCGATGTGCCCTTCAGCGGTATTTTAACTCCGCCTTCAGTAACAAAAATGCCTGACTAGAATACTGCACCACCGATACTGATTATAGCACATTATATTATCCGCAACAATAGTATTTATATATTATATAAGGCTAAATATGAGTATAATAGACTAATACACCATAAAAACAGGCGCAAATTATATTATTTTAAGTTATTTTTCCCTTTTTTCCAACAAATTCAGCATATTGATTAACTCGTGGCGGTTATTAAGTTTATCCGCTATATCAAATGCTTTCTTCTCGTAACCGGATTTCAATTTTAAGCTCTTTTCGATGCCGATAACGCTTGCGACCGTCCGCTTGTTGTTAATAATATCCGAGCCCGTTTTCTTGCCCAAAATCCTCTCGTTGCCTACAATATCCAATATGTCGTCCGATAACTGAAACGCGATTCCGAGACAATTCGAAAATTCTTCAAGCGCTTTGATTTCGTATGCATTCGCGCCCGCGGCGATAGCGCCGCCAACAAGCGCTGCGGCAAATAAACCGGATGTCTTTAGAGAATACATTGTAAGTATACCGTCAATATCTGTTAAGTTATTCGTAATATCCATACATTGCCCGCCTATCATACCTTTGACGCCTGCCTTGCACGAGATGAATTCCGCCGCTTTAAGGTATTCGGGGCGCATTACGGACAGCTTAAGAAGTATTTCATAAGCAAGATTTAAGAGAGCGTCTCCGGCAATAAGCGCTATCCCCTCGCCGAATTTAATATGCGCCGAAGGCTTGCCGCGCCTTAACTCATCGTTATCAATAGCGGGCATATCGTCGTGAACGAGCGAATACGAATGAATTAATTCTATCGCAATCGCGATTACATCAATGTCGTCTTTGGAATATTCCCGAAGCGACGCGCCGATATGAACCATTAACGGCCTTAACCTCTTGCCGCCGTCTTTTACGGCGTATTTCATAGCCGACAGAAGCGGCTCGGGAATATCCGTAAGGCTGTCCATAAAGGCATTGATTACGCTGTCAAGCCTCGCGATTTCAGTTGATATCACAATCGACCTCGCTCAATTTGCCGAGTTCTTCTTTTAACATGGTAATTTTGCCTTTGGACTCGTTTAATATATTAAGGCATTTCTTGGATAATTCCAGACCTTTATTAAATAGTTCTATGCTCTCGTCAAGCCCCGTGTCCTGTTTTTCGAGAGATTTAACGATATTCTCAAGCTCAAGCACCAGATTTTCAAATTTCATATTATTCTCCTTCAATCTTAATTACTTTCGCGTAAATCCTGCCGTCTCCGCCTATCACTTCGATTTGGTCGTCAATTTTCACTTGTTTTACGCTCATTACGGGCATACTATTACTCTTTACCCTGAAATATCCGCTCTTAAGCAGCCTTACGGGACTGTTAGAATCCAATGCGGTAATGAGCTTGTCGAGCGCGTGGGATTTTTCTTTTACCAATTTGTCTATATTATCCGAACAGTCTTTGATTAATGAGTTGACTCTCGTAAGATTTCTTTCGTAAATTATAGTCGATTGGTAGCTTAGCGTATTAATAGAATTAACTATTGTAGCCTTATAATTATTGAACTTATTGAGCACGGTGATGTACATATTCATCGCTTTGCTTATTATACAGTCGCGCCATTCTTCCACATTATACGCGATCATTTCCGCCGCTGCGGTCGGCGTTGCCGCGCGCGCGTCCGCCGTAAAATCCGCGATTGTAAAATCCGTTTCATGTCCGACGGCGGATATTATAGGGGTCTTTAAGGCGAAGATTGTCCTTGCGACCTGTTCGTCGTTAAAAGGCATAAGGTCTTCAAGCGAGCCACCGCCGCGCGCCAAAATAATCAAGTCGAAATTCAACTTGTCCACATCTTTCAGAGCTCTGACTATGCTTATTGCCGCGCCCTCGCCCTGAACTCTTACATCGTATACTTTGATGTTGATGATATCGTTTTTCAGCCTTACGGTAGTGACGATATCCCTTATGACAGCGCCGTTAATGCTCGTTACAACGCAGATGTCTTTAGGGAATCCGGGAATAGGCTTTTTATTATCCTCCGCGAACAATCCTTCGTCATAAAGTTTCTTTTTCAGCTCTTCGAGCTTTACATAGAGCATTCCTCTGCCGACGGGCGCTATTACTTTGACATTGAAAGTTAATTTGCCTTTCTTGACATAGTAATTCGGAGAGCCTGTTACCAACACGCTTTCGCCGATAGCGGGAGTATATGTCTTACCGCGATTAAAGCAAGTGCAATTTAATTCGCCGCCAGCGTCTTTAATAACGAAATACGCGTGTTCGCCGTATTCGGAAAACTGGGATACTTCGCCGAGAATGCTTATGTCTTTAAGCATTTCCTCGGCTTTAATGATATTATTAATCAGCGTATTGAATTCAGATACCGAGAGGTACTTGGACTGATTCATGATATTCATACGCCTTCAAGGTATTATAAAGCAGCATTGCCCTTGTCATAAGCCCTACACCGCCGGGCACGGGAGTAATATATCCCGCGACTTTTTCAACGCCGTCATAGTCGACATCGCCCGTCAACCTGCCGTCAAGCCTGTTCATACCGACATCTACGATTACCGCGCCGGGCTTGACCATATCCGCGGTGATAAAATGCGCTTTGCCCACCGCCGCGATAAGTATATCCGCCTCGGATGTGAATTTCTTAATGTTATTAGTCTTGCTGTGGCAGATTGTAACCGTGCAGTTATTCATCAGCAGAAGCTGCGCCATCGGCTTGCCTACGATATTGCTTCTGCCTACCATAACGGCGTATTTGCCGGCGAGCTCGATATTCATATATTCGAGCAGCTTGATAATTCCGAGCGGCGTGCAGGAGATAAATCTCGGAACACCCAGAGAAAGCAGCCCCGCGCTCTCAATGCCGAAACCGTCTACATCTTTATCCGGAGCAATAGTATTTAGTATAACTTTCTCGTCAAGATGCTTAGGAAGCGGCACCTGCACGAGAATGCCGTCGATATTTGTGTCTGAATTAAGCTTCTTAATCTGGGCTATGACCTCATCGCTTGCTACATCGGAGGGAAACGCGTATTTGTAAGAAATAATCCCCGTCTGCTCGCAATCCTTTACCTTGTGTCCGACATATACCTGACTTGCGGGGTTGTCGCCGCAAATAATCACCGCGAGACCGGGCTTCCTGCCTTTTAGATTGTCTATGGCGGACTTCATAGCCTGCTTGTAATGATCTGAAATTTCTTTACCGCATATCCTTATTGCCATTTTTATCTCCTTGTATCTTAATAAGCGCGCTTGCCAATATTCCGTTCACAAACGACGAACTTTTCTCCGTTGAATATCTCTTTACGAGGTCTACTGCCTCGTTTATGGACGCCGACGGCGGAATGTCCGGCATATATTTTAATTCGTATATCGAGAGCAGCAGCGCCGCCTTGTCCGCCTTGACAATCCTGTCAAAAGTATATCCGATAGCAAATTCGGATATTATTGCCTTTAGCTCTTCAAAGCGCTCGACCACTCCGCGGTAAACCGTATCGATATATACCCTGTCGACATCGTCAAGTTCTTTATCCAGCATTAAAAGTTCAAAGGTATAATCATTTATACCTCTGAAAAGAAATTCAAAAATTAACTTATACAGCGATTCTCTCGCTATTTTTCTGCTCATTCAAGCTCCGAAAAGCAAATAACCCTGTAAAAGGGTTATCAGCCTGGGAATACCACTCCCAATACATTAATATTAACTTTATCTACGACAAAATGCGTTGCCTTCATGACCTCATTCTTTACTTTTTCCTGTATATTGAATGCAAGGTCGGGCAGGTTGTAACCGTAGTACACATTGATGAATACATCTATTGTAACCTTGTCGCCTACGATATAGACCTGTATGCTCTTTTTATTCCTGCTGGAATATCTTACGCCCGGAATAATCTTGCCGCTCTCGCTGGATAACGACGCTACGCCTTCAACCTTGAAGATAGCCACTGCCGTAATAGACGCTATTATATCACCATATCTGTCGGGCGATGCCTTGACTTTTGCCATAATAACTCCTCGAGTCATTATAGCACAGCATATATTTTTTAGGCAAGTATTAAGACGAGCTATATGGCACTATTACGATATTGGACGGCGAATATCCGGTCTCGGATGTGATGATGTAAGTAATTTGCGCGACCTCGTCGTTAGCGAGCTCGGCGTCGTTTACGATGACATTGACATTATTAGTGCTCATTGTAACGACCGCGTCCTCAAAGCCTTTCGCCTTAATAAGCCCCTCGAGCACCAACTCGATTTCCATTACATCGATAAGGTCGAGTTTCATCTCTTCTGCGCTCGCTTTCGCGGCTTCTGACGATGTTTGCGATGTCAAGATTGCGTCAAGATACGAGAATTCCTGCGCTCTTGCCGTATCTCTGTCCATACGGTACGCCTCGAAGAATGAAACGCTTGTCACAGGGTCGTTGGTATTATCTACCGGGTCGGAAGACTTGTTAAGCCATACATTCAGATATCCTACGGCAATCAGCAATACGACCATCGAACAGATAATTATGATTTTTTTCTTGTTACTCATATTAACCTCCATATAATAACCTTAATTTTATTGTTTTGAGAATATCTCTATATTTTGCGAGCCTATATCCAGCGCTACCATCACAGCCCTCATTAACTCCAGTCTTACTCTTATGTTCTCGGCGCCGTCCGCAACGACTATCACTCCCTTAACATCGGGGTGGATTTCTTTTATAATGACCGGTCCCGATGAGCCGTTGTTATTGACGATTACGGGACTTGTCGTCGTTGATGTCGTCGTGTTGGTACGATTTGTGTCCGTCGAGGTGTTAGTGTTGACATTAGAGGTGTTCGCCGTGACATATTCCACGCTGCCTTTATATGTAATCATCACATCCACCGAGCCCGCTCCGTCTATCTTGGATAATATCTCCTCAAGTCTTGTTTCTACCGGGTCGTCGCTTGAGATATATTTGTCGTCTTTAGTGTCGTTCTTTTTAGCCGCCGAGGCGCCCGCGTATATAATTAATATTAATGCAAGCACTACCACGGCTATGACTATTTCAATATTTTTTATTTTCTTGAGTTTATTGAGCCATTCTGTAAATTTAGCTTTTCTGTATCTGTTATCCTGTATAGTGTCCATAGATAACCACCTTCTCTTTATCAATATTTAGGAAATTTGCTACTATACTTTTGATATCATTATTAATATTTATATGCGGCTTGTCTTTGTCAATGCTTAAATTATTGATATCTACTGTAACAAAATCAATTTTGTTATCATAATTAAGATATATTCTTACCGATGTGTCTTTATAACCAATATCGCTAAGAGCTTTTTCAATAGCGTCGTTTTTTATTTCGCTAAGGTCGCTTTCGGTCTGGCGGATAAACGCGTCGTTCAACGCCGTATTCGCCGTGAAAAGATCCTCAATCGAATAATCCCTCTCGATAAATGTGATTACCGGCGCTATAATGACGAAAACGGTAATCAGCGCGAAAATACCCTTTATGTATTTATTGGTCTCGCCTTCGGGCACTACGATATCTAATAGCACCGAGAGCGCTACGACCGCGGCAACTGACACAAGCCACGCGCCCATATTAAATTCCTCCGTTGCATGTCACAATCAAGAGCATAACGGACGATATGAGTATCAGCCCGATACCGAGCACCGCGCTTATCAGTAGCGAAGTGCTCTTGGACACCAGATATAAAAAATCCGAAATTCTCTTGTCCGCGACCGGCTCGAGAATGGATGCCGTGAGCTTTAACCCGAGCGTAAGAATCAATATCTTTATTACGGGAAACAGTATTGTCGAAATAATCAACATAATCGCGGTAATTCCGACGGCGTTTTTTATAAGCACGCAAGAAGCCATGATGACATCAAAGCCCTCGGACAGATATCCGCCCAATATCGGCACATAACTGCTCATCATAAACTTCATCGCCTTGACGGATATTCCGTCGAACGCTGCGCCTCCTACGCCCTGAAACGCGAGCACAATCATATACAGTCCGAAACTTATTCCCATAAGCCATTCCGCTCCGCTTTTTATTGTAGACGCAAGTTTGTCCAGCTTTACATTGGAGGACATATTCCCGACTACCGAGAAAACGATAACGGCAAGAAACGCGGGAATGATGATTTTAGAAAGCAGCGATGTTATAAGCAGCGACAGTACGGCGAGCGAGCCCTGATACACCGTTACGGTAACGCTGCCTCCTAAAGATGTGACGAGCGTAAGCATAATCGGGAATATTACATCTATAACGATATTTAGGTTTCTGACGGTCTTTGAGACCATTGTCGACACTCCCGTCAGAGTGGTTACTACGAGAATGATTATTATCGCGTAGCAGACGAAATAAATGACTTCCATAGTGGACTTCTTCATAAATCCCGATACGAGATTGGACGAGACCGAGCAGAGTACGCCGATAGCGATAATCGACGCGAATATCGGCAGAAGCGACGCGATATTACTGGTAACCGCTCTCAATGTCATCTTAAAAAATTCGTTAAACCCCGTCTTGAAATTGCCCTTTACAATATCGTCCACCAAATTTCTATAACCGTAAACAAATATCTCGTCGCCCTCTTCTGACAGTGAGCCCGCATATTCTTCAATCTCCGAAAAGTCAATCGAATCCGTGTATTTATCTACATTGTCCTCCAGCTGCTCCTGAACGGTATCCTCCGCGTAGACTAATGAATAATTACCGAATATGAGTATAAGGATAATAGTAATAATAATAAACTTTCTCATCCGGCTATTCTTCCTATTAACTCGATCAGATTGGTTATAATCGGAAGCGCCATTAAAAAAATAGCGATTTTACCAGCCAACTGAATTTTCGCGCCAAGGGAATTATAGTGAAAATCCGTGCATATGCTAGCGGAATATTCGGTAAGGTAACCGATTCCGATAATCTTTAATATCGTGCCGAACAGCTTATCGTCAATTCCGCTGGTGTCCGTGATTTTATTAAAAGCGACAACGACATCGCCTAAGGAATGCACGATGTATATCAAGATAATAATGCCGGCAACAAGTACTACAAAGACGCTGAAATAATCCTCTTTATCACGCTTGATAAGGCTTGCTATAAGCACTCCTATTATCCCCACTCCTATTACTTTCAGAATATCCATTTCAATACAGTCTGAATATTGACCTGATATTGTCGAAAAGCCCCGCTATCATATCGAGCACGAGCAGAATACACACTACAACGCCGACGAGCGTCACTATCTGCGCTATCTCGTCTTTGTCAAGCTTTCTTAAAATCAGGTTGATTAATGCGGTCGCAATACCGATAAGCGCAATCTTGAAAATTATCTCTATATCCATAAATCACCTAAACCACAATAATCATAAGAGCGATGCCCACAAGCATCAGCAAGCGGCTGTAAAGTCTGCCCTCGACTCTCAAGAGATTAGCCGCCTCTTCCCTCAAATTACCTATGTCTTTAATAAAACTCTCGATATATTTAATCTCCTCCGCGTAATTACCTTTGCCGAGGTTTAACAGAAAATCAGATATTAATTGTCTGTCGGCTTTTCTTAAATAAAGGGTATTCGTCAATCCGTAAATGCTTAAATAGCTTTTATCGGTAAGAGCAATATATCGGTTTAATAATTGCTCCCGGTCTTCGCCTTTTAATATCTTGAATTTAGCAATTATAATATTTACCGGAGTCTTATAAAGAGTAATTTCCCTTTCTGCAAAGACCGCGAAATCGTCTATGTACTTTAGTAATTCAAGTCTTTGCTTGTAGAGGTTTTTTACCGTTATACCTATGTACGCCATTGCCGTGAACAGCAGGGCGCCGCCGATAAGCGTCAGCATCTTAACACCTCTACATCGCGGACTGTGCCCGCCTCGGGCATATCGGTAAGCGTTATAACCTGCTCAATAATCCCCATTACGGCCGACACATCCTTTCTGTTATTGAAATCTTCCTTATCTTTCGCGTGCGCGGTGACAAATACTTTTATCCCGCAATGAGCCGCCTCGATAAGCGCGTCCGCTTCTTCTTTTATGTATAGTTCGTCCGTGGAAATGATATCTGGTCGCATTGTTCTTATGCCTATTTCATACGCTTTTCGCTTTGGCACTCCCGACATCACGTCTGTATTTACGCCGACATTGAGCGCGGGCATTCCATTCTTCGCCGCGGCAAGTTCGTATCTTTCGTCGATAAGCAGCACATTGTTGCCCTTATTAGAATAGTATTTTGTCAATGCCCTGAGCAGCGTCGTCTTTCCCGCTCCGGGCGGCGATATGATAATAGTGTTCAAGGGCTGTTCGGGCGTAGGGACTCCGGATATATCGACATCGATTTCTCTAGGCACTCTGACCGTCAGATAATTGATATGTTTAAGGGCGATTATGTTATCGCTTTCAGTCACTCCGTCGCCTGTTACGCCTATTCTTATCCCTCCGTCATAGACAAGAAAGCCTTTTATCAGCATATCGTTAACGGTATACAGCGAATTATTGCTCGCGGTCATTATGATATGCTCGATGTCCTCGCGCGTAACCGTGTAATCTATTATCTCAGGTCGTTTCATCCGGTAATAGGCGACGAGCTTAGAATTAAGTCTTATCCTAAGCTCCGAAATATTTCTTATATCGCCGATTCTTAACGCCATTCGGCGCGTCAACAGTTTATCCAACATATCCTTATATTATTTATTCAGACAAGCCCGCATTTATTCCGCCGCCTCGACGAAAAGATACAGATAGAGCGGAGACACAATCCGCCGTCTGTCCAAGACAACGGAAAAAAAGTCAGGAGAACCCTGACTTTTCGATAAAGTTATTAATAATGATTTGTTAAACTATTACACTCTGGACATATATAATCCCGTTCTAGTGTCCACTCTTATCGTATCGCCCTCGTTAACAAATAGCGGTACTTGTACGGTATACCCCGTTTCAAGCGTAGCGGGCTTTGTCGCGCCCTGCGCGGTGTTGCCTCTTACAGCGGGCTCGCAGTGAGTGATGAGCAATTCCACAAAGTTAGGCGGCTCTACCGAGAACGCGTTGCCATTATAGAACGCTATATCGACATCCATATTTTCTTTGACGAAATTCAACGCGTTTTCGACCATATCCTTATTCAAAGGCACCTGCTCGTAAGTCTCGTTGTCCATAAAATAATACATATTTCCCTCGTTGTAAAGATACTGCATCTTCTTTCTCTCGATATGGGCAAGCTCGAATTTCTCGCTTGGATTGAAATTGGTCTCGATTACATTTCCCGTTATCACATTCTTGTATTTAACGCGCACAAACGCTGCGCCCTTTCCGGGCTTGACATGTAGAAAATCCACTACCTGCAACACTTGTCCGTCGCGCTCGAATGTAACGCCTTTCCTTAAATCTCCTGCCATAATGTAAGCCATAATTTGTTCTCCTAAATTATAATTCTATTAAATTTTTATCAGACTGCGTCAGCTTTATAACATTATCGTCCATATATACGAGGTCTTCGATTCTGATGCCGAATTTGCCGTTTATATATATACCGGGCTCTACTGTAAACAACATTCCTCTATTTATAAGAGCATCCGAATTCGGTGCCAGTCTGGGATATTCGTGCACCTCAAAGCCGACACCGTGACCGAGGGAATGAGTAAAATACTCTTCGTACCCCGCGCTCTTTATATAATCTCTTGCGAGCGCGTCCGCCGCAGACGCTTTCATATAAGGTGTAATTCCTTCTTGCGCCGCCAAGTTAGCGCCTTTTACGACCTCGTATGCCTTCTTGAATTCGTCCGATGCCCTGCCGAAAGATACCGTTCTAGTCATATCTGAATTATATCCGTTGTATCTCGCGCCGAAATCCATAAGGATTATATCCCCCGGCTTTAACTTCCTCTCTGAGGGCACCCAGTGCGGGTACGCCGCATTCTCGGCAAAACATACTATCGTATTAAATGCCGGTGAGTCCGCGCCGCGCTTTATCATCCTGCTATCAATCTCATAAGCGAGCTCTCTCTCGCTAATTCCCTCTTTAATTACGCCCAGTATCTCGTCTAATGCTTTATCCGCGATTTGAGCGGCAATTCTTACCAGACGCAGCTCCGTCTCGTCTTTGATTGACCTTATTTGCTCGACAATACCGCCTACCAATTTGAACTTTTCAGGCAGAATATCCTTGATTTTAAGATAATCCGAATAGAATATTTTGGTCTCGTCAAGTCCGATATTAGCATAACCTTTTAAGTCCTTAGCTAAAATACTCAGATAATTCTCGGAATCAATGAGCTTTATATTATATTTCAGCTTTATTTTCGCTTCATCGTAATACCTTTTATCGGTATAGTAATTGATAAAGTCCTTTGTCGCTACGATATAGCAAAAATCCGCATAAAAACCCGAAAAATATTCGGCGGACAGCTCTGACATTATGAGTACGGCGTCACAACCGGATTTCTCTATTAAATTGCCTATTTTTACCATAACGAAATTTTACCATACAAGCCGATTAATTGTAAAGAAATTAATATCGGGCTTCTCTTAACTCCTCGTATATAGTTTTCATTTTTCTCGCATCTTCAGCCTGCGTTCCGTTGGATTCGGACAAAAGCCTGCCCGTTATACCGTATTCGATTAAGACGGGCGCAAGATGCTCGAAGAAGGGTCCGAACAGCTTATCGTCTGAAGTCAGATGCCTTATCTCGCCCGCCTGACCGTATTCGATATTAGAAAAATGAATATGTATTTGTCTGCCCCTTTCCTCGCCTATCGCGCTGAATATCTCGTCAAAAACCTTTCTGTAATCGTCGGATGATTTGAAATAACCCTGATATCTTGAATTAATATGACCGAAATCGATACACGGAATATACATTTCAGAGATGCTGCAAATTTTCAGTATCTCATCAAGCGTACCCATCTGATTTAGTTTACCCATGGTCTCAGGGCAAATAATGACATCGGATATAGCGCTATCTGCGAGCATATTCGCAAAAGCCTCGAAATTTACGAGCATTCTGTTAAGAGCGTCCGCTCTGTCCTGCTTCAAGGGCGAGCCGGGATGAACGACAACTCTCTTGCCGCCAAAGTATCTTAACGCTTCTATAGACTTCATTAAATAGCCGAAAGAATTAATTACGGTCTCGTCGTTATCCGAAGCCAAATTGATATAATACGGCGAATGAACGCTTATTTCAATGCCGTGTTTACTAGCCTCCATACCTATTTCGGTTGCGTGTTCTTTACCTATTCTTACGCCTCTGCCGAATGAGTATTCGAATATGTCAAGCCCCATCGCCTTAATCCAGGCCGGAGCGTCAAGTGTGCTTGTATAGCCCGCAAGATAATAACTGTCGCTGTTGCCCGATGGTCCGAATTTCATTTTATATACTCCGTATCCGACTTGATTTGAGCGGTTAATTCCTGTACGGAACTGAACTTTCTGATATCCCTTATCCTCTCATAGAATAATACTTTAATATGCTTTCCATACATCTCGCCGCGGTAATTAATAATGTGCGACTCAACCGTATAATCGCTTTCGTTAAAGGTCGGTCTCGCGCCCGCGTTGGTAACAGCGTTATAGGCGCTGCCGTCTATAATGACTTTAGTCGCGTAAACCCCCTCTTTCGGCTTGACTTTTTCATTGTCTACCTTGATGTTCGCGGTCGGATAGCCCATTATTCTGCCTTGCTTTCTGCCCGAAATCACTACGCCAGAGACCGAATACGCGCTGCCCAGCAAATCCTTAGCTTTATGAGTGTCTCCGCTTCTTATCAGCCGCTTGATATCCCTCGTGCTGATTTTAGCGCCGCCGACGGTTACCATATCAAAAAATTCAGTATCTATTCCCTTTAAGCCGAAATAATTATCGAGCATATCCAAATCGCCTTTTGCGCCGTAACCGAATCTGAAATCCATACCGCAATAAATTTTCTTGATATTATATAATGAAGTCAATTTATTAAGAAACTCTTGCGGGGACATATTAATAAATCCGGGGTCAGGCTCTGCGGCAAGAATAATGTCCACGCCTAACTCATTAAATATCTCTTTACGCTCGTCAAATGTGTATACCTGTTCTTGGTCGGAATTAATAACTTTATAAAGGTTGCCCCTGAATGTAAACACCGCGCATTCTGCGTCAGCTTTATGCGCAAATTCTCGGGATTTATTTATAAGCGCGCGATGCCCGATATGCACGGAGTCGAAATATCCGAGCGCCAGTGTAACGGGCTTATTATATGCTTGTCCGAAATCTATTACCATAATCTTGTGTCCACTATCAACTTGTTATCGTCAGATCGAGCGATGCCGAAAGGCTTGTCTTCAATATATACGACAAATTTATCCTTAGGCATATCGTTTAATGTCACTCTTACGCCGTTAATAAGTTCTCTGATATATTTAGGGTCAATATCGTATCTTATCATATCCGATAGCGCCTCGCCTATATCAGTAACACAGGGGTTTGCGGCAAATTCGTCAAGTGTCTTGCTGTCGGATATATTTAATCCCGCTGCCGACAGCCTTATAAGCAGGCTCATATACGCGACGGTATCGAGACTTTTTGCTATATCGCCAACAAGACTTCTTATATATGTGCCGCCCTTGCAGTTAATATCAATCATATATGACTTATCGTCGACTTGCCTGATTAGCTCGATTGAATTGATTATGACCTTACGGGGCTTGATAGTAAATTCCTCGTCTTTACGCGCGAGTTCGTACGCTTTTCTGCCGTTAATTTTTACAGCCGAATACCTCGGAGGAATTTGCTCTGTTTCACCCGTAAACCGGGGTAATACCTCCTGCAATTCTTCAATTGAGGGAATTATGCCGCTCGTTGAGTCTGTTTTACCGTATGAGTCCAGCGTATCCGTCGAAGTGCCGAATGTAATTATTGCGCGGTATTTCTTATCCCTTGCTGTCAATAACTCGAATAACCTCGTCGCCTTGCCTACCGCTATCGGTAATACCCCCGACGCGCCGGGGTCAAGCGTACCGAGATGCCCCGCTTTATGTTTTATGCCCGTAATGCGCCTTAAAATACCTCTTACTTTAACGACGACATCCCCCGATGTCAATCCCGGAGGTTTAAGAATATTTATTATTCCCTCAAAGCTCTTCTGCATTCTCTTATGAGCCTCGTTATAATACTCTCAAAATCGCCGCTAAGCTCTAATCCGCTTGCGTTCAAATGACCGCCGCCGCCGAAAATTTCCGCGACACGGGCGACATCGATATGTCCTTTGGACCTCATACTTACCTTATATACGCCCTCCTGGGTCTCGGACACGGCGATAGCGATTCTTACGGTCTCGATATTTATCACATCGTTTATTATACCCGAGGTGTCCTCGATTGAGGTTTTCGTGCTCTTGAAGTCTTTTAAGGTGAATTTTATTAAACCTATCGTGTTCTTGTCATAAGTGACGAGACCGTTCAGCGCCCTCATTTTCAGATTAAAAACACTCTTTTTAATCTTTTTAATCATTTCGTAACAGATGTCCGACGCGTTAAAATTGAACCTCATCAATTCGCCCGCGATTATCATTGTATCATTCGTAGTCGACGGAAATGTGAACGCGCCGCTATCCGCGACTATCCCCGTATATAACAGCGCGGCAATAGTATCGTTAAGCGCGTCGGGCGACAGCCTTAAGATTAATTTATAGAGTATCTCGCACGCAGACGAGGCGTAGGACTCTATATAATTTAACTGCGCGTACTCGGTATTGGTCTTGTGATGGTCGATATTAATCGTAATTTTAGAGCTGTAAAAGACATCGATATCGTCGCCTATCCTCTTGATGTCCGAGCAATCTATACATACGCACACATAATAAGACGGACTGTAAAATTTATTGAATAATTCCGTCCCTTTAATCGTCTTTAATTTGCCTTTTATCGGCGTGTCGCAATAGAGGTGCGCCTTTTTGTCGAAATACGATAACGCGTGATAGAGAGAAAGCGCGGCGCATACCGTATCCGGGTCGGGATTAGTATGACTTATTATTGCAATCGTTTCCGCCTGTTTTAATTCTAAGGCGATTTTATCCAGCGTTCTTGTTAACACGGCTATTCCTTATTAATCTTGTCTATCAGTCTTGAAATCTTGTACGCGTATTCTATATTGTTATCCTTGTAAAATGTGAGTTCGGGAATATTCCTTATATTGACCTTGTTCCTTAGTAGTTTCCTTATAAAGCCGGACGAATGGTTAAGCGCCTTGACTACCTCGTCATGATTATCGTCAAGCACGCTGACTCCGACCTTGGATAAAGACAAATCCGACGATGTGTCCACTACCGTGACGGTGATTATTCCATTAACGGCAGGGTGCTTTAATTCGTTGTTGATAATAAGCGCTATCTGCTTGTTAAGCTCGGAATTTATTCTGTCGATTTTACTCATTATGCCTTGATTTCCTCAATTACATAAGCTTCTATGATATCGTTTTCTTTGATATCGTTGAAGCCCTCTATGGCGATACCGCAATCAAATCCTTTTACGACTTCCTTAACATCCTCTTTCATTCTCTTTAATGATGCGATATTGCCTTCATATACTATAACATTATTTCTTAGCAATCTGACTTTGGCGTTTCTCGTGATCTTGTCTTCTATTACATTGCATCCCGCTACCGTGCCCGCTCCTGAAACCTTGAACAGCGCTCTGACTTCGGCTCTGCCGATAATCTTTTCTTCGAATTTGGGTTTAAGCATACCCTTCAGCGCAAGGTTAATATCGTTAATGATATCGTATATAATCCTGTAGACCCTTATGTCAATATTACTCCGTTCAGCCATTTTCTTGGCTTTGCTGTCCGGTCTGACATTAAAGCCTATGATTATCGAGCCAGAGGATTCGGCAAGCATAACATCTGATTCGTTAATCGCGCCGACATTAGCCTGAACAATATTTACCTTGACTTCCTCGTTAGCCATCTTCTGAAGCTCCTGCTTAATCGCTTCAACCGAGCCCTGAACATCGCCTTTTATTATTACATTGAGGTCTTTTATCTCTCCCTCGGCAATCTGCGAGAACATATCTTCAAGACTTATGCCAGACTTATTGACGGTCATCGCGGATTTCATAGTCGTCTTTCTGTCGTCGATAACTTTTCTCGCGAGCTTTTCATCATTTACTGCGATAAGCAAATCTCCCGCCTGCGGCACCTCGTCAAAGCCTTGTATTTGCACGGGCATCGAGGGCGTCGCGCTCTTTATCGCTCTGCCTTTATCGTCGACCATAGCTCTGATTCTGCCCGTTACCGTGCCAGCTACAATGTTGTCGGATACTTTGAGCGTGCCGCTCTGGACTAATACCGTAGCTACCGGGCCTTTACCCTTGTCAAGCTGCGCCTCAATGATTACGCCTTTGGCGTTATGCTCGTAATCGGCTTTGAGTTCTTTCATCTCCGCGACCAGCAGGATTGATTCCAACAGTTTATCCACGCCTTCGCCGGTTGCCGCCGACACGGGTACGCAAATCACATCGCCGCCCCATTCTTCGGGCAGCAAATCGTGTTCGGTCAGCTGTTGCTTAATTCTTTCCGGATTAGCCGTTTTCTTGTCCATCTTGTTAATCGCTACAAGTATTGACACTTTGGACGCCTTGGCGTGCGCTATTGCCTCAACGGTCTGGGGCATAACGCCGTCATCTGCCGCAACTACTATTACGACTATATCCGTAGCCTGCGCGCCTCTCAGGCGCATCGCCGTGAATGCCTCGTGACCCGGAGTGTCTAAGAATGTGATTTTTTGCTTATTGATATCTACGGTATACGCGCCTATATGCTGGGTTATGCCGCCAGCTTCGGACGAGACGACATTGGCTTTTCTGATATAATCGAGCAAGCTGGTCTTGCCGTGGTCGACATGACCCATTATCGTAACGACCGGAGGTCTCGCTTGCAGCTTGCCTTCGAACATTTCAAATTGCTCGTTTAATAAATCTTCGGACGACTTCTGAAGATTTAATTCAAGCTCTACGCCGAGTTCGTTCGCGACGAGCTCCGCGGTCTCGAAATCTATGGATTCGTTTATCGTCTTGACTATTCCGAGAATAAACAGTTGCTTGATTATCTGCGCTCCCGTCTTGCCGATTTTTTCGGAAAGCACCTTGATAGGCACGATATCGCTGTTAATTACAGCTTTCTCGATTATCGTTGTCTGCGCCTTGAATTCGCCTTTTTTAGACTTTCTCGACTTGAAATGCCTTACGTCCGACTCATCGAGGTCAATTCTTGCGCCGGGAGAAGTATTGTCAATAAATCCGCGCCTTATGAGAGTCCTCTTGTCCATCGACTTCTTTTCTTCGCCCTTTTTCTCTTCCTTCTTCTTGTTCTGAATTCTGTTATCTTTAGGAGCGAATGACGCTGCCGGAGAGCTGACGATAAGAGGTTTTTTTAAGGGCGGCTTCTTTCCTTGTGCCTTTTGCGAAGCGGTTAACGGCCTTCCCGATTGCCTGGACCTGATTTCACCGTCGTTAGGTCTTCTCGACCTGGGCAGATTATCCGTAAATCTGTTAATCGGCTGACCGCTGGGTTTGGTGGTATTATCGGGTATAAACACCCTGCCTTTCATCTCTTCTTCCTTGGTTTTTGGTCTTGATTTAATCTTTAACTCGGGAATGTCAATCGCGGACTTTTCCGTTTCGGTTTCTTTTTCATTAACCGTCTCCGCTTGCTTATCGATTACGGGGGCTTGGGTTATTGCTTCTGTTACTTCTGGCGCTTCATCTATTACGGTGCTGACGCCTATATCTTGGTTTTCGTCGACGGTCTCCGACTCCATTTCTTTCAACGCCTTTTCGTACTCCTTTTGGGATTCAAGCTCCAATTTTGTTACGATAATATCTCTTTTCTCATTGATTAACTCGGATAATTCGTATACATCCTTCTTCAGCTTATCTAATCCGGTCTGAAAAGGATTGACCTTAATAGTCTCGAATTCCATTAATGATTTGATATTGCTCAATTGTTCGTTTTTTGTTTCAGTTTTACTCATTTACATCAACTCCGATATTATCAATTACAGCTTTAGAAAGGTTAATGTCCGCTATTCCTATCGCCTTAATATTCTCCTTTGCAACTATATGCCTGAAATAATCAGGTTCTATCTCGATTAAATTTGTTTTTTTCTCATTACAGTATACCGTCAGTCTGCTCATAGATGTTCTGTTGATATCTTTGCTTACAAGCACCGCCTTTGGTGGGCGCCTTGAGGTAATTATGCCTTCGTAGCCGAATACGGCTTTACCCGCTTTTATCGCAAATCCTATATACGACCTCAATTTATTTAATCTTGTTGAGTTCATCTATCTTTTCATATATATCACTGCCGACATCCGTCTTGAAATTCCTGTTCATCGCTTTGGTCTTGACGCATTTTTTTATACACGCTTCTTCTCCGCACACATACGCGCCCCTGCCTGATTTCTTGCCCGTTTCGTCAATAGAAAATTCGCCTTCCGGGCTTCTTACTACCCTCAGCATTTCTTTCTTGGGCTTCATTTGTCGGCAGACTATGCACATTCGCATCGGAATCTTTTTCAATTCCTTTCCTCCATATCGGTATTTAATAAGTCCAGACCGAATTGCTCGGTAATGGTGGATTGCGGCTTGATATCGATTTTCCATTCGGTTAGTCTTGCCGCGAGCTTGGCGTTCAAGCCGTCTTTGCCGATAGCGAGGGATAGCTTGTCGTCGGGCACGATTACACGCGCCGAATGCTTGTCGTCATTAACCTGCACCATTACGACTTTCGCCGGACTTAAAGCCCTTGCGACATATTCTAGCGGATCCGAGCACCAATTAATGACATCGACTTTCTCGCCGTTAATCTCCGCGACAATAGCGTTAATTCTTGAGCCTTTGGGGCCTATGCAAGCGCCGACCGCATCGACATTGGGGTCTTCGGACGCTACGGCGATTTTAGTTCTGTACCCCGCTTCGCGCTCAATGCCCTTTATCGAGACCAGCCCAGCCTTTATTTCTGGCACTTCGAGCTCGAAAAGCCGCCTGACAAATCCCGCAGCGCTCCTCGATACAAGCACATTCATATCCTTTGAGTCGCTGACTCTCTTAACATAGACCTTGATTGTATCGTTAATATTGTATTTCTCGCCCCTTATCTGGTCTGCGGGTCTCATAACTCCCTGCATTTGATTGCTTAATATCTCGACATATACATTACCGCCGTCTATTCTTCTGATTATCGAATTAAGTATTTCGCCGCCCTTTTCTTTCATTTCACCGAGAATTAATTCTTTCTTGGCGTCGTTCAATCTCTGCATTATCACTTGCTTCGCCGTCTGGGCTGCAATTCTTGAAAAGTTCTTAGGAGTGATATCTTCCATTATTAAGTCGCCCGTCTTGTAAGTGTTCTTAATCGCCTGCGCGTCTTCAAGCGCGATTTCCTTATCTTCGTCTATGACCTCGTCGACTACGGTCTGATACGCATAGACCTTAATCTGGCTCTTTTCGGGATTTAACTTGACGGTTACATCTCTCGCTTCGGCGAATTCCTTCTTGTACGCCGTAGCTAGACCCGCTTCAAGCGCGCTGATAAATACATCCTTGTTTATTCTTCTCTCTTTTTCCAATAAATCCAATGCGGTGAAGAATTCCTTGTTAATCATTGTTTTTTCTCCTATATTATCGGTTTGATTATTGATATGTCTTTCTTGTTAAGAACTATTTCGTCATTATTTACTTCTAGCGTCACGCTGTCGTCCGTCCAGCTTATTAATATTCCCTCATACTGCTTCCTGCCCTGAAAAGGCGAATAAAGGGACGCTTTTACCGGTTTACCCGTATTCCTCTTATAGTCTTTGGCGTTTTTAAGGGGTCTATCAAGTCCTGGAGAGGAGACATTTAATATATAATGCTTGCCGTCTGTCGGGTCAAGCTCATCCAGAGGCGCGTCGATAGCCTTATGCACTTTCTCGCAATCGTCGAGTGTTACGCCGCCATCTTTGTCAATAAATACGGTGAGATTCATCTCGTCTCTGATTTTTCTGTATTCAACCTCGACTATTTCAAGCCCGAACCCGTTAACAATCGGCTCGATAAGCTTCTCTACATTCTCCGCTATATTTTTCATAAACACCTCTTACAAAATAAATGGTGGACACTGGTCCACCTTAGATAGTATTTACTATTAAGTGTATGATTATATTATCATAAGCATAAAAAAAAGGCAAGTAAAATTATAAAAAAGATTATTCCGCAGACCGTCGAGGACTGCGGAACTTTCATATCATATCCGACAGAATCATATACAGCCTTGCGGTGGCGATAGAGTCGTAAATAGCCCGGTGAGCGCCCTCGTTTACAATATTAAAATGCTTGCACAAGCTCTCCAGGCTGTAACTACTGAGCTCCAGCATTTTTCTGCTCATAATAAGCGTGTCATGCCTTTCGTTATCGAATATGTAGCCATTATGGTGCGCCGCCCTTTTCAAAAACGCGTAATCGAATTCGGCGTTGTGAGCCACTAGCACCGCGCCGTAAGCAAATTTATAAAAATCGGGAATTACATCTTCTATGAAAGGCGCATTTATTACATCGGTATTGGAAATATGCGTAATTCTCGTAATTTCTTCGGTTATCTCGCGTCCGGGATTAATAAAAGTCGAAAACATCTCCGTAATTTTTCCGTCCACGATAGAAACGGCGCCGATTTCTATAGGCTCGTCGCTTGCAGTATCAGTACCCGTCGTCTCGAAATCGAATACTACTATTCGCTTGCCCCTCAGATGATTCGGGACGATTTTACCAGCGTTATACTGCGTATCTATAAATGGCTCGGGAAATACCTTCGTGTAATTTTCGGGTACTTTCTTTTTCTCTACAAGGGGCATTATGGAATCGAAATCAATTTCACACTTGGCGATATTGCTGATAAATAGCGTATAATCCCCCGAATTAGAGGTCTTAACATTTCCCTCGCATATCACAGTATAGTCGCCCATTGCAGTATCGTCTACAAGTTTATCGAAAACGGCGATTTTATTATCATAGTCTTTCTTTGCTTTCTCTAAAGCCTTTGAGTTATCGCCTTTGGTGCTCCATAATTTCGGGAAATACATCGCCCTTATCGTTCCGGTTGTGTCGTCGAGAGTAAATATATAATACACTTCGTCCGAATCTTTCTTAACATTCCTGTACATACTCTTGACTCTGCCCGATACTACGGCGCGTCCCTCGGATTTTACTTCCCTTATGTATTTAGGTCTTTTATAAATTTCTCTTCCCGCGAGTTTATGCAAATTGCTGACCGAAACAAAATACGAGGACACTTCCGGCTGTTTTACAGCCTCGATATCTCTTATGCGGTCTTGTAATATAATATACTTTAATACAATGTTCTCGCTGTATCTGTGGCTTAAATATCGCTTAATCCTTTCTTCCGCGCCGCTGTGGCTTAAATATTGATATGCGCCCGACTGTATACTTAATGTTATTTCAATCAAATCGTCATGGATTTTGATATCTATTCCCGTTTCTTTGATTTCTGAATTCAGCGCCGGGTAATAGACATTAATAAAATCCAGTATATCCCTTAATATAAACGCCGTGTCCGCAAATGATTTCTTATAATCGACTTTTACCTTGAACGGATAGGGAATTATCTGTAATGTCGCTTTTAATATAGTCTCTTTATCATCTTCCTTGAACGAAAAATCAAATATCTTCTGCGGCACAAGCAATACAATATTGATTATCTCATCTCTGATATTCGCCTTAACGGAATATACCCTTAGATAAGGGTATTTGCCGTCTGTTAGCTTATGTAATTGAACGAGATAGTTATCCATATGTTTTCTCTATTATAGTAAGTAATTCGTCAAGTACTCTGTCGTTGTCTACGGTCGAAATAACTTTGCCTTTAATAAATATCGCGCTTTTTTCCCTGCCGCCCGCGACGCCGATATCGCATTCCGCCGCCTCTCCGGGGCCGTTTACGACACAGCCCATAACGGCGACTTTTATATTCAGATTCTTCGCTCTCAAATGTTTATCGATTTCTCCGGCTAATCGCTCTACCTCGATATTGGTTCTCGCGCATGTCGGACAGGAAATTATTTCGGGTAGAGTTTCGCTTATGCCGAGCGACTGCAATATCCTTCTTGCCGCGTATACTTCTCTGACCGGGTTACCCGAAAGCGACACTCTGATAGTATCGCCTATTCCCTGATATAATAACACTCCGAGACCCACCGATGACTTTATAAGCCCCGCGTCGTCGTAACCAGCCTCGGTCACGCCTAAATGAAGCGGATAATCCGATCTCCGGTCTAATTCGCGGTACGCCTCAATCATATAGGGAACGGACGAGGATTTGACGCTTACTATTATATCATAAAACCCTGCGCTTTCCAATAATCCGATATTATAGAGCGCGCTCTCTACAAGCGCCTTGGAAGTGTTGCCGTATTTAGTCAGAATATCCTTTTCAACCGAGCCGCTGTTGACGCCAATTCTTATCGGGATTTTTCTCTCCATAAGATATCGGGCTAAATATCCGATTTTTTCTTTGCCGCCGATATTGCCCGGATTTATCCGTATTTTATGCGCTCCGGACTCAACTGCTTTTACGGCAAGCCTGTAATCATAATGAATGTCGGCGACTACGGGGATGGAAACATTTTCGATTATGCTGTTAAGCGCCGTGGCCGAATCAATGTCGGGTACGGACACCCTGACAATATCACATCCTGCAGCCTCGAGCTCTTTTATCTGTATGACGGTTGCATTAATGTCTTTGGTAAGCGTATTTGTCATAGATTGCACAGTTACGCGGTTGCCTCCGCCTATCGGCAAATCTCTGACTATTACAGTTCTTTTCATTTTCTATCTATTAAATAAATTAAGCAAATCCAGCAGTATTGTCAACGAAAACAGCACAATAAGCCCGACTGCGTGAATCATACCCTCGACTTTTCTGTTAATAGGTTTCTTCCTTATCCATTCGATTATCGTAAATATCACCCTTGAGCCGTCAAGCGCGGGAATGGGTAGAAGATTGGTAAATCCTATGCTTACGGATATTACGGCAAGCACGCTTAAATATCCGCTTATTCCGTAGGTTGAGGTCGTCGTGGAGATTGCGACAATGGTGGTAATCGGACCTCCCAAATTGCCTTTTACGCCCATTAGCCCCGTAAATATCTTGCCCAGAGTACTGAATATCAATTCGATAATCTGATAACAGGACACTATCGCCCTACCGAATGACCCCAAAATGTTAAACCTGTGCGCTACGAATTTGATCTGTATACCAAGCCCAGTCCTGACCTCCTGTTCATTCTCTTCGTTAACAAAATTATACTCCTGCTTTTTAGCGGTAATTTCAACCCTTTCGCCATCTCTTAATACCGTAATCCGCATCGTTTCGTCCGCGTTTTCAATAAGAGAGGACAGATTGGATTGATAAATGCTGTATACATTTCTGCCGTTTACTTTTATAATCAAATCGTCTTTTTTCAGCGCATTCTCTTCGCCGCTTGTCAATTCGTAAGTGTCTGTAACGGACGGCACGCTGTAACCGTAAATCGAGAAAAACAAAGTAAATACAATAATCGCAGTCAGGAAATTAAATAATACGCCGGAAACCAGAACGATAATTCTCTTCCATGGCTTCTGGTTATTAAACGCGTCCTCAGAGGGATTTTCCTCGTCTTCGCCCAGAAAGAGACAATAACCGCCTAAAGGTATTATCCTTACCGAGAACAGTTCGCCGCTTTTTGCCTTTCTCTTAAATATAGCCGGACCGAAACCTATTGAATATTCGTTAATCTTAAAGCCTAACAGCTTGCCCGCAAGATAATGCCCGAGCTCGTGCACCATTATCATAATAAGCAATGCCGACAAAGCAATCAGTATGGACCATATTATATTCATAAAGCTCGATATTGATAAAAACATTTACAATACTCCTAGTAGCTTGATGCTAAAATATATTCTTTTACTTTACTGTCAATGACGATTATATCTTCAATCTCATCGGCGACGCTGTCCGCAAATTTATCCAGCGCCGCATTTATTAATGCGGGAATGTCGTAGAAGCCTATTCTGTCCTCAAGATACAACTGAACGCACGCTTCGTTGGCGGCGTTCATTATAACCGTTGCGGCGCCGCTTGTCCGGGCGCATTTATAGGCTATATCAAGACAAGGGAATTTATCCGTATCCGGCTTCATAAAAGTCAGGGATTTAATGTCAGTAAAGTTAAGCCTTTTTACATTCGCATTAATTCTTTCGGGATATGTAAACGCGAATGAAATCGGCACTTTCATATCGGGAATTGACATTTCGGCTATAACCGCTCCGTCAATAAATTCAACCATAGAATGAATTATGCTCTCGGGATGTATCACGACCTCGATTGCGTCGGCGCCGACATTGAACAAATGCATTGCCTCAATGACTTCAAGCCCTTTATTCATCAGTGTCGCCGAATCTATTGTAACTTTCGCGCCCATATTCCATACGGGATGCTTGAGCGCGTCGCGGGCTTTAGCTTTCACTAATTCATCCTTGGTATAATTTCTGAACGCGCCGCCGCTTGCCGTAAGGATAATCTTCTCGGGCTTTTTGCCGAGCAGACATTGAAAGATCGCGGAGTGCTCGCTGTCAACGGGTATAATTTCTGAATTGAATTTTTTCGCTCTTTTGATTATGATACCGCCGGCCGCGACCAAAGTCTCTTTATTCGCTAGGGCGATTCTGACGCCTTTTCCAACCGCTTCATACGCCGCTTCAAGACCGTCAACGCCGACTGCCGCAAGCAGAATGATATCGGCATCAGCCCTCTTGACAAGCTCGACGGAATTACTTAACACCGTGGTATTGTCAAGAGATTCCGCGCCTTGCTCAACTGAGACGAATTCGGGATTGAATTCTTCAATCTGCTTTCTTAACAAAGAGACACTGCTCTTTACCGCGAGACCGGTTACCTTGAACTTATCCCGATTGTGCCTTATTATATCCAGCGCCTGCATTCCGATAGAACCGGTGCTGCCTATAATGACGATTTTTTTCATAGCGCAAGGTTAGGTATGAACAGGAACACGATATAGAAGAAAGGCATTGTAAATATAAACGAATCCGCCCTGTCCATAATCCCTCCGTGTCCCGGCAGGAAACTGCCGAAGTCTTTGATATTCAATTGTCTTTTAAGCCAGCTTGCGAATAAATCTCCTAGCTGCGCGGTTGTAGAGCCCAGAAGAGCAAGACCTGCGTATATCGGCACCGATGTCAGAATGTTATCAGTAAGACCGGTAAAATAGACATTATTAACATTCTTAAACAACTGAAAGAACTCGAATATGAAAAACAGCGCCGCCGCTCCGACCATTCCGCCGACATATGCGCCGTACGCTCCCGCAACGGTCTTTTTGGGGCTGATTTCGGGGCATAATTTCTTACCGCCGACGAGCATTCCTATCCATTGGGCGAAAGTATCCGACATTATCGCGATAACGAGCACGGAAAGTATGCCGAATAAGCCGCCCGTATTATGATTGACCTCTCCGAATAAAATCATCAATACCATAGGATAAAAGAGTATGAATGCGGTCATAGCCAGGTCTTTATAGGTGTATTTATGATTAAAGGTCATAATCACTCCGCCTATCAAAAAGCTGATCATCAGGGTAATAACCCCGCCGGTAAAGCCGTTAATCTTGGATTCCAATAATAAAAACATCGGATAGAAAGCAAGTACGGCGAAGTACAGCATAGGTCTTATTGTATTGTATCCCGCTTTTCTGAACGCTGTGTCGAGCTCGTGAGTCGCGACGGATATGAATAGCAGCATTAATAAATCAAACCAAATTACATTTATCTGCCTTAAATATACTATTATCAATAGTGACAATGATGCCATTATTATGGCTATTACACTCTTTTTAATAAGTCCCATTTTACTCCTTAATGTCGCCGTATTTCCTCAACCTCTTGTTGTATTCCCCGATAACCTTATCAAAGGTGTCTTTATCGAAATCGGGCCAGTATTCGTCTATAAATATCAGCTCCGAATACGCTGATTGATACAGCATAAAATTAGACAACCTTTTTTCGCCGCTCGTGCGGACTATAATATCTGGGTCGGGCAACTCGTCCGAATAGAGATATCTGTTAAAAATATCTTCGTCTACTCTTTCAATTTTGTCGCCGATAATATTATTGACAGCCTGAATAATTTCAGACCTGCCGCCGTAATTTAAGGCGATATTGACTGTCATACCGCTGTTGTCTTTGGTAAAATCGATGATTTTTATTATTGAATTATATACATCTTCGGGTAAGCCTTTCAAATCCCCCATAAAGCGCGCGCGGATATTTTTCCTTGCGTATTTCGGCATTTCGTTATCGGCAAATCTCTTGATATACGAAAACAACTTGTCGCGTTCCTCTTTCGGACGCTTCCAGTTCTCGGTGGAAAATGCGTAAAAACTGACTAGGGGGATACCCGATTTATCGGCTATGTCTATTACTCTTTTTAACGCCTTGACTCCCGCCCTGTGTCCGAAATCTCGCGGCTTGCCGCGCTCTTTTGCCCATCTGCCGTTGCCGTCCATAATAAAGGCGATATGCTTGATATTATTCATATTAATTTAATAGCGAACAATAAGTCCGCTATATCTCCAACTTGAAATTGCTTGCCGTAAGCTCTATTGTATTCTCGGATCTTCTTTGTCTGATTACTATCATATTATCCCATTCTTTCTGCTTGTCTACGGTGTAATTGATAACCTTGACCGTGAATCCGTCATCCGTCAGCAGCTTTTCGGCTTCACGCGCTTTGGCGCCGATGACATCTTTCATTATACGCTTAATATCTCTTTCTCTTTCTCTTCAAAAAGTCCTTCTACCTTCTTTATGTAGGCGGAAAGCATATTGTCGACATCCTTAGTCATATCCTTTAAGTCGTCTTCTGTGATTACATTGTCCTTTTTCATCTTCTTCAGCGCGTCGTTGGCGTCTCTTCTGCGGTTTCTCAAGCCCACTATCGCGTTATCCGAGTATGTCTTGATTTCTTTAACGAGATTTTTTCTTCTCTCTTCGGTAAGTTCTGGAAATACAAGCCTTATTACCTTGCCGTCGTTAGCGGGGGTTATACCTATATTTGATGCAAAAATAGCCTTTTCAACGGCCTTTAAGGCGCTTATGTCCCATACGGAAATCGTCAGCACTCTGGCTTCGGATACGGAAATATTAGCCATCTGATTAAGCGGCGTCGGAGCGCCGTAATAATCGGCGGTAATACCGTCAAGAATGTGCGGATTGGCTCTTCCCGCTCTTATTGTCAAGAGCTTGTTCTTCAGCGATTCGGCGATTTTTTCCATATCGAGCTCTAAATTCTCGAATAATTCGTCTACTTCTACAATTCCGTATGCCATAATTATTCTCCTATAAAGACAATTATATCAAAAATATCAATTAATATCAATCTATTACCGTGCCTATTTCTTCTCCCGAAACCGCCCTTAGAATGCTGTCCTTTTCGGACAGCGCGAAGACGATAATGGGAATTTTATTCTCCATGCAGAGGGTGAGCGCGGTATGGTCCATTACGCTTAGACCCTGCTTTATGACATCGAGATAGCCAAGATGCGTAAATTTATGAGCGCCGCCGTTTTTCTTTGGGTCGCTGTCGTATACGCCGTCCACATTTTTCGCGAGCAGCAACACATCTGCTCCGATTTCCGCCGACCTCAAAGCCGCGCCTGTGTCCGTCGAAAAGTACGGATTGCCCGTGCCGCATGCGAATATCACTACTCTGCCCTTTTCAAGATGCCTTAACGCCTTACGGAGTATGTAAGGCTCCGCTACGCGGGTAATCGTCAGCGCGGTCTGAACGCGGGTAGGTATGCCGTTTTTTTCGAGCGCGTCCTGAAGCGCAAGCGCATTGATTACGGTCGCGAGCATTCCCATATGGTCGGCGGTAGACCTATCCATTCCCGTAGCCATTTTGCCGCGCCAGAAATTGCCGCCTCCGATTATTATTCCCAGCTCTATTCCCTTGTTCCTGACATTGTTAATGTCTCCGACGACTTTACGGATAACATCGTTATCAATGCCAAAGCCTTTTTTTCCGGAGAGTGCTTCGCCGCTTATTTTAATAACCGCTCTCTTGTATTTGGGTACCATATCGCCTCCATCTAAAAAGGGAACAATAAATCGTTCCCTTTTAGTTAATTCTGCATCTTATTTACTTGCTCCATTACCTCGTCAGCGAAATTATCGGAGCGCTTCTCGAGACCTTCTCCCATTTCGTATCTCACGAACCTCCTGACGGTAATCTTCTCGCCTATTGCCGAAATAGCTTCAGCTACGAGCTGTTCGATTGTCTTGTCGGGGTCTTTTACAAAAGGCTGCTCCAATAGGCAGATATCTTTATAAAATTTATTAATTTTGCCGTCGATAATTTTATTAAGAATCGCCTCGGGCTTGGGTTTTGGCTCATTCTTCGCTTCTGCCATAAGGATTTTTCTTTCGGATTCCACGATATCCGCGGGTACTTCTTCGCGGCTTACAAATTGCGGCTTAGACGCAGCTATCTGCATAGCGATATCGTGAACGAGCGCCTTGAACTGATCCGAGCGCGCTACAAAGTCCGTCTCGCAGTTAACCTCGAGCAGCACGCCGATTTTACCGCCTAAATGGATATAAGAATCAACGATTCCCTCAGAGGCTATTCTCGAGGCTTTTTTCGCCGCTTTGGCAAGTCCGTTCTCTCTCAACCAGTCAATCGCCTTGTCGATATCGCCATCGCACGCCATAAGCGCTTTCTTGCAATCCATCATTCCGACGCCTGTGCGTCCTCTTAATTCAGATATATCTTTAGCTGTAATCATTTAATTACTCCTTTTGTTTTTTCTGTGCTTTCTTGGGCGCCTTGTCCTCTTTAGGCTCCTCGTCTACGGGAACTTCCGCGCTCATCGCTTCCTGCATTATGTCGGTATCCTGTTCGGTCTCCTCTGCTGGGGTCTCGACCTTTTCAAAGGATTCGCCCTCTCTGTTTTCGATTATCGCGTCGGCTATGACGGAAGCTATATACTTTATAGCCCTTATCGCGTCGTCATTGCCGGGTATAACATAATCCACAATATCCGGGTCGCAATTCGTGTCGACTATCCCGATAATCGGAATATTTAACTTCCTCGCTTCTTTTATCGCGATTTCTTCTTTTTTCAAATCCACTACGAACATCGCGTTGGGAAGCGCTCTCATATTCTTAATTCCGCCGAGGTTGTTTTCGAGATTGTCTCTTTCTTTAATGAGATTAAGAACTTCTTTCTTGGGCAGCAGCGCGAATTCGTTCATCTGCTCCATTTGATTGATACGGTTAAGCCTGTCTATTCTCTCTCTTATCGTCTTGAAATTAGTCAGGGTGCCGCCGAGCCATCTCTGATTCATATAGAACATTCCGCATCTTTCCGCTTCTTCTTTGATAGCGTCCTGCGCCTGCTTCTTGGTGCCCACAAAGAGCATTGTTTTGCCGGGCACAATCGTCTCTTTGACGAAGTTGTAAGCCTTTTCAAGCATTTCTACGGATTGCTGGAGATTGATAATGTGAATATCGTTTCTCGCCGCGTAGATGTACTTACCCATTTTCGGATTCCATCTCTTGGTCTGGTGTCCGAAATGAACGCCGGCTTCTAATAGTTGTTTCATTGTGATGTTTGCCATAAAATCCTCCTTTTACCTCCTCACGCATCTATGTCCGAATGTGCCGTAAGGCAGGATAACGGACTCCGCAATGAGTGCATTCTACGGGAAATTGTAACATAGATGTCATAATCTATGCAAATATATTACAATAATTTTTTTCATAATTGCTATTAATTATACTTTATAACCATAACAAAACGGGGCTTAACGCCCCGTCTGATTACTCTATCGGACTCTCTTCATCGTAGGATTCCACGAATTTGACATATTCCTCGTAGACCCTGTCAAGAAGCGCCTCGTCCTCTACGGGCTCGAGCGCGTCTTCGCCGTCGTCGTTCTTTACGAGCTTGAATATTACCACCTCGTCTTCGCCGATTTCTTCCATTTCCTCAACGGGATGAAGGAATAAGAAAGTGCCGCCTTCATATTCAATCGTCGCCTCGTGATAAAAGTCAATCTGCTCGCCGTCTTCGCTGGTCAGAGTAATGATGTCTTCTTCGTCGCCGCATTCGTCTTCGCAGCCGCAGTCTTCCTGTTCGCATCCGCAGCCGCATTTTACCATATCGTCTAATTCTTTTTTATCCATTCCTTCCTCCTGTTTTTTCAAGGTATTGTCTTAATATTATGCAAGCGGCTACCTTATCTATTACCGCTTTTCTTTTATCTCTTCTCATATCCGCTTCGAGAAGATATCTTTCGGCGGTTATTGTCGTCATTCTCTCGTCTTGCAGCTCGACCTTTAAGTCGCATTTGAGTTTAAGCGCCTGCCTGAATTGCTCCGCGTATAACGCCCTCTTGCCTTTAGTACCGTCCATATTAATAGGATAGCCGATTATTATTGTGTCGCAGGACTTGGATCTCGCCAGCTCCGTTATATATTCTATATCCTTATCAAGACCTTTAGACTGATAGCTTTCATAGGGGCTTGCTATGATTGCGGACATATCGCTTAACGCGATTCCGATTCTCTTATCTCCTAAATCCAGAGCCATCTTACGCATAGTATTACCATTTTTTACCATTATACTCTATGCAAGCTTATAAATAAAGCTATTTCACTCACTATTTTTGATAAGTCAATGTACTTCTATATTATTTAACATTTGCACATAATTATTATCCAGCTTCTGCTTGTAGTATATAACAATAATTACAGAAGGTATGAACAACACCGTCCATAGCAGGAGCCAGGACAGGAATGTATCCTTGCCCGTAACGGATTCGATCATCATACCTATTACAACTGTTGGCGCTTGGGTCTTCCGTAAAATCTTTAGCGTAACGGATTCGATCATCATACCTATTACAAGCGTTACCGTGCCTATTCCTCCGCCGATAAACATAGGAATCATAGCGTTGAAATTCTGCTTAACCGCTTCGTTTACATTATTCCATTCAAGCTTGGGCTTCTTTAAGTCTCTGTATAAACCCATATAAACAAAACCCACTGATGCGATTGATAGGTATACGCCGAAAATCAATATTATCAAATAATTGGTCTTTACAACGAAAGCGTATACGATTGTCGACAGTACTACGCCGACCATCGCCGAGTAATAGGACAGCAGCAATTTGCCCTTGATTATATCCTTATAGGGAATGGGCAGGTATTTATTGAAATAGAAGAATTTTCCTTCTCTTGTAAACGCGACGATTGCGACAAAATTCGTGCCGCAAAAAAGCATTGTGACGAGGAAAAGTATCAGGCTCGTAGCCTGAATTGCGGTGCCGCTTTCGCCCTCGGTCGGAACACTCATTGACTTGGATATAAACACTATCATTATAGGCGTAAGAATAGGGCCCATAAAGCTCTGAAAAGCAAATCCCGGATTTCTTATCAGCATCTTGAAATCTTTTATTAAAAAAGCCATAGATATATCTTTTTTATCGCCTATGCTTCCCTTAGCGCCTATGTCTTTTGCCGCTTCAAGCTGCGCTGTTACGCTTCTTTGATACAGTAACGAAGCGACTAAAGTCGTTATCGCGAAAGAAATTGACAGGATTACGAGAAACATTAGAATGTTTATAACAAAACTGCCGGTATTGAGCATAGCCTTGACATAAATCGTGTTAAAGAAGGCTATTTTGCTTAATCTGGTAAGTGAATTAATTAATGACTGACCTATTTCAATCTCCGGTACGCCGTTACTGCCGCTGTTGATATTGCCGACAAAAAAGAAATAGAGCGACATAAACGCGACGAACAGTATTATAAGCACAACGCTGGAAAGCACTGCCCTCCTCTTGAAATAAGACACGACATACATCATAGGAAACGCCAGCACGCTGACAAGCAATAAGGGCAATATAGGCATAATGAATACGGCGAGCGCCGAAAGAATGAAATAACCCGCATTGAGGTCAAAACCGCTCCTTATAGCCGATATTCCCGATAAAAAGAGTATCGGCAGAAGTACGAAAGCGGAGACAATGAGCTCGTTGATATAGACCATTGTCAGCTTGCTCATAAAAAGCGAGGTCTTTCTTACGGGCAGACCGCTTAGAAATTCCGCGTCGTCCGAAAAGAACATATACGCAAGTATCGAGAATATTCCGAAGAAAAAAATCGTTAGCTCGGACATCGTTAATCCTAGCACTAGAAATTCGAGAAATACCCCCGATTCAATGATAACGGGAGTAAACTGATATACTCCGATACCGAGAATAATAACAAGCGGCAGGAAACCGAGAAAGACCGCCATTAATATAAAGAGCTTTCTGTTCTTGTTTTCGCCTTTTCTAAAACTGTTTTTTAGTAAGATTCTAGTTACCGACAGATAATCAGAAAACATAATCACTCCTTGGTTATGGATAAGAAGAACTCTTCAAGCGATAAATCAGACCTTTTTTCCTTGAGTTCTTTCATTGTGCATACGGCGATAATCTTGCCTTTATCTATAATCGCGACCCTGTCGCATACTTTCTCGACGACTTCGAGAACATGCGATGAAAAAAATACGGTATTGCCGTTGTCCGCATGCTCTCTCATCAGCTTTTTCAGGTCAAATGCCGACTTAGGGTCAAGCCCCGTCAAAGGCTCGTCGAGCACCCACAGTTTAGGATTGTGAATAAGCGCGCCTATTACGGATAGCTTCTGTTTCATACCGTGCGAGTATGATTTAATCGGAGAATTAATCGCTTCTTGCAAGTTGAATAATTCTACGAATTTCTCCGCTCTTTCCTTTCTGTCGCTGTTGGAAACATTATAAACATCGCACATAAAATTCAAGTATTCGTTGCCCGTAAGCTTATCGTAAATTATATACGAATCCGGCACATAACCGATATTCAGCTTAGCTTGAATGGGATGCTCCTTCAAGTCGTAATCGACAATCTGAATATGCCCCTCTTCAAAAGGCAGTATACCCGTAAGGCATTTGATAGTAGTGGATTTGCCAGCGCCGTTAGGGCCTAAAAAGCCGAATATTTCGCCCGAATTAACGGTAAGGCTGATGTTGTCTACCGCTTTCAAGGCGCCTTTAGCGTATGTCTTGGTCAGATTTTTGATGGTTAGTATTTTAATCACCTCTTTTATTTTGATATATGTCTAAATGTTAACACATTAAAGACCTATTGTCAATAATATATTTTGTAAATTTTGTAAAGAAATGTTATAATCTCAATGAGAGGTTATTATGTCAGTAAACAATTTTCTTATTTATGACGGAGCAATGGGCACAGTCTTATACTCCAAGGGTTTAATGAGCGAATGCAACGAACTCTTAAATCTAACCAATCCCGATATAATTGAATCAATCCATAGAGAGTATATAGACGCCGGCTCGGAATATATCAAGACTAACACATTCGGGGCTAATTTGTTGAAATTGAACAAGTCCGGCAACGGGGATTTGTGCCGCGAAATCAACCGCGCAGCGGTAGAGATCGCGCGAAGCGCGGGCGCAAAGGTATGCGGTGATATCGGACCCTCGGGGGAAATTTACGCGCCGTACGGCAACGCTACATGCGACGAGATATATAATTCGTACCTTATTCAAGCTCAGGCGCTTAAAGGCTCGGATATGATTCTTATCGAGACTATGAGCAGTCTTGTAGAGGCGAAACTCGCATACCTTGCGGTAAGAAAAGCGCTCGATGATATTCCCGTAATTATTTCATTTACTTACAGCGGCAACTATACATTAATGGGCTCGACTCCCGAACTTATAGCAAAGGCATTTGATTCAACGGATATTTACGCTATAGGCACCAATTGTTCGGGAGGCCCCGGAGAGCTATTGAGCGTAGTAAAGGCATATCGTGAACTCAGCGGTAAAAGAATATCCGCAATGCCTAACGCCGGACTTCCGTCGCTTGTCGACGGCAAGGAATGCTATCCGTTCTCTCCGGACGCCTTCGCGCTTTCGATGAAAGAAATATTACATAGCGGCGCAAGTATTATAGGCGGCTGCTGCGGCACTACGCCCGCGCATATCAAAGCGCTCTTCAACATAGATTATGACGGTATAAATGTTGATAAATCCGCATCCTTAAACAAGCGTTACATAGCGAACGAACGCTACTTTTCAGATATAGCGGGCGCCGTTACGGTAAACCCCGCAGACGATGAAATTATAGCTGTTGAAGAAAAGGGCTTAGCGGCAAGAATAGATGTCAGCGGCATAAAAGATTTGAAGGGATATCTTGATAATTTGAGTTTTTTAAGCCCGTATCCGAAATGTTTTTTCGCAAAACCCGAACAGTTCGAAACAATAGAGATAAACTATCAGGCGTTAACGGATATTATAGCAAATTAACCTTTGTTTTTACGGATTTTCTTGGCTCTGATGAGAGTAGCCTCGTAGCCGTTTTCTGACGGTGTGTAGAATTCTCTGTCTTTTAGGCTTTCGGGCAGATATTGCTGCTCGACATAGCCGCCGTAATCATGCGGGTATTTATAGCCGGTTTTTTTTATCTTCTTATAATTCGTGTCGTACAGCGCGGGCGGCACATTGTCGTCTTTTGTCAGCGTTACCGCTTCGTTTGCTTCGCCTAGAGCCCTTACGACGGAATTGGATTTGCTTGCCTCGGCGACATAAATAATTGCTTCCGCAAGCGGTATTCTGCCCTCGGGCAAGCCGATATTTTTTAGCGCGGTCAGCGCCGATACCGCAATTGTCAGGGCGTGAGGGTCTGCCATGCCGACATCCTCGGCGGAATGCACGATAAGTCTTCTAGCGATAACCAGAGGGTCGATGCCCGCCGAGATTAACCTTTCCGCCCAATACAGCGCCGCGTCGGCGTCGCTGCCCCTTAGACTCTTGCAAAACGCGGAGAGCATATCGTAATACATATCCCTGTTTACGCTAAGCGCCTTTCGCATCACGGTGTTTTCCGCGATGCCGATATCTATTGTTATTACATTATTTATGGGTTTTGTAGTAATAACCGCAAGCTCCAGCGCGTTATACGCCACTCTTAAATCCCCATCCGAAACAAATGCGAAATGCTCGAGCGCTTGGGCCGCGACATCGGTATTATAATTGCCCAGACCGTTTTTCTTGTCCGAAAGCGCGCGCTTTAAGGCTTGTAATATATCTTCGTATGATAGTTTATGGAATTCAAATACCCTGCACCTTGAAATAATCGCGCTCGTAAGCGAGACATAGGGATTTTCCGTTGTGGTGCCTATGAAGATTATATGCCCTTTCTCTATCGCCTCGAGAACGGAATCCGATTGCGCTTTATTCCATCTGTGGCACTCGTCAAGCAGCAGATAAGTCTGCTTATTATACATTTTCAGGCGGTCTTTCGCGGCGCTTATTATCTGCCTTGACTCGCTGACTCCGCTTGATACGGCGTTTAATTTCTCGTAGTGCGCGCCCGTAGTCTTAGCGATAATATTAGCGAGCGTGGTTTTACCCGTTCCCGGAGGGCCGTAAAAAATACAGCTTCCCAGCCTGTCCGCCTGTATCGCGCGCCTTAAAAGGCTGCCCTCGCCGACAATATGGCTCTGCCCTATAAAGTCATCAAGCGACTCCACTCTCATCCTGTCCGCCAGCGGTCTCAGTTCCGCTTTAATATTGGTATCGAATAAATCCATATTCAGATTATAACATAATATAGTTTAATTGTCTCAACGCTATTGATTATTGCCCGTAAATTTTATTATAACTTCGATAGTCTTGCCGCTGTCGCTTAGAGGGATTTTATTGCCGTTGATAACTTCTACGCCGTCTACGGTCATAGAATTCGCTTTGTCTTCCATAAGCATTATCTTATAAAGCGAATTCTTGTATCTGTAATCGATATTCATATGGGTAATGCTCTTAGGAAGATTTGGATTTATAACGAGACAATTATTGATGAGTTTTATTCCGCATATATCTTCAAGTATCAATCTGTAACACCACGCTGCGCTTCCGGTATAATAATTCCATCCCATTCTGCCCTTATGCGTATGCGAGCAGATATCAGCGGGTATTATATACGGCTCGCCCATATATTTTGTGACATTTTCAGCCTTAACGCATTTCGCGACTGGATTAATCATTTTAAGCAGCGAATACGCCTCTTCGGTTTTGCCGGATTTTATGAGCGCCTTGATAAACCAGATCGCGGCGTGCGTATATTGTCCGCCGTTCTCTCTTACGCCCTTAGGATACGCGGATATATATCCGTACCAGTTCTTATCGTCAAAAGGCGGGTCTAGCAGCTTAATCAATCCGTTTTCGTAATCGACCAGAGTCATTGCGCTTTGCATTGCCGATTGAGACTTTTCTTCGTCAGCAGATTCGGATAGTACGGAAAACGCCTGACACAAAAGGTCGATTTTCATCACATCGCTTGATTTGCTTCCAAGCCATTCGCCCCTGTCGGTATATATACGCTTGAACCATTTGCCGTCGTAGCCGCAGCTGTTTAACGCGCTTTTCATTCTGTCCGCGACGCCGAGCATCTTTAATCTCATATCTTTGTCAAGGTAATTCATAAATTTCTTGATTACCATATACGCAAACTGCGTCAGCCATACGCTCTCGCCTTTATCGTTCAGTCCCACATTATCCAAAGCATCGTTCCAATCGCCGCCGCCTATCAGCAGCAAATCGTGCTCGCCGAACTTGACGGCGTAATCGAACGCTTTAATTAAATGGTTAATAATCAAATCCGAATATGGCGTAATGTCGGGCACTTCTAGTCTGTGGCGTTCGTTTAGCGCCAACGGCTTGGATTTGACATAAGGCACTTTCGTATTGAGTATGTCTTCATCACCGGTCGCCTCGATGTATTCGCATACGGCGTATGCGAGAAATACCGCGTCGTCGCGTATTCTGGTCCTGACTCCGTACCTGTCAAAGTGCCACCAGTGCATTACATCGCCCTCTTCGTACTGATGCGCGGCGGCTTTCAATATATGCTCTCTTACAAATTCGGGATCTGAATGCAATAGCGCCATCACATCTTGCAGCTGGTCTCTGAATCCTATTGCGCCGCCCGCCTGGTAATATCCGCATCTTCCGTTAATACGGCTGCTTACGATCTGATACATCAGCCAATCGTTAAACAGGTAATCAAGGCTTTTGTCAGAAGAATCGATTTTTACGGTATTTAAGCCGTTGAAATAATCAAGCTGCGCCTTTTTATCCGCCTTAAGCGCATTAATATCGTAACTTTTCAGAAATTCAAGATCATCACTTAGCATAAACACATAATTGCCGCTGCTGTTTACGCTGTAAAAAGCCGCTGCGACCTTTTCGTTTACGGGCGCGCATTCGCTGTTAATATAAATATTGCCGTTCATTATATCTCTCGGCATTATTTGTGCTCTGTCCTCAATAAATTTACCGCCCTGAAAGACCCTGATGCCGAGGCTTTGATTGGTTTTGGTATTGGTTACGGTCAGCACATCGCCGTCAATATCGTACACCTCGTAATCGGATTCCTTTTTCCACCCCAGTGCGGCGTTTATATAAAATGCAAGAGTGCAATTGATACCGTTTTGAGCCGTGATATCGGTCTCGAACACTTTGGCGCGGCCCTCTTTTATTATATATTGCGTGTGATTAACGGATATATCGTTGACTTTACCCAGGAATGAAGTTATCCCTCTCGAATGAATCGCCCTCATTCCCGACGCCGTCGAATTTAAGCGGATTTGACCGCGCGCCGTCGTTAAATAAACGAATTCGGAGCCTCTATCCTCAACAGGATCGTTATTCCAGACCGTTAATTTATGCTCCCTGCTGTTTATTCCGAAACTGTAACCGCCTCCGGACGACGATATTATCGTGCCGCCGTATTTTGCCGCTATGACATTGCAGTACGGCAATAATGTATCTCTTGAATTAAGGGGATTGATTATATAATTGCCGTCCTCGTCAAAGCCGCCTTCGCCCGTAGCATATACGGGTTTTACTAAAGCTGGCGCGGCGTCAAGCATAATCTGTCTGCCGCCCGAGCAATTCTTGCTGTTTTCAAATTTTATCTTACCCGCGTAAACGAATGCGGTCTCGAAAACCAACTTGATCTTATCGCTGTCCGTGTCCGCTCTGTTGATAAGCGTTATATGCGCTTCGCCCCTTGACTTCCATATAATCTCCTCGATATGCTTGAGCGAACTCTGATGATAAATGTCGCCGTCGTTGTAAATAATAACAAGCTTTGCCTTAACCCCGGCTTTAGACAGATATCTGACTATCCCGGAATAAAGCGTCAGCAGACTGTCGCTCGCCTCGCCTTTATAATCAAGCACAATAAACTTAGTATAAGGCTCTATCCCGAGCCGCATCAGCGTTTCTCTGACCTTTTTATCAGAGAGTTTTTTTAATGCGTCTTTGCCGAATTTGACATTGATAAGATAATCGGCGAGCATTCTTAATTCGTTGAAGTGCTTTCTGATACATTTGCTGTAAAAGTTTACCGATGTAACTTTACTCGCCATTTCCGCGTGCTTCAGAAAATCTACGGAATTCGCCTCGTTAATCTCTTCAACGAGCTTTTCGTAATTGTCGGATATTATAAGCGCGGTATAAAATTCCAAAGTTTCATCGGGCTTTACGGGCTTATCGACATAAATGCCGAAACACGGATAAAGCACATCGCCCGTCGCTTCGCCGTAGTATTTGTATTCGTTAGTCAACACTCTCAGCCTTGAGGCGCTTCTGCCCCTGCCGACAAAACTCATTCTGTCCGTATCAATCCGAAAATCATTAAGGCCCTTTACGACCATTGCCGCATACAGACTGCCGCTGCCGTCTAAATTCGTTCTTTTCGCAATGACGGCGTTTCGTTCGGGCATCGAAAATGTCCTTATGAACATATCGTTAAATACGGGATGCGCCAAATCGCGGTCGCTTGAATTGATATTTAATTCAGTATAAAGCGCTATCCTTAAATCCTTGCCCTCGGAGGATTTGTTATAATAATTAAACTTTCTCACCTCGCCCGAAAAACACGGCGGCACGAAAATTTCCATAGAGAAGTTGTCCGCTTTATTAAGGTAATATGAAGAATTTGACGAATACCTGACCAGATAATTGGCGATATCGTCTCTTAACGGCGCGTACGACGCCGAAAAAACTTTCTTGGTTTTCTTGTCCTGAATATAAGCGAAAAATCCGCTGTCGAATTCCTTTCTGTATCTGTTTAATAGAATATCGCCGTAATTTGAATACCCGAGCCCGTAATCGTCCGTTAAGACGGAATAAGCGCCGTTAGTCAGCACATTGTGTTGCGGCAGAGTCTTCAACGGCGAAATCTTAACGCTCTCTTCGATATGCTTATCTTCATAGATAAAAGAATCGTCCTTGACATACTTAAATCTTGTCTTAACTATGCTTTCGGTAAGCAGCAGCCTTGTCGAGGACATATCGTAATCGGAGTTGAAATACTTTCTTAAAACTCCGTCTTTAAGGTAATTAGCAATCGCTGAAATAGACATCCCGAGGTGATGCGCCATATACTGGGTTACGGGTTTTTCGCCCGAATACATATCCAGCGCTTCGTAAAAGCCGTATTCGCCGTACATACTGTGGTTTTTTATATTGCTTAAATTCTTCATAACCGCGGCAGGTCTGTATTCAAGCGCGAGAAAACTTGCGTACGGCATAACCACGGCTCTCGAATAGTCAGACCTTAATGACAGTTCCCTTAATCCGAACGCTTTATATTCGTAATTAAGCGTCTCGTCAAATCGATAAAAGCCGCCTTCGGATATCCCCCATAAGCCCTTTAGCTTGGATTTTATCTGCTCTTTTACGACATTTTGTACGGTGTGCCCGACCAGGCTGAACCTCGGAGTTTCAAGAAAGAGCTCGGGCATTAAATACTCAAACGCCGTCCCGCTCCACGATACGAGAGTATTTCCCCTCAGCGCCACGCATTCGCGGCTTAATTTCATCCAGTGGTGGATATCCTTAAATTCTGCCGACGCGATATATGAAAGGATTCTCGATTCGGACGCCATAAGGTCATAATGACCGACATATTCGCCGTTGCTTTCTTTGTAGCCGATATAGAATAAGTTGATATCTTTGTCATAGAGCGCGGCGAGGTCGGTTTCTGTTATAAGCGTATTTACTCTGTTACATAATTGTGTATTCTGATGATGTATTAAGAATTGCCTTAGCGCCATTAAGCACGCTATTAAGTTAGCGCTGTCCACGCTTGACACAAAGGACGGATAGAGCACTTCAAGCGTTCTGGTATTATACCAGTTATATAAATGCCCATGCCATTTGGGCATAAGCTCGACCGTGGTAATTATCTGAGTGAATTTATTCATCGCGTCTTTTATTGTTACGAGTTCAAGCTCGAACGCGCTGATTATCGCAAGTATAGACAGCCCGATATTGCTCGGCGATGTCGTCTGCCTTGCGCCTTTATACGGATATACCTGATAGTTGTCGGGGACTAAATAATTATTGTCCGCCTTGATAAAATTATCAAAATATCTGTACATATCCTCGGCGTAGTACATCAATGTAGCCCTTCTGTCATCGGTCAGCTTGTCTCTTATTATAAATTCCCCGCCCGTAAGATAAATCATCAGCGCTTCTATAAAAAACACGCCCGTATATATCGTAAACGCAAGATTATCCATAATTACGCTGATTATTGTCATTACAATAAACGACGGCGTAATAAGCGCGGCATATTTATTAAATCTCGTCTTGCCCTGCGTGGACGAATATGTCTTCCATGCAAGCAGGTTTTTGCCGGAGATAAGCATTCTGTATAAAGTAATAGCGAACAGAATTAAATTATTTATCGCATCAAACGGCAGCAGCGCGAGCTTGATAACGAATTCTTTGGTTATGGTAAAAAGATTTTTCAGCACATAGCGTATTCTTACGGAATTCGTAATCCCTTTAAGCGCGCCTATGATATCCAGAATATATGTCAAGAACAACGACACGCCTAAGAAAAAGAATACCAGCCTGCTCATATATGACAGCGCGGCTATAAACAGCGCCAATTGAATAAACGGCAACAGCGCGTTGATGACATTAGAGAAAATCGTATACCTGTATATCGGTCTTATCGAAACGGGTTTTGTCTTAAATATATAGGGCATCAACTGATAATCCCCTCTCGTCCATCTGGATTTTCTCTCGATGTCCGAGACGATATTAAGCGGCGCGTCTTCGTAAACCCTGTCGCCGATCGCGCCCGTATTGAGTATAGCTCCCTCGATTATATCGTGGCTCAATATTCTGTTCTCGGGGAACGCGTCTTTGAGTTTCTCGTAAAAACTCTTAATTCTCACTATACCCTTGCCGCAGAATATGCTGCTCATAGATAAATCGTAAATGTAATCCGTGCTTTTGCCGTAATCGGGTATGCCGCTTCTGTTCAGGTATTTTAACGAATACAAGGTCTTTATGCTGTGCATATTCGTAGCGCACCCGAATGTTAACAGGTCGTATTTGCCGTTGAGGGGGTGCAGCATAGAATTAACAGCCCTGTTGACCGCGCCCGGCAGTAATTCGTTGTCGCTGTCTAATAAAATCATAAATTCGGGCTTCTTCAGTTCCTTGCCCTGATAAATGAATTCGTCGGATTTACCTTCGATAATGTAGCGCGTAAGCTCCATTATCGCGCCTCTTTTTCGCTCTTTACCCGTAAATTTTTCGTCCGATTGAGTTCTTTTCCTGAGGAGAATATTGCACCTCATTTTATCTGTTTTGTCGTATTCTTCTTTTATTACGTTTATAATCTCCTCGTCTTCGGGGATTGTTTCGGCGTTCGCTTCTAATAAGTCGCACAAAAGCATATATGTGACATTGTCGTCTACGCAATTGCTCGAGATAATTTTAAGATGATGAAACGCCTTTTTTACGGATTCTTTATTCATGAGCAGTTCGGATATGACGACTATTGTTTCGCCTTCGGGCGGTATTACCTTGTAGCCCATGCGCGGCATAAACCTGTGCTCGTATTTGACTGCGTATGAATACAAATGCTCGAACGGTTTTATTAAACTTAACGCGATAAGGAATGCTATGATTATGCGCAGGATTAAGGGTATACCTGAGATCAGCGCGAAAAGCGTACCCGATAAAACCGAAAAGAATAATACGGTAGCTATATACAGACCCGATGTGTTATTAAACGATGATTTTGCTCTGTCGGCACCGTATTTGATATATAATTTCAGCCGTCTTGTATTGCCGAACAGGAATTCTCCGAAATGCGTGCCCGTCAGTTTTTCGAGCTTAAACGCGCCGTCTATAACCGCCTTTTCGGATACGTTAAACCTGTCCGATAACCTGCCTACCGCGTTTAAGTACGCCCTTATCGAATCGATATCCATCTGCTTGTAACTGTCATTGCCAAGCATTGTCTGATGCGATGCCGACATCTCGAGAAACGCTTCATCGTCTACAATTTTGTCAATGTTTCTGATAGATTCGATTATAGAGGAAGCGGCTATGCAATTATCTATCAGCGCCGAGATAAACGCGTTGTCAATGTTATCCGTATTGATATCGGATTTTTTAATTATCGGATTGTCTTTAGGGTCGCCCCATTTATCCTTGAAGTAATAAAGATAACTGTCTTTTAAGTAATGATTGACATCTATTACCGAACTTCTCTCGGCAATACGCTTCATCTTCGTATAATGAGTGCTCTTTGCGGCTATGTCCGCTATATCTTTGACAAGCAGATACAGCAGAGAGTTTTTCAGCATTGAGATTTCATTATAGTTTAAGGGCGTATATTTATTGAACGCCTTAACGACAGATATTACTCTCTCTTTGGAAAGTTTTCGATTACAACCCTTGACGATAAAATGCGCGACAGTTATTATTCTCGGATTAAGGTTTTTATGCGGCAGCGCCGTGTACCCTTTATAAAGCGAATGAATGAGGAGCTTTCTTATCAGATGAAAATTTTCATAGAGCTGCCTTTCGAATTCATACAGCTCCGCGCCTTTTTTTACTTTACCCGATATTTCGTCGTACGCGCGCTCAAGTCTTCTCGCGGACGAGTATACGGAGACGCCCGCGCCGAAGCGTTGCGGCGAACGAAGAGATTTGGCGATGTTTCTCACATTGCCTATCATTTCCTCATAGCTCATATCCACCACGATATCATGGTGTTTCTTGGGCAATATTCTAATAATAACAGCAATAATAAGTATTAATAATGGTATAATAAATGCCATATTTAACCGCCATAGATTAGTATTAACAATTATTACCATAAGATACTTTCGTTAATCAAATATCGATTTATAGTTGTTACGATTAGGCAAATGTGATATAATACGCTTGAGTTAACCGGATGACCGCATCATACGATGAGGAAAGTCCGAGCATCACAGGGCAAAGGTGCCGGCTAATTACCGGTGAAGGCGACTTTAAGGAAAGTGCAACAGAAATAAACCGCATATACTATGTATGTAAGGATGGAAAGGCGAGGTAAGAGCTCACCAGCGCTCCGGCAACGGAGACGGCTATGTAAACCCCACCTGATGCAAGAATAAGAGCAATAGGGCTGCCCGTCCGCTCTTTATAATCGCTCGAGCGCACTTGGCAACAATGCGCCTAGACAGATGGTCATCTAATACAGAACTCGGCTTACAGGTTAATCTCAGAAAACGAAGGCTTTTGCCTTCGTTTTTTTTAGGCTGTCGACTTATCGACAGCCATCCGACCGAACGCAAACGCCGTATATGGCATTTGGTCGGACTTTAAGGGGCAATATCAATCGCCTTGCTTATGATATTTTTCCCTCTTTTTCTGTAGAAAAATCAACCCTTTTATTTAGTTGCTCCCGCAACGAGTAAGGATAAAAGTCAGGTACACGCCCTGACTTTTCGAATATAAATTGTTTGAACATTAGGCTTATATTATTTTCCCGAGAGTGCGCTATTATTATTCGCTGAGATATAATTGAATGGGTCTTACAGCAAGTTTCCCGGCTTTAATCTCTTTAATGCCCATAATCGCGGCGTTTGCCGCCTCGACAGTAGTAATGTAGCATATCCTCTGGCGTATCGCGATTTTTCTTATAAAGCTGTCGTCGTATTCGCTCTTAATCCCTGACGGCGTATTAATAAGCAAGTCGATTTCATGGTTAATCATCGCGTCGGCGATATTGGGTCTGCCCTCATACATCTTGTCGATTTTTACCGCTTTGACACCGTTTCTGGTCAGGAAATTATATGTGCCGCTTGTCGCCAGCACCGTGAACCCGAGTTTTGTCAATTCGTCGGCAACTGGAAGTATGGCTTTCTTTCTGCTGTCGTCTACGCTTATCATTACCGTACCGCTAACGGGTATCGGAGTATCCGTAGCCGCCTGCGCTTTATAAAACGCCTCTCCGACACTGCCCGCCAGACCCAAAACGCTTCCCGTTGAGCGCATTTCGGGACCTAACATCGGATCCGCGTCAATAAACATTTCAAACGGAAATACCGCTGCTTTTATAGCGTAGTATCCGATATCTCTTTTCTTTGTCTCGTTGACTTTTCTATCGCCTACAAAACTCTCGGACAATAGCACATCAACGCCGAGTCCCGCAATGTCTATGCCCGTTATCTTAGAGAGCATGGGTATCATTCTGCTTGAATAGAAATTGATATTAATAAGGTACAGACTGTCGGCAAGAGCGTATTTAATATTTACTATTCCCTTTACTTTAAGCTCCTTTAATAGTTTTATAGTAGTATCGTAAACGAATTTTTTATCGAGTTTTTCGGTAGCGGGAGCAAGGCAATCGGAATCTCCCGAATGAATACCCGCGTATTCTATATGTTCCGTGATCGTCGGGATAAAAACTTCGTTATCAGAGCATACCGCGTCCACTTCAAGCTCGACAGCGTCCGTCAGGAATTTCTCGATTGAAACTTCGCCCGCGGAGTTCATCATATACCGTCTCAATCCTTCGGATTCATGGATAATTCTCATGCCTCTGCCGCCCGTAGAAGATTTTGGGCTGACAATGACCGGATACCCTATCATTTGCGCCGCTTTCTGGGCGTCGTCGTTGTTATTTACGGTCATAAGTTTAGGCTGCTTGATATCGAGTGTGTTGACAAGATATTCGAATGCGTCGCTATTTACCGGACTTTCATCCGGATACAGCTCCTTATACGCGCTGTACGCGCTGTATCCTCCGAAACATCCGAGCACATGCGAGGGCTTTTCGTAATTAATTATCTCTCTTACGCTTTCCTTGTCAACTGCCTCGAAATAGACCTTATTGTAAATAGTCGTATCAGTCGACACAGTCGCGGGATTGGAATTTATTATAATTGATTCGTAATTAAGCTTTCTTACGCGTTCCGCGGAGCGAACGACCGCGTAATCGTATTCGGAGCCCTGACCTATCTTGAACGCGCCGCCTCCTAAGATTATTACTTTCCTCCCGTCGTAAGAGGTCTCGGATTCTTTCTTTTTATATGTCAGATAATATCCGCTGTAATTAATCGTTGCGCTGACCGCAGGCAGGATATTCGCGTCTTTTCTGAAGGCAGCCACCGAATCTTCGTCAGCGTTAACGCAGCGCGCTATAACGGCGTCCGAGAAGCCGTATACTTTAGCCTGCCTGATAAGAGATTCCGAGGATTTTTGGTTAAGATTAGAGTCTTTTAATTCTTTATACATGTTAACGAGTTCACTCATACTCTTTAAGTAATATTTATCTATGCCCGTAAGCGCGTTAACGGCGTCTACGGTGCCGCCCTTTATAAACGCCTGAATTATATAATAATATCTTCTGCTGGAAGGGCATCTCAACCCGGAGTAAATTTCTTCAAGCGTCATTTCGTTCTCTTCATATAAATCATAAGCCAGTGAATTGAAAGCCTTATTAAACGCCTCGTAAAAGCTCGAGCCTATCGCCATTGTCTCCCCGACTGATTTCATCTGCGTACCGAGCTTATCCGATGAATCGTTAAACTTCTCCATTGAGAAAGAGGGCACTTTAACGGTAACATAATCGTAGTTTACATTATAATCAGCGAGGTTGGATTTCTCGGGCACGGAAATTTCGTCAAAGCCTATGCCCATAATCAGTTTTGTAGCAATCTCGGCAATCGGGAGCCCCGCCGCCTTGCTGATAAGCGCCGTAGTTCTGGATGCCCTTAAATTCGCTTCTTTTACAATAAGCGTGTCCGACGAGGGATCATACGCGAATTGTATATTCATTATGCCGCATACATTTAAGGCTTCCGAAACCTTAACGGACGCTTCTTTAATCTGATTGATTGTCTTATCGGACAGAGTACGGGGCGGTATCACCGTAACCGAATCACCCGTATGCACGCCCATCGGGTCTACATTTTCGATAATGCCCGCGACAAAGACATTGCCCGAGATATCTCTCAATACTTCCGCTTCGATTTCTTTCCATCCCAGTATCGCCTGTTCGATTAATATATTCCTGACAAGGCTTGCGGCAATTCCCCTTGCTGCGACATCCCTTAATTCTTCGATATTGTATACGAGCCCGCCGCCGTAACCTCCTATAGTAAATGCGGGACGGACGACTACGGGAAAATTCAGGTATTTGGCAATGCCCTCCGCCTCCTCAACCGAGCTTGCGGAATTGGATTTCACGGTGTTGAGTTTTATGCCGTTAATGAGTTTCTTGAATTCAACGCGGTTCTCGCTTAACTCGATAGAATTGTCGCTAATCCCGAGCACCTTTACATCGTGCTTTTCTAAAATGCCGGATTTAATTAATTCCGAACAAAGATTGAGCGCTTTCTGTCCGCCGAATACAGGAACTACCGCGGTGGGGTTTTCTTTCAGGATAATAGCCGTTAGATGCCTTACATCCAGCGGCTCGATATATGTAACATCCGCCGTCTCGATATCCGTAGATGTCGAGTTCGTGTCGGAGTTAACTATAACCGTCTCGATATTCATCTCCCTGAACGCTCTTAACGACTGATTTAAGAAAATATCGTATTCGCTTCCCTGTCCGATAATATCCGGTCCCGATCCTATGAGTAAAACCTTTTCAATATCATTTCTCTTGGGCATAAAATTCTCCTTTATGATTTTTCTATTATACATTATTTACCTTTTATAATCAATATCAAAAATAAAAAAGTAGCTTCCTATCTGTAAAATTTCGGAAGCTACCTAAAATGGGGGGGGAGAAAATGAATAAGTTATTTAATTTCTATATACAATATACAACAATAAAATTAAATGTCAATAGGATGTCAATTAATTTTGCATTAATTTTTTATTACATAATTTAATAATTTTCTAATATTATGATTATTTGGAGTTAAATCTGTACCCAGCGCCTCTTACTGTCTCTATATAATCCAATCCTGTTTTCTCTCTTATATGCGTCAAATGCACGACTACCGTGCCTGCGTCGCCAAGCGAATCAAGCCCCCAGACCTTATCGAAAATCTGCTCTTTACTGAATACAATATTCGGGTTGCTTGCGAAAAACAATAACAAATCATACTCTTTAGCCGTCAGCATTATTTCCTTGTCTTTGACATAAACTCTTCTCGACAACGGCTCTATCGTCAAGTCTTTAATTACAATCTTCTTATCCGCGACATCGGACGCGTTGCCTTTGATTCTTTCATATCTCGAGATATGCGCTTTAACGCGCGCGACGAGTTCGGACGGGTCGAAAGGCTTGACGATATAGTCGTCGGCGCCGATTCCGAGACCTCTGATTTTGTCGATATTCGCGAGTTTTGCCGTAACCATAAGTATAGGTGTGTCTTTTACTTCCCTGATTTTTCTGCACACATCAAAGCCGTCGCATTCGGGAAGCATAAGGTCTAATATTATCAGATCGTATTCCTTTTCTAACGCGTATTTAAGTCCGGTCTTGCCGTCGTTTACTATCAATACTTCATAACCTACGACTTCAAGATAATCCTTCTCGAGCTCGGCTATGTTTAAATCATCTTCAATAATTAATATTCTTTTCATTTCTTACCTCCGGTAGAGTAATTATTATCTTCAAGCCCTTATCGTTTACAGCTTTAACGGTGCCGTTATGGGCGGCAATAATCTTTGATACGAGATACAACCCGAGCCCGCTGCCCTCGGTGGGTCTTGTTCTCGACATATCTCCTCTGTAAAAGCAATTGAATATCAAATCCAGTTCGTTTTCTTTTACGCCGGGACCGTCGTCGCTTATAGATATCAGTATTTGTCCGTAACCCCTTGATACGACTATCTCGGAATACGCCATGCCCGGACGCTTGTATTTGACCGTATTATTTAATATATTGGACAGCACTCTGTTGAATTCGTCTTTATCTATCATCGCGACAAAGTCGTTACCAGAGCTCTTCTGACTAACGAGCGGCACTCCGAGCCTTGTCGTTATCGTAACATCTTTGGCAAGATACGAAGCGGCGTTCTTTGCCACAAAATCGTTGATGAGCTTAAAGACATTTACCTTCTCGAAATTGAATTCCATCTTGTCGCTGTCGATTAACGAGAAATCCTTGAGTTTCTCGATAAGCGAATTCATATGCTTTGCCGTGTTGTATATGATATTCAGGTATTTGTCCGATTTTTCTTTTGTGTTCGCCACACCGTCAAGCAGCCCTTTAGAAAAGCCTATAATCGAAGTCAGCGGAGTCTTCAAGTCGTGAGTTATGCCCGCTATGTACTCTTCTCTGTCTCTTGCCATTCTCTCCCGCTCAGATTTTGCCTCTTTGAGCGTTAAGCGTAACGCGTCAAAATCCTTATACACGATGCCTATTTCGTCTTTGTAATTGGTCTTTAGCTCGTAATCGAGATTACCCGACCTTATTTCATGAGTCGCCTTACTGAGTTTCCTTAACGGCTTTGCAGCCTCGTTTATCTCTATCAGCAGCGTTACTACCACTAAAATAAGCGCCAGAGCCGCCATTGACATAAGTATTTTGTTTTGCAACCTCACATAATCGTTATATGTTGTGTATTCCAAATCAATTATATGAAATGTGAACTTCGGGTCTTCGGGATTTTGAAACGCGAACATCAGCACATTGTCTTCGATGATAATGCCCGAGCCTTTCTCAACCGCCCTGTCGAACGCTTTATAGAATGCCTTGCAGCGCTTTGAAACATCGAGATTGAAGTATATTTCCTTATCGCCCTCCGCGACTATCGTATAATATCCGTATTCGATGAATTTCGTCGCTAGCGCTTCGTACATTTCGCTGTAGCTGCCACCTTCCTCTTCGAACTGTGTCTTTATTTCCTCAATTTCAGTGATAAACGGATTATTAATAGATGTCTCAGTCAATTTCTTGATGTTGTAGCTGTTGTAGCTGATGAACACGATGACGCATATGAATCCGATTAAGACCATAATAGCGTTTATAAATATCATTCTCTTGGTCGTGCTCATAATATCCCCATTCTCGCTTATTTTTCGACATATTAATTATATATTAATAACTTATTCATGTCAATGCGGCAGTTTGACAGTATATTCCATACGAACCCCGCAAAATCAATAAAAAATTAAAGGTTGCAAAATTATGCCGTAAAGAGTATAATTACCCTATAAAAAATTTTTGAGGTAACAAATGATAGCTTTATACATTTTTCTGTCCGTAATCGGCGCGATATTAGTTTATATGTTCATAGCAACACTTTGCTCCAAGCCTAAAAAAATCGAACTCGACGATTCCAAGCTTCCCGAAGTCGATAAAGATATTGCCGCAAAGCACTTGTCAGACGCCGTAAAGTGCGCGACTGTATCGCTTACGGATGTATTCACGGACGATAAACCCTTTTATGAATTTCATAACTTCATCGACAAGACCTATCCGTCGTTTACTAAAGCGGCAAAGAAAACCATAATCAATAAATACAGTCTGCTGTATTATATAGAAGGCGCGGATAAATCCCTTAAACCCGCGTGTTTTCTTTCGCATATCGATGTTGTGCCCGCTCCCCGCGAGGGTTGGGAAGTAGAGCCTTTTGCGGGCGTCATAAAGGACGGCTATGTGTACGGCCGCGGAGCGCAGGATATGAAGAGCCAGTTGACCTCTTCGCTTGACGCGATCGAGTATTTGTTAAATAACGGCTTTAAGCCCTCAAGAGGTATATACTTCTGTTTCGGTCACGACGAAGAGGTAACTTCCAAGATGGGCGCGCCGTATATCGTGCAGCACCTCAAAGATAACAATGTCGAGCTCGAATTCGTATTTGACGAGGGCGGCGCGATTTTGGACGGCAATATTCTGGGAATTGACGGCAAACTCGCGATGATAGGCACATCCGAGAAAGGCTACGCCGATATTAAGCTTACCGCCAATGTTCCCGGCGGACATGCGTCAACTCCGGGCAGAAAGACTGCGATGGGCGAATTGTCCAAGGCGATTATAAAACTTGGCAGGAATCCTATGCCGCCGTTATGGACGACTACCAGTAAAGAGATGTTCGACGCGTTAGCGCCCAATATGAAATTCCTTTTTAAGTTCGTATTTACCAATAGAAAAATTCTCGGCGGCGCGCTTAAACATTTGATGACAGTTATATCGCCCGTTACGAATTCGCTTTTCAGGACGACTTTCGCGCCTACCATGGCTAACGGCAGCACCGCCTCCAATGTGCTTCCTCCCTCCGCGTCCGCGGTAATTAATTGCAGAATTATCACAGGACAGACCGCCCAAGATGTCGTAAAACATATCAAGAATGTCGTCGGTAAGAATATCGATGTGGAAGTGTTGTCCTATAACGACCCTACTCCCGTATCGCCTACCGATTCAGAAAGTTATAAATTGCTTGATAAGTCAATAAAAGAGACATTTAAGGGTATGATAGTATCGCCATTCCTGTTTATCGCCGCGACAGACGCGAGATATTACACCGAAATATGCGATAATGTATACAGATTTACGCCGTTTATGTATTCGGACGACGACAGAGAAAGAATACACGCGATAAACGAAAGATGCAACATAGACGACTTGCAAAAAGCAGTCCAGTTCTTTATCAGATATATCGGGAATACTTGTAAGTAATTTTTTAACTAATTAAATATTGTTTATGTCTATGATCATATAATCGATAAACAGCTTTTCGAGTTCTTTAAGGAGCTTGTTGATTTTTCTGTTACGGCCGAGTATTTGCTTCATAGCAATCCACAGCGCGATAATGACTTTTCTGTCGAGGTTAATAAGCGCAATCATCATCCCTTCGGTTACCGCCGTCATCTCTTTTCTCTGCTTTTCGTTAAGCGAATTGTCGGCGTTTATAGCAGTTAGAATATTTTTTAATATATCGTCTGCCATATCGGATACTGCGGAATTAACAGCCTCTTCTCGAGACTCCTCTTCTTCGGCGGCGTTAAGAAATAAATCGCCGACAATATCGATATAAGGCATTATCACTTCGCTTGAAAAAATCTGATAGCCGATATTCGTATCCTTATCGTAATAACGCGATATGAATTTCATTAAATCCAGTCCGTTATTGTCGAATTGATTGAGAAGATAAGTAATTAACGCGCACTTTAAGCGCTTGCTTTCGGGAAGAACTAATTTACCCGCGACAGTCGCTTTCATAAGCTCTTTTTCAAGGTCTATGTTGACTATTACATCCTTAAAGAAACCATATAATTCCGGCGATGCGATAATGCATTTCAGTACCGCGGCGATACACGGCTGGGCTAACAGAAATTTGCTTTGTACGAGCTTTAAGCATTTGGCGCGGAATATCTCGTAAGCGCGTTTTTTGATTTGTTCGTTATCCATTGTGTCTATTATATCAAATAAAGGCGTAAAATCAACCTTTTGAAAGTTTATTTAATACATCTTGATTTAATGGGTTACGCGTTGTATAATTTATATATAATAAAATTCCGACAAAAAAGAAAAATGCTGACAAAAATCGGTAAAAGTATTTCTTTTGCCTCAAAAATGTGTTATAATTTTAATTCCTGAGATGGAGAGTATAATGCCCGACAGTACATATTTCAAATTGTTATTATTATTTATTCTTGACAAAATGGAAGTTCCTCTGTCAGAGGAAATTATTCTTGATTTGGCAAGCAACGATAATAACTGGATTCCGTATATGGACTGCAAATCGTCAATCAACCAGTTGCTGGACGCGGGATTTATTTACAACATCAATCACGGCTCGGGCGAGCCGCTCTTTACAATCACCCCCGACGGCAGGCTGTGTCTTGCGCACTTTTATTCCAGAGTGCCCGTGTCCGTCAGAGACGCCGTCACGGAATATGTAAAGAATAATCGCATTAATTACAGAAAGCGTCAGGAATACATCAGCGATTATTACAGGAATTCGGACGGAACCTATACCGTGGTGTTAAAAATTATGAAATGCTCGACAATACCCATTCTCGAAATGAAAGTGAGAATCGACCAGAGACATTCCGCCAAATGGATTCACAAGAATTGGGAAGATAAAGCGCAGCAGGTATATGAAACTCTGTATGATTTATTAATAGAGTAAATCCCCATCTCTCTATAATTTAACTTTAATTAATCGATAAATTCTTTATAAAGCGCCCTTATCGCAGCTTCGTAATCGTCGGATTCGACGCCTACGATAATATTCATTTCGCTGCTGCCTTGGTCTATCATGCGTACATTGACATTATTCGAAGCCAACGCCGTAAAAAGCCTTGCGGCGGTACCTTGCTTCTTGCTCATGCCGTGTCCGACCGTGGCAATCAACGCCATATTGCTGTTGACCTCGACATTGTCAAGGCTCATCAATTCGCTTAAATGCTTAATCAAAGCGTCACGCTTGCCGTTTAGTTCGTTGTCGGATATCACTATGCTCAATGTGTCAATTCCCGACGGCATATGCTCGAACGATATATTGAAGTGCTCGAGCACGGATAGAATACGCCTTGCGAATCCGACTTCGTTATTCATCATGGATTTCTCGATTTGAATTACGGTGAAGCCCTTTTTGCCCGCTATACCAGTAACTATTTTGTCCTTGCTCTCGTCCATTGCGGGAACAATCATTGTGCCGGGATGGGACGGATTGAAAGTATTCTTTATATTAATCGGGATATTCTTTTTAGCGACGGGAAAAATCGCCTCGGGATGCAGCACATTCGCGCCCATATAAGACAATTCTCTTAATTCTTTATACGAAATATTATCTATAAGTCTCGGCTTATCGACAACTCTCGGGTCAGTCGTCAGGAAGCCGTCAACATCAGTCCAGTTCTCGTAAACATCGGCGCCGACGGCTCTCGCGATTATCGCGCCCGACACATCCGAGCCGCCTCTGCTGAAAGTCTTTATCATGCAATCCGGAGTGCAACCGTAAAACCCCGGAATTACGGCGTATTTTACGACGGATAGCACTTTCTCTGTTACATCATTGGTGTATTCTGCGTCAAATCTGCCCTCGGAATCGAATTTTATGAGCTCTTTAGCGTCGACAAACTCAAATCCTATTACTTCGGCAAGAATTCGCGCTGACAGGTATTCGCCGATAGAAGCGGCGTAATCCGCGCTCTTTAAGCGAATAATATTGTATTCTATTTCATCGAGAAGCGACCTTATATCAAGCCCGATATCAAAGTCTTCGGCAATCTCGGTAAACCTGTGCCTGATTATTTCAAAAGACGGACAGACGCCGTATGATATAACTTCTTCATGGCATTTATAGAGTGTATCCGTTATTTTAGGGTCGCTAGCGACTCTTTTACCCGGCGCCGATACTATGATATATCTTCTGTCGGAATCGCTTTTTATTATCTCGGCAACTTTAGAAATCGTGCTGAATTCAGCCATTGAAGTGCCGCCGAATTTACATACTTTAAGTCCCATAATTCATCCTTTAATCTTTTTGCATTCCAGGTAATATCTCTTCTCTTCGGCTTCGCCCATCGAAAAGGCTTTCCTGCACAAGACTCCTTTAGTCAGCACGAACTTGAATAATTCGCTCTTTTCAATCGTAGGCATAATTATCGCCGCGCCTTTAGCTTTATCGGCAACTTTTACCGTATGCTCCTCGCCGTGAACATAATCGATTTCGGCGCCTTTATGCTCCGAAAGGTATTTGTCTAAAAAATCTTGTATCACGGCAATTGCTTCGGGCTTTACCGAAGGAATGGAGAAATCGTACCTCTCCCCTTCATAGACAATATATGCCTTGTCGGGGCCGCTTGACACCTGTCTTAATTCGTCAATAAAGCTCTTATCGACATTGAACATCACTCTGTGAATGGGCTCGAACAACAAATCGTCGTCATATAAGTTGACCAGTTCGGCTAACGCGTATCTTGCCGGGTGGTTTTCGGGGTCGTCTACGCTATGCTTAATTCTTTCCCAGCACGCTTTGGCGGTAGCAAGAGAATGGTTGCCGTCGCCTACGGCGAACAGGAACGGATTGTCGGATACGCCGTACTTTTCGTTTAATACATCTTTATCGATTAAGCGCATCAATTTGCTGTTTACGTCCTCTGTATCAGTTACGCGGTAACCTCTGACATGTCCGCCGCCGCTGTTTAACTCAAAGTCGTATAGTAGCTCCAGCGAGTCCCTCATAGCGTATAACGGCTCGATTATCTCTTTGTTAACATCGTCCATTAACAGCATTACATGCGGGGTCTCGAGCGGCGCGTCCTCCCTGATTCTGATTCTTACGGGAAGACGCTCCTCTACCGTCCTCTCCGTCGCCTTAATAGGCGCGGCGGTAAGCGGCGTATAATCGTATTGCTCTACATCTATGGAAATCATCAGCCCGAGACGCTTATGATTATAGCCGGTGATTCTCTCTACTAATATGTACGAATCCTTTATCTCTCTGAAAATCCCTTTTTCAAGGTATTCGCTCATTTTCGCGTTAATAGTCTTAATTCTGTTCTCTTCGTCTTCATTAAGATATACCTCGGGATAAATTATCCTCAGAGCGCTTATATCTCCGCATATGTTGTCAAGGTTCTCCCAATAATCTTTTTCTGATGTGAACTGGTCGCACGCGACAACCGCCCATTTGGTTAAATCGTATTCTTTCTTAGGTATAAGTATATCGGGTGTTTTAATTATCATTTGCGCTCCTTTCTCTTGATTGTCTTATAGTTAATGCCGAATGCGTTTTCGATTTCTTCCTGCAATTTCTCGGGCGTCATAAAGCGCTTGAACTCATGACCTCTGACGGTTGAGATAATACCCGATTCTTCGGATACGACGATAGCGAGCACATCGCTCTCTTCAGCGATACCTATCGCCGCCCTGTGCCTCGTGCCTAAATCCTTGCTTATCCCTATATCCTGCGACAAGGGCAGAAAACACCCCGCCGCGACGACTATATCGCCTTTTATTACCACTGCCCCGTCATGAAGCGGTGTCTTGGGATTAAAAATACTCTCAAGCAGCTCCGCCGACACAAGCGCGTCAAGTCTGGTGCCCGTTTCTACGATATTGCCGGGTATCGCGCTCGGAGCGACTATAATTATTGCGCCGATGTCGTTCTTGGACATATTCTGCGTCGCCTTTACAATTTCCGCGGCGGCTACTTTCAGGTCGTCGTCCGAGCTGAACAGCCTGATTTGCTCCACCCAGTCCGCAGGTCTGCCGAGCTTAGCGAGAAGCATCTTGATATCCGACTGATAGACGATTACGAATGTAACGATTAAGAATATGTTAAAATAATCCAGTACGCGCTTACTAAGATACAGCGTTTCGTTGGCCGAGAGCGCGCATACGATATTAATTAACGTAAGCAAGATAATATACAGCGTCAAAAGCACGGCAAGGCGGGCGCTGTTCTTCTTGATAAAGAATATTATTACAGGGAGACTCAGACCCAGAATGATAAGAATGTCTATCACCAGAAAAGCGTTAATATTCTCTATATAGGTCTTGAAATCCGTCATTTGTTACCTCAAAATAATTTTACTCTATTTTATCTCAAAAATAAAGCGATTAGCAACATAGAAACTATATTTTCAGATCGTCGAAAACATATTCTTCATCGCTCTTTGCTTTAATTTCGGGCTTTAAGTGTCTGACTTTATTATAATATTTCAGATAGATAATAAACATTATGCCGAGCACAATCGCCTTTACCCCGACCATAACTCCTTTTATGCCTTTTTCGTTCATCATCCATTTATAATCGAATTTATTATCTCCTGATGCGATTATACCCGATATATCCGCATCGCTAACAAGAGCGGTAACAATCGACGCTACGGAGGTGATCCTGACTCTTACCTTTTCCTCAGTGTACAGCTCTATAATATCGGTTAAATTATCGTCCTCGGTATGCATTACACCGGGAAGGCTTTCGGACTCTTCGGGGTAAAGCCCCTCTAAATTATATCCGACAAAGAAAGCGACATCAATACCCGCTCCCATAAACGGCGCGTGGTCGCTCTGAAACAGCAATCTATCGTAGTTATGGCCGTTGTATTCGTTAGGTCTGGCTATTATATCTTTGCCGTACGGCGCTTTTTTCAGCATAATACCCGAATTATCGGCGATATCGAGAATATAATTTGCGAGATTGCCGGTAACCTCTCCGGTATAAAGGTAGAGATAATCACCGCAGGATATCGAGTCAAGGTTAATCATTAATAGCGTGTTATTAATCTCTTCTGCGCTCATATTATTCACAAAATCCGCGCTGCCGTATAATCCAGCCTCTTCCGCGCCGAACGCTATAAACACTAAATCTACCGTTAATTCGCTGTCTTCAACTCTTGCGATAATCTCCGCCATTGCGCCTATTCCCGAGCCATTGTCATATACTCCGGCGCCCTCCGCAACCGCGTCGTAGTGCGCGCCTATTATTATAACTTTATCCGACGGCGAATCTTTGAAGCCTATTACATTATGACTCGTCAAATCATCCGCGTTAAACGAGACTATATAATCGTCATAATACGGATTGAGCCCCGCCGATATATAATACTCTTTAATATAATCCGCAGCTTCCCTTTCATTTTCGCTTCCAGCAACTCTATCGGGAAATTTCGTAACAAATTCTCTCATAAAATCATATCCGCACCCAACCTGGGCATTGACCGCAAAGCCGGCGGTAAATGTAAACAGAATTAAAATAACTATTATTATTTTCTTAATCATATCAGTAATAGAATTATCAGCGCGTACGGCAGCGTTAACGCAGGCAGAATATATTTTTCGGTTAAGCCGGAAATATATTTATCCCTGATGTATTTATAAAAGCAAAGCATTACGATAAAGTTTATTATCGGAGGTATCGCGTATTCGCTTATCGTATGAGCGTAAGGCGCAACAAAATATATCAGTCTGATTGCTCCCATAATCAAATTGTATACGATAATAAACCATATCAGTACATATCTGAATAATTCGTACTGAATAGGAAATCTCGGTATTTCATTAACATTTCTATAATATCCGGCGTCTTTTACAGCGGCGCTGATATATATTCTAACCGCTATCAAATAATAGAGCCTTACAAACACCGTCAGAACCCCAGTCAGTATCAGCGAAAAAAGCATCGAGGAGACTATAACCGTGATAGTATCAAGGGAGATATTCAGACTTAAAGCCGAAAAATAATACGCGGACTTCAGATAATAAAGACTTGAAAAGAATAAGCTTACATAGAGCGTAAACCATTGAATTATGCGTTTATTACTCATTGTCCTCCTCTGTTAAGTATCAATGAAACCGCGGTCATAAGCGCCGTATCCTGATGCATTTCACCGCTTTTGAACGCATATTCTAAAGCGTACATTTTATCGAGAATTCTCTTCAATGTAGTCTGTGAATACTCTTTAAGCAGTCTTTTGTCGTTTGTAACGGTGAATTTCAGCGAGTTAAGCATACCGGAAAGTTCGTCGTCAGTGTAATTATCCTTATTAAGGGATATATGCAACATTTTGCGGTATTGTTTGATTAGAGAGCTCAATAAGACCGCGCTTCCTACGCCAGATTTCATTAAACTGTCCGATACTCTCACCGCTTCGCCCGAGCCTCTTGTTGCCGCATTGACGAATTGATAAATCTGATAATCCGCCTCCGGATTAACGCATTCCTTTACATCTTGGGCCGTTATAATTTTCTTATCGCCGACGTAGCTAATAAGCTTAGCTACCTCGATACTCACCCTGGACATCTGCCTTAATGTGTATTCGGCAAGAAGATTGGCGGCGGCGCGCTCTAATACCACGCCGGATTCAGCCGCCAACGCAATCGCTCTTTCTATGACCTGATATGTCTCGAGACGGTTATTTAAGATATGATGCGCCCTTTTATAATAATTTCTGAACGCGCCGGTAGTATCTGCGATAAGCAGTACAGCGCAATCGGACGGCGCGGCGAAATACTCGTTTAACGCCTTTGTTTCGCTCTGGGTTAAATTCGTCGAACGGTTAAGATATACGATACGCTTTTCAGAAATAAACGGCAGATTATTGCATTCGAAAAGTACATTTTTCAAGTCGTCGTCCTCTGACGCCGCTATGAAGTCTATATCATTCCTGCCGTCGGGAAGCAAATTTATAATCTTGTCCGCGCTCTCTTTGATTAAATAGTAATCGTCTCCGGACAGTATTATTATATCTCTTAACTCATTAAGCTTCATAATTCTATTATAAACTAAATACCCGTTGTAAATCAATTAATAAAGCGCGAGAATAATACCCGTCAGAGAAAGCAACGAGAAAAGCGCGTATAATCTGACGCTTATTCGCCTGTTCAGCAATAAATAATCCGAAGATATAATAATACACATATAATAGAATATTGCGAATATCCCGATGCTCCCGATTACGATTTCCGAATACGGCAGCGATACGATAAAGCCCGTCAGCATCTTGATAGCCGTCAGCATAAAGCCCGATATCTTAATGATAATACCAAGTACGGGAAGCGCCGCAGCCAGAACTATTCCCGATATTAAGACTATGTATATAAAAGCGATAAACGGCAGCACAATCAGGTTGGCAAATACGAAATACAGCGATAAGCTGTTAAAATAAAATGTAAATACGGGCAGAAGCGCGATATTTGCGGAAATCGTGGTAACGAGAACGGATTTTAACGGGAATTCGGGCGTCAGTCTGCCAAGAGGCTTATACAGAAGTATTATCCCCAGCACCGAGCCGTAACTCATCTGAAAGCTGATGTGCATTAAAGACAAGGGGCTGACTAAAAGGGTTATAAACGCGCTGAACGACACAATAGATAGCGTATCGTTTCTTAGACCTAAATGTCTTCCGAGCAGGACGAGCGCGCACATTATAACCGCGCGGATTACGGATGGCGGAAATCCGCAAATATAAGAATAAAAGAGTAACACCGCAACTGTCAGCAATAAACTTAATAATTTATTTGCCTTACAGAGTTTTAACAGATAATAAACGAAAGCGGCCAGAATGCTTACATGCAGCCCCGATACGACAAAAACATGCGCAAGCCCGGACACGGATATGCTCTCGTATAATTCGGAATCTATTACTTTATCGCCCGTTATCAGCGAATACGCCATATCCCCGACATCTTTATCCGATATATTGTCGTCTATAATTCTTCTTATATAATAGCCGATTTTTTCGTTTAATTTAATTTTGCCCTGCGCGCGGTTGACGATATAGTCAAATTCGGCGTTGTAATAAATGCGGTTATAATACGCTCTCACATCTTTGGAGTTATACGGATTAATGCTTAATTTCCTAAGGTCGCCCTTAAATGTCAATATATCGCCGGTCTCGGGAATAATATTTAATAATTCTTCGTTAACAAGAATTAAATCAGCTTTTCCTCTTACGGGCTTTCCTTCAACGCTCAAATCGTCAAGCGTAATAAATGTGTATGTATCGCTTACATAAATATCCCCCGTTACCCTGCCCGAAATCTCGACATCGTTAAACACCGCCGGCTTATTGATAAATAATGTCAACGCTGTTATGACAATGCCCGCTGTCAAAGTTATCGCGCCCGTTAACACAATCTTAAAATATCTGGTCTTATACGATAATAAAGCTAATACCGAAACGATTGCAATAACTATAATATCAACGGCCAATTTATCAAAAGCGGCAGTAACGATTCCTGCCGCCAAAGTAATGAGCAAATACGGAAATAATCTGAAATTAAATACTTTCATACTTTGTATGATACTTCTTCTTCGGCAAGTACCGATGGGGGCATATAGTGTCTCGCTTCGGATAGTATATCGTCAAGTCCTTTATCGGGCAGATGCGCGAGCATAAGTCTTGATACCTTGGCGTTTTTCGCCGCCTCGGCAAGCTGCTTTACGGATAAATGCGGAGAAGATGAATTATGGTCTTTATCCGATATGCAAGCGTCGCCTACCGCTAAATCCACGCCGTCAAGCAACGCTGTTAAATTATCGTTTACGAGCGTATCCGATGTATAGGCGATTGTCTTGCCATTACCGCTGATTCTTACTCCGTAGGTCTCTACGGGATGTACCATTTTATAAAATTGTAGCATTAAATCTTCGATATTTGCGCTCATTAAGTCCTGTAATATATGAAATTCTATTCCCTTACATTCTATAAGGTCATTATAAAGCCATTCGGGCGACTTCGGCATATAGACAGGGATATCCCGCTTTAGTCTGCATTCGCTCTTTAATATGGAGGTCATATAGGTAAACGCCTTGAAATCCGCAATATGATCTGCGTGAAGATGTGTGAGTATTATTGCACTTAACTTGTCTAAGGAGGTGAATTTCTGAAATCTCGAAAGCGACGAGCACCCCATATCGAGAAGAATTGCCGCCTTATCTGATTCAATTAAAAAACAAGAAGTGCCTCCGCCGTTTACGGGGAACCTGCCGTATCTACCTATCACCCTTATATTCATTTCTCCACTCCTTTCTGACGCTCTCAAGGTCGGGCACTCTCTTGACCGCTTTTATAAGAAGATAAGCCACCGGGATGCTCGCGACAGTTTGAGTGAGATTAATGAGTATTAACACTATTCCCGCCTTTTCGCCGTAATACAGGAAATTAAACAATAAATACCCCGCTTGCATAAATAAAGACGCGACTATAAAAGATACTACGCAGGCCGCAACGCTGTCGTTTCTGCCTAAAAACAGCCTGACTATTACCGCCATAAGCATCTTTATCAGTAGCGTAGGCAGCGCGTATGCCGTAAAACCGAGAATGAGATCCGCAAATGCAGAGCCCACTCCCGCCGCTATCGCGCAATAAGGAAGAGGCATGATAAAGCAGCATAAGAATATTATGCTATCGCCTATATGGACATAGCCACCGCCTATTCCTATCGGCACCGAGCCCATTGTGAGCACGGTAATGACGGCGGTAAATACGCCCGCATATGAAACTTTCTTTACCAATTACGCCTCCCTGGTCGCGACAATATCCACGCCCGTACCGAGAATATTCTTCACGATTATATCGCCAATTTTTACTGGCTTACTTACTACCACACCTGATAATTCGTTGAGTATATCAAAAATTTTAGCTTTATCCACCAAATCGTTGGTCTTAACGGACACCACTCCGCCGTCCTGCAAATTAATAAGCGAAGTGATGACACGCTTAGGCGATGTGTATTCGGATATGCCGTAGCTCTCACCTCTTTTACAGGTATTGCCTGTTACGCTGATTATACCATCGGATTCGGTTATCTCAATCGGGCACCCCATAGGGCACATTATGCAAATCGTATTCATACATTAAGCTCCAGTACCACATCGGATGTGATTTTTTCCTTATCGACTAATATGTTCTCCATTTCGCCCGGCGTCAGTATCATATATTTTTTAGTGTATATCACTTCGCCGCCGCACTTGACATTTAACCTTGCGTTCTTATAGACCTGACCCGTTCTGAAGAATATTTTTACCTTTCCCACGCCCCCGTAAACATATTGCGGCAATGCGTATCTTACGCCGTTTACACCCTTTACTTCGAACCTTACGCCCTGAATAATCCTACCTTTAGCGTATTCGGCGGCGCATTCGCCCGCGATGATGCCTTCGGCGCTGACATTGTCCACAAGATCGTGCACATGCAGCACATTGCCGCAGGAAAAAATCCCCGGAATGCTTGTCTGTCTGTATTCGTCTACGACGGCGCCTCCCGTTATAGGCGACATTTCCATACCGATACCGTTGACAAGGTCGTTTTCGGGTATTAAGCCCACCGATAACAATATCGTATCGCACTCGACATACTCTTCTTTATCAAGAATAGGTTTCAGATTGCTGTCCACCGGCGCAATATACGCGCCCTCTACTCTCGTTGCGCCAATTATACGCGTAATCGTATAGCTGTACCTTAAAGGTATTGAGTAGTCGTCAAGGCATTGGACGATATTTCGCTTGAGACCGGAGGAGTACGGCATTAATTCCAGCACCATCTGCACTTTAGCGCCCTCGAAAGTCATACGCCTTGCCATTATAAGCCCTATGTCCCCGGAGCCCAATATCAGCACTTTCTTGCCGACCATATAGCCGTTGATATTTATAATTTTCTGCGCCATGCCTGCGGTATAAATTCCCGCGGGTCTCGAACCGAGAAGATTTATCGCGCCCGCCGTCCTCTCTCTGCAGCCCATTGCCAGCACGATCGCGCCCGCGCGGTAAGTCATTACCCCGTTTACGGGGTTTACCGCTGTGACCACTCTGTCGGGGGTTACGGATATTACCATTGATTCGAGGTATACGGCGATATTTTCGTCGATTTGCCTGACAAATCTGTCCGCATATTCGGGACCCGTCAGCTCTTCCTTGAAGTAATGCAGTCCGAATCCGTTATGTATGCATTGATTTAAAATTCCTCCGAGCCTTACGTCGCGCTCGAATATAGCAACTTTTGCTCCCTTATTCTTCGCCGCCAGCGCCGCCGCCATTCCCGCGGGGCCGCCGCCGATAATAATCACATCGTAATCCATAATTCTTAGTCCTTTGTCTTAATGCCGCCGATTGCAACATAACTGCCGTCGCCTTTATAGTTAACTTTAGTAACGGGAATGCCTAATTCTCTGGATAGTATCTCCATAACTCTCGGAGCGCAGAAGCCGCCCTGACATCTTCCCATTCCCGCTCTCGTCCTTCTCTTTACCGCGTCCACGGATGTGGCAGGCAGAGGCGAATGAATCGCGTTAATGACTTCAGCCTCGCTGACTTTCTCGCATCTGCATACAAGTCTTCCCCATCTCGGGTCGGTCTTAATCATTTCGTTTAATTCGTCTTTAGTAAGTTCGATAAACTTCTTCTGTTTAGGAAGCGGCTTTACTTCCTTAGTCCCGGCGGGGATGATATTTAATACCATATCCCTTACATATTCGGCGATTGCGGGCGAAGAAGACAGTCCTGGAGAACATATGCCGAGGAGCATTATGTAATTCGGGAGAACTTGGGAGCGCTTAATTATGAAATCGTCTCCGCTTACGCTTCTGAGTCCCGCAAATACTCTTATTACCTTTCTGAAATCAACCGCCTTGAAAGTTCTGCTTATGCCTTTCTTTACCATATCAAGCCCCAGATATGTGACATCGTTATCGTCGGGATTTTCGGTTACGGTCGAAGTCGGGCCTAATAGCACATTTCCGTCCGCTGAGGGCGCTATTAATATGCCCTTGCCGTTTTCGTCGGGCAGGGGAAAAATCACTGTGTTGACTTTATTTCTCTCGGTCTGGTCAAGCACATAGTATTCGCCGCGTCTGAATTCCGTCGGATAAATCTCGGCGCCCGCCATCTTATTAATCTCCATTGAATGCGTGCCCGCCGAGTTAATAACTGCCTTTGCCTTATATTCTCTATCTCCGCAAAAGACGCTATACGCGCCTTCGCTCTTTGAATAACTGATTTTATCGACCTTGCTGCTCAATTTTATTTCCGCGCCGTTTAACGCAGCGAAATCCGCGAATGCTATTGTCAGCTTATACGGCGATACAATGCCCGCGGACGGCGCGTAGAGCGCGTATTCGATATTGTCTCCGATATTGGGCTCTAACGCGGATATCCTCTTTCTGTCGATTATTTCCACGGAAACGCCGTTTGATTTCGCGTGTTCCTCCAGCTTTTGCAATGCGCTTAAGCCGTCACGGTCTGTTACTACCAGAGAGCCCGTCATTTGAAACGGCACGCCGAGTTTTTTCGTAATAAACGGAAACATTTTGTTACCGAGAGCGTTGAATTTCGCCTTTAAGGTGCCCGGCTTGCAATCGTAGCCCGCATGAACAATTCCGCTGTTCGCGCGGCTGGCGCCGCAGCTGACATCGTTTTCTTTCTCGAGTAGCAGTGTCTTTAATTTGTAATGCGAAAGCTCGTATAATATGTTGGTGCCGATTACGCCGCCTCCAATAATTATTATGTCGTACATCTTAAGTCCTCAACAAAATTTTATCTTATATGATTTTATCGCTTCATCGATAATTTCTATCGCCCTGTCTTTGTTCATTATTTCGAATATATTCGTGTCTTTATGCTCGAGCGCTTTATACACATTAAAGAAATGCGTTATCTCCTGCATGATATGCGGCGGGAGTTCAGACAAATCATGAATAGTATTCCAGGTAGGGTCCTGAAAAGGTATCGCTATTATTTTGTAATCCATCTCGCCCTGGTCGGTCATACAGATAACCCCTATCGGATAGCATCTGACAAGCGCAAGGGGCACGATAGGCTCGGTGCACAGTACAAGAACATCTAGAGGGTCTTTGTCGTCGGCGTAAGTCCTCGGGATAAAGCCGTAATTCGCCGGATAATGCGTTGAGGTATATAAAATTCTGTCAAGCACTAACATACCCGTATCCTTATCAAGTTCGTATTTGTTCTTGCTGCCTTTAGAAATTTCAATTACCGCAAGGAAATCTTCTTTAGAGATTCTATTAGGATTAACTTCATGCCAAATGTTCATTTCTACTCCTATGGTCAATTATATAATACTTTTGGATTAAATACCAATATTTTGATATAATTTTAACATATTTTTATTAAGATTGCGAACGATGTAACAATATATGGCGTATTTTCATAATTTGTAGTAGACCTAAGAGAAATGCTATAGCTCTAAGGTACTGATGACAATATTCATTGTTTCTCCGGGGCGGTCAAAAGACCGCCCTTTAATAATTCGATGTTTTTTTGGAGACTTTACGAACTTCCCTCACGTTCAAGTCCCACTACACTTTATAGAAAAATAGCATCCCTTGGGGATGCTATTTTTACTATGGTGCCGAAAGTGGGACTTGCTCAGTCTGCTATCGCAGTCTGACACGCCGCCTCGGCAAAACATCCACCGGATGTTTTGATTCGCTTCGCGAACTTCCCTCACGTTCAAGTCCCACTACATTTTATAGAAAAATAGCATCCCTTGGGGATGCTATTTTTACTATGTGTGAGGCACATCAAATTGATACAATGCACAGATTAATCCGGGGGCTGTGCATTTTCCATTATTCCAAAGGCAATGCATACTGCTGAAGCTGATTTCCTTTCTTGAAGGTCAACTCCAACAGCTCTGCGGCAATCCGCTCGCTCACAACGCGCATAATGTTATCTTCAACATCATCCTTGGATAGAAGATTCATACTGCCGTACCATACGATCTTATTGTCTATAACGGCATAGTGCTCGCAGTTGTCTTCTACGAGTTGAATGTTTATACCGGCGTTGCGTAAATCCTCCATCAACTCAATCCGATGTTCATCGGAACCATATATATACGCATTTGGATGCCAGGTAACAATTGTCACTCTAACGCCGGCGTCCTGCCGTTCACGCAGTAATTTCAGCATTCGCATAACCTTGCGCTTGCCAAGCGTAGGACTCGAAATAACAATATCGCTGAGCGCCTCTTTTAGATCCTGTTCATATACAGGACTATAGCTGTCGGAATCGAATATTGCATTCACAGATTGCTTTCCAACAGGATTATCATCGTAAAGCTTGTAACCGATGCGCTTATACGCCTTCATCCTCTTAGCATACATATTGTCGAACACGGGAATGTTGGCATCGATATAGTCATAAATCATGACATTCTGCTTACCTTCGAAGTCACGGTTCAATCTGCCGGCATATTGCTCCACGACACCTTTCCACGCAACCGGATCTGCCATAATCAATGTATCCAGCCTCGGATAGTCAAAGCCTTCTCCGATTAGTTGCCCGGTGGCAATCAGTATGAGCGTTTCGGCAATCGGGACTGCGTCCATTTGAGTGCGCAACCCTCTCTGTTCTTTTTTTGATTTATTACCAGTCAGCAAGAATACATTGTCCGCGCAGCCCTTGAGCAATTCGTAGAGCACGTCTGCATGGTCAGTGAAACGAGTCAGGACAACCGGAGTGCGCTTTGCCGCGATACATTCCTTGATATCATCAACGATTTGCTCATTTCGGAACTCGTTGTTACGGATGATTTCATAAGCCTCGTTAATATGGAGCTTATCCCGACCGTGAGGACTGACCGCGCGCGTGAAACGTGGCACAATCAGATGGTCAATGCCTTGCTCTTCAGCTTTTTCCTTTGCAGTATATTCAAAGCGGACCGGCCCAAGCAGCATCTCATTTATTCTCTCAAGGCCATCGCCGCGGAAAGGTGTGGCCGTTACGCCATAAACATATTTCGCGGGAATTTCCCGCAGGATTCTGCTGACGGTGGCGGAGGCGCTGTGATGGCATTCATCAACGAGCACCATTCCGTAATCCTTCAGCCGTGGGTGAAGTTCCCCCTTTTTATACAATGAGCCTACCATAGCAATATCTACGATGCCGGTGGATGTGTCCTTGGCTCCTTGAATAACACCAACTATGCTTTTGCGTTTCTTGGTGCGTCCAGTCTTCGTTTTATATTCCGGCAACTCCTCGTCAATCGCAAGGAATGTGGAAAGTGATTTCTCCCATTGCTCAATCAGAGATGATGATTCAAGAAGAATCAGCGTGTTGACGCGCCGTTTGGTAATCAGATTGCCGCAGGCCACGGTCTTACCGAACGCGGTCGCTGCGCTCAGAATACCGTTGTCGTATTTCATAAGCGCGTCAATTGCTTTTTTCTGACTGACCCTCAGTTCTCCAGTAAATTCTACTTTAATTGCAGTACCGTTGCAGCGTTTGTCTGTAATCATAAACAGGATCCCTGCGGCTTTCAATTTCTCAGTCAGCTGTTCAAGTAATCCCCGAGGAATGCAAATATAGTCGCCGTCATCTTCGCCAAGGTAGATGTACCTTGAGTTAGTATAATTCGATAAGCCAATGGCATCATTGCGGAAGAATACCGGATTCGAAAAAGCCGCAATCCGTCTGATTTGGTTTTGAATCCGCGGTTTCAGGTTGTCTGTTAATATGTAAAGAAGATTTGAAACGGTAATGGATACTTTGCCGGATACATCTTCCTTGTGTAGCCGTTTGCTTCTTTCCCACGGTTTTGTGGTGTCAGTTTCAGCGGTATCGATGTTATCTGAAGGATTATCTTCCATCGCGATGTTCCAGGAAAACATCAGATCGTCCATCTTTGCAGCAGACAGCTTTTCCATCTTTTGCAACGTGGCCCACTGATTCGGATACGCATTCCAATTTTCATCGATAAAGGCACTGTTTCCTTGTTTAAGTGCCTGCCCTTGAAGAGGCAATGCTATGAGGTTACCAAGCTCACCGTCCTCAAGATAATCCTGTGCAGGAAGCATCCGGTCATAAAACCGAAACGAAGTCATGTTGACGGATTCAGCGCCTTTATCCAAAAGCGCAAATCCGAATTTTCTGGCAAGGGCCGCAGAAACTGGAGAATCGAAGAATATCCAAACATGAGCGCCTTTACCCGAGCGGGAACGCTCAACCAACATAGGAATCCCATTCTGCTTGCCAATTTCACGCAGCGCGTTCACCTCGCCAATCCAGCTGTTATCGGTATTGGCGTAGTCATGTTCGTCTGCACCATTATCGTGATTATCGAAATCAAAGACAAGGAAACGGCAAGTTCCATCCGGAAAAAGTGGATAGATGCCAATAACATCAGACGCGTCTTCTCGCAATCCACGCAGATGATTCTCAATCTGGGTGCCTTCCAGTTTGGTCCAGCATCGGTTATTACAATCCTTGCATTTCACCTTAACACCGGATACTTTCGGACAAACGCCGTGCCTCCAGAAATTATCACACTGCGGATAATAGCCTGCTTTTCCTGTGGTTTTATTCTGAGAGCGCTTGCTGTAAACGTCTATGCGTCCCCAGAAGTACGAGTAAAACTGCCTCGCGTGATTCCGCGTGATTTCTTCCGGTATGATGCGGGAACCCTGGTCCGGAACAAAAATCGGTTCAGCCTCAGATACACCACCTACAATCGACAGCGCATATTCTATGCTGGCATTCTGCAGGAGCGTTTTGAGATAAGAATTTTCCTGTTCAAGTTCCGTAATCCGGTTTAATAATGTACTATTTTCAACCGTGCGTTCCATATACTCCTCCGGCAAGCTGGCCAATTCAAACCCCAATCTTGTACCAGATAATTCTTCGTTCAGATCGAAATCGTGTTCTTTAAAATAGGTAAAAGTAAAACGAAGAATATGTCTTCTGCACTGAATTTTGAGCTCTACTTTTCTAACGCCAAACACGCCTATTCTTCATAAGTAAGCAAAAATTAAAAAAGAGAAAGCTGATCCTGCTTAAAACTCTTAACTTTTCGTTCATTCACCTTATCATTTGCCTCAAGATTTCCAATAAGCAAAGGTGACTTAGGGTCATGTCTGGCATAGCTGTTTTTAACGCTTGCTATGCTGTAATTCGCATAGCAGTATTTACACATGTGCTTACATGTGTTGTATTGACCAACATCGATACTTTCAGCACAGTGGCATTGACTTCTCTGCGTATTATCTTTTTTCACAGAAAGCTTGTATCCCGTAATCCGTTCAATTAAATCAGAATCAACGCAGCATGAGTGCTCAATTCCGAATTGATCCAACTCAATATCTTCTGCACAGGTCTTAAGTTTGATCTGACGGTTTGAAGCAATCACTGAAAAGCACCTGGCAAAGTTCTCTTCCTGAACGGAAGTAATTGACATATATTCAGCCGCAGCAAGGTTGCTCTTGATTTTATCGTAGATATCAACAAAGCTGAAAACGCATGTATCAGTGTATAGAAATAGCCTGTCAGCAAGTCTTTCAAACTGATCCATGTGCCATGACAAATCATATTTCTGTGACAGTATGATTGGGTCATATCTCCATATTACCCGCTCTTTCCCATAGATTTCAGATATGCGTCGGAAAGTATCAATTCTTTCCTCCTGTGCAGGGAGATTTGGTTCAAGATCTTGATTGTAAGGATTAAGTGTGAACTGAAAATAGAACGGATAGTCCCTACCTATTTCATCCAAATAAGGAAGTAATGGTGCCGGATTTTTCGACCAGAACACAATGAAGTCCACTACGTCCGGTGTAATAGGAGTCCGGCTGACCTGATGATAATTCATTGGATTTCTGGTCAGAACATATTTCTCGTGTATTCGATTCATAAACCATTCCGTGTAAAACGCCGGAATATCTGTTCTTCTGCTGACACTTAAAATCATAGTTATTTATATATCCTTATTCTAGTTTTGCGGCAAACGCCAAGTTTGTTCGGCGCCTCAACAACGGCATTTTTGATATCAATCATGCCACCCCTTCCGCAGGTAAGGGTATTAATTTGGGGCTCAAGAAGTGACTTTCTTGGTATGTTCATCCATACAGATTTGTTTTCTGGGATGCCTCCATCACATACTTTCAGAGCGAATACATCATCGTCCGGATGAGCAATTGCACATACGAAAGCCTTAAAACTGATTAACTCTCCACCATGATTACGAAGGTCACATAAAATGCTGTCTGATCCTGAGTAATCGTATTTTTGAAGCGTATCGTTACGGAACACAGCATACTCAAACGCATGATAGTCCGGCAGACGGGTAATAATATCGTTTTCATACAATTTCTTGCATAAACCGATCCCTTTGATATTTAACTGCGCAGACGCGAATTGACCACATATTTGGTTCTCACAGCAACACGGACTGTAGCAGCACAAACCTTCGCGCAGCAAAATAGCTTTTATTGTTCTAAGAAAATCAGTAAGTCCCTGTTTAGCTGGCTCGATAAAAATAAGACTAGAATGCTTTCCTAGGGATCTTATCAAATTATGAGCGATACCTTCCAGATAGCAAGCAGATATATGTTCATTGGGGTTAAGCATGTTACTCTCAATAATGAGGTTATAGTCACTATTCTCATTATGGTCGAGAAAATCAGCTGCATCAGCATTTATCGGTTTTATTGAGACGTTGAGATTGGATGGCAGAGAACGAGTATATTGTTCCATAAGCGAATCAAAGATTCTTAGAAACGCGGATTCACGTTCTACAACCGTGATATCTATGTAAAACTCTGTTGAATAGTTGTCGTATGCCAGATACTTGTAAAACTCAATCAGCCCAATCGTTGCTGAGCCCGGCCCGGAACCTAATTCAAGAACACGGCAAGATGGTTCAAGGCTGTCGGTAATCGTCAAGTCCAAAAGCGGACGCCAGATCTTTTGCATGTTTACGGGAAGGTAGTATAGCGCATATGCACGACAATATTCATCATATTCAGTCAGTGCAGTTGTAGAAAAAAGCTGTGCAATACTATTCTTCAAAAGCGACTTCTTTTCTTGTGTCAGTTCGTCTATGGTACGAATATTAAACTGGTCAAGCAAACCCCGCTGTATAGTTTCCGGGATATCTGACAGATATTCAATTTTCGATTCAATGGACGATGTATTCATATTTCTCCTCTTATCTGTTTGAGCAGGTCATTGGCCTTTCGCTTACACAAATCTTTTTCTGGTATTTGCTCCAAAATATCGATTGCGTCTCCAATATTGCCCTGAAGCAAGCAGATTCGAGCATGCTCGAATTGCATCCATGGCTTTGCACGCTCAAAGCATCTGCTACATTCGTTTGGATTGTTTTCTAAATAATAGCAGATTGCCAAAGGAAACTTGATATGATCCGGGAACATAAAACGGGCACCATCATTTCTCATCTGTCTTGCCATTGCCAGTGCAGAAGTTAACATTTCTACGGCCTCATCAAAGAACGGCAGATACTTTTCCGGAGGATAGTTTCGTAAAAGGAGCCAGTATCCTTTTGCCATTGTCAGCTGAGCCGCCCTATAGCGGATGTCGAAATAACCGGGCTTCTCGTTGATGTTTTCAGCGGTCGGGACATCCGGGCTCATCTCCTTAACAGAATCAATATAGAATACACACCTTTTAATAAGATCTGCAGCTTGATTATTTATCATATAATCTGGAACATCATCTCCGCGGAAGTTATGATCGAAATATAAATCCCAGTAGCGGCCGATTTGCCGATCATATTGAAGTCCGACATATTGATAAAGCGCTTTTCGATAGTTGTTCTTCTGATTCTTCTTTTCTTTTTCAGATAATTGTTCGTATGATTCTATTAAAATTTCATACTGCCTGATAACCCGTGAGAATTCCTTATAGAACTCAGGATTGTAACGGTTATCCGGAAGTTCATAATGTTTTCTCAACAGATTTGCATATCTATATTGTTCTTTGAAACTGTATGTAGAGGTGTCTATCAACTCTTCATACAGGCTTTTTGCCCTGTCAAAATCCTCCTGGCGGCAGCCAGTTTTATATCGGTCATAGAGGAAATAAGCCAGCGTACTCTTATGCATACTGCTGTATGGATCCAATTCAATACAGCGCTCACAGACTTTGAAAAAGAAAGCTGTGTTTTCTTCCTTACGCTGCAAGTCCTGTGCTGATGGGTGTTTCATGCTTCTCATTGCCAGTTTGCTCAGGGAAAAAGCAAGTTTTGACAGGCATTCTGGGTCGTTCCAAATCTCATCATTTTCAATAAGATTAGCTCGAGGACAGCATTTTAAAACTCCGATCCAATCATTATTACTAACAAGCCCTGTGAGTTTATCCAGCAAATTCTGATTGACCAGATTTTTGTTACCTCCGTTTTTAACATACTTATAATCCCGGATATCATCAAGGAAAACAGCGGAGGGTGCAAATTCGTTTCCGGTAAGAATTCTTTTTCGCCGAAGAATTGTATAGATATTTTTTCTCACAAAATCACAGTTCATTTCTGAGTCAGACAATACTTCGCCATAGTTAATCCGAAGATAATTCTCGTCTGCCGAATACTCCGCGCAGCGAATAGTTTTCGTGTACAACCCAGCATCAGCCTTTTTCGATGAATAGAGCAATATTTCCTCGACATCATCAGTGGAAATATCAGCATAGTTCGGATAATACTTTTTTATACGTTCAAGCCATTCTCCCCGGGCGGAAAAATAGCTAGGGTTACTCTGATAGTAAAAATCGGAAATGAGAATATACATCAAATATCTCCTCCGTTATTCCAAAAATTCAGATGGCGTACCATAGCATGTAATATATGCTCTTTTCTGTGCTCTGGTAAGTGCAACATAAAGAAGGCACTTTTCAGCGGTAATGGATTCCGCTTCCGATGGGGCATCTGTATGATTTATTGCTGAAGCAAGCGGAACGATGCGTTTGTTTACTGCTGCCACAAACATATAGGAGAATTCAAGACCCTTAACACGGTGCATCGTCGCGACACGAATGCCATCATAATTGCGGTCATCGACCTTGCTGCGCTTAATCTCATATACACGAAGTCCTGCCTGCGTCAGTTGTGCTGTGTAATCGTTCAAAAGCTTATGGGTTCTGGCAACCACACAGATACTCTTTGCATCAACACCGCTTTGAATGAGAGCCTTTATTTCGGACACGATATACGCACATTCACCAGCGGCATCTTTGAAGTTCTGAACGGTCGGCATATCTCCGTGTGTTAGGGATTGGCATACTTTTCCGTCATCATAATCCTCGTCCAGATCGTCAAACGGAATACCCTTCAAAAGCGCAAATGCGTATTTCCTGATTTCTTCTGTGGTTCTGTAGTTGATTTTCAGATAACTGCTCCGGCCACGCACATTGATACCGCACTTGGAGAGTGTAGCTTTATTTTTATAAATGCGTTGATGTGTATCGCCAACGATGAACAGGTCATTCTGATGTTCCGGCCCGGCAAGTACTCTAAGCAAGCGATAGGCGTTGGGACTCAAATCCTGGCCTTCATCAATCACAATATGAGGGAATACAGCATTCGGAAGATTCTTTTCCGCAATCTTTCTGCATTCGTAATATGCGGTATCGACATCGCGGACTGCTCTGTCACGGAGGATGTTTAGATATTCATCGAAAATGTGCCATACCTGCACGCGTTTTTTACGATCGAGCCTTGTACCACGGCCAAGCCGGGAAGCTTTCAGATATGCATCCTGTGTAAATGCATCTTGTGAAGCAACAACCTTTGCCCACTCCTCAGCATAAAACTGTGCCGTTAGTCCGCTTGTATCACCTGCGAGGGCAATAGCTTCTTCCCAAATACCAGAAAGAGTATCATCATACACAATATTGGAGTTGTAGCCTTGCTCACGGAGATACTGTGATACCCACGCATCAAGATTAACGACCTCGATATGCCGCTGTTCCTGGGTCGTACATATTTTGCGGAGGTTTTCCTTGATGTCTGCCGCCAGATTTGCGGTAAATGTTGTGAAAAGGATCGACTGCTTTTCACCAAGCTTCGATGCAAGCCACTTGGCGCGGTGCATTGCAACCACGGTCTTTCCTGTACCTGCTCCGCCGAGGACTCGGGCAGGACCAGAATAGTTTTTTTCAACAATGCGCCTTTGAGTGGGATGCAGAAATACTCTCCATTTTTCAAGCGGCTCTGCCATGATACGCAGAAGTTCTTCTTCGCCATCGACAACGACGAACGATTTCTGGCTGCCAGCCGTCTGCAGTGCCTCTCCCAGGTTGTCCGTATTGGTGGCGTTTTTTTTGTTTTCCTCTATCATGGCCAGAACATCCTCGATGGGGAATTCAT